>NZ_JAEDAH010000096.1:3131-69968 GCF_020320395.1 Thalassolituus marinus | reverse complement strand
TCCGACGTTTCGGAAGGCCCCTCTATGAGGACAAGGGGCCTGGAATATTTCGCAAAAGTTCAAATAAAAATTTGTGGGACAGCAATGACCTCCGGGTGGCTTTTTTGTTGTGATAAAACTATCACCAAGCAAACATTTCTGACAATCCGTACTAATCTTAAGGCATAACGCCATCGTCAACTGGCGTCATTCTGATTTGCGGAGAACCCCATGTTTCGTTCCTTTTCCATTCGCCAGCGTCTTACTACGATGGCGGCAATGCCTTTACTGCTTCTCGTGCTGGTGCTGACCATCAGCTTCAATTCTATGTCCACGCTGAATTCCGGCATTGAGTCGCTGTATCACGATCGTGTGGTTCCTCTGAAGCAGATAAAGGCCACATCAGATCAGTACGGTATTGCCATCGTCGATCTTTTCCACAAATTCAGGGGGCAATAGCTGAGTGCCAGTCAGCTGAACGATGCGATTCACAATGCCCGCGCCCGCGCCGAAGACGAGTGGAATGCCTACAAGGCGACACTGCTGACAGCAGAAGAAAAACGCCTGATCGCCGCTGCCGACCAGGAATTCGGAAAAGCCGCTGCTGTCGCTGAGCGGTTTTTGCAACAAGTCTCGGCAGGTACGTTTTTAAGTATGAATAACCAGCAGTTCATTGCGGAACTGTACGGCGCTTTTGATCCTCTGACGATTGCGCTGGATAAACTCATCAGCCTGCAACTGGAAGTTTCAGAAGCATTCGTTGCCGAATCTCAGGAAAATTTTGCTGCGCTGAAAATGAATCTGCTGCTCTTAGCCGCACTGCTGTTTGTCCTGGTCTCAGTTATCGGAATAGGTATTTACCGCTCCATTCAGGACCCTGTAGCCGAGCTGGGTCGTGATCTTGATGAGATCACCGCGCATCTGGATCTGACCCGCCGGGTGAAAGAAGACGGCCGTGACGAATTGACCCGCCTCAGCGCGTCCTTTAACCACATGCTGACCAGCTTCCACTCTCTGGTTACCAATCTGCGCGATGCGGCCCATCAGTCCAGCACTGCCGCAGAAGAGATGAGCAGCATCAGCCGCCAGGTCAGTTCTACCGTAAGTCATCAGGAAGATCAGGTGGGCATGGTCGCTACCGCCATTACGCAGATGTCTGGCGCGGTTCAGGAAGTTGCTGGCAACGCCAACAGCACCTCAGAGCAAGCCACCGCCGCCGATCAGCAGGCACGCCAGGGACGAGAAAAGGTGCAGCAGAACCTGAATGCAATCAACACGTTGTCCACCTCAGTGAGTCATGCATCAGACGTCATCAACCAGCTGCACAGCCAGTCTGGTGAGATCAGTGAAGTGCTGACCGTCATTCGCAGCATCGCTGAACAAACCAACCTGCTGGCGCTGAACGCCGCCATCGAATCTGCTCGCGCCGGTGAAGCTGGTCGTGGATTTGCCGTCGTGGCTGATGAAGTGCGCAAGCTGGCGCAGAGCACCCAGGAGGCTACAGAATCCATTGGCACCATGATTCAGCAACTGCAGAGTTCAGCGAGCGAAGCCGTGAGCACCATGAATCAGGCAAGTACGGATGCCAGTAGCAGTCTTGGCTATGCCCGTGAAGCCGGCGAACTGCTGGAGTCTATCGCCTCAGCCGTCAGCCGCATTGCTGAAATGAACTTCCAGGTATCGACCGCCACAGAAGAACAGGCACAGGTCGCGGACGAGATTCATAAGAACGTCAGTATGTTCAGTATGGGGCTGAAAGAAGTGTCGGAAAGCGCCAATCAGAGTGCACTGGCCAGTGAAGAAATTGCACGCCTGTCGAATGATCTGCACCAGCAGGTGAATCGCTTTCGCGCCTGATAGATGATTGGCCTGCTACAGCAGCAGGCCATCAAACAGCTCAATGGTTACCATTTCACCGGCTTCAACACGCCCGCGTTCCTGCTCGAGCACGATAAAGCAGTTAGCCTCACTCAGAGAACTGAGCACCCCCGAACTTTGCCCGCCGGTCGCCCGCACCTGAAGGCTTCCATCCTCCGCCAGCGACCAGACGCCACGCTGCAGATCTAACCGCCCCGGGCGCTTGCGCAGCATGGCCGCAGCCTTAGCTGGCAAACGTACAGGTTGCACGGCGTCTTCACCCTGCAGCTTACGCAACATTGGTAATGCCAGCTGATGCAGAGTCACCAGCGCCGACACAGGGTTGCCCGGCAAACCGATAAAGAGGCTTGAAGGCAGGCGACCACAGGCAAAGGGCTTACCCGGTTTGATCGCCAGCCGCCAGAAATCCATACGCCCAAGTGACTCCAGTACATCACGGGTATAGTCGGCTTCGCCAACCGATACCCCTCCGGTGGTGAGCACCACATCGGCCACTTCATCGGCACGCTGAAATGCTTGCCGTAACGCAGCTTCGGAATCTTCAATGGTACCCATAGAGAGTACTTCGCAACCGAAACGCTGCAACAAGGCGCCGACGCCGAAACTGTTGCTCTGGTAAATCTGACCATCAGCCAGCTGCGAACCCGGCTCCACCAGCTCATCGCCGGTAGCCAGCAAGGCCACTTTCAGACGAGCAGACACCATGACACTGTCGATGCCAATACTGGCCAGCAGCCCGGTATCAGCTGCTCGCAATCGCCGCCCCGCACTGAACAACAGCTGGCCATGAAGGATGTCTTCGCCAGCGGCGCGTACGTTATCACCCGCCACCGCCGGCTGAGCGAAGGCCACCGCACCATCTGCCGGCAAGGTGACATTTTCCTGCATCACCACAGTGTCCGTGCCAGCCGGCAGCAGTGCTCCGGTCATAATGCGCACGCATTCGCCTGGCGCCACACTGCCCTCGAAAGGGTGGCCTGCCATACTACGGCCAATAAGCGTCAGCTCAGTGGCCTGCTGCACATCGGCCGCACGGATGGCATAACCATCCATGGCGGAATTCGCTGCCGGTGGCACATTCATCGGACTGGTAATACTTTCCGCCAGAACGCGACCAGCTGCCTCTGCCAGCACAACGCGCTCGCTGCGTTGCAGAGGCACAACGCCAGCAAGCAAGGTTGCCAGTGCCTGATCGACGGGCGCCAGCCCCGGTGAATCACAACTGATCATGGTCACGGCCTCAGGCTACACGACAGTTCACCACCAGCCAGTCGGCCAGTGATGCCTGGAGTTCATCGCCAGACTGCAGCGGGCCAACGCCCGCCGGCGTACCCGTCATGATAATGTCGCCGGGATTCAGGGTAAAAATACTGCTCATATGCGCGATCAGTGGCAGCACCGGAAACAGCATATCGCCACTGTTGCCCTGTTGTTGTAACTGACCATTGCGCTGCAGTTGCAGCTCAATATCGCCCCAGTCAGACACAGCCATCGGTGACACAAACTCGCTCAGCGGGCAGGCTCCGTCAAAGGCTTTGGCGATTTCCCAGGGGTGACCCTTGTCTTTTAAGCCGGCCTGCACATCACGCAATGTCAGATCCAGACCGAGACCAACACCAGCAACTGCACGGGCCACGTCTTCTTCACTGGCAGCCGATAAACGCTCACCAATCAGAATGGCGATTTCCAGCTCATGATGTACGGAACCGCGATCTGCCGGCACGGTAAAAACCGGGCTCATAGCAACGGCGGCATCGGCCGGTTTAATAAACAGAATTGGCGCCGAAGGCACAGGGTTATTCAGCTCTTTGGCATGTTCGGCATAGTTGCGTCCGACGCAGACAATTTTGCCGGTAGCAGATGAGAACGGCTGACCTTCGAGGGTAGGAAAAAACATGGATACGACCCGTCTGAAATAACAGGTCGTTACTATACCGGTTTAAAGGGGGGGAAATCAGTCTTCCATTTTCGGCCGCACCAGCTCCGCCAGTTCCCGGTTAACTGCCGACGGGTCGGCCAGATTCAACTCCAGCAAGCGACGCAGAGCGGTCATGCTGTCGAGATCCATCGAGTCACAGGCGCAACCCACGACATCATCATCGATATGCACCAGCGAACAGATCATTTCTATAACGTCTGTTTCGGACAGCTGCAAAGTGACTTTGATCTGCTGCTCGAATTTCCAGTTCGCACTCTCTGGCCTCACCAGCAGCACGCCACGCAGGCTGATATCCAGACAGTGGGTTTCCAGCACCTGACCATTGGTCTCTACCTGAACCCGGTTCAGAAAGTGCACGCGTTTAAACTGGCGTTGATCCATTATTTACCTCAGCAATAAGGCCAGCCCGACTGCCCGGCCAGCTTCTATTTAGGTGTAGTAGGAATTGCTGAGATAGCAAGGGCGCGGGAGGTCGGAGGTCGGAGGTCGGAGGTCGGAGGTCGGAGGTCGGAGGTCGGAGGTCGGAGGTCGGAGGTCGGAGGTCGGACGCTGGCGATCAGTGTGTTTTCTGATCACGCAGCGTCAAGCTTTTTTCGTGCTTCAAGCTTCAGGCTTCAGGCTTCAGGCTTCAGGCTTCAGGCTTCAGGCTTCAGGCATCCGACGTCCGACGTCTGACTTTCAGCAATTACGCCAACCGCTTGTACTTCATACGCTTAGGCGCCGCATCGTTGCCCAGGCGTTTCTTACGGTCTTCTTCGTACTCGGTGTAGTTACCTTCAAAGAAGGTCACTTTCGATTCACCTTCGTACGCCAGAATGTGAGTGGCAATACGGTCGAGGAACCAGCGGTCGTGGGATACCACCATCACCGCGCCCGGGAAGGCGTCGATGGCTTCTTCCAACGCACGCAGGGTTTCTACGTCGAGGTCGTTGGACGGTTCGTCGAGCAGCAGTACATTAGCGCCCTGTTTCAGGGTGTAAGCCAGTTGCAGTCGGCCACGTTCACCACCGGACAGCTCGCCCACGCGCTTCTGCTGATCGCCGCCTTTGAAGTTAAAGCGGCCGATGTAGGAGCGGCTCGGGTAGTCTTTGCCGTTGATGTTGATCATATCCAGGCCGTCGGAGATGGCTTCCCACACGGTTTTCTTGTCGTCCAGTTCGTCACGCAGCTGCTCAACAAAGGCCAGCTTCACGGTTTCACCGGTAATCACTTCACCGGAATCCGGCTGTTCCTGACCGGCGATCATGCGGAACAGGGTGGATTTACCAGCACCGTTACCACCGATGATGCCGACGATGGCGCCCGGCGGTACGGTGAAGCTCAGGTCGTCGATCAGCACGCGGTCACCGAAGGATTTGGTGACGTTATGAAACTCGATAACCTTGTCGCCCAGACGCGGACCCGGTGGAATATAGATTTCGTTGGTTTCGTTACGCGCCTGGAACTCGCGGGAGTTCATCTCTTCGAAACGGGCCAGACGGGCTTTGGACTTGGCCTGACGACCCTTGGCACCTTTACGCACCCATTCCAGCTCGTGCTTGATAGCCTTGGCGTGAGCCTCTTCCTGTTTCTTTTCCTGCTCGATACGGGCTTCTTTGGTTTCCAGCCAGGTGGTGTAGTTGCCCTGGTACGGAATACCGTGGCCACGATCCAGCTCCAGAATCCACTCAGCACAGTTGTCGAGGAAGTAACGGTCGTGGGTAATGGCCACCACGGTGCCCGGGTATTCTTCCAGGAACTGTTCCAGCCAGCCCACGGATTCGGCGTCCAGGTGGTTGGTTGGTTCGTCGAGTAACAGCATATCCGGCTTGGACATCAGCAGACGGCACAGCGCCACACGACGACGCTCACCGCCGGACAGCTTGGTAACATCGGCATCCCATGGCGGTAAACGCAGCGCATCAGCCGCAATTTCCATCTGGCGATCCACATCGTGGCCACCAGCGGTTTCAATCAGAGCTTCCAGTCGGCCCTGCTTCTTCGCCAGCGCATCAAAATCAGCATCCGGCTCGGCATAAGCGGCATACACAGCATCCAGCTCGGCACGGGCATTCATCAGCTCGGCCAGACCGTCTTCCACGTTGCCTTTCACGTCTTTGTTAGGATCCAGCTCAGGTTCCTGCGGCAGATAGCCGATTTTCAGGTCTGGTTGTGGGCGCGCCTCACCAATGATGTCGGAATCAAGGCCCGCCATAATCTTCAGCAGCGTCGATTTACCGGAACCGTTCAGACCCAGCACACCGATTTTGGCGCCAGGAAAGAACGACAGCGAGATGTCACGCAGAATCTGACGCTTGGGCGGAACAATTTTGCCCAGGCGGTTCATGGTGAATACGTATTGTGCCATGTAAAAAACCCCTCGTATCAGTTGCCGGCAAAGCTACTGAAAAGCGCCTGCAAAGGCAACCGTGGCGCGGCTTCAGCGCTGTCCATCCGACCACCATACGCCGTTCCATCAGCGCAAACATGACAGGTAAGTTAGCGCCAACCTATAGGCCATGGGTTTAATCATGACCACTGATGTCTATACTTAGGCCATATTTGTTGTTTCCGGATCAGTGCATTAATGCTGTTCAACTTGTTTTCTCAGAGCCAGGAACGTTCCGGGGTGTCATCCACACGCCTGAATGCACCACTTTTCGCATTGAGTTTCCTGTTTCTGGTGCTGGTTCTGATTGCAAACAGCTGGCGCCAGTATGAAGCGGAGATGGAAAAGCGCGACTCCGAGGTGCGCCTGATTCTGGACAACTACGCCCGTCAATCCGGGTTGCTGGCCCAGGCTGGCCTGGCGGCCAACCGCATGTTCTGCCACGGCTATCAGAATCTGCTGCACCGCAGCGCACAGGGCAACAAAGACTCGCGGGCTGAGTTATGGAATGACGTTCAGCAGGCCTTCTTCAATGTTACCGGCTATACGCTTTTCTCTGATTCCGGCGATGTACTGGCCGATGGCGGCGGTACGCTCAGCTCGTGGGAAATCGCCGACATTTATACCAACATCGCTGCCTCCGGAGAGAACGAAGGAATGTTCTCGCTGCGCTATGGCTCTCGCGGTGGCTATTACTTTTTTACACGCTTCAGCGTCGACAGCGGCGAACAGTACGTTTTTGTCAGTCGCCGCAGTTACAGCAAGCTGTCAGAAATTATCTACGGTGGTCGCTTCCCCGGTTTCGAAATGATTCTGATCGATACCAGGACCAATTCGATTTCAATCCGTGAACGCTATTATGCTGATTCAGCATCACAGCCAGCCCTAAGCAAGCAGGATGAAGAACGGGCCCTGTACCGCACCAACATCCCCTACACGCACTGGGATGTCATGGCCCTGCCGGTTGAGAAAGACATTATCATCTCGACCTGGAACCGTATCCGTAACCCGTTATCCGTACTGGTCGTATTCAGCGTACTCGCTGGCATGTTGTGGTATTTCCTGCGCCGCGAAGAGAAACGCGCCCAGCGTCTGGAACAACAGCGTCGGCGCACCGAGCAGCGCGCCGACCGTGTACTGATCTCCGTTGATGATGCACTGATATCAACCGATGCCATGGGCGTGATCGACTATGCCAACCCGCAAGGCGCTGCATTACTGATTGAACTCGGTGCACGCCAGTTCCTCGGCAAGTCTCTGAGCTCCCTGTGGCCGGACGAAAGCGCTCTGTGGAATCGTGGCTTATCGCCGCTGGAGCTTGAATACCTGCAGGAAAGCGGACGTCAGCTGACCATCAGTATCGGTGATGAAGAGCGCATTCTTGAGCAGATATACAACCCACTGTACGACGGCAAGCGGATTGTCGGTATGGTGTGGCTGCTGCGCGATGTTACCGACAATGTGAAAGCAACCCAGGCTATGGAAGAGAGCCGGGAGCGCTACAAGGCCTTGTTTGAAGAAGCCGGTGTTGCTCACTGCCTGCTCGACCTGACAGATCTGGATAAGAATGATGGCCATGCACGCCTGATTAACGTCAATGATGCCGCAGTGCGCATGTCCCACGCCCGTGATCGTGAACACCTGCTGCGTGACTACACAGAGCTGTTAGTACAGGACCGCCACGATTTCTACAGCGCCGTTCAGCGCGCGATTGAACTCAACCTGAGCACCACCGAATTTGAAATGCAGTTGTGGACGTTTCAGCGCGAAATCCGCAACTACTGGGTAAACCTCAGCCTGCGTTCCGGCGCCGACAACCAGGCTCTGCTGACCCTGATCGACATCACCGACCGTAAAAAAGCCATTGAACAGATTCAGGAACGTGAATCCTTCTGGTCGAAGGTAACGTCTGCCCTGCCCGATGTTGTTTACGTCATCGAGATTAATGACGAATTGCAAACCCGGGTGGTGTTCTACAACCGTTCCATCGCCGAGTTGCTGGGCTATCCACAGGACAAAATCCCCCGCGGAGACTGGACAACACTGAGCCTGGATTCAGAGACCGGCGTTATCCACGACGCCTTGGTAAAAAACCGCCATACTCCGATTGGCCAGAAAAACGAAACCAATGTGCGCTTCCGTGACTATGAAGGTCGGGTGCGAGTTATCCGTTTCGTCGACACCCCTTTCAGCGTCAACGAAAAGGGATGTGTCGACCGCTACATCGGCACCGGCCGCGACGTTACAGAAGACATTGAGAAGCAGGAACGCATCGCAGAATCAGAGCGTCGCTACCGCTTACTGGCAGAAAACGTAAGCGACATTATCTGGGCCACGGATGCCAACCTGAATTTCGATTTTGTCAGCTCCTCGGTCGAGCCGTTGCTGGGCTACAAACCGGATGAACTGCTGCGCGAAGGCGCTGGTGCTATCTTTAAACGCTCTGACCTGCGCCAGCTGGTTCGTGACCTGCACAACGCGATTCACGAAGCACGGGCCAATCCGGAGCAACCGCGCCTGACCAGGAACCTGATCAGCCGCGATTTCCCTGCCCGCACCCGCACCGGTAGCGAAGTTCTTATCGAGTTGCAGGCGTCGCTGCTGTGGAATGACCATGGTGAAGTTCAGGGCATTATTGGTATTTGCCGTGACGTTGCCGAACAGCGCCAGATTGAGCAGCAGCTGAAACTGGCGGCAGAAGTATTCGACAACAGTAACGAGGCCATTCTGATTACAGATCGCACTCTGAAGATTGTCTCAGTTAACCAGGCATTCACCAATATGTCCGGCTACACCGCTGGCAATGTACTTGGTAAAACCCCGGATTTCCTGATTTCTCAGAAACACCATGACGGCGGGTTCTTCTCTGAAATTGGTGAAGCACTGGTGGTCGATGGTTACTGGCAGGGTGAGATTTTCTATACCCGTGAAAATGGCGAAACCCGTACCGGCTGGGCGGGCGTCAGTGCCATTCGCGACGAAGGCTTTGACGTTCAGAGTCTGATTATCATCATGTCCGATATCACTGAACGTAAAGTGATTGAAGAACGTATTCACAAGCTGGCTTACTTCGATCCGCTGACAGGCTTGCCGAATCGCAGCCAGATGCACGAACGTCTGGATGTCATGCTGCAGAGCGCCAGTAAAAACGACGAAAGCGTCGCCCTGCTGTTTATCGACCTTGATCGCTTCAAACCCATCAACGACTCCATGGGGCACCCAACCGGTGACCAGGTGCTGAAACAGGTTGCCCAGCGACTGCGCAACTGCACCAAAAAGCAGGATCTGGTGTGCCGTATGGGCGGTGATGAATTCACCATCGCCATTGGTGATCAGCTGGATAACGACAAAGCCGCCGACACCGCCATTAAAGTTGCTGAACGTATCCTGCACGAACTGAATCGCCCTTACATCGTCGGTCAGAAAGAAATGTTCCTTAGTGGCAGTATCGGTATTGCCATTTATCCGTACGACGGCAGCAGTGTGATCGAACTGCTGAAAAACTCCGATATCGCCATGTATCACGCCAAGAGCCTGGGACGCGATAACGTGCAGTTCTTTAACAAGAAAATGAATGAAAAAGCAGTGGAACTGCTGGAGCTGGAAAACGACCTGCGCCAAGCGCTGAAGCGGGATCAGTTACTTCTCTACTTCCAGCCACAGTATCAGGCCCGCTCCGGCAAAGCCGTGGCCGCTGAAGCCCTGCTGCGCTGGCAACACCCTAAGAAGGGGCTTATTCCACCGGGTCGCTTTATTCCGATTATCGAAGACACCGGCCTGATCGTACCGATTGGCCAGTGGGTGCTGGAACAGTCGTGTGAGCAGTTTGCCCGCTGGCTGGACGAAGGCATCGAATTACAGCGCATCGCCGTTAACGTTTCTGCCCGTCAGTTCAAGCAGGCCGATTTCATCGACATCGTTACCCGAGCGATCACACGTTCAGGTATCCGTGCCGACCAGCTCGAACTGGAGCTGACCGAAAGCATACTGATCGACGATATCGAACACACTCTGGGTGTACTCAACAGCTTGCGTGAGCTGGGCGTTCGCACGGCCATTGATGACTTCGGTACCGGCTATTCATCGCTGAACTACCTCAAGCAGTTCCCGGTGGACACCCTGAAAATTGACCGCAGCTTTATTCAGAATCTGCCGGACAATAAAGACGATGCGCAGATTACCCGCACCATCATTGCCATGGCGCATAACCTGGGCATGGGTATTATCGCTGAGGGGGTTGAAACCGAAGATCAGCTCAACTTCCTGATCACAGCGCAATGCGAAGAAGTTCAGGGATTCCTGTTCAGCCGCCCCGTCCCCGTAGCGGATATTCACGACATTCTGAAAGACGGCTGACAGCCGGCAAAGCCCCGTTACAACCTGTCTCTTCTATCATGAGCAAAGTTCAGGCACTTGATGATCGCTTCTCAAGTGCCAGATCAAGGACTTTAGGGTAGAATGCCCGCCTAAATTTTTAAGCTAAAACTGGACTATTCAGTCAACTTTTTAACGAGGACGCCCTGATGTTTAGCCGTGATATGAACATAGCGGATTTTGACCCGGAACTGTGGTCAGCGATGAAAGCCGAAGATGCCCGTCAGGAGCATCACATCGAGCTGATCGCATCCGAGAACTACACCAGCCCGCGTGTTATGGAAGCTCAGGGTTCCCAGCTGACCAACAAGTACGCCGAAGGCTACCCGGGTAAGCGTTACTACGGTGGTTGTGAGCACGTTGACGTGATCGAGCAACTGGCCATCGACCGTGCTAAAGAACTGTTCGGTGCAGGCTACGCTAACGTACAGCCACACTCCGGTTCCCAGGCGAACGCAGCGGTTTACTTCGCACTGTGTCAGCCAGGCGACACCATTCTGGGCATGAGCCTGGCACACGGTGGTCACCTGACTCACGGTGCAGCAGTATCTTTCTCTGGTCGTGTATACAACGCCGTTCAGTACGGTCTGAACCCGGAAACCGGCGAAATCGACTACGAAGAAGTTGAGCGTCTGGCACGTGAACACAAGCCAAAAATGATCGTTGCTGGTTTCTCTGCCTACAGCCGTGTTGTTGACTGGCAGCGTTTCCGCACCATCGCTGACGAAGTTGGCGCTTACCTGTTAGTTGACATGGCACACGTTGCCGGTCTGATCGCCGCTGGCCAGTACCCGTCTCCGGTTGGTATTGCTGACGTTGTTACCACCACCACTCACAAAACCCTGCGTGGTCCACGTGGTGGTCTGATTCTGGCCAACGAAGACGAAGAGCTGAACAAGAAGCTGAACTTCGCAGTATTCCCTGAATCTCAGGGCGGCCCACTGATGCACGTTATCGCTGCGAAAGCGGTTTGCTTCAAAGAAGCCATGTCTGACGACTACAAAGCGTATCAGGCACAGGTTCTGGCTAACGCTCGCGCTATGGCAGAAACCTTCATCAGCCGTGGTATCAACGTGGTTTCCGGTGGCACCGACGACCACCTGTTCCTGGTTGATCTGATCGGTAAAGAGTACACAGGTAAAGACGCTGACGCTGCTCTGGGCCGCGCCAACATCACTGTGAACAAGAACTCTGTACCAAACGACCCACGTTCTCCTTTCGTAACCTCTGGTCTGCGTATCGGCTCTCCGGCCATCACCAGCCGTGGTTTCAAAGAAGCACAGGCGAAAGAACTGGCTGGCTGGATCTGCGACATCCTGGATGCGCTGGAAGCTGGTAACTCTGAAGCCGTTGAAGCAGAAGTACAGGCTAAAGTGGTTGCTCTGTGTGAACAGTTCCCTGTTTACAAGTAATCCGGTAAGCCACTGCTGCTGATAAAGCAGCGGCAACAGAAAGCCCCGTCATGATTCGTCATTGCGGGGCTTTTTGATTGGCTGCTGACACCGTCATCAATCAGTCATCAAATTGTCATACCCTCAGCTGATAACGTAAGCGTTCAATTCACATGGGGGAATTGATATGAACAACCAATGGTCACCCATCAACGAACCAGAACTGACGGCCATGCTGGCCGACGCCTGTCAGCGTATGGACACCAGCAGCCAGGCACTGTGGCAGCTGATTCAGTTACCCAAACCCGAACTATGGCAACAGCACCCCTGGGGAGATGAAGGCTGCGGTTTCTGGGTACTGGCGGTCATGGGGCGTCAGTGCATTTACTACAACGATATCTGCCAGGGATTCTGCCGCGGGCATTTCAGTCAGTGGGGACTGATTGATGACTATCAGCAGGAACAACTGTCCCTGTCCGAGCGCCTGACACAGTTTCTGAAACAAATGCAGCCCCTTGCGGAAGCCTGATGGCAGATTAGAACCCCCTGAAATCATCATCCGCAGGTATTAACCGGGTGATTTTGTGCCACGGACTGGCGCTATTTTCCCTTTCCAGCCCCACCTTCCCACCTGTCTGAGCCGGTTACGCCGCTTTCGACGTTTTTTTTGCGCAAATCCACCCGCTCAGGTTGTCCGCCTCTTACCTCCCATCACGTCGGAAACGGGGCTTAAATACTCGTCGGATAAATACAATAACGATGCAGGAGACAACGCTATGACTCAGGCAAGCACAGCAGATTCTACCCCTGTCCGTCAGACAGCAGGGGCAAAAGCCAACATTCCACCACGCCGCATGGACTTCGAGTTCGCCGATGACACCAAGCGTTACTGGTACCGTGACAGTCCGTTCCTGACCACCTTCTGGACCACGCTGTCGACTCTGTTCCCGGAAGGTGAAACCTTCTTCGTGGACTCAGTCCGTAACTACCGTAAAGACATTTCCGACCCGCTGCTGAAAGCACAGGTTTCAGGCTTTATCGGCCAGGAAGCGATGCACAGCAAAGAGCACAAAGCCTTCAACGATCTGGCAGAGAAACATGGCTTCCCGGCCGACAATCTCGACCGCGATCTCGGCTACCTGCTGCGCTTTGCCCGTAAAGTACTGCCGAAGAAGCTCCAGCTGGCGGTGACCGTAGCACTGGAACACTACACCGCCATTCTGGCGGAGCAGCTGCTGCGCGATCCATCGCACCAATCCAACATTCAGGACCCTGAAGCGCTGAAGCTGTGGATGTGGCACGCACTGGAAGAGAACGAACACAAAATCGTGGCGTACGATGTATACAACCTGATCGGTGGTGGTTACTTCACCCGCGTTCTGACCATGATTATCGTCACCTTCTTCTTCTTTGCTGTCGTTGGTATTGGCCATACGCGCATGCTGTGGGCAGACCGCAAACTGTTCGATGTATGGGGTAACCTGAAAGGTTTCTGGTACCTGTGGAGCCCGAAAGGCCTGTTCCCGAAACTGCTGCCACAGTATCTGGATTTCTTCCGTCCGGGCTTCCACCCGAACGACCACGACACCGTTCAGCTGCTGGACGACTGGCGTGAAAAGCTGCTCGGTAAGGGCGGCATGCTGGCTGATCAGATCAAAAACCCGCAACGGGCCTGATCATTTGTGCGGGGTACTGTGCCAATGCAGTACCCCTTCAAAGATACATTGTTCACTTAGCGAGCCAGATTCATACTCTCTTGCTATAACTCATAGACTCGTCACATCTCCCTCCTATACTTGACCAGATACGTCGCTACCGTCCATGGAGGACAATATGTCCAAGTCACGCTTTACCCTTGCAACCCTTCCTCTGGCACTCACCCTGGCAGCCTGTAGTGGCGGCGGTGGTGGCGGTGGCGGCTCTGATGACGAAGACGATGGCAGTGTCGTCAGCGGCGAACCAGCAGCAACGGTTGAAGTAGAGCGGGTCAGCCTGACGGGGCTTGCCATTAAAGGCCTGGCCCGTGGTGCAAAAATTGAACTGTTTGCCCTGGATACCACCAGCGGTACCTTCCAGACCACCGCTCTGGCCAGCGGCAGTACAGACGCTAACGGCCAGTACACGTTCGACTTTGAAGACCGCACACCGCCCTCCGGCGTGGTAAAAGTCGTCCTCAGTTATCAGGATGGTGCCGAACTGCAGTGCGATAACACCAACAGCGGCGATGATGCCACCGCCTGCTACAGCCCCGCAGGCTACGTTCCGCTGGGCGATTACTACTCAATGCCAACAGGCTTCCGTCTGGTATCCATTGCTGACTTCGACAGCAGCGCCGTCGATATCAATGGGGCACGTATTATTAACCTGACGTCACTGAGCAGCCTGGCCAGCAGCCTGCTGGATGAAGACAGTGACAGCAGTCTGACCTATGCCGAAAAAGTACTGAAAGCGAGTGCCCAGATCAAAGCGATTCTGGGTATGAATGCCGACACCGACCTGACCAGCGACACACCCGAAAATCTGGCGGAAGAAGATGATGTCGGCGACCAGGAATACGGTGCGCTGAATGCCGCCTTTATCCGCATCGCAAAAGATACCAATGTCTCAGTAGACACAGTGATCGGCAACTTTATCGACGCCATCACCTCCACCGGTCAAGTTGGTCAGATTGTGTGGAAATCGTCGGATACCAATGATAAGAACACGCTGGCAGTATTGATTGACGCCGCGCGTAACCTGGACACAGGTGCCGACTTCTCTGGCATTCAGACCGAGATTGATGCTGCAACACCGGGCGACTACACAGATAAAGTACCGCCGGTAGTCACACTGGGCAGCAACCAGACTGTTGCCCCCGGCACCAGCGTCACGCTGACCGCCAGCGAAGTGCAGGGCATTACCGGTAAAACCACCATTACCTACAACTGGCTGACCAATGCACCGGGAGCCAGCCTGACCTCCACCACCAACACCCAGACCTTTACCGCCCCACCAACCGAAGGCAACTACCGCGTTGGCGTAAAAGTCACCGATTCAGACACAGGTCTGGAAAGCTCCACCGCGATTACCCTGACGGTCAAAGCACCAGCCGTCATCGGTTCGGCTCTGGATGGTGACTATCACCTTGTTTACAGCGCTCGTCGTCTGGAAAAACAAACCGACGGCTCAACCGCTTACCTGCTGCGCGGTGAAATGGAAGACGGTGGCACCTTTAAAATCGGCACCGGCAGCGAGGGTACGATTCTTTATGAAGCTCCCGGTTTCAGTGCCCTGAACCACTTGTTCGAAAATAATATTTCTGACAGTAACAGCGGTATTTATAGTGAGCTGGAAACCTACACCGGCGAAGGGTTCCAGAGCAAAATCGCCCTCAAGTCCGACGGCACCGCCAGCGTAGACATTCCTAAAGACACCGAGTTAGACAGCGCCGAAGGCATCTACAGCGTCAGTGAAGGGTTCACCCTGCGTCTGGTTCCGGTAGCAAAAGACAACAGTCTTTACCTCGGTTTCGGCGTTGACGACGGTCGTGAATATGGCCTGCTAAACGGTCAGCCGGACACCACCAACCTGCTCTTCGACGACCGTGAAATTATGAATATCATGCTGGCCCGCAAAAACGGCCTGTCGGGCACTGACATCGTGAAAAATGCCGAGTACGTTGGCTTTGAGCTGGAGTTTGGCACCGGTGGCACCAGCAATATCGAAACCTCGGTCTACGATGTTCGCCTGTCCTTCGACGCTAGCGGCGCATTATCATCGTTTGAACCCTACTCGGTGGAATTCAACGGTCAGGTACCGTCATCCATGAATCTGTTACCGCAGCCGGGCGATACCAACGCAGAACCCGGTGACTACAACTTCATTGATGGCCGCTTCACCTACGACGATGTTCCGACCATCGACAGTGCGGGTTCTCATGGCTCGGTATTACTGGCTACTGACCAATCAGCGCTGATGGTGCAGAGTGTTTACTGGAACAACAACCTCAGCAACAATGCCACCAATACCGCCTTTGACTCAACCATTGACCCCTTCTGGCGCTCAACCAGCTTAGGCGTGTTTGTCAAAACACCGGGCTCTGCCATTAACCTGGATGGCAAAACCTTCGCCATTGGCGCGCAGGGCTTCTACAGCGTGCTTGATTCCCAGAGCGCGTCCTCGTTTGGGATGCGTGGGGAATACGGCACGGCTACCTTCTCAGGCTCGACCCTGACCCTCACCCTGACCGGTAAGCAGGTCGCACTGACGCCAGACAGCAGCGGCACCCTGACCTTTGCCAAACCGGCAACCGCCAGTACCCGTACGGTGACCATTGCCGTGGAGCAGATGACCACAGGCTCAGACGGCTGTGCCACCATCGTTACTTCCTCACTGGAGAGCGATACCCCACCGTATAACGGCACATATGCCTGTACCGATGGCAAAACGCTGGTGATGCGTCATTTCAGCACCACCACGGATGGCGGCAACACCCGTAAATATCTGGGCATGATGGTCGGCACCAACGTCGCACAATAAGCCCCCTCTTGCACCAGCGCGTTCAGCGCTGGTGCTTCCCTCCCGAATCCCTTAAAATGTGCGACCTTATTCTCTTACCAGAGTCGCTCTTTACCAGTTATGCATTGCCCTTTCTGCGCCCACCCGGAAACCAAAGTTATTGATTCACGCCTGGTAGCCGATGGCGAGCAGATCCGACGTCGACGGGAATGCATCAGCTGTGGAGAACGCTTTACCACCTTCGAAACTGCCGAACTGGTGATGCCACGCATCATCAAAACCGACGGCACCCGCGAACCCTTCAACGAAGACAAACTGCGCTCAGGCATTCAGCGTGCACTGGAAAAACGCCCGGTCAGTGTTGAAGACATAGAAGCCGCCCTTACCCGCATCAAGCAACAACTGCGTGCCGCTGGCGAACGCGAGATCCCAAGCCGTATGCTGGGCGAATGCGTGATGTCGGAACTGCGTCAGCTCGATCAGGTGGCCTATGTGCGTTTTGCGTCTGTGTATCGCAGTTTCCAGGATCTGGATGAATTCCGCGCCGAGATTGAGCGCATCTCCACCCCCCTGAAGTCTGCTGCAGTGGCCGATGGCACGGGAGAAGAAGGGTGAACCACGAATACTACATGGCCCGGGCACTGCAGTTAGCAGCGCTGGGGCTGTATTCCACCAGCCCGAACCCACGGGTAGGCTGTGTGATTGTGCGCGACGGCGAAATCGTTGGCGAAGGCTGGCACCAGAAAGCCGGTGAGCCCCACGCCGAAGTACACGCGCTGCGCATGGCCGGCGACAAAGCCCGCAGTGCCACGGCTTACGTCACGCTGGAACCCTGCAGCCACCATGGCCGTACCCCGCCGTGCGCCGAAGGCTTAATCAACGCCGGCGTTGCCCGGGTTGTTGGTGCCTGCTCCGACCCCAACCCTCTGGTTGCCGGTCGTGGCTACAACATGCTGCGCGATGCGGGTATCGAAGTGATTACCCCATGCCTCGAAGCTCAGGCGATTGAGATCAACCGCGGCTTTATGCAGCGTATGAGCAGCGGTCTGCCGCTGGTGCGCATTAAGCTGGCGCAGAGTCTGGATGGCCGCACCGCCATGGCCAGCGGTGAAAGCCAGTGGATTACCGGCCCTCAGGCACGGGCCGATGTGCAGCGTTTGCGCGCTCGCAGTTGCGCGATTATTACCGGTGCCGATTCGGTACTGATCGATAACCCATCAATGACCGTACGCCCGGCAGAAACCGGCATCGAGCAGGAACAGCGCCTGTGGCGTCAGCCATTGCGGGTGATCATTGACGGGCAGCAACGGCTGAGCGGCAACGAAGCGATATTCTCTCAGGCCGGCGATATTCTGCTGGCACAGCTGGGTGACGAACGCCCGCTGCAACGCGCCGTAGAACTGGGCAGCCTGAGCCAATGGAGCAGTCCACAGGCAGAAGACACAGGACGTCATATCGATTTAACCGCCCTGCTGCAGCATCTGGCGCAGCTGGGTTGCAATGAAGTACTGGTTGAAAGCGGTGCACAACTGGCAGGCGCCTTTGTCGCCGCCGGACTGGCCGATGAACTGGTACTGTACTGCGCGCCGACATTGCTCGGGAGCAACGCCCGACCACTGCTATCCTTAGGTCTGGACAGCATGAACGAACAGATCCGCTGGCAGTGGAACGATGTGCGAATGGTTGGTAATGATTTGAAGATGGTATTGAGTCGGACGTCGGAGACTTAATGTCGGACGTCCGACGTCAGACGTCAGACGCAAAACAACGCTGAACAGAAACGCGGCTGCGGACGTTATCAGAGCCGTTGCAAAGCGAAAGAGAACGACATGTTTACAGGAATCATTGAAGCGGTGGGTACCGTCGCTTCAGTTAAAAATCAACAGGGCGATCTGGCACTGACCATTAACACGGGCAGCCTCGACCTGAGCGATGTGAAGCTGGGTGACAGTATCGCCACCAATGGCGTTTGTCTGACTGTGGTGGCGTTAACCGGTCAGGGCTTTGTCGCCGATGTATCGCGCGAATCGCTGGCGCACACGCGTATTGAACAGTGGAACAGCGGCACCCGGGTGAACCTGGAAAAAGCCATGCTGCCGACTACCCGTATGGGCGGTCATATTGTTACCGGCCATGTCGATGGCGTCGGTCGTGTAGCGCAACGCAGTGCCGATGCGCGCTCGGTGCGTTTTACCATCAGCGCACCGGAAACACTGCGTAAATACATCGCCGCCAAAGGCTCGGTTACGGTGGATGGCGTCAGCCTCACCGCCAATGCCCTGAGCGATGGTGGTTTTGAACTGAATATCGTGCCGCACACGGCACAGGAAACGACCCTGAATGCACTGAAAGTCGGTGACGAAGTGCATCTGGAAGTCGATATTATCGCCCGCTATCTCGAGCAATTACTGCGCGGTAGCGACGACAAACAAGCAACCTCTGGCAGCAGCATCAGCCAGGCGTTTTTAATGCAAAACGGATTCTGGAAATAAGCAGGCTTAGTTATGGCGCTGAATAAAATCGAAGACATTATTGCTGACATCCGTGACGGCAAAATGGTCATCCTGATGGATGATGAAGATCGTGAAAATGAAGGCGATATCATTGTTGCTGCCGAAAAAGTAACACCAGAAATCATTAACTTTATGGCGACTGAAGCGCGCGGACTGATTTGTCTGACGCTGACCGGCGAACGCTGCGATTACCTCGGCCTGCCAGCCATGGTGGCCGGTAATGGCGCCAAGTTCTCCACGCCGTTTACCGTGTCGATTGAAGCTGCCGAAGGTGTGACCACCGGTATTTCTGCCGCTGACCGCGCCACCACGATTCGTGCTGCGGTTAACCCGATGGGTAAACCAGAAGACATCGTACAGCCGGGGCATATTTTCCCGCTGCGTGCGCGTCCAGGTGGCGTACTGAGCCGTGCCGGTCATACCGAAGCCGGTTGTGATCTGGCGCGTCTGGCCGGACTGATTCCATCCTCGGCAATTGTTGAAGTGATGAATGCCGATGGCACCATGGCGCGTCGCCCGGATCTGGAAATTTTTGCCGAAAAACACGGCATTAAAATTGGCACCATCGCGGATCTGATTCACTACCGCATGGCCAATGAAAAAACCGTAGAAGAGCTGTCGACCGAAACCGTCAGCACTGAATACGGCGAGTTTGTACTGCACACCTTCCGCGATTCCATTCTGAACGAAACCCACCTGGCACTGACCATGGGTAACCTGACAGAAAATGAACCGGCGCTGGTGCGCGTACAGACCAATAACCTGCTGCGTGATGTGCTGGGTATGCGTAACGGCAACAACGACAGCTGGTCTACAGGTGCTGCTCTGAAACGCATTGCCGACGAAGGCAAAGGCGCACTGGTGCTGCTGTCTGCAGGTCAGGCGGAAAATGTTGAAGACAGCCTCGACGGTTTCTTCGGCCGCGCCAGGCCAGTACGCAGTCCGAATAAAGACAGTTCCGGAGCCTTCCTGACCATTGGTACAGGCTCACAGATTCTGCGCGAGCTGGGCATTAAACAAATGCGCCTGCTCAGCTCTGAAATGAAATACAGTGGTATTTCCGGCTTCGATCTGGAAATCACCGAATATCTGCCATTTAACGATTAATCTTGCCCGGGAAGCCGACATGAAACATATCGATACTATTGAAGGAAACCTGACGCCGAACGATGGCAAATACGCTATCGTCGTTGGCCGCTGGAATTCATTTGTTGTAGAAAGCCTGCTCGAAGGTGCGGTGGATTCCCTGCTGCGTCACGGCGTTGAAGAAGACAACATCACCATCATCCGTGCACCGGGTGCCTTTGAAATTCCATTAGTGGTACAGCGCGCGGCAGCGTCTGAGCGTTACGACGCCGTTATCGCTCTGGGTGCGGTTATCCGTGGTGGTACGCCACACTTCGAATACGTGGCTGGCGAATGTGTTAAAGGCCTGTCGTCTGTGTCTCTGGAATTCAGCATTCCGGTTTCTTTCGGCGTACTGACCGTAGACACCATCGAACAAGCTATCGAACGCTCCGGCACCAAAGCAGGCAACAAAGGCGAAGAAGCCGCTATGTCTGCCTTCGAAATGGTTGCCCTGCTGAAAGCAATGGAGGCCTGATCGCATGTCACGCGCATCCGGCAATCAGAAAGCCAGCCCGGCCGCCCGTCGTAAGGCGCGCCGTTTTGCGGTACAGGCTCTGTACCAATGGCAACTGGCTGGTGCAGACCTGTCTCAGATCGAGGCAGAATTCCGCGCCGACAATGATATGAGCAAAGTGGATATGGAATACTTCCACGACATCCTGCACGGTGTTCCTCGCGACAAAACCCTGCTCGATGAAAAGGTCACGCCACTGCTCGACCGCCGCATGGATGAGATGACTCCGGTCGAACTGGCCATCGTACGTCTGGGCGCCTATGAAATGGTGCGTCGTATTGATGTGCCATACAAAGTGGTTATCAACGAAGCCATCGAGCTGACCAAAACCTTCGGTGCCACCGACGGTCACAAGTTTATCAACGGTGTACTGGATAAACTGGCTCAGCGCGAACGTACGGTTGAAATCCGCGGTCCACGCGGCTGACCATGAGTCAGACTCAGGGCGAGTTTGATCTTATCCGCCGCTGCTTTGCCAGCGGCTTCCCTCTGGGTTCTGACGTACTGCTCGGCGTGGGCGATGACTGCTCCGCCGTGCGACCTCCCGCCGGCTACGATCTGGTACAAAGCATTGATACTCAGGTCGCCGATGTTCACTTTCCGCATAACGCCCCGGCGCATTTAATTGCTGGCCGCGCGTTACGCTGTGCCGCCTCCGATCTGGCCGCCATGGGTGCTGCGCCACAGGGTTTTCATCTGGCACTGACACTGCCCGACAGCAACCCCGCCTGGCTTGATCAGTTTGCCCATGGCCTGCGCACCACCGCCCACGATCTGGGCTTACCCTTACTGGGTGGCGATACCACCCGCGGGCCGCTACTGATCATCACCATATCGGTTCAGGGCTGGGTGCCACAGGGGAAAATGCTGACGCGCCACACAGCAAAAGCGGGCGATGAACTCTGGGTCAGCAACACCATTGGCAGTGCGGCACTGGCCCTGCCAGATGTGCTGAAAAATCCCGCCAGCGAACTGGGGCTGGCAAAAGCCTACTACCACCCCACCATTCAGTTCACCCTGGGGCAGCGTCTTGTCGGTATCGCCAGCGCCTGCATGGATATATCCGACGGCTTACTGCAGGACGCCGGACATATCGCCCGCGCCTCTCAGCTAGCCATTGAAATAAACGCCGATCAGGTACCAACCCCGGTCAGCAGCGACCACCCGCACTGGCAAACCTGTTTATCCGGCGGAGATGATTACCAGCTGCTGTTCAGCGCTGCACCAGAGCGCCACAACGACATCCTGGCGCTGAATAGTCTGGCCGGGGTGAATTGCACCTGCATCGGCAGGCTAACAGCAGCAGACGCACAGCAAGGCGCAGGCGTCAGCGTGTTAAAAGACGGCCAGCCGTTCAGCCCGCAGGCCACAGGCTATCAGCACTTCTGAGACTGATATTCTTTCGGTGACACACCATATTGCTGAGCAAAACGGCGCGAGAAATGACTGAGGCTGACATAGCCAACGTCGTAACAGGTTTCCGTAATGCCGCGACCAAACCCCAGTAATTCACGCGCACGCTCCAGCCGGCGCTGCTGAATATATTCCTTCGGCCCACTGCCCATCACATGACGGAACTGTTCGTAGAACTTGCTACGCGACATACAGGCGATCTGACACAGCTGATCGATTTCCAGCGTGTCAGCCAGATGGTCATCGATATAACGTACTACCTCGGTTAAGCCATTCAGCGTCGGGTCCTGACGCGCGCAATGCAGCAGAAAATTACGCCCCTGCTGGCGCAGCATACGCGTCAGTAGTTCAGTGACACCGAGATTTAACACCAGATCGCGATCACTGTCCTGACTGAGAAAGCTGTCGACAATACGCACCAGCAATTGCTGTGTGGCTTCGGTATGAAAGGTGTGCAGCACATGGTCGTGCCGGGGATTCCACTCCCCCAGTTCTTTCGGTAACGGGTTTTTCTGATTCAGCTGATTGCACACTTCGCGCAGCTTATCGCGGCTGATACCCAGAGCCAGGCAACTGGTCGGGTCGGCGTAAGTAGCGTCGGGAAAATCAATATCCACGGTTTCGCCCGGCGCCATAACAAAGGATTCATGCGGTAAAAACACAGAATTAAAATGATTCTTTCCGTGCAGGACTTTTTTACCACTGATCATGCCGCAATAAAGAATTTCCTCGGCATCCAGACGAACCTTATCTGCCGCAGCGAAGGTATCGTAAATCGACAACTCAGCACCATGACTTTCATACACGGTACGGTTCTCGACCAGCTGCTGTGGCCCACCCGCCAGATGTGTTTTACGCCGGTTAAAAGCCGCTCTGCTGACCAATTGATTCGCTGCCATAACAACCTCCCACCGGGGTTATCCTGTTGTTTTTACTTATTATTTTCTGCTGCGCTTGCTTACTGCACTGCTGACATAAAACACTTCAGGACGCTCAGAAAAGCGATCCGGACAACCAGACAAGCGATGAATTATCAGATCACATAGCCTGAACCTTCTCAAGTCTGCGGCCCACGACCATAGTGGAACACGCGGCAACAATAATAAGGAGACACAGCATGATCTACGCAAACCCTGGTCAACCTGGTTCCGTTGTCAGTTTTAAACAGCAGTACCAGAACTTTATTGGCGGCGAATGGGTCGCTCCTGTTAACGGTCGCTACATGGAAAACATCAGCCCGGTAAACGGCAAGGTGTTCTGTGAAGTGCCACGCTCCGATGGTGCCGACATTGAACTGGCACTCGATGCCGCTCACGCAGCAGCAGAAAGCTGGGGCAAGACTTCAGTCACCGCACGCAGCAATATCCTGCTGAAAATCGCCGACCGCATTGAACAGAATCTGGAAGCACTGGCCGTTGCCGAAACCTGGGATAACGGTAAAGCCGTGCGCGAAACCCTGGCGGCGGATATTCCTCTGGCGGCTGACCACTTCCGCTACTTCGCTGGCTGCATTCGTGCACAGGAAGGCAGCATTGGTGAAATCGACGAAACTACCGTGGCCTATCATTTCCACGAACCGCTGGGTGTTGTCGGTCAGATTATTCCGTGGAACTTCCCACTGTTAATGGCAGCGTGGAAACTCGCTCCGGCCCTGGCCGCCGGTAACTGCATTATTCTGAAACCGGCCGAACAAACACCGGCATCCATTCTGGTGTTAATGGAGTTCATCGCCGACCTGCTGCCCGCCGGTGTACTCAACGTGGTGAATGGTGTCGGCGGCGAAGCTGGTCAGGCGCTGGCAACCTCGACCCGCATTGCCAAAATTGCCTTTACCGGTTCAACCCCGGTGGGTGCTCACATTATGAAATGCGCGGCAGAAAATATTATTCCCTCCACCGTAGAGCTGGGTGGTAAATCACCGAACATTTATTTCGATGATGTGATGTCCCACGAAGACAGCTTCCTGAGTAAAGCGGTAGAAGGCACGGTACTGGCATTCTTTAACCAGGGTGAAGTATGTACCTGCCCAAGCCGCCTGTTAATTCAGGAAAGCATGTACGACGCCTTTATGGAAAAAGTCATCGAGCGTATCGGTCAGATTAAACGCGGCAACCCACTGGATACCGAAACCATGGTCGGCGCACAGGCATCACAGGAACAGTTCGATAAAATCATGGGCTACCTGAAAATCGGCCGCGAAGAAGGTGCAGAAGTACTGACCGGTGGCGACGCCGAATCGCTGGAAGGCGATCTGGGTACGGGTTATTACATTCAGCCAACACTGCTGAAAGGTAATAACAACATGCGCGTATTCCAGGAAGAAATCTTCGGCCCTGTCGTTGCAGTAACCACCTTTAAAGACGAAGCCGAAGCACTGGCCATTGCCAACGACACCGAGTTTGGTCTGGGTGCGGGTGTATGGTCTCGTGATATGAACCGCGCTTACCGCATGGGCCGTGGTATTCAGGCTGGCCGTGTATGGACCAACTGCTACCACGCCTACCCAGCGCACGCCGCGTTCGGTGGCTACAAAAAATCGGGTGTTGGTCGCGAGACCCACAAGATGATGCTGGATCATTATCAGCAGACCAAAAACCTGCTGGTTAGCTACAGCACTGATCCACTGGGCTTCTTCTGATTTTCAGAAGGCCTCCGATCCTGACCGATCGGGAAATTCTTCATACTGCCTGCTGATACTTCAGCACCGCCCGCTTAATGCGGGCGTTTTTTACCTTAGAAATACGATAATGGTGGCGTCACATTTACCACTTGATTATGTATGCTCCGGCCACATCCCATCCATCATTACCGGGTAAGTGATTGGCTTGTAATGGGTAAATTCAATGTCGCGAACATGGGTGAAATCGCTCCATAACAGCCTGGCTCCCTTCATCCACTGAGTTGGCTTAACCCGTTTTTCTATCTTCTCGATTTCTTCGGCTGTAGCTTCACGAATGTGTCCAACCTTGCCGTAAAGTCTGACACCCGGTGGGGCCACAAAGCGGCCTTTTAACAGAGACCTCAGCCAAAATAATCGACCTGCATTGACGGCCATAATGCAAACATTCGGGTTCTGATCGATGTTTTTACCCAAAACCTCGGCGTAGTGATCAAAAAAGTACCCACTCTGATCATCACGAAGGAACACAGTGCCAACGGGAGTGATGTGAGGTGTGCCGTCAGGGTTTACCGTGGCGATAGAGCAGTAAACGCTGGAAGCCTGCCCTTGTTCCAAAACTGACCTTACCTTCTTCCAATCGTCCTTGATATTCATAGTTTCTCCATTTGTTCTTAGCGCCCGAATTTGGGGCCGACTGAAAGGAGGTCCCAAGCAACGAAGCAGCTGATTAACATGCGCTTGTTAAAAGTCTCCATCGCTTCCTCCACTAGTATCGATACCGGAGCCATTCCCCCCCTCGTCAGTACTATGACGTGCTGGAGCAAATACACCAGCTAAGAAAATGTAACTTAGCAATGGCATAGCAAGTTTCTTTTTCTGCTGAGCAAAGTCATCTCCAAGCGCGACAACAGTAATGGCCGGGCCAATTAAAGGGATAAGCCAAGCCAATAAATAGATTGCGCGCTCTGAGCAACATCAAGCTAGTCGGACCAAGATACATGGTACGTGACGAAGTTTGCCGAACAGACCATCAGACTAGCCAAGATGATCAGCAAGGTAAGTCCAAAATAACTCATAGTCATCTTTAACTTTCAACGCCCAGCAAAGGGGCCGCACGATGTGGTGGTAACTTGTGATAAAGTTTGCGCAGCAAACCACAAGTTGCCGGAACGTAGCGGGGTCCCTTGCTGCTGATTGTTATGCCCTGCCTGGTGTAAATAGCGAGCGTAACTTGGGCCCCCTAAGTGCGTTCATAAAACGGTTCGACTGAATTTAACATGTAGTCGCCAATTCCTTTCTCGCCTCTTTTAATAACGGTAAAGTCAACAAGCTCTCCCTTTGGAGCAGTATCCGCAGCTACTGAACCAGCTTGTTTCATTGCCTCAGTAAGGTCCTGATCACCTTCAAAGCCAACTACAAGCGTTGGCTTTTCACCTATCGATGGGTCTTGCATTAAGCACAAATATGCAGCCTTTACTGCAGAATGCTTTGCCAGAAGTTCAGTAAGTGCAGACACCATTTCCGAGGGGTAATTGGCTGGCTGACCTAGGAGTACCTTAGTTTCTTTCTGAACCACCCTCGTTTGCGAGACATGATTCATACCAGTATCCAGCAATGCTTCAATTTCATGTGGGAAGAATTCCTTTCCATGAGGTGACGCTGGGTTCAGAACTAAAAATGAACCAAGCGTCATCTCAAAGAAATCTCTAGCTGGCAAAGCCACATACTTCGATTCTTCCTTCAAGGCGAGCTGAAGTGCTCCAAGGCTGGTAAAAAACGGGGTGGTTGGCGTTCCGTCGTTCTTTTCCCAGTTAACTATCGACAACTTGGCACCAGCAGGAATTATTCCAGATCCTTCACCTTCTGAGTCCGTAAATCCGATCACGTACACATTAGAAGCCATTAATGCTTCGTAGAATTCAGGACGACTTGCCGGATTATCAGCGGCAAGTATTAACTTTCGTTCTAATTCATTTACTGGCTCGATCACGAGCTTCTCCTTAAGGCATAACGCCGCCTTAATCGGTGAGTAACAGTTTGCTAAAATGTGAGGCGAAGCGAAACCGAGCAAACTGTTCAGAATCCGACTTTAAGGCCTCGTTATTTTTATCTATTTTCTAAGTGAATCTAATACCATTTGGCATGCAGTAAAATTAGATCTCTCTGCCTGCATTACCTCTGATTGATGACCAGAGCCTGAAGGGTTACTTGCTTGGAGATCAAAGCTTGCACGAAACTCTTTATACAATGACTCTACGAGATTTATACAATCATCTTTATTTAAAGAGTAAATTATACTTAAAGCATCTTTAGATTTTTCTTCCGCTGTCGCTTGCCAACCACAGCCTAATATAGATCGAATCCTTCTAATATCATTGTCAGTTAACTGGTTCATATACTCTCCTTGGTGACCTATAAACATAACAGTTTTATTAGTGTGCGTGCTCATTAACTCGTGGAGACTCATTCCAGAAACCCCACGCAACCCATTGACCAGACAAAGAAATTTCTCACAATTTTAAAATCCCTTCCAGAAAAACGCGCACGCCTGTTAACCCGTTTTTCCTGCGCCTGTAAACTTGTAAACCCTGCTTCCAATCCACTGATTGTTAACGGGTTTATCTCGCTATGGCCTGGCAAAACGCGCACGCACGAATGCAAATCGTGCCAGTTTTTGGGCAAATCGAAAAATATACTGCCTGAGTAATCAGTACGCCTTCGCTTTCCCACATACTGGTTCAGTACCTGGTGGGCACGCTAACTGGATCACGCATACAGCTGGCTAAAGGCTATTAATAACAGAAAACTCAACGTTTCAGTCTAGGCGTAAAGTACCAGATTTATGCTAATGCTGTTTCGTGTGGTCATTGGCGCTGAAAGAGCCCTGGCTCCAGAGCTCTGTTCATGATTTCAGCCCGAGGTCTCCGCAGATGCAGGCATCTTTAACGAGGTAGCCGTTATCCGGGTTCGCTCTGTGCAGGATAATGCAGGTCGGTTATTTCCTGGCAATCATCGTCGTCGAGTACATAACAGGCGATGAGTTCATTAGCCTTCTCGCTGGCGAAACGGTTCCAGTGGTGATTACTGCGCTGCACAACAAACAGAGGCTGTGGCGATTGTGCCTGTAAAAGGTTTGTCTGGTGATCCCTAAGCGGCTGGCAGAGGTAGTAGTTGCAGACGTCCGAGCGTCGGTTGCGCGGCAGTGTACAACCGGTTTTTCCCTGATTAATGCATCCCCCTGCTATCGCGTAGTCGGGAATGTGGCGGATGTAGTCTTCCAGCAGTATTTCCGGTGATAAACCATCGTCAGCATCCAGCTGACGCCGCAGCATAACGGCCGACACATAGCCGTGATTGCCCCCTTCCATACAACACCCACCCCGGCACAGCGCACACAGAGTATCGCTGCGGTTAGCAATACATGGGTTGCCAGCAAGAAACGCGTCCTGCGCCACACGCCGGTCAATCAGTGTGTAATGCTGGTCCTGCGTCAGGTGGCTCACATCCTCACACGCTACCGCTTCCGCCATGACCGTCTGCAGGTGCAGGATATACGACGCCCGGCGCTGCTCATCCACGGCGCTGCAGCGCTGAGTTACCGGTGGCAACATCACCATATCAACCACGTCATCGCGGCCAGTGGCGGCCTGAAATGCTTCCAGCACAGCCTGATTATCGGCCTCTTCTTCGCGACTCACGCGCTCAATCAGCGCTTTTCGCTGTGCTTCCGCAGCTCGCCGCTGGCGAATGAGAGATGTCTGAAGCGCCAGATGTGGCGCATACACAGCCGGTGTCATGGTCAGTCGCTGCTCATGTAACCGCCGGCACTGAATATCTCTACACAATGCAGGCTGTGCGCTGCGACCAACGGCGACGACCTCAGCTTCACAAATAATGCACTGGTGCCCTGTCGTTCCCTGACTGAAAGTCATGTCCTTCCTCCGTGCTGCTCTTTCCCTGTTACGCCACACTGGTGCTTAAACGCTTACACCAACATCCACACCAACGCTGCCACCCAGCAACGGTAATCAGTAGTGATACCGGCACGATATGATCGTTAATGCATTATCATCCACTGCATAAACCAGCCGGTTAGTGTCATCAATTCTACGCGACCAGAAACCTGACAGATTTTATTTAAGCGGCTCTGGCTTGCCGATACCGTCAAAAGGCAAGCGTTTACTATCAACAATTAATTTATTGATACGCTTTAACGTTTTCTTGTCCTGCCCCTGCCAGAAAACACAGTCACTCCATGCTTCGTCGGTCCGGCAGAGTAAGCGACTACTCATCCACAATATCCCGTTGTATCACCTTGCCGCTTTTATACTGTGCGATTGATTTATTCAGATGCTCGGCATTCGCAGGTGACTTCAGCAGGTGAACGGTTTCCATCAGGCTGTTGTAATAGTCCGGCGACATGACCACGGCATCTTCGGCATCACGACGCGTAATCACGGTTATGTCGGCGTCATTAACCACAGCATCCAGAACGGCCTTCAATCCGTTGCGTGCTTCTGTAAAAGATACGACTCTAATAGCTCATCACCTGTACAAGTAATGGTACAACTACAGCTCGAACCACTAAGCTGCACAATATACCGTACATAAGATACCGGTTTCTTCTCAGAAGCGAGCCTGCCCCCCACAGTTCTACCAATCACCGCCCTGCTCTGCTACCCAGCGTTGCCTGTACGCAACAAAGCATTCCCACCGCAGTGGCTGTTCGCAACCGATCGCTGTGGCACTCTGTGGGCAGTTAACCGGACCGATCTGATATGACAACCACACTGAACGACATCCCTTTTTCTGTACTGGAGCTGGCTTCCGTTCCCACGGGCTTCAGCATAAGCGAGACCCTGAACAGCATGCTGGAATACGCTGAGGCCGCCGACCGCCTGAAACTGCAGCGCTTCTGGCTGGCCGAGCATCACAATATGGAAGGCATCGCCAGCAGTGCCACGGCAGTACTCATTGGTCAGGTAGCCGCGCGTACGCATAACATTCGTGTCGGCTCAGGTGGCATTATGCTGCCGAACCATGCGCCGCTGATTGTCGCCGAGCAGTTCGGCACGCTGGATGCGTTGTATCCGGGGCGCATTGATCTGGGGCTGGGCCGCGCCCCCGGCACAGACCCGATTACCAGCCGCGCTCTACGCCGTGACGATATGCGCGCTGAACGTTTCCCTGATGAAGTAGCCGAATTACAAACACTGCTTGGCCCACACGCCGCAGACAAACGGGTAAAAGCTTACCCCGGCGCTAACAGTGCGGTGGATATCTGGCTGCTGGGGTCCAGCTTGTTCAGCGCCCAGCTCGCTGCCCAGCGCGGTCTGCCTTACGCCTTTGCCGGCCACTTCGCACCGCGCCTGGCACGGGAAGCGCTGGCACTGTATCGCCATCAGTTCACCCCGTCCGACACACTGCAGCAGCCCCATGCCATGCTTTGTCTGCCACTGGTACTGGCCGACAGCGATGACGAAGCCCGCTTTCTGTCGACCAGCTCGCAGCAACGGGTACTGGCATTAATGCAGGGCCAGCCGTTGTATTTACCACCACCGATTGACGATATGCAGGCAATCTGGGAAGACGAATCCCTCGCTCACCTGCAGGCTCATGTGCAGGATTTTCTGACCTTGTCGGTCATCGGCAGCCCGGCCAGCGCACAGTCGAAACTCAATATGATTGTGCAGCAGATGCCGGTGGAAGAGCTGATGTTTACCAACGATATTTTTGATCGCAGCAAACGTATTCATGCACTGGAGTTACTGGCTGGTTTGAAAAAAATAGAGGGGTAAAAATCAAACGACAAATAAACGTTTTTTATTGCTGTGAGTCGGCAAACGTTTAATTCAACGGTGAAGAATGGATTTAAGCAGTAGAAAACAGCGTAATGTATTCTGGCAGTTAACCAGCACCGCGAATCACTTCAAACTCCGGGCTTAACCGCACGATGCCGTTAAATTCATCGGCGTTAATGCTTTCCATTGCACCGCAATCGCAGGCCCAGCGCATGGCCTGCTGATAAACAGCGTCATCAACCAGTGGTGGCAGGCCCTGAATATCGCGTTGTTTGTCTACAGGGTATGGCCCCTGATAGTGAAAACGATATGCCGCGCGGGCAAAGGCCAGTGGCGTGACATCAACCCAGTGTTCAGCCTCACCCTGCGTCATGCCGGTTGCCACCAGTGCCGCTGCCTGTTGTTCAAACGTCTGCGCGCTGGTCAGCGCGTTGGCCACTGTTAACAGCAGATTCAGGTTGTTTGCCGTCATTCTGTTTATTCCGCCTCAGCTGAGTTCACCGCACAAAGAGACTTCCATTAACCGTCGGGCTTCGCGAATCACTTGCTCGCGCTCTCCCGGGCGGCTGAGCAGGGTGTGCAATTTGGTCAGGGTTGCTTCCAGCGTCATATCACCGGCCGATACCAGACCACAATCACGCAATGCATGGCCACCGGCATAGCCGCCCATATTAACGCCGCCGTGAGTGCACTGGGTGTGATTCACGACCACCACCCCACGCTTATGGGCATCGGCCAGTGCGTTAAGCAAAGTCAGCTGCTGCGGTGCATTACCGGCACCAAAGGTTTGTATAATCAAACCGTCCAGCGGCTGCGAAATAATATACTGCGCCAGTCCCATATCCATTCCCGGATACAGTGTCAGCACCGCGACGGCTTTATCCTGCAGCGGCTGAAATTCCGGCAGGCGGGAGTGCAGCTCGGCAATGGCAGGTTCGATCATTTCGATATTAATGCCGGCCTTCAACAGCGGCGCACAATTTGGTGAAGCAAAGGCGCCAAAGCCTGTGGCATGAACTTTACTGGCGCGATTACCACGCAACAGGGTGTGATTAAAAAACAGCCCCACTTCAGCCAGCGGATGAAACGCTGCAATATACAGTGCATTCAGCAGATTCTCGTGACCATCGGAGCGCATTTCTGCCAGCGGAATCTGCGAGCCGGTAACAATCACCGGCTTACCTAAATCCTGCAACATAAACGACAGCGCAGAGGCGGTATAGGCCATGGTGTCGGTACCATGCAGCACGACAAAGCCATCGTATTTTTCGTAGTTGGCGAGAATATCGGCAGCGATATCGGTCCAGTGCTGTGGGCTCATATCGGAGGAATCGAGCAATGGCTGATATTCATGCAGAGTAAATTGCGGCATTTCCGCGCGGTTAAATTCCTGCAATGAATTCAGTTTCTGTTGCAGAAACCCGGCCTGCGGCTGATAACCGCGTTCGGTTTTCGCCATACCAATGGTGCCGCCGGTATAGGCAATATAAATATGTTTGCGCGCACTCGGAGTCGACACAATATTCTCCAGCAAAATCGGTTGCGCAAGCGCTGAACTTTTTTGCCATTACCTTTTGGTCAGTAACTTCAAAGTGGCTCAGGTCTGCTGTTAAGCTCTGGTTACTTTATAGGGTGCCGTACAGGAAAAGACAATGGAACTGTTAATCGCTGGCCTGACACTGTTTATCAGCGGGCATTCAATTCGCCTGATTGCTCCGCAATGGCGTCTACAGCAGATTCAAAAGCTGGGCGATAAACGCTGGAAACTGCTGTTCTCGATGATTGCCGCCACGGGCCTGGCGCTGATGATTATTGGTTACAACAGCGCCCGCAAGCATCCTCACTGGCTATGGCTGCCACCACTGTGGACTCGTCATCTGGCCGCCCTGCTGACCTTACCCGCCACTGTGCTGATAATCGCCAGCCAGATTCCCGGCAACCGTCTGCAAAGTACACTGCGCCATCCAATGTATGCAGGCCTTGCACTGTGGGCAATGGCTCATCTGCTGGCGAACGGCGGTGTGCATGACCTGATATTTTTTGGCGCTCTGCTGCTGTGGTCTGTGTCTGGTTTGTGGATCTCGGTTCAGCGCGATCGCCGCCTGAATAACCCGGCGCCAGCCTACCTCGGTCTGCAACGCGATTTACTGACACTCGGCGCTGGTCTTGCTGGCTGGATTGTTCTGACGTTGTGGCTGCATGCCTTGCTGATTGGTGTTGCGCCTCTGGCTTAACCTTTGCGCGCCGGCGGCAAGCGGCACTGCCTGGTAACAGCCTCAGGCGGAATCCCGCCTGAACGAAACGCTATACCTGTTCGGGCAGGCCACATATAATGTCCCTTTACATAATAACAACCATATCCAAGGGACTTTACATGTTTAAGGGAAGAAGCATCCTTCTGCTTTCTACTGCTGTATTACTGGCAGCCTGCCAGGGTAACTCACAATCCGAATCCGGCTCGACAAATACCGATATTAACTCACTGCCAGCCGGCACCCTCTGCCCGACCGGCAGTACGCTGACACTGAGCGGTGTGGAAATCGACGTTGATCGCTTTGATGTTAATAACAGCGGCTGTCTGGAGCCAGGTGAACTCGATAACGTCAATGACTACGTTTCCGAAGAAAATGCCTACCGCATCAGCCTGCTGGAAAAGAAAGTAACCGGTACCAACAACACATCCGAGCTGAGCTCAGTTCTCGCCATGTCGGTCATTGGTAACGCCGCCGTGTCTGATGGCAAAGCGCAGATCCACTCTAATATCAGCGATGGCCAGGTCATGATTCGTGTTGATACTCACCTCACCGGTCCATCAACAGAATTCCTGACGGTTGTATTTGATGATCAAAGCTACAGCAGCCAGGCCAATACTGAGCCAGAACACGGTTATGCTTTTTCGAAACCGCCGATCTCGGGCTACGCTACGTTTGCACTGGTTTGCGATTACAACAATGATTTCAGCCTCAGCTGTACCGATGTTCTGATCTACCAGACCGGCCATCCTGAAACCGGTGTATACACCCGCAAGCTGACAGAGACCTTTGATCTGAATCTGACCTTCGATTCAGCTCAGCTGCCACAAAGCGGTCTTATCACCGCCAGCTTCTGCGCTGCCGCAGCCGATGCAGACAGTGATGCAAGATGCTTCCGCAACTACGCCGAAGTGCCGGTATCGTTTAACTGATACCCCTCCTGAGCGGCACTGACCATTCATTACTGGTCAGTGCCGCAGCAGATGCATATCCTGATACTTTCCGTGTATCGAATATCACCTTATGTCTCTGTCCATTCCCTTCTCCAACGCCTACGCCCAGTTGCCCGAGCAATGCTTTGCGCGGGTGCTGCCAACGCCGGTAAAAAATCCACTGCTGTTTGCCTTTAACCAACCACTGGCTGACCAGTTAGGGATTAATTACAGCGCTGCTACCGAGCAGGAACTGGCCGGGGTATTTGCCGGCAACGAGATTCCTGCAGGCGCCCTGCCGCTGGCGATGGCTTATTGCGGCCACCAGTTTGGTCAGCTCAATCCGCAACTGGGTGATGGTCGAGCGATTCTGCTTGGTGATCTTGAAGATACAAACGGCCAGCGCTGCGACATTCAGCTGAAAGGCAGTGGCCGCACGCCGTTTTCACGCAGCGGTGATGGCCGCTCGCCACTGGGGCCTGCCCTGCGCGAATACATTCTGTGTGAAGCCATGCAGGCGCTGGGCGTACCGACCACCCGTGCTCTGGCGCTGGTAGCCAGTGGTGAATACGTTATCCGCGATGGACGCGAACCCGGTGCAGTGTTTACCCGCGTGGCCAGCAGCCATATCCGTGTCGGTACGTTTCAGTTCTTTGCCCTGCGCCGTGACCACGACGCCCTGCAGGCATTGGCGCAGCATGTAATAGCCCGCCACTACCCGCACATTGATGCCAGCGCCGACGATGCCGTGCTGCAACTGTTTAAGGCCATTTGTCAGCGTCAGGCAGAATTGATTGCGCAGTGGATGTCGCTGGGCTTTATTCACGGCGTGATGAATACCGACAACATGACCATCAGTGGCGAAACCATCGACTATGGCCCGTGCGCTTTTATGGAAGCCTTTAATCCGGCCATGGTGTTCAGCTCCATCGACCGTCAGGGACGCTATGCCTACCAGAACCAGCCCGCTATCGGTCAGTGGAATCTGGCTCGCCTGGCCGAGGCCCTGCTGCCATTATTTCCCGGCGACGAACAACAGGCCGTTGAGGATGCCACCGCTGTTCTGCACGACTACAGCGATCAACACCAGCGCGCCTGGGAACAACGCATGAACCGTAAACTGGGCCTGAACGATGTACAGCCTGGTGACCGTGAACGCATTGAAGCCTTGCTGAATATTCTTGAGCAGGGGCGCATGGACTACACCGGTTTCTTCCGCCAGTTAAGCCATATCAGCCGCGCCGATGCCGAGCGTGCGCCCTTGTTTGCATTGCTGCAGCACAGCGACTGCCGCAACACCGCCGCAGTCAACGAAGCCCTGCACGAGTGGCTGTCTGAATGGCAGGCCGAGCTGGCGCAGCGTAATAACCATGCCGGTGAATTAATGCAGGCGACTAATCCCGCAGTTATTCCCCGCAACCACAAAGTACAGGAAGCTATTATGGCTGCCGAGGAAGGCGACTTTGCCCCCTTCCAAACCTTGCTGGAAAAAGTGACTGATCCATTTGTGGAAAACGCTGAAGACCTCAGTTACCAGTGTCCGGCAGAGCCGCACGAAAAAGTGCTGCGTACTTTTTGTGGTACCTGATCTTTGTCTGACACCTCATCGTTATACAGCGCACTGACACCAGGCAAGGACAGCAACCTCCGCGCTGCTACACTGGGCGCAAATAAACAGGAAACCGCAACGGCATGGATCTGACGTCATTTACCAACGGCCACACGGAAGCCGCTCTGAATATGCTGATTGCGCTGTTACTGGGCGCATTAATCGGCCTGCAGCGCGGCTGGGTATCACGCGATCAGCAAGCGGGCACGCGCATCGCGGGCATCCGTACCCACACCCTGACGGCGCTCACCGGCTGTATCAGCTATTTACTGGCACAGTCGTTATCGCCCTGGTTTCTGCCAGCCATGCTGCTGGTAATCGCAGCGGTAGCTATCAGCGGTTATCGCGCAGCGGCGGCCGCCAGCCATAATGTCAGTATTACCGGCGTCATTGGCTTACTGCTGACCTTCTGCTTCGGTGCCATGACGGCGGCAGGCGAAGCCGTGATGGCGGCAATGGCTGCGGTTATTACCACCATGATTCTGGATAATAAAACGGAAATTCATGGCGCTCTGCGCAAATTGCGCGAGCACGAACTGGATGCTGGTTTAAAGCTGTTACTGATTTCCGTGGTCATGCTGCCGCTGTTGCCGAATCAGGGCATGGGCCCGGGCAATGCGATTAACCCCTATGAAATCTGGTGGATGGTGGTGCTGATCGCCTCGATTTCTTTTATTGGTTATTTTTCTGTGCGCATCGCTGGCGCGCGCAAAGGCCTGCTGTTTACCAGTCTGTTCGCCGGATTAAGTTCGTCCACCGCGTTAACCCTGCATTTCTCACGTTTAAGCCGTTCAGCGCCTCACCATGCGCCGTTACTGGCGGCTGGTATTCTGCTCGCCTGCGGCACCATGTTCCCCCGTATTCTGCTGTATTGCCTGCTGATTAATGCCGAACTGGTAACCCTGCTGTGGCTGCCGGTGGTGCTGATGACCGCATCTCTGTATATCCCTGCGTTTATCATGAGCCGGCGTAATCGCCATGCCGATGTCGAGCACCCGGAACTGGCGAAAAACCCGCTGGAATTACAGTCGGCTATTTTACTTGGTGGTTTACTGGTGGTGATTCTGCTGCTGGCGCAATGGCTGCAGCAAAGCTTTGGTGACAACGGTATTTATCTGCTCGCCGCATTGTCGGGAATTACCGATGTTGATGCCATTACCCTCAGCCTGTCACGCATGTCGGTAAGCGGTGAATTACCTCTGGCTACCGCCGCCATCGGTATTCTGATTGCCATTACCGTGAACAACGTTTTCAAATCCTCGCTGGCGCTGTTCATTGGCCAGCGAGGCACAGGCATCCGTGTGGCGCTGGCGATGGCAATATCACTGCTGATTGGTTTTATCAGCTTGTGGGGCGTTATCGCTTAGTACGGATGACCTTTCGGCTGAGACGAAACCGTCATTCGGATATTTGCGCTTTTTCTGTACGCTCTGCCTGCTACTCTGCTAACCATGACAACAACACGGAGCAGACCATGGGGCTGTTGATCAAAGGCCAGTGGCACGACCAGTGGTACGACACTGAGGGCAACGACGGCGCCTTCGTGCGCGAAGATGCACAACTGCGTAACTGGATTACCGCCAGCGGCGAAGCAGGCCCGGGTGGTAAAGCCGGTTTTAAAGCGGAAACTGGCCGTTATCATCTGTACGTATCCTATGCCTGCCCGTGGGCTCACCGCACACTGATTTTCCGTGAGCTGAAAAAACTCAGCGAACACATATCGGTGTCCGTTGTTTCACCGGACATGTTCGAGCATGGCTGGACCTTTGATCAGAATGCCGGCAGCAGTGGTGATGATCTTTACGGCCTGCAGTATCTGCATCAGATCTATACCCGCAATAAAGCCGACTACAGTGGCCGCGTGACGGTACCCGTGCTGTGGGATAAACAGCAGCAGTGCATCGTCAGTAATGAGTCGTCTGAAATTATCCGTATGTTTAATTCGGCATTTAATGATCTGACCGGCGACCAGCAGGATTTTTATCCAGCGGAGTTACAAGCCGATATTGATGCCATTAACGAGCGTATTTATCACAACGTAAATAATGGTGTGTATAAAGCTGGTTTCGCCACTTCACAGGATAAATACGAACAGGCTTTTGAGCAGTTATTTATCACTCTGGATGAACTGGAACAGCGCCTGACGGAACAGCGCTGGCTGGTAGCAGACAGCCATGGCAACAGCCGCTTAACCGAAGCCGACTGGCGTTTATTCACTACCCTGGTGCGCTTTGATGCGGTGTACGTCGGCCACTTTAAATGCAATCGTCAGCGCATTGCTGATTACCCGGCACTGTCCGGCTATCTGGCCGATCTCTATCATCAGCCGGGCGTAGCCGACACGGTGTTCTTTGATCATATAAAGCGCCACTATTACGCCAGCCACAAGCACATTAACCCAACCGGAATTGTCCCCGCTGGCCCGCAACTGACGTTCCAGCAGCAGACAGGTCGCGCATCCCTGGCGTGAATGACACATTGGCCCGTTTTGCCATTCGGGCCTTTGTATTATTTATGTAACCAAGTTGTTACATCAGTTTGTCGACTTTCAGGGCAATTCACGCCGATTAATAACTTAATTTCACGAGTATGAAGCCTTTGCGGAAATACCTGATGTCGCCTCAGGCAATACAGGGCAAGGTGAGCCAAACACCTGTATTTAAAGAGTTTTTTGTCAGGAAATAGCCCGGCCGCTCAGGTCTTTTCCTGAGTAATTCCCTCTACTAAGGTTCTGAACACCTGACGACCGGTGGACAGAACACGATGAAAATACTGCTTACTTCAGCCTTATTAGTAGGGGCCATTGTTCTGGTGGCAGAACTGCTGCCCAATCAGGCAGCCGTGGAAATTGCCCCTGTCGCCAGCTACAACCGCACAGCCCCCCCGCTATTGCCGCCGCCAGCCCAGCCGTTGTTCAGACTCAGGCCTCCTCAGCGCCGACTGCACAGTTGAATGCCGCCATGCGCGAGGGTATTCGCGATGTAGCTGCTGCCTATGAGCAGGCTGCGCTTTATCCGCCATACTCCGTGCCACTGACAGAACATCATAATGAATTACTGGCTCCTAATGCCGGGGCAGTTACCGAACGCAGTCTTGAAGCCAGCGGTTTACCCGGAACGTTAACCGTAAGCCTGTCGGCTTACCGTTATCAACCGGATGAAACCATTGACGCCCTGGTGAATTTAAGCGGAGATGACGCGCTGTTCGCGCAAGTCGGACGCATTGAATTAAGCGTACGCGACGCGCACAACCAATTAATTAAAGCCCTCACTGCCAATGCCAGCCTTGAACGTCAACGCTGGCAATACAGCAGCCGTTTTCAATCAGAAGATGACTGGCCACAGGAACTGAATCTGGTGGCCGAAGTATTTCTTACTGACAATGAATCCCTGCGCCAGAGCGCACCGTTCCGTATCTTCCAGTCAGTGGCCACCATCAGCGGCATTGGCGATACCTACATCGACAACAATGAGCTGGTGATTCCGGTAACCATCAGCAACGCTCAGTCGGGCTTTTATAAGCTTGGTGCAGGCCTGCTTTACGCCGATAAAAAACCGCTCGCTTACCTGCAGGGCAAAGCGCGGATTCAGGGCAGCGAGGGCACCATTTTACTGCGCGCCCACGGCTCAGTTCTGAGTACGCTTAGCAGCCCGCAGCCACTCTGGCTGAGTAGTTTCCAGTTACGCCGCATCCCGGAAAAGCCGGGACCTGAAGTCAGCTACGGTGACAGCAGTCAGCCTTTTATTGCTGTTCCCGCCGTTGATCCGGCAGATTTTTCCGCCATTCCTTATCAGAGCCCGCAGGTCGCACAACGCCTGCAGTTTCTGCAATCGCTGGGGCAGTCTGCTGCAGACAACTCCGGTACATAACCGCAACAAGGAGAACGACAATGCTTAGCATAAAAATAAAAACGGGTATCACGGCTCTGTTCATGATCACCGCGGCGGTCTTAAGCAGTCAGACCTACGCACAGATGGCAGGTAAAAATGTCATTCTGGTTCATGGGCTTCAGCCTGCTCAGCTGATGCGTGATACGGTAACCGAAGCAGAGGTCAGCAGTGACGGACAGAATTACTGGTCCGATTTCTGGGGCCAGTATGCCGACGATCGTCTCGACTGGAGTTCCAAGAGCCGCCTGGATGCCGATACGGCACAACGGCTTACGACAAAGTAATCGGCTGGGCCGCCAGTGGATTCTGTAATAACGGTTGTGTTCTGGTCACTCACTCTACCGGTGATCTGGTTACCCGTTATGTACTGGATCAGCAGGAAATCTGGACAGAAGCGGCAGGCTACGCGCCGCTGAATATTCTCGCTGTATTCGATTTTGCCGGTGCTGGCGGTGGCTCCGAGCTGGCTGATGTCGCTATTGATACCATCGGCTCATCGAACCTGCTCAGTGCTGCAGTGCGCGCCGCACTGAATGCCTGGCTGGGCTTTGAACTGACTACCGATAAACTGGGTGTACTGACCGACCTGCGTCCGGCGAATGCACGCCAGATTGCCACTGCACCGAACGATGTTCCGCGTCTGCGTTTCGTTGGTGGCGGCAGCGAATATCTGGGTGTGACCGGCGGCTTCCTGCCTGGTACCGATGACGGTGTGGTTGCGCTGCACTCGTCCTGTGGTGCAACCAGCAGTGCCGGTGTCGACAGTTGTGTGAATTACCGAGCGCTGGATGGCGAGCAAACGTCGGTCAGTGCGCCGTCTGCCCTGCTGTACAACCACTATCCGGTATTGATGGGTGATGACACTCATCATGGCGGTACCATTGGTACGCAGAGCGGCGTTACCCTGAGCTACGTTAACAGCAGCATGGATGTAGGCATTGATGTGGCCGTGGCCACCAGCACTTACACCACCGGTTGGTGGCTGTGGAAAAAAACCATGAACACCGTACCTGGCTCTGAAAATCAGACCATGTCGGCAGTACTGTTTAATTCGGTGAATTAAACAGCAACCTTCCCTTTCACTGCCCGGATGTTTGTTGTCGGGAAAATGTGAAAGGGAAGTTCCCCATCTTATACGTGCAGGCTATCGCGCAGTTTTTCCAGAGTTTTTCTGCCCAGCCCCTTAACTTTCTGCAGCTCTTCCATGGAACTGAACGGACGGGCTTCAACAATCGCTCTGGCGACTTTTTTCGACAAACCTTTAATCGCGCCCAACTCTTTTTCAGATGCCGTATTCACACACAATTTTGTGTTGTTCGCTGTGGCTTTGGACGCCGCCGTCGGTTTGCTTTTTTTCGTTGTTTCCAACTGAATAATATCTGCACCCGCTACCGCCTGAACCACCTTCAATCGCGGTTCTGCCGTGTTCAGGCCGTGGCTGAAGTTGCGGTAATCACGGGTTTCAAAGGCAACGCCATTCCATTCGCGTAACATCAGACACAGGTGACGGGCATTGCCCGCTGGTGCCTGATAAATCAGGTCGTAGTCGCAATCTGCCAGCCAGTGGTTACCCCACAACTCACCGATCTGTGTGGCAGCCAGGCATTCGCCCTGAAACAGGCCACCATGATAGGAGGTATCCAGCGCCCACAGTTCAATACTCAGGGTACCGCTGAGGTTATCGGCAGCACGATCACTGGCAATGCCGTCCAGCGCCAGGTGAATGCGCTGCTGATCGGTGAAATAGCTGATGGCACCAACAAAACGCAGTTCGGGCTGCTGGCTATGGTCGAAGCGAGGCTTAAGCATGGTCATTCCTTTGCGATTGCATAAAAGCCCCAGCCTGACACAGGCATATGACGGAAATACTGCAATTGCAGCTGACGTTCAGAACATTTCTCTGTGCTACTCCCAGCTTGTCGCAGTTAGCGCTAAACTACCTGACCAAGCAGTCAGCTTTGTGTGTTTTTTCCACAGGAACTCCCATGACCTATCCCAGAGACATGATCGGCTACGGCCAGAATCCACCGGTCGTCAATTGGCCGGGCAATGCCCGTATCGCCGTACAGTTCGTTATTAACTACGAGGAAGGCGGTGAGAACTGCGTTCTGCATGGCGATAAAGCCTCAGAAGCCTTCTTATCCGAGATTGTCGGTGCGCAGGCGCTGGAAGGCGTGCGCCATATGAATATGGAATCCATATACGAATACGGCGCCCGTGCCGGCTTCTGGCGACTGCACCGCATGTTCACCCAGCGTAATATGCCGGTCACCGTGTTTGGCGTTGCCACGGCCATGCAACGTAACCCGGATGTCGTTGCCGCCATGCTTGCAGCCGACTGGGAAATTGCCTCTCACGGCCTGAAGTGGATTGACTACCAGTATGTGCCGGAAGAAATTGAACGCGAACACATCCGCGAAGCACTGGCCATCCATAAAGAACTGACCGGCAGCTACCCGGAAGGCTGGTACACCGGCCGCATGAGCCCGAACACCCGCCGCCTGGTGTGTGAAGAAGCCGACCTGCTGTACGATGCCGACGCCTATGCCGACGACCTGCCTTACTGGGTTGAGGAAGGTGGTAAGGCGCACCTGATCGTGCCTTACACCCTCGACAGCAACGATATGCGCTTTGCCACCAATCAGGGGTTTAACAGCGGCGATCAGTTTTTCAGCTATCTGAAAGACAGTTTCGACGTGCTGTATGCCGAAGGTGCCGACAGTCCGAAAATGCTGAGCATCGGCCTGCACTGCCGCCTGGTTGGCCGCCCTGGTCGGGCTGCCTCACTGATGCGCTTCCTTGATTATATTCAGCAACACGAACAGGTGTGGGTCTGCCGCCGCGCCGATATTGCCCGCCACTGGCAGGCTAACCACCCGGCATGATCTCAGGCCCCGGTGCAGTACCGGGGCACTTTTTATAACTGCTGCAGATACGGCTGCCAGGCCGCTGGAAATAAATCATCCTGCAACACCACCTGCTCTTTGCCGGTATTCAGATTTAACTGAAATGCATGCAGCAGATGATGCTCTGCACCCAGCACGGCATAGTCCTCCGGCGTTAACGGTGCTTCTAATCGCTGCAGATAAAAACGGCCCTGCTGGCTGTAAATTTTATCGCCGATAATCGGCAAACCCAGATGCGCCAGCTGCGCACGAATCTGGTGTTTACGGCCGGATAATAATTCACAGGAAATCAGTGAAAAACCGTCCGCGGTTTTTTCACAGGTAAAACGGGTGCGAGCCAGTTTCGGCGCTTTAACGGTATCGCTTTCATCTTCGGCGACCACGTGCATCTGCGTGCGGATGGGACTGTCTTTTTTTTCTGCCAGATAACACTCGCACAGGGTTTCCTGCCAGTCGGGCGCACCCCACACCAGTGCGTGATAAATTTTACGCTCGATTAACCGGTCAATGCGTTTTTTCCATTTACGGTCAGCATGGTCATAGTTGGCGAGAATAATCAGGCCAGATGTTTCTGCGTCGAGACGATGCAGCAGATGCGCATGTTTGTGCTCGGTGGCACGACGAACCTGACTGATCAGGGTATCGAACAGATTGCGGGTGGTGCGTGATACCGGCAGACCAGCGGGTTTGTGCACCACCGTCAGCTCCGGGCTTTGCCACATCAGTTTCCACTGCGTATCTACCACCAGTTCACTGTGCTGAGTTAATCTCAGTTCGACCTGATCCGAGGGCGACAAATCGCCATCGGACTGAACCAGAACGCCGTTCACCGAGATAAGCCCTGCAGTTAACGCCTGATGAACGTCGTCCTCTGACCAGTGGTGATAGTTTTCCAGTACGGATGCCAGCAGCGTCGTTGGCTGGTATTGCGTCCATTGCAATAGGTAACCGGTTTTCATTCGTTCGTCAGTCATAACCAGGGCAACACCAGAACGCCGTAGCGGGCACATTTTCCCACCGCGACCAGAACAATAAACAGCGCCAGGCGCACACGCATAATACCGGCCAGCAGAGTCAGCGGATCACCAATCACCGGCACCCAGGCCAGCAGCAGACTCCACACACCGTAGCGCTGGAAAAATGCTTGTGCACGCTGCCAGCCAGTACCCTGCTGACGCTGTGCCAGACGCTCGCCCAGCCAGTAACCCAACGCATAATTAATCAGGCTGCCGGCGATATTACCGGCACTGGCCACCAGCCACAGCAGCGCCGGATCTCCGCCGTCATGCAGCAGCCACAGCAACAACCATTCAGAGCCCAGAGGCAACAGACTGGCCGCCAGCAGGGCAACCAGAAACAATCCCATTACTGAATACAGCCACGGTAATTCCGCCGCTGCTAACCACTCAGGCATAGCCAACGTTCGCAGGTAAACACAGCGCGATTAAACCACGTTATGCCACTGCGACCGCATACAAACCTGTGAACAACGCCATAACCCGGGCATTTTTTGGCTGAAAGCTACCTTACCAGCGCCGCGTTATCGCCACACAATGGGCACAGATACTCATCACGGAAACTATTATGCTGAACACGTTATGGCAGAGCATGACCGCAGAAGTCGGCGCCATTCCTCTGGAAGAACTGCGCCCGCGACTGGAAACCGCTGAATCCCGCTACCTCGATCTGCAGGGTATGCAGGTGCATTACCGCGATACCGGCGGTAGCGATAAACCCGTGCTGATTCTGCTGCACGGCATTTTTTCGTCATTACATACGTGGAACGACTGGAGCGAAATCCTGCGCGACGACTACCGCGTTATCAGCATCGACATGCCCAACTTCGGCCTGACCGGTGCTCACCCGAAGGGCATGTTCCGTTTTATTTACAGCGACTTTCTCAACGATTTCACCGATGCCCTGCACATTCGCGAATGCTACATGGCCGGTAATTCACTGGGCGGCTGGATGACCTGGGAATTTGCCGCGCGCTTCCCGCAGAAAGTGCGCAAGCTGGTGCTGATCGACAGTGCCGGTTTTTTCTTTGTACCGCCAGCTGGTCTGATCGGTATGGGCCTGCCTATGGCTGGCTGGATGATGTCGCATTCCTATCTGCCGCGCCGGGTTATGTACAGCAGTATCCGCTCGACCTACGCCCGTCCGGAACGCCTGAGCAAAGAAGTGCTGAACCGCTATTACGAACTGATGCTGCGTCCGGGTAACCGTGCAGCCGGCTCTGCGGTGCTGCGTTTTATCCGCAACCGTGCCGGCTTTGATAACAGCTTCCTGAGCGAAATACGTCAGCCGGTACTGGTTATGTGGGGCGCGCAGGACGGCTGGATTCCACCGGATCACGCCAAACGTTTTGGCCGCCGTATTCCACACGCCGAGGTCATTATGTACGACGACTGCGGCCATATGCCGATGGAAGAACTGCCACAGGCCTCTGCTGCCGACTGTCGTCGTTTTCTTCAGTCCTGAGCCTTTGCCGCAAACGCACGCAGGCCCGCAGCGGCCTGCTGCTGCACCTTTTTCTGCAGCCACGGCGTCCAACCCAGCAGTAAGCCTGGCAGACCCAGAGCCTGCCGGCTCCAGCGCCAGAAACTGAAATGATCACGGTGGCGATAAATCAGCCCATCGCGAAACTCAAATTCCGCATCAATAATGTTGTGCACCTGCCGTCCGGTCTGGCTGAACAGATACAAGGGTTCCCAGTGCGCACTCACCTGATCCCCCTGTTGCGTTACGCTGAAACTCAGCTGAAAGTTCTGCGCACGCTGGCACAGCATCTGCCACATCACACCGATGTCAGCCCCCTGCAGCGTAAAAGCCGGATCAGAGAAGCTCGCCTGCGGGTGATAACAGCTGGCCATGGTGGCGTAATCCAGTCGGGCAAAGGCCTGATAGAAGGTTTCGATTAATTGCTGGTGTGACGCCATGACCGGCTCCTGCTGTTAGTAGTGAAGGTACAACCAGTTTACGCCATTGCCTGCAAACCATAAGATGACACATAAGACCAACATAGTTTATGAATAGGTCACTTATGCCGCGCTGCCTGATACTTGCTGCTGAACACAGTCCGATGACATCGGTGATTGGTCCGCTGGAAATCCTGACACTGGCCCAGCGCCTGACAGGGCGACGGGACTGGCAGTTTGAAGTGGTCGCTGACGCTGCACTGGCAACGCAGGGCGGCTTAACACTGCAGGGCACCCGACCGTTCTGCGACAGCGACAGCCCTGACATACTGATCATTGCCGCGCTGGGCGACCCGCGTCGCAACCCGACGCCATTATCCACAGCCTCATTGCAACGTATCCGCCAGCTGGCCGAACAGGGCTGTCATCTGGTGAGCATCTGCAGCGGTGCCTGGGCGCTGGCGGAGAGTGGCTTACTCAATGGCCTGAATGCCACCAGCCACTGGTCCCTGAGCGACTGGCTGGCAGAGCATTTTCCAGCCGTGCACTGGCATACGGATGCCATGCTGATTCGGAATAACAGCATCTGGTGCGGCGGCGGAGGTAGTGCCTGGCAGGATGTCACGCTCAGTCTGGTGCAGCATTACTTTGGCGATGCTATCGCCCGTCACACAGCGCAACTGGTACTGATTGATCGTGACCGGGATGATCAGCGCCGCTATCGCGGTTTTATTCCTGCTCGTCAGCATCAGGATCACCTGATTCATCAGGTGCAGGACTGGCTCGACCGGCATGCCTGCGAGCCTTTCGTGGTGGCCGATCTGGCCGCTCAGGTGCATCTCAGCGAGCGTCAGTTTAAACGGCGTTTCAGCGCGGCGGTAAAGTTGCCCCCGCGCGAGTATGTGCAGTCGTTACGGATGGAGCAGGCAAAGCACCTGCTGACCACCAGCCAGCAACAGGTCGATTCGATTGCCCGCCAGTGCGGCTATGACGACGTGCGTTTCTTCCGTCGCCTGTTCCGCCGCAGCAGTGGCCTGACGCCGCTGGCATACCGGGCGAAAGTCAGCAGCGCCGGTTAATCAGCCGGAGGTGGCGTATTTCGACTTCCACCAGCGAATGGTCAGCGGCACAGAACAGTTGAGCATGAAGCACGCCAGCATCAGGGTGTAGAAGGCTTCAATCGACATAATCTGATGCTGCACATAAGCGATATCCATCACCACAAACGCCAGCTCAGCCCGCCCCAGCATACCGAAACCGATCATCCAGCTTTCCGGCCAGTCAAAACCGCCGGTGTATTTCGCTGCCAGTGCTGCCGACAGCACCTGACCGACAAATAAAGCGATAAACAGAATGATGGCCTCTTCCATCACCGAGACCAGAATCTCGCCGTGGAAAATAAGCTCGGTACCGAGGGATACGAAAAACACCGGACCAATCCAGGAGAAGGCGACGTTATCAATAATCTCACGTGCGTGTTTGTGAAAGTCGACTTCCGATTCCTGATGAAAATCGAAGTACTCACGGGAAATAATCAGGCCCGCCATGTAAGCCCCCACCGCCGGGTGAAAGCCGAATTCATGGGCCAGCAGACCGACCGTTACCGCGATCAGTAGCAGCGCCAGAATGGTGTATTCACCGCGACCCATCGACAGCACGTCGCGCAGACCGAAGTTACCGATCACCGGAATATTTTTAAGGAAACCGGCCTTGGCCGGAAACAGCCAGCCACCAATAGCGGTAACGATGACGAAGAAGGCTACTGCCTTGCCAAGAATCAGCAGAATGCCATCGACACTGACGCTGGCACTGCCGGTGGCCAGCGGCACCATAATCGCCACCAGCGCCAGCGAGCCGATATCATCAAGCACCGCCGAGGTCATAATGCCGGTCGCCGCCGGGCGATTACTCAACCCCTCACTCTTCAGCGAAACCATGGTCAGCGACACCGCCGTAGCAGTCATGGCCAGACCGCACATCAGCGCCAGGTTATGGTTATCCCAGTACACCATGGCCAGCGAGTAAGCGACCAGAAAAGGGGCTATGGCGCCGAACAGGGCAATGCCCCAGCTGCGTTTGATACTGCGCAGGAAATTGCCGGTTTCTTCTTCGAAGCCCAGCGCAAACATAATGACGATGATACCCAGCTCGGCGAAATCGGTGATAAACACCGGCATCTCCTCTGGCAGAATGCCGAGGTTAACCAGCACAGCACCGCAGAACAGATACCAGAGCACCGGCGTCAGCCGGGTTTTATGAGCAAAATATGACGCGACAAAGACGCTGACCCAGATAATGGCAAGAATCGAAAGATCGTGCATAACCGTCCACAGATAACGGGCATTCCACCGCGGAAAACCTACCCTTAAAGATTAACTGCAGAGCAGCAACAGGCTGATGACGCGCATCATGGTTGCAGGCCATGTCGTTGATAATTATGCAGAAAATGACAAAGCGGACAGTCGCCGTCAGCGTCCGCGCGCAGCCAGCATGCCATCCATCGGCTGCAGATAATCCCCCGGATGCCAGTGCCGCAGCCAGGCCAGCGACGGGGTGAAATCCGGTGCCGGGGCAGCGGCCTGACGCGTTGGCGAAATCCCCGGCGCAGCCACCAGCGTACTCTGCCCTGCCGGAATCTGCAGGGCACGTAACGGCTCGCTGACGTAACGGTGCGACAGAATGTTATCCACCACCCACCACTCGGCCTGCAGACGCTGATGATTAATATCCAGCAGCACATAGCCACGGTAGTGGAAATCAACAAAGTTCAGGTGCGGCAGCAGGGATTCCAGCGTGGCGGCCGCCAGTCCGGCCTGGGTGCGGTTCTCAATACCCGAAGAAGTCACCGCCGGCGTTACCAGCTCAACCCCCAGCGCCGGCTGTGGCTGTTCGGCAAACGGATCGTCGTGCAGGGTCATCGCCCAGCTGGAGTGAATATCACCGGTGAGTACCACAAAGTTATCCACTGCAGCGTTACGCACGCTGTCGAAAAGTCGCCTGCGCGCTGCCGGATAGCCATCCCACTGATCGTAATTGAACGGGGTATCGTTGGTACCCAGCTGGCCGACCATCACCTGCTGCCCCATCAGCTTCCAGCACACGCCTTCCTGCTGGGCTGCCGCCAGTGAATCCGCCAACCAGTTTTCCTGTTCGAAGCCGAGCAGCGTGCGATCTTCGCGGTTGCGTTCTGCATCGCTGTTTGCCTGTGCATCACGGCCAGCCAGACGGGTATCGAGAAGATTCAGATCGAGCAGATCACCAAAACGGAAATTACGGTAAATACCACCTTGCTGTTCGCGAATCGGCATCCATTCCATATACGCCTGCACAGCACCGCTGAGGCGCACCGACCATTCGCCTTCTTCGCCTTCCGTGTGATTGTCGGCACCACCGGGCCAGGCGTTATTGGCCACTTCGTGATCGTCCCAGATCACCATAAATGCGTGCTGACGATGCACCGCCTGCAAATCGTTATCGGTTTTGTACTGCGCATGACGACGGCGGTAATCCGCCAGGGTCAGGGTCTCATGGGCCGGCTCGTGCACACGCCCGCTGACCAGACTCTGTTCGATGTTGCCGTACTCGTAGATGTAATCGCCCAGATGCAGCACCACATCCAGGTCGCTGCGATTCGCCAGCTCGCGGTAAACGTTAAAGCAGCCGCGGGCATAGTTAGAGCAACTGGTGAAAGCCATGCGCAGATGCTCCACATGCCCTTGTGGCAGAGTACGGCTGCGGCCGACATCCGATACCTGGTCCAGTGCTTCAAACACGTAGTAATAGCTGGTCGCCGGCGACAACCCCTGCACATCCACCTTGACGGTAAAGTCGCGCGAGGAATCGGTATAACCCTCGCCTTCACTCACCACCTGTTGCAGCTGAGGGTCCAGCGCGATGCGCCAGCGGTAGGGCAAACTGAGAAATGACTGGCCTGCCGGCGGGGTAATCCGGGTCCACAGAATCACCGCATCGGTTAACGGGTCACCGGAAGCGACACCATGCTGAAACGGGTAGCGACGACTGCGCGGTAACGCCACATTCTGACGATCAGCAGCCATAACTGGCGTCGTTGCCGCCACGCTGGCTAAGGCGGCACTGGCCTGGCAGCTGCGGCGCAGAAAACTCCGTCGACTGAGGGACATAGTCACTTCCGGCAAAGAGTGTACGCCGGATATTTAAGGACGCTTACGTGACAGGCCGATGGCGCTTTGCTGACGGTCCGATGGCAGAGCCGTGGCAGATTGGTTGCAGTCTGATGACCAACAGATGACAGCCTGTGGGATGCCGCCCGGCGACTCAGTAACGATCCACAGTGGCTCGCGCGCTGTGCGATCAACGACAAATTGCCGCGGCTGGGCATTGTGATCAGTGTGCAGCAACAACAATGGCAACCGGCGCATGCCTTCACTCAGGCTATCCGGCACGCCGAGCGTTATGGCACTCCGTCGATAACCCCATTCGCCAAAGCCCTGTCAGCCCATATGCAGGGCGAAGGTCTGCTGGGCAAAGCAACCCATCTGGTCGTCGACCGGGTGGTGAAGCACGATCTGAAAAACCTTTACTGACGCTGCGACAACCTGTCGCAGCGACAATCCGCGCATCAGCACCTATTCTGACACTGTGAGCTATGAGGGTGGCTCACTCGACAGAGTACTCTGTGGTGGATGATCAGACTGCCACAGCTGAAAAGCACAGTGCCCATCCACTGTGCTTTTTTTTTGCCTGCCTGAACCCCTCTGCTGTCGCACAGACACCTGCCAGCCCCGGCCAGCTTCCTCTATACTGGCCTGATAATAACAATATGATTATCTATGCACGCCGTATCCCATGCCCTGTCCAGCATCCGCCAATGGCCCCTGGATAAACAACTGACCCTGCTGTTTCCTGCCATCGTTACTCTGGTAACCCTGCTATCCGGTGTTATTCAGCAGTGGCAACCCGCACAGAACAAAGCGGCCCTGACGGGCGCTGCCCTGTTTCTGCTGATGCTGCTGACTGCCAGAGCAGCTTTGCAGCAACAGCGCCTGCCACCCCGCTGGCAGTGGTTGCTGCGTGAATTCTGGCCGGTACCAGCCATGCTGCTGGGCTACCTCACCATGCGCGTGTTTCGTCTCGAACTGCTGCTCGACAATCTGCAGCTACCACTGCGCGATCAATGGATGCTGGCCTTCGATACCCGCGTGTTCGGCCAGGCACTGCCATTGTGGCTGGAACCTCTGGTAAGCCCACTGATGACCCTGTGGATGGAATCTTCCTATCTGCACTTCTACTACGCACTGCCCATCGGCTCACTGCTGTGGCTGTTCTGGCGCGAACAATACGCCGACTTTATCCGCCTGCGTCAGGCTGTGATTTACACGCTGTGCAGCGGCTTCGTGCTGTACTTCTTTATCCCGGTTAAAGGCCCCGGTGACGCCATGCCGGAGCTGTTCAGTGTCAGCCTCGGGGCTCGCGATACCGTGATGTACGATGCGGTCAACAGCTTCCGTTATGCCTATGACTGCTTCCCCAGCCTGCATACCGCCATTCCCTGGGTAACCCTGCTGACCTGCTGGCGCCTGTATTCACCGTCAGCTCGTCCGCTGGTGCTGTTTATGACGCTGAGCATCACCCTCTCGACCCTGTATCTGCGTTATCACTATGGCGCTGATGTTCTTGCTGGCCTGGTGCTGGCAGCGCTGATCGCCACCGTGGTAAACGGCCTTAACAGCGCAACCCCGCAGCGGTCAACCGCTGTCGCGTGAATTGTGCATAAGTAATCATTGTCAACCCTGATGTTTTCCACGGTTCCTGTGGATAATTCTGTGAACAATCTTTTGAGAACTCATTTTGGGCCCGTAACCACGGGCCCGCTGACAAAACGTGCATTTTTTGTGCAGTGCAGTATTTTTGAAAAAAATCCTTATTTTTCAATGAAGAAGCCGCACCATTGCTGGATCACAGCTGATCCTGTCAGGCAATAGGGAAATTTAAAAAATCTCAGATTTTTTACTTCAAACAGGCGTATGAAATGGGGACAAGATGCGCCAGTCAGAAAAATACCTGTGGATAAATCTCTGGATAATCTGGCGATAAGGTGCGCATTCCCGCGTCGTTACTGGGTTTCCGCCTGCCCACTAAATCCTTCAACCGTATAAACGCAGCGCCTCGGCCAGCGCAATACAATCGGTTCCGGTAATGAGCTCATCGGCGCTGGCCAGCGGCGACCAGAAAACCCGTTCGGCTTCCTGCGCACAGAGATCGCCCTGCCACTCATGAACCAGGTAGTAATGCAGTAGCTGAGTCTCCGTCGTGCGGTGAATCAGCGAGCAAATGTAGCTCGCCCGGGTTACTGTCAGCGCAAGTTCTTCTGCGACTTCCCGCAGTAACGTCTGCCACTGACTTTCGCCTGCTTCCATATGACCACCGGGAATCATGATCAACCCCGGATCAACGGCCTTATCGGCGCGCCGTTGTTCCAGCAGAACCTGCCCTTCGCACAACAGGATAAATGACACACAAGGTGCAAATTCCCCGACGCCTGCCAGCGCAGCGTCATGCATAGTGTTGTCCGCCATAAAAAATGATGCCCTGCCGTTATATACAGCGGCCCGCCGTGCGACAAGCTGCCATATCTGAAGCGCCCGCACTTTTTGCTATCGTCCGCGCCAATTCAATCTTAGCTGAGAGACTTTTGCGCATGCATCACCGGATCGCACTGCTGTCATTCCTTCTGCCCTTCACTGCCGTTGCCGCCAACCAGGATATCCAGCTGGATACTCAGGTCACCGAAGCCAGTAGCGCCAGCGTGATTAATACAGGCCCGGTTAACCTGATCAGTGCCGAACAGCTGGAGAGCGTGAACATCATCAATGCCGAAGATGCGGTTCGCGACCAACCTGGTGTGATTGTGCGCAAGCGTTACATCGGTGACCCCAACGCGACACTGGGTATGCGTGGCAGCAATATGTTCCAGACCGCACGCACTCTGGTCTTTGCTGATGGTATGCCCCTGCATTATCTGCTGCAGACGCGCTACTCAGGCGCGCCGCGCTGGTCACAGAATCTGACGCTGACCTGGCACCAGACGGCAGCGCTTAATATTTCCGCCAGCGTCCGTCACGCCAGCAACAGTTACAACGAACTGGATAACAGCGATCATGAATCCGCGGTGTTTGGTGCCATTGATGCGTATACCTTTATTGATGCGAAAGCACGCTGGCAGATCAACCGTAACAGCTGGGCTTCCCTTGGCGTCGATAATCTGAATAATGCCAGCGCTTATGTGCATCACCCCTACCCGCAGCGCACGCTGTTTATTGAAGGCAGCTACCGCTTCTGAGGTCTGAACTGTGACGGCTCAACACACGTTATACCGCCGCATCTGGCGCTGGCATTTTTACGCAGGATTATTTGTTATCCCGTTTATGCTGGTACTGGCTCTGTCTGGCATGGCACTGCTGCTCAAACCGCAGCTGGAATCGCTGCAGTTCGGTGACTGGCTTACGGTGCCGGAAATGGCACAGCAACAGTCACCGGATGTCTTGCTGAAGCAGGTAAAACGCGCGTTTCCCAATGCCGGGCCACACCAGTTTATAGCGGCGAAAAATGCCGGCGAAACGTCACGCTTTGTGGTTAAACAACAGCAGCAATCCATACTGGTATTTATCGACCCGTATCGCGCAGTTGTTGTTGGCAGTATTCCGCTGGCCGATACCTGGTACGCCATCGCCGACGATATCCACGGCACCCTGCTGTTGGGTAAAAGCGGTGATGCCCTGCTGGAGGCTGCTGCTGGCTTATGTCTGTTTCTGCTGATGTCAGGTTTGTATCTGCACTGGCCCCGTAGCCGTAATGCCAGCCTGTGGAAACTGCCATTGCGCCAGTATCACAAGCGCTTCAGCTGGCGTCAGTTGCACGGCGCACTGGGCATCTGGCTGAGTGTGGTGCTGGTATTTTTTGCCTTAAGCGGCCTGGCCTGGACCGGAGTCTGGGGACAGAAACTGGTGCAACCCTGGAGCAGTTTTCCGGCAGAAAAGTCAGCGCGCTTCTGGAATAATTATCAGGCGGAAACGACGCAAGCAGCGACGCCGACAACTCATATCCACGGCAACCTTAACAGCGACAATCTGGAAGAAGTCCCCTGGGCAGTGGAACAACTGCCAGTGCCGCTCAGTCAGCCGCATCATGCTCATCTACCATTGTTGTCTCTGGCCGACATCATGGCGCAGGGAAAAGCTTTGGGCCTCGACTATTTCCGTGTCAGTTTTCCGCGGGGCGAGCGAGGCGTGTACAGTCTGATTTCTTCCACCACCTCGGGCGATATCAGCAATCCGCTAAACGACCGCACTGTGCATATTGATCCGCACAGCGGTGATATTCTGGCTGACATTGGCTGGGCCGATTACAACCTGCTGGCCAAAACCATGGCCGCGGGCATCGCCCTGCACAAAGGCGAAGTGTCGGCCATTAATTTATGGGGCAATATGCTGGCCTGTGCGCTGCTTATTCTGCTCAGCATCGCTGGTGCCGTGCTCTGGTTCAAACGCCGCAGCGTGCGCCGTCCGCAACTGTCACTGCCGCCGCACAGCAACCACAGTGGCCATGGCTGGCGCCTGCTGCTGACCCTGAGTGCGGTATTGTTCCCGCTCAGTGGTGTCGTGCTACTGCTGATTGCGTTGCTCGACAGTCTGCTGAATCGCCGTCAGTCGAGCTGAGCGCGGGACGATTGCCTGTTGGGGTGGTACCATAACCAGCGGCTCGCACTGAGCCGCTTTTCATCGCGACCGGGCAGGCATCATGGCGAACATTGCCAGTAAAGAAAAAATCGCTCAGCGCCGCTACGATATTCTGCAGGCGGCCATCGAAGTATTTTCCAGCAAGGGATATCACAGCGCCGGCGTTGCTGATATTGCCAATGCGCTGGGCATAGGTCATGGCACCATCTACCGCTATTACAAAAACAAACGCGATATTTTTAATGCCATCCTGGCTGAACTTTTAGCGCAGATGGCTGATGTGGTACAGCAGGAACCGCCATCCACCGACAGCCTCGACGATTATCGCCAGCAGCTGGAACGCATTGCTGCACACATGATGCGTATTTTTCAGCAGGACCCGCGACTCGCGCGCATCGCATTTTACGAAGCAATGAGCATCGATGAAGAAGCCAGAGCCTCAGTCGATCATTTTATTGCGGTATTCGCACAGTTTACTGCGCACTATATGAAAAATGGCGTCGATAAAGGTTTTCTGCGAGCGAATATGAATCAGTCGATGGCGGCACAATTAATTACCGCCATGATTATGGAAGCCGTGAAAAAAATCGCCACCGGCAAAGATAACGAAGCGGATATTCAGCAATGGAAATCTGAAATTATTCACTTCGTTATTGGTGGCCTGTCAGCCGGCTGATCAGGCCTCTGCAATCGCCCTGGCAACCGTCGCCGGCGCCGTCATCTGTGCCGTATCAAAAATCGTCTGACGACGCCCCGGATCGAGCAGGTTCCAGCCAAAGGCATGCAGATCATCCTCGTTCGGCTCAATACGAATAACGCGCTTTCCTGCTGCTCTCAGCATCGCTTCTTCACGATCCACCAGCGCGGTCATACCCCGGCGAACATAACGTTCAACGGCGTTAATCATACCGCCGCTGCGACCCGGCTGACGGGAAGCCATCGGCACCAGCATAATCACTTCGTCGATATCTTCATTAACCAGCAGGTCGGCGGACACCGGCGAAACGATACCGCCATCCAGATACGTACTGCCCTGAACAGCAACCGGCGGACAACAGCCCGGCACGGCATACGAGGCACACACAGCACGCGAAAGCGGAATCTGTTGTGTATCTTCCACCTGGCGTCCGAATGCTCGGCGCTCACCGCTGGCGGCATCCACCGCCATTAACCAGAGCTTTTTGTCTGGCCACTGATCGGCCGACGCCGACCGAATCAGACGCTCGAAACCTGACATATCAGTACGCCCTCGTGGCAATAAACCACACACACCGGTTAACGGACGAACCTCCCGATTCAGGGCTTTTTTAACCAGTGCGCTGCTGGTGAGCCGCCACTGCGGCCAGGGTGGAAATTTGCCACCGGAATCGGTTTCGTGATTCCACACACAGTCGGCGTCCGCTTCATTACGTTGTGCTGCCAGTAAGCGATCAAGCGATACACCGCTGGCCAGCAGTGCGGCTATGACGGCCCCGACGGACGTACCGACGATCAGACTGGCCTGCGCCGGGTCCCAGTTCAGCTGACGACGCACAGCGTCCAGCGCGGCAATGGTCCATGCACCACCAGCGACGGCACCACAGCCCAGTACCAGTGCTCGTTCAGGTTGCTTCATGCTTTCTCCTCCTCTGCCTTCTTACGACGAGTGGTGGTGCGACGCTTACGCGCGAGTTTCTCAGCCACAACGTCAGCCTGCTGAGCCTGCCAGTCAACTTTCGCCAGAGTCTGGTAAGACTCCGGATCAAAATGGCGCAGTAAAGCTTGCATGCGATTGGAGCTCCACGGAAAACCAATACTGTTGCGGCCATTTTTATCCAGGTAATAACTGGAGCAACCGCCGGTGTTCCACACGGTTTTCTGCAGTTCATCCTGCACCAGCTGGTTATAGTCATCCTGCTTCTGTGCGCACACTTCCACCGTTTGCAGCTGGTTACGCTGCATGACCTGCATAGCGCCCATGATGTAATTCAGCTGCGATTCAATGACTACAAATGCCGAGTTATTGCCGATAGCCAGATTCGGTCCGAGAATTAAAAAGAAATTCGGGAAATTATTTACACAGGTACCGCGATAAGCCTGCGGGCTGCCCTGCCAGATATCCTCCAGCGAGCGACCATCACGACCAAAGACCTGCGCTGCGATAGGTACATCCGACACATGAAAGCCGGTGCCAAGAATAATCACGTCGGCTTCAGCTTCACTACCATCCTGACCGACCACTTTATTGCCGCGAATCTGTTCAACACCGGTGGCGTGCAGATCAACATTCAGTTTCGCCATCGCAGGATAATAGTTATTGGATAACAGTACACGCTTACAACCCAGCGTGTAATCCGGTGTCAGTTTGGCCCGCAACTGTGGGTCTTTGATGCTTGAATTCAGGTGACGCTGAGCCAGTTTCTGCACCACTTTCAGTAAACCCGGGCGGCGGAAACCGATCCCGAAAACCTCAAGTCCGGCATACAGAATTTTGCGCCAGCTGTTCAGTGTCAGAGGAATGCGGAAGAACGCGCGCTCAATGGCAGGAATGCGGTGATCCGGTTTCGGCAGAATCCATTGCGGTGTGCGCTGAAACACACTCAGTTTATTTACCTGTGGCTGGATCTCGGGAATAAACTGAATCGCCGAGGCCCCCGTACCGATAACCGCCACTTTTTTATCGCGCAGATCGCACTCGTGATCCCAGCGTGAGCTGTGGAATACCTTGCCCGGAAATTCGCTCAGCCCGGGCAGGTTTGGCATGATGGGTTCATGCAGATAGCCCACCGCAGAAATCAGTTTATTCGCACTGATATCCCCTGCCGAGGTTTGCAGCTGCCATTGCTGCTGAGCGTCGTTCCAGCGGCTGGCCTGCACATCGACACCATAACGAATAAAGGGTTTTACACCCTGCTTATCTGCCGTGTTATGCACATAGTCGAGAATCTCTGCCTGACCTGCAAACGCCCGACTCCAGTCCGGCTTTTGCGCAAATGAATAGGAATACAGAGCAGATGGCACATCACAGGCACAACCCGGATAGGTGTTGTCGCGCCAGGTACCACCCAGTTCATCGTACTTTTCCAGCACAATAAAATCGGTAAAGCCCTGCTGCAGCAAGCGCACAGCAGCACCAATGCCGCTGACCCCTGCGCCGATAATCACAATATCCCAATGCTGTTTTTCCATGCCTGTTTCCTGATTTGTTGTTATGCACGGCAATACTGACAAGTCATTCCGTTTTGAACGAGATTATTTAAAACGGAATAGATCGTCAACTTTGAGCTGCACCGCAATACAGGCAGTCGTTACGGCTGAAATCCAGCAACCATGCAGGCTGCAAGCTACTCACAGGTGAAAATCCGACAGAGCGAGGGGCAAACGATCTGAGATATTGGCTGTTTAACACTCAGTCAGGTGGCACTTATGCCACGACATCTGAGCTGCACGGCCATTTTCGGGCGCCGCCGGCCCGGCAATACTGACGTTCATAACAACAACTGCAGGGTCAGGCATGGCTATCCGCAACCAGTACCGTTACGACAACGGCGAACACAGTGTCATTGGCACCCGCTTCGGTCGGTTTAATCTCGGCATTAATACCAGTTTTATTGTCTACCGCATCGGCGACACTCAGATCGACACAGGGCCAAGTAATCAGTGGCGCCATATTCGCAAAGTACTGCAGCGTGAATGGCAGACAAGGCCACTGCGCCAGCTGCTGATTACTCACCACCACGAAGACCACAGTGGCAACGCGGCGCGCATAGCTCGCATAACCGGCGTTCGTCCACTGGCCCCGGTACAGGGTCAGGATAAACTGGCGCGAGGTTATCGCACGCCGCTGCTGCAGAAGATAATCTGGGGGAGCCCGCATCCGGTCGCCACCGATAGCCTTCATGGGCAAATCACCCTCACCGACGGCAGCCCGGTAATCCCGGTGCATACACCAGGGCATGCGAAAGATCTGACCTGCTTTTTCCTGCCACGGCAGAAATACCTGTTCAGTGGCGATATGTACATTGCCCGTTCACTTAAACATTTTCGTGCCGATGAAAATCTGAGCGAACTGATCGCCAGCCTGAATCGTTTACTGACCCTGGATTTTGCGACCGTCTTCTGCCCGCACCGCGGCATTGTCGAAGATGGTTATCAGGCCATTCTCGATAAGCGCAACAACCTGGTGATGCTGTGCGAGAAGGCTCAGGCGATGCAACAGCAGGGAGCCAGTGAGGACGACATTCTGGTCAGCCTGCTCGGCCCGGAAGACATGATGGCGCGCATCACCAGTGGCAATCTGAGTAAACGCAACCTGATCCGTGAAGCCCTGCGTTATTCACCCGAATGACTGACTGGGCGTTCAGCACTATTGAGCTAAAGACCTGACTCCGTTATAAATCAGCCTTCAATCAACAAGGATGTTTGAATTATGTCTCCGACAGAACTGCCGGTGCCGAATACGGCTGCCACTTCCACACGCACAGCCACTGTAGAATTTTCTGGCCAGAAAGGTGAATACGCCAAACTGTGGCTGGTAAACCTGCTGCTGAGCATTATCACTCTGGGCATTTACAGTGCCTGGGCCAAGGTTCGTAATAACCAGTACCTGTATGGCCACACTCAGATCGAAGGTCATCGCTTCCAGTATCTTGCTCAACCCATGCAAATCCTGCGTGGTCGAATTATTGCCGTGCTGGTCTTTGTCGCCTATTCACTGGCTTCATCGTTCAATCCGGCTCTGGCGGCCGTGATGATGCTGGCACTGATTGCATTGTTCCCATGGCTGATTATTCAGGGCCTGAAATTCACCCTGCGTAAAAGCGCTTATCGCGGTGTACGTTTTTCTTTTGAAGCAAGTTACTGGGCGATTGTCGGTTACTTCTTCCTGCTGCCTTTACTGGGCATGGTGACCTTTGGCCTGGCAATGCCATGGGTGGCGCAGAAAACCCAGAAATACCTTTATGAAAACGCCACCTACGGCGGTAAGCCATTCTCTGTTCCAACCTCAGCGGCTGAATACTACAAAGCCGTGCTGATGTGTTTAGGCGCAGTTGTACTGCTGATGGCTGCGATCTTCGTCATTGTCTTTACCTTCAGCATGACTTCCGTTCTGATCGGCGATGCCAGTAACCCACTGACCCAGAAAGGCATGGCTGGCGCGGGTATGGTTATTGGTGCTGCGGTGTACTTCTTTGCCATTTATCTGCTCAGCGCGATTTATCAGGGCGTTATTCGTAATCACCTGTTCAACTGCCTGCACATTAACGGTGTATTTCATGCCCATTCCGCCATTCGCATTCTGCCGTTTGCAGTACTGATGATGAGTAATGCGCTGCTGCTGATCTGCACTCTGGGTCTGGCTTTTCCGGTTACCGTCGTGCGTAAACAGCGCTTCCTCGCTGCCGCGACATCCTTCACGCTGGAACCTGGCATCGACCATCTGGTGAACACTGTACCGGAAACACATTCCGCCTTCGGTGAAGAAGCTGCTGGCCTGTTTGATGCCGACCTGTCACTGACCTGATATGGCATCCAATCCGGTTATTCGCGGCCTGTATCAGGCCGCAAACAGCTCTGCTTCCTGCCCGGCTCTGGTCACAACCCTGAATGGTAATATTCTGGTTAATCACAGTGACGAGCAGGGCGAAATTCTGTTCGCGCCAGCAGGCGATTATCAGTTCGGTGATGCAGTACCCGGCCTGCCGGTAGAGCTGATTTTCGCCGACGGCAGCCGTTTTATTCCGGACGATAGTCGTCTGCGCTGGCAACAGCTTGGCCATAAGCCGGGCATGATCGAATGGCTGGAACGTCACTGGAGCGCAGTGCTCGCCGCCACGCTGTTAGTTCCTGCGTTTATGTGGCTGATGATTACTCAGGTGATACCGGCAGGCAGCAATGCCGTTGCCGGATTACTGCCCGATGCGGTCGCACAGCAGCTGGGCAGCCAGAGTCTGGCCATTATCGACCGCACCTACATGAACCCCAGTGAGCTGAGCGACACCGAGCAGCAGGCGATCAGCCAGCGCTGGCAGCACCTGCTCACTACGCTGAATATTCCACCAGAGAATTACCGGCTGGAATTTCGCAGCTGGTCTGGTGGCCCCAACGCCATGGCATTACCGGACGGCACAGTTATTGTCACTGACTCTATCGCCCGCCTGATGGCACAGCAACCTGAACAACTGGATGCGGTATTGCTGCACGAAATCGGCCACGTAGAGCATAAACACAGCCTGAAAATCCTGTCGCAAACCACCGCCATGTCCCTGATGTTCACCATGATGTTTGGTGATGTCGAAGGCCTGGGTGAGGTATTACTGGGTGCGGGTACCAGCTTTGCTCAGGCGTCTTTTTCACGCGATATGGAAAGTGACGCCGACCAGTTTGCCTTTAAGGAACTGCAGACGATTGGTCGAACACCACAGGATTTTGCCGATGCCATGAAAACACTGGCGCAGCATTATCAACCGGATGCAGAACTGGCAGCGGGCGAAGAGAAAAGTCTGTTTGATTATCTGCGCTCACACCCGGCAACAGCAGAACGAATTGCTGCCGCCGAGGCACTGGCAAAAGAAATGCTTCAATAAGCTTTTACTGCGCCGCAATTACCGCCATGGTCAGGCGCGAAATACAGCTGAGTTTTTCTTCGCTGTTATAGATACGAATTTCCCACACCTGCGAACTGCGACCTCGGTGCACGATTTTTGCGATGCCAGTCAGCGTACCTGAACGTACACCACGCAGATGGTTGGCGTTAATTTCCTGTCCCACCGCGTATTCTTTGCTGTTATCCAGACACAGATTGGCCGCCATGCTGCCCAGAGTTTCGGCAAACAGCACGTTAGCTCCGCCGTGCACCAGACCGACCGGCTGAAAGGTACGCTGATCGGCAGGCATGGTGCCTTTCACCCAATCGTCACCGGTTTCGGTAATCACGATACCCAGGTTACTGCACGCCGTATTTTCCATCTGACGGTTCATATCGGCGATATCAGGGGTAGCAAACCAGATGTTGCTCATAGATGGCTCTCATACGGAAATGGCCTGATGTTTTACCATTTACACGCTGAGAAATCAGCGTTGCACTGTTAGCATTTGTGCAACGCTGTATTGCTCGAGACCTCAGACGTCAGACGTCCGACGACTGTCCCTCACGCACTCTTCGCGCTCTGACCAGCCTTCTTCGACTGGAAACGCACGGCGGCGGTGAAGATCTTCTGATAGGTAGCAGGCAGAATACGCACCAGCAGGTCGAACATACGCGCATCCGGACCAATCAGAATACGGCGGCTGTTTTTGCGCACACCAGCGAGGATAGTTTTTGCAGCTTTATCCGGCGTGGTAATAAACAGCTTTTCGAATTCCTGGGTCGCTTCTTCATTCGAGGCACCAGTGACATCCTTACAGGAGGTATCCATACGCGCCGACTTGGCGATATTGGTTTTAATACCACCCGGGTGCACGCAGCTGCAGCTGACGCAGGATTGTGAAATTTCCAGATCCTGACGCAGAGATTCAGTCAGTCCGCGCACAGCGAATTTACTGGCATTATAACCGCTCATTAATGGCTGGGATGCCAGACCGAAAATACTGGAGGTATTGATGATATGACCTTCACCGGATTTCTCCAGATACGGTAAAAAGGCTTTAGTACCGTACAGAACACCGTTGAAGTTAATGTTCATGATCCACTCATAATCTTCCAGGCTCAGGCCACCAACCGTACCCGACAGAGCAACACCGGCGTTGTTGAAAATCATGTTGATTTTGCCGTGGTCAGCTGCGGTCTGATCAGCCCAGGCATAAACGGCTGCGCGATCGGATACGTCCAGTTTGGTGCTGGTTACTTTAACCGGGTAGTTAGCCAGCATGTCACAGGTTTCCTGCAGACCAGCTTCGTTAACGTCACTCAGGGACAGGTTGCAACCGTGTTGAGCCAGATTCAGTGCCAGTGCACGACCGATGCCAGAACCGGCACCGGTAACGGCAGCGACTTTATTGGTAAATGATTTCATGAGTACTCCGCGCGTGGCGATTTATTATTATCAGGACCGGTAAATACCGCTCGATCATGCCAGATAGTCTCGCACGGAAAAGTGCTTTAGACCGGGTCAGGGCTGGCCATTATCGCCACCAGACCCCCCCTGTTTGTGGCGGTATTTATCCTGTTACCAGCATCAGCATTACATCGGTACACGCGGTTAAACACACGTCGGCAGCGCGCATCAGGTCGCCGGCGGCGAGTGAACTCTGCACGGTGTTTTCGCTGGTTTTAAGCTCGCCGCGCACAACGTAAATCAGACACTGGCCGGCACAGAGATACGACTCACTGGCCGGCAAAACCACTACGTCCACCCGGGTGTCTGAGGCAAATAAAGGTCCGCCGTAAACACAACCTCCCTGGGCCACATCGATAATGCGGTATTCGGCTTGCGGTGCATGGGGCTGAGGTTTTATCCACAACTGCAGCAGCGGTTGTGGCTCGGCGTTCGGATTGCTCTCGTTATGACGAAAACCTTGTTCGCCATCACGCTGCAATTGCACCTGATTGGCCTCCACCCGCACTCCCCCACCGAGAGAGCCCTGATGCAGCATACTGCCGCGCGGAATCAGGCTGATGATGTCCATCCCCGCGTGGTGATGCAGCCCCGTCTCGCCATAGGGCAGAAACCAGGCATTGGCCAGGTACACACAACCAGCAAAGCGATCGAAACACTCATCGGCAACGCCGAAACCAAAGGTCTGACGGTCACTTAGCATCACCCGCTCGCGAATGCTGGCAAAACCGGTAATGTCGACGTCGCTGGCGCGCAGAATTCTCATCTCTGACAGGCTATCCGCAGGAAACAAACAGCCATCATGGTCACATATCGTTGACCTGAGTGAAACAGTCCTTATGGCTGATCTGAGAACAATTCTCAAACAGGCACATTAGTCCGCACAGAATGCCCCGCCGCCATTGCTGCACTCCCCATTCTGAGGGACAATAGCGCCCCTTTTTTAACCGCTGTCGCAGACTCGGGGCGACAGCAGCAGCGAATCAGATTCAGGAGTCATTACATGACATCTCGTACCGAACTGGCCAACGCCATCCGCGCACTGAGCATGGACGCCGTTCAGAAAGCCAAATCCGGCCACCCTGGTGCCCCAATGGGCATGGCAGACATCGCAGAAGTCCTGTGGAACGACTACCTCAAGCACAACCCATCCAACCCTGAATGGGCAGACCGCGACCGTTTCATTCTGTCTAACGGCCACGGCTCTATGCTGATCTACTCTCTGCTGCACCTGAGCGGTTACGACCTGAGCATCGACGACCTGAAAAACTTCCGTCAGCTGCACTCCAAGACTCCGGGTCACCCTGAATACGGTTACGCACCAGGCATCGAAACCACCACTGGTCCACTGGGTCAGGGCATCGCCAATGGTGTTGGTATGGCACTGGCAGAGAAAGTTCTGGCAGGTCAGTTCAACCGCGACGGCCACAACATCGTTGACCACAACACCTACGTGTTCATGGGCGACGGCTGCATGATGGAAGGTATTTCCCACGAAGCCTGCTCTCTGGCCGGTACTCTGGGTCTGGGCAAACTGATTGCCTTTTACGATGACAACGGCATCTCCATCGATGGTGAAGTGGAAGGCTGGTTCACCGACGACACCGTTAAGCGTTTCGAATCTTACGGCTGGCAGGTCATTCCACGCGTTAACGGCCACGATGCCGAAGAGATCAAACAAGCGATCGAGACCGCCCGCGCTAACAGCGAGCAGCCTACCCTGATCTGCTGCAAAACCATCATCGGTTTTGGTTCGCCAAACAAAGAAGGTAAGGAAGAGTGTCACGGCGCACCACTGGGTGACGACGAAATCGCTCTGACTCGTGAGCGTCTGGGCTGGAAACACGGTGCCTTCGAAATTCCTGAAAATGTCTACGCAGGCTGGAGCGCAAAAGAGAAAGGCGCAGCAGCAGAATCTGCTTGGGATCAGAAATTCGCAGCCTACGCTGCGGCCTACCCGGAACTGGCGGCAGAATACAAGCGTCGTATCGCTGGTGAACTGCCAGCTGACTTCGCTGCACAGGCTCAGGCATACATCGACGAGTGTCAGGCCAAAGGTGAAGTCGTTGCGTCACGTAAAGCTTCCCAGAATACCCTAAATGCGTTCGGCCCTATGCTGCCAGAATTCCTCGGCGGTTCTGCCGACCTGGCTGGCTCTAACCTGACTCTGTGGAAAGGTTGTCAGGGCGTAAGCGAAACTGACGCTTCCGGTAACTACATTTTCTACGGCGTACGTGAATTCGCCATGAGCGCCATGATGAACGGTATTGCCCTGCACAAAGGTTTCGTACCTTACGGCGCAACCTTCCTGATGTTTATGGAATACGCTCGCAACGCCGTACGTATGGCGGCGCTGATGAAGCAGCGCTCTATCTTCGTATACACCCACGACTCTATCGGTCTGGGCGAAGATGGCCCGACGCACCAGCCGGTTGAACAGGTGGCTAACCTGCGCAACACCCCGAATCTGGAAACCTGGCGTCCATGTGACACCGTTGAGTCTGCTACTTCCTGGAAAGCAGCGATTGAGCGTAAAGACGGCCCTAGCGCGCTGATCTTCTCGCGTCAGAACCTGCCACACCAGACCCGTGATGCGGCGCAGGTTGCGGCTATCGCCAAAGGTGGTTACATCCTGAAAGACTGTGCAGGTACACCAGACGCCATCATCATCGCCACCGGTTCTGAAGTGAGCCTGGCGGTAGAAGCGGCTGAGCAACTGGCTGGTAAGAACGTTCGCGTTGTTTCCATGCCTTGTGCTGAAGTGTTCTGCAAGCAGGATGCGGCTTATATCGAATCAGTACTGCCAGCGTCTGTTTCTGCCCGCGTTGCGGTTGAAGCGCTGCACAAAGATTACTGGTACAAGTTTGTTGGTCTGAACGGCAAGATCATTGGCATGGACACCTTCGGTGAATCTGCACCGGCTGGTGAACTGTTCAAAGAATTCGGTATTACTACCGACGCCGTTGTTGCAGCGGTTAACAGCCTGATTTAATTCCTGCTGTTTCTGCAAGACCTGATTGCCGGAGCCTGCTTTTCTGCTTAGCTCCGGCAATTTTATTTGTGGCTTCAGTTTTTATTGATGCCCTTAGTTTTTACTTACGCCCTTAGTTTTTTCCTGACCAACGAATACCCGGAATCATCATGCTTAAAAAACATCAGCTCGAACTGTTAAGTCCTGCCCGTGATGTTGGCATCGCCAAAGAAGCGATTCTGCATGGTGCCGATGCTGTTTATATCGGTGGTCCGGGTTTTGGTGCGCGCCACAATGCGGCCAACAGTGTGCAGGATATTGCCGGGCTGGTTGAGTTTGCCCGCCTGTTTCACGCTAAGGTATTCGTTACCCTCAACACCATTCTGCACGACGACGAAGTCGAGCCTGCACGCCAGCTGATTCACCAGCTGTACGACGCCGGCGTTGATGCGTTAATCGTGCAGGACATGGGGGTTATGGAAATGGATATTCCACCGATCGAGCTGCACGCATCGACTCAGTGTGATATTCGCCGCCTGGAAAAAGCGCAGTTCTTATCCCAGGCCGGTTTCTCACAGATCGTTCTCGCCCGCGAACTGAACCTGGCACAGATTAAAGAGATTGCCGACAGCGTCGATGCTGCCGTTGAATTTTTTATTCACGGTGCGTTATGTGTCGCCTTCTCCGGCCAGTGTAATATTTCCCATGCCCAGACCGGACGCAGCGCCAACCGCGGTGACTGCTCACAGGCGTGCCGTTTACCATACACCTTAAAAGACGAAAACGGTGGTGTGGTTGCCTACGATAAGCACCTGCTGTCGATGAAAGACAACAACCAGACCGCCAATATGCGCGATCTGGTGGATGCTGGCGTACGTTCGTTTAAAATCGAAGGTCGTTATAAAGACGTCAGCTACGTTAAAAACATTACCGCCCACTACCGTCAGTTACTGGATGAGATTCTGCTCGATCGCCCGGAACTGGCTCGCGCTTCCAGCGGTTATACCGAGCACTTCTTTGCCCCCAACCCGGATAAAACTTTCCATCGCGGCAGCACCGATTATTTCGTCAGCAAACGAAAAATTGATATCGGTGCGTTCGATTCACCGAAATTCGTTGGCCTTCCCGTCGGTGAATTAATTGGTGTGGGAAAAAATGAATTAACCGTACAAACCGATACCGAACTGACCAACGGCGACGGTCTGAACGTGCTGGTTAAACGCGAAGTGGTCGGCTTCCGCGCCAACAATGTTTATCCGCTGGCCGACTTTGATCTGGAAGATGATAACGGCGAGATGAAACACGTCTGGCAGTATCGGGTTGCCCCGAACGAAATGCCGGAATCGTTAAAAACCCTGCGCCTACCAGCCAGGCTGAGCCGTAACCTCGACCACAACTGGCAACAAGCACTGCTGAAAAAATCGGCGGAGCGCCGTGTACTGGTGAACTGGGATATTCATACGTCTAAGGATGCACTGATGGCCACCGTGACCAGCCAGGAAGCAACCAGCGAAGAAAGTGTCAGCGTCACCGTAACATTAAATGGTCCGTTTGAGCCGGCGAACAATGCAGAGAAAGCGCAGCAGCAACTGCAGGACACTTTCAGCAAGCTGGGCAATACCATTTACCACGCCGACAATATTCAGATTGAAGGCGATGCCTGGTTTATACCCGGCTCACAATTAAAGAACCTGCGCCGCGATGCCATCGACGCTTTAACCGCCGCCCGTGTCGCCAAACACCCGCGCGGCTCGCGTAAAGCCGTCAGCGAGCCAGCACCGGTCTATCCGGATAGCCAGCTCAGCTTCCTCGACAACGTCTACAACGAGAAAGCACGCGCCTTCTACAAGCGCTTTGGCGTTGAATTAATCGAACCTGCCTACGAAGCCCACCAGGAAACCGGCGACGTACCCGTGATGATTACCAAGCACTGCCTGCGCTTCTCCTTCAACCTGTGCCCGAAACAGGCCAAAGGCGTAACCGGCGTATTCACCAAAGTGAAAGATATGCAGTTAATTAACGGCGACGAAGTACTGACCCTGAAATTCGACTGCAAACCCTGCGAAATGCATATCATCGGTAAGATGAAAAACCACATATTCAACAGCCCCCAGCCGGGCAGCGTTGAAAGCGGTGTTGGCTTCTTTGATCCGGAAAAACTGATTGCTGTGAGTAAGGACTGAACGGCCCG
>NZ_JAEDAH010000096.1:0-3121 GCF_020320395.1 Thalassolituus marinus | reverse complement strand
ATGACATAGCGGTTGTTGCACAACCGTTCGCAGCCAAAGGCAGCTCCTACAGCGTACAGAGATATCCGAAACGTCGCTGTTTATCGCGGCGTCGCGTTATTTGCAGGAGCGACCTTTGGTTGGTGCGACACTCGCCGCGATGGTGCGCGAAGCCACCCTTACATGACATAGCGGTTGTTGCACAACCGTTCGCAGCCAAAGGCAGCTCCTACAGCGTACAGAGATATTCGAAACGTCGTTGTTTATTGCGGCGGCGCGTTATTTGTAGGAGCGGCCGTTGGCCGCGATGCAGGCGTAGCCTGCTTTATACGGCATAGCGTTTGCTGCGCAGAGAGCGTCTCACGGCCATTCGCAGATGCCGCGAGTAAAATATCCCATGCATTAACACAGCCCTGTTTTACCGCAGATGCTGACCTTAATTCGATCAACTACCGGCGATTCACAATCGTCAATAAACTGTAAAACCCGCCAACCTTAACCTTTATTTACACTGCACTTATTTATCTGCCGATAAAATACCCCAGGGAAAACAAGCAGGGATTTCGCTTAGACCGATCTTTGGGGAAAAACTGTGAAAATCCAAGCACGTATAAACTGGCTTCCTGCCATCGCCGCCATCAGTCTACTGGCACTACCGGCTACAGGCTTTGCTAAACAGGAGGTCTGGATGCTGGCGACCAGCAGCATTAAAGGCACCAGCCACTCTCGCACGCTGTTCTTTCACGATAAAAATATCACATCACTGGATGCCTGCCGCGAGGAAATTCAGCGCGGCTATATCAACCAGTGGCGCTATTACAATCCGCCTTCTGGTCGCAGCATATCTGCCGGTGAATCAATTAACTTTCGCTGTGCATATTCACACACAACGCCACAGCGCTGGATTCGCAGTGCGCCCTACAGTTTCACCTATATGGTTCAGATTCAGCAAAACACCCTGAATCTGGTGCCCCAGATAAACTATGCAGACTGCATGCGTAATACAAATTCGAGCCAGCAGGATTTCTGCACAGCCAGTAGTCAGAAGGTGAATCTGTAAACCAGCCAAAGGTTCACCCTTCGGGGTGAAGATTCTTACCACTCGGTAAAGTTCAATAGTCCGGTAACCAGATACATCCGGAAAAAACTATGGAACTGCATAAACTAGCTGTGGCGTTGCTCGCCACATCGACCCTTCTGTTAAGCGCATGCGGAGGTGGGTCATCTTCGTCTGGTAGTGACACCACAGACCAGGGAAACGGCAACGGCACCGACAATACTGATACCGGCAATACCGACAACAGCAACACCGATACGGGAACCGGCGCCAATACTGATACCGACAACTCCGGTCCGGCCACACCAGCCTGGACAACACCTGCTGAACTGGAAGATGGCTCAGTTACCGTATCCGAGCTAATGGTCGGCGGGACCGCTAGCAAACCGATGATGGCCTATAGCAAAGGCAACCTGCTCTATATTCGCGAGTTCGACGGCAGCAACTGGAGCAGCGCACACCAGCTGGCCTCTTTCAACGGCACCCACGATATCAGCTGGGCATTCAATGCTAACGGTAAAGCTGTACTGGCTCTGGAAAATAACGCCACGAATGCAGCCACAGGCTTCACAGAGTGCCGCCTGGATTACTACCGCTACAATGGCACCCAATGGGGTGGCTCCAGCCGAGCACGCCATCTGATTAATCCAACTAATAACTACACCTGCAATAATGTCGATGATCTGAAAATCGCGTTATCCAACGATGACAGCATTGCCATGATCTGGAACCGCCGTGACCTTCCTAACAAAGGCCGCGTTCAGGGCTGTGACAGCACGGATACCTGTGTAACGGATGCAACCAGCTCTCCGCAAACACTCGGCAGCGACAACAACGCCGTCGCTCTGGGTATGGGCAACGATGGTGAAGGCTATATCCTCAAAATTGAAACCAGTAAATTTGCCACCAGCAAATCCGGTGTATTTGCCACCAGTTTCTCCGATGGCAACATAGGTTCGTCAGCGAATATTGGTGATTATCCGGGGAATTCCCGTTTAGCACGAATTGCGGTGAACGATGCCAATCATGCCCTGGCACTGTTCAATGCCAACAACACACTGCAGGCGCGCTTTGACAACGGCTCTGGCTTTGCCACCAGTGTTGAATTAGATGACGACCTTGCTGGTGCGAACTACGGCGCTACGCTGGAAGCTTATCTGAGCGCCGGAGCCGATTACGGTTTAAGCTTGTGGGTAAATGACGGGGCCGAACTGAAAACCAACATTTCAGATGCCGGTTCATTCAGTGCAAGCTCAACAGAACACCCGCAGAGTAATGATCAGATCCGATCTGCACAGGGTGCCATTAACGATAATGGTAAAGCGGTTATCGTCTGGTTTGGCTATGACCTGGATATGACAAGCGGAATCCCATACGACGGTACCTTATACGCTCGCTACTACGACGGTAGTGCATGGCAGGATGTGCAAACCATCGACAGTGGCATCGATGTACCTTCGTTTATATCCTCCAAAGGCGGAGTGGGCCTCTACCTGGATAATTCCGATGACGTTACCGTGGTTTATAACGCATATAAATCCGGACAAGCCACCAGCGAACCGAAAACCTTTTATGCGCGCAGGGTTATTGAATAATCAATTCATACTCCGATTTAAAAAGCCGCTGATACCAGCCACTAGTGTCCCACAAATTTTCATTTGAACTTTTGTGGGATATTCCGGGCCCCTTGTCCTCATAGAGGGGCCTTCCGAAACGTCGGACCGCCCCTATCGCCGGACGGGCTATCTCCCCGCTTCGCGCGTCCTGGCTCGTTTACCCTTGAAACCTTGATATTTCCTGACCTCGCGCCCCATCGGCCATCCTTGGCCGGGGCCGCTTGCCCGAGTCCCTTCGGGCAGGTCGTAAATATCTACGCTTTCTGCGGCGAGCGCAGAGGCGCTGTTTTAGTTAATTTCACCGCCTTATTTCAAACGTCATCCAGAATCTGAGTTTCATGTCTCTGACTGAAATTCAGAGATGGCGTTGTAGTAAAAAGCAGCATAGAGGAAGCCAGTCCTTCGCATTCTGGAGCGCCGAAATGAACGATGATTTTTCCGGTCCGCCGGGCAAGGATGCCCGGCGAGC
>NZ_JAEDAH010000095.1:43750-50801 GCF_020320395.1 Thalassolituus marinus | reverse complement strand
CGAGAGGGGTAAGGCCCCTCTATGAGGACAAGGGGCCTGGAATATCTCACAAAAGTTCAAATAAAAATTTGTGGGACAGCAGTGCCGCTGACGCGGGCTTTTTTATGGATGTCATTCAGGCGAAATGCCGCAGAAATGCCATGTAGTTTTCTGCGCTCGCCTCCTTTCCTTCAGCGGGCATAAACACCACCCGATTGCTGAACACCTCCAGCAACAGAATATTGTCGTTAAGCTGGCGGACCGCCTTGCGGATTTTGTCTGCGTCGGCCTCAGTGCCTTTGTTGTGCCAGCTCAGACCTTCCGGTAAACCGTCTGCATCCCAGGCAGGCTGACCAACCACGCGGTACAGCAGCTCACTCTGCCCTTTCACATCCAGCATCAGGGTATAACTGGTGGCTGTAATGTCTTCCCGCACGCCGGTTTTGGCCGAATCCGGCTTAAACGTGAACTGACGAACCTGCAGCCCCATTTTAATGGCATCGAAACGCAGCTTCGCCAACCGGGTATCGCGGGCACTGGGTTTTAACCAGTAAACAGAACCAAATAATGACAGTGTGACTGCCAGTACGATTAACCAAGTCACGATGCCATTTCCTCTAATTCGAGCCAGCGCTCTTCCAATGCTTCGACTTTTTGCTCGGCTTCACCCAGCGCTTCAAGAACTTTCTGCACTTCCGTGGCATCCCCCGAGTAGAAATCAGGCTCACCCGCTTTCGCCGCTAAGGCATCGCGTGCGGCTTCTGCTGCGGCGATCTGATCCGGCAGCATATCCAGTTCACGCTGCAATTTATAAGACAGCTTTTTCGTTGCCACCTGGGGCTTTGCAGCTTCCTGCTCTTTCTTAACCGCTTTTTCCGCTTTTTTGTTGGCGGCCTGAACCTGTGCCTGTCGAGCATTGCGACGTTCTATCCAGTCGCTGTACCCACCGACCTGCTCTTCGATATAGCCCGCTTTGCCTTCACCAAAAACCCACAACTGAGTCACCACGTTGTCGATGAAGGCACGGTCGTGGCTGACCAGCAGTAAGGTGCCGTTGTAATCAAGCAGTCGCTCTTCCAGCAACTCCAGAGTTTCTACATCCAGGTCGTTGGTCGGCTCATCCATCACCAGCAGGTTGCACGGTTTAAGGAACAACTTAGCCAGCAATACCCGATTGCGCTCACCACCGGACAAGGCTTTGACTGGCGTACGTGCACGCTCAGGTTCAAACAGGAAATCACCCAGATAGCCGATGATGTGTTTGTTCTGGCCGTTCACCTCAACCTGATCTTTACCATCAGCGACGTTCTCGGCAATGGTTTTCTCTTCATCCAGTAAATGACGCGACTGATCGAAATACGCCACTTCCAGTTTGGTACCGGTGCGAATACTGCCTTGCTGAGCTTCTAACTGCCCCAGCAACAGTTTAAGCAGCGTACTTTTACCCACCCCGTTGGGACCGACCAGACCGATGCGATCACCGCGCATAACCAGTGTAGAGAAATCGTCCACCTGCATGATGTCTTTCCAGCCGTAAGACAAATGCTCGACTTCAAACACCTGCTTACCGGAGCGCTCTGCAGCATTCATACTGATATTGGCACTGCCCTGCAGTTCACGGCGCGACTTGCGCTCTTTGCGCATTTCTTTCAGGCGCAGAACGCGCCCTTCGTTACGGGTACGACGAGCTTCAATGCCTTTACGAATCCATTTTTCTTCTTCCGCGAGTCGCTTATCAAATAAAGCATTCTGCGTCGCCTCATCCTGCAAACGCTTTTCCCGGTACTCTACAAAACTCAGGTAGTCACCCTCCCAGTTGTAGAGATTACCGCGATCCAGTTCGATGATGCGGGTCGACAGGTTTTGAACGAACGCACGGTCGTGACTGATAAATACCAGTGCACCATTGAACTGTTTCAACTGCTCTTCCAGCCATTCAATGGTGGCAACATCCATATGGTTGGTAGGTTCGTCGAGAATCAGTAAATCCGGCTCAACCACCAACGCGCGGGCAAGCATGACACGGCGCTGCCAGCCACCTGACAGTTCAGTGAAATCCGACTCAGCCGGCAGATTCAGGCGCTGAATAATGGCATCGACTTTCTGCTGCCAGCGCCAGCCGTCGGCAGCTTCAATACGTGTCTGCAGTTGTTCCAGTTTTTTAAGATCGGCCTGCGCACCACGCGCACTCTCGTCATGGTACTGAGCGATGAGATGACCGAGATCGCCCAGACCTTCAGCCACAACATCGTAGACAGGTGCTTTGGTGGTTTTTGGCAGTTCCTGCTGCAGCGCGGAGACGCGCAGCATATCGCGGTGCTCTACCCGGCCATCGTCAGCCTGAATCTGACGGTTCAGGATTTTCAGCAGCGTTGACTTACCCTGACCGTTACGTCCGACCACGCACAGCCGCTCGCCGCTGTGGATTTCGAGATCGACTTTATCCAGCAGAACATGGTCACCAAACGCCAGTTCTACCTGCTTCAGACTCACCAGTACCATAAGGCACAAACCCTTAGAGAAATTCAAAGGCGGGCATTATAGCTGTCTTTGTTGGATATCGGGCAGTCGGCAGATGCAGACAGCGGAACTTTGCCTTATATTGAGCCCTCGCATATTTGCACCACGACAACAACAATTCCAATGCGGTACACAGCATGACTATTCAGCTCAACAAAGGGCACCTGATTGCCCTGTCACTCTCGTTCATTGCCGTTATCTGGATGATAGCGGGGGCCGTGACATCCGATAGTGAATTTATAAACCCACGACCTCTTACCCTCGACAGTGGCCTGCAGCGTGTTCAGGTTGAGCGTATGCAGGGCGAACTGGTGAACCGCGACATCACCGTATCTGCGCGTACTGCACCAAGTCGCCGGGTCGAACTGAAATCCGAGATTCGCGCGAAAGTCGTTGCGGTAGAGCGCGATAAAGGCGCCAATGTAAAACGCGGTGAAGTGATCCTTCGCCTCGACCCGCGTGACTGGCCCGCCCGTGTAAAGCAGGCTGAGGCCGCTTTGCGTCAGCGTCAGATTGAAGCTCGCAGCGCCCGTGAGCTACGGCAAAAAGGGCTGGCAAATGAGTCTCAGCTGGCTCAGGCAGAAACCGCACTGGCCAATGCCGAAGCCGAACTTACGAATGCCCGACTGCAACTGAATGCCACCGAAATTCGCGCGCCATTCGATGGCATCGTCGACAGTCGCGCTGTTGAAATCGGAGATTTTGTTAAAGACGGTGCGCCATTGGTCACCGTGCTGGATTTCCGTCCATATCTGGTCAAAGGTCACGCAGCAGAGCGTGATGCAGCCAACATCAATATTGGAGACCGTGGCTGGGCCGAGCTGATCAACGGCGACCGTGTCGACGGCCGCATCCGTTTTATTGCAGCTGAAGCAGATGCTGCAACCCGGACATTCCCGCTGGAACTGGAAATCACTAACCCTAATGGCAGCATGGCCTCGGGTCTGACGGCCACTATCCACGTTCCGCAACCAGCCACCCATGCGTATTTTGTATCACCAGCTCTGCTGATTCTGGATGACAACGGCCACCTGGGCCTGAAAGGCATTGATAGCGACAACCGTGTGGTTTTCCGCCCGGTAAATCTGCTCAAGGCCGACAACAATGGCATCTGGGTATATGGTCTAGGCGAGCAGGCAGACATCATCACCGTCGGCGGCGGTTTTGTTGACCTCGGCCAGCTGGTCGAACCTGTATATGTGAGTGAAGAAGTAATGAACGCTGGCGAGCAAGCCTCTGACACCAGCGTGAACGTTACGGCTCAGAGCGGAGACTAACCGATGAACTCGCTGATTGATGCTTCGCTGCAGCGTTCACGTACCGTACTGATGCTGTTCTGCCTGATCATGCTGATCGGGTTGAGTACGCTGATTAATATTCCCAAAGAAAGCAATCCGGATATCACCGTACCTTTTGTCTATGTCTCCGTTACCCACGATGGCATTTCCCCCGCCGACGCCGACGCGCTGATCTACAAGCCACTGGAAAAAGAGCTGCGCAGTCTGGATGGCCTCAAGGAGATGATCTCCACCGCAACCACCGGCCACTTGTCGATTACCCTCGAGTTCTATACCGATGTCGACATCGACCAGGCTTTGCTGGACGTTCGCCAGAAAGTAGATGATGCCAAGGGAGAGCTGCCGGAAGAAAGCAAAGAGCCTAAGGTAAAAGAAATCAACGTCGCCCTGTTCCCGGTAATGGTCGTAACACTGGCGGGTGAAGTCGATGAATCTGCATTATATGCGGTCGCCGAAGATCTGCAGGATCGTCTCGAAGCGCTGCCGGGTGTACTTGAAGCCAGTATTCAGGGCAAGCGCGATGAAATTGCTGAAATCATCGTCGACCCGGCGCGCATGGACAATTACGGCTTATCCTTCAGCGAACTGGCGAGCCTGGTTGGCAACAACAACCAACTGGTAGCCAGTGAAGACCTGGACACCGGTGCTGGTCGCTTCGGCGTAAAAGTTCCGGGGCTGATTGAAAGCATCCCTGACATTCTTCAGCTGCCAGTGAAAGCCGATGGCGATCAGGTTGTCCTGTTTCAGGATATCGCTGTTGGTCGCCTTGCCTATAAGGACCGCAAAAACGCTGCCCGTGTAAATGGTAAACAGGCCGTCACACTGGAAATTAAAAAGCGCATTGGCTCCAACATCATCCAGACGCTGGATGAAGTCAAAGGCATCATTAATCAGGTGAAACCCTACTGGCCTGCGGGCATCGAGGTGGGAATTACTCAGGACGAATCAGAACAGATCAAAGACATGCTGAACGATTTGTTCAACAACGTTCTGGTTGCAACCCTGCTGGTTATGATTCTGGTGCTCGGCAGCCTCGGCCTTGGTAGTTCATTTCTGGTGGGGGTCGCGATTCCTGGTGCCTTCCTGATGGCTCTGATTGTACTTAGCATGATGGGCTACACCATGAATATGGTGGTGCTGTTCTCCCTTATTCTGTCTGTCGGCATGCTGGTTGATGGTGCCATTGTTGTCACGGAATACGCTGACCGCCGCCTGGCAGAAGGCGCAAAACGCCGTCATGCGTATATGGAAGCAGCCCAGCGCATGGCCTGGCCGATTATTGCTTCAACAGCTACCACACTGGCGGTATTTCTGCCGCTGCTGTTCTGGCCCGGCACCACCGGCGAGTTTATGAAGTTCCTGCCACTGACCCTGCTTTACACACTGTCGGCCTCGCTGATTATGGCACTCATTGTTGTGCCGACCATAGGCGCAGTGATGGGCCGCGACGGCCACCATAACCCAGCGGCACTGCAGGCAATTCAGGCCGCAGAACAGGGCCGCTTCCATGAACTGAAAGGCTTTACCGGTGCCTATATCCGCGTACTGCATAAAGCCGTACAGCGGCCCCTGACGGTGCTTGGCATTGCCATCGGCGCACTGATCATGTCCTTCGTTATCTATGCTTCCATGGGGCACGGAGTTGAATTTTTTCCTGACGTTGATGCCGATATCGGCCTGGTCGATGTCCGTGCCCGGGGTAACCTTTCACTGCTCGAACGCGAAACCCTGGTGCAGGAAGTTGAAAAGCGCATCTTTGACATGGGTGAGATCCAGTCGATCTACAGTGCAACCTTTATCAAGGCGCCCACCGATGCCGCAGCCGATGTGATTGGCCGCATACAGATCGAGCTGGTCAACTGGGAACACCGCCGCACGGCCAATGAGATTCTGGCGGATATTGAGCAACGTACGGCCTCTATCGCCGGCATTATTATTGAGACCCAGAAGAAGAAAAATGGCCCTGCAGCAGGGGCGCCCATTCAGCTGCAGCTGACTGCCAGCAGCCGTGAGGCCATTATTCCGTTACTGGAACAGGTCAAAGACGTATTCAATGCCGACCCCGATCTGAAAGATGTTCGCGATGACCGCCCGCTGGAAGGTGTCGAATGGCAGCTGAAGATCAATCGTGAGGAAGCCACCCGCTTCGGCACCAACATCGCCAGTACCGGTGCCATGATTCGCATGATCACCGGCGGCCAGAAAGTGGGGACCTTCCAGCCGGACTTCAGTGACGACGAAGTAGAGATCCTGCTGCGCTATCCCACTCAGGCACGCAACATCGATCAGTTCGATTCCTTTAACCTGCAAACGCCGCACGGCCTGGTGCCGGTTTCCAACTTTATGCAACGCATTGCCGTACCTAAATCCGGTGATGTTGTCCGCATTGATGGTAAGTACCGTTATCGCGTCACCGCAAACGTTCAGGACGGCGTAAATGCCATGGAAAAAATCAAGGTACTCACGGAGAAGATAAAAGACTTGCCCTGGCGTGAAGCCGGCGCCATGCCGAAATTCCGCGGTGACTTAGAAAAAATGGAAGAAACCCGCGCCTTCCTCGGCAAGGCATTTGGTATTGCCATTTTCCTGATGGCTACGATTCTAGTGACTCAGTTCAACAGCTTTTATCAGGCCGGCCTGATTATGAGCGCCATTGTGCTTTCTATTGTCGGTGTTCTGATCGGCCTGCTTATTCGCGGAGAGCCGTTCGGCATTGTTATGAGCGGCGTGGGTGTTATTGCCCTTGCGGGCATTGTGGTGAACAACAACATCGTTCTGATCGATACCTACAACCGCCTGATTCACCAGGGGGTTGAGCCGGTTGATGCGGCATTGCGTACCGGCGCCCAGCGTCTGCGCCCCGTGTTACTGACAGCGATCACCACCGTGGTGGGACTGATGCCTATGGTCATGCAGTGGAATATCGACCTGCTGCACCAGCATTTCACTGTCGGCGCTCCGTCGTCGCAATGGTGGACACAGCTCTCCACCGCGATTGCCGGTGGGCTGACCTTCGCGACGGTACTGACCCTGATCCTGACGCCGTGCATGCTGGTACTCGGCTCGCGTAAGCACAGACACCCTTCTGCTCCACTACCAGTGGTGGTTGAAAGCGCCACATGAGTGGAAAGAATCTCCGACAGTAAAGCTGTCGGAGATTTAACCAGTTCCTGCAAGTTACTAAAAAATAATAAGAAAATTGCCAAATAGGGTTTGACATCCAGCGTGGCATAAGTAGAATGCGACCTCGCTTC
>NZ_JAEDAH010000095.1:43416-43740 GCF_020320395.1 Thalassolituus marinus | reverse complement strand
GGGTGATTAGCTCAGCTGGGAGAGCATCTGCCTTACAAGCAGAGGGTCGGCGGTTCGATCCCGTCATCACCCACCAAACCATCTTAAGCACCATGCGGACCGGTAGTTCAGTTGGTTAGAATACCGGCCTGTCACGCCGGGGGTCGCGGGTTCGAGTCCCGTCCGGTCCGCCATCTTCACTCAGATGTAAAACAGAGTAGGAAAGAATTGGCTCACGGCGAGTCCTCGGAATGCCGCCCAGTCCTCTCCGCCATCTTCACTCAGATGTAAAATGAGTCATCAACTCCTGATGTAAAACAGAGTCATCAGCTTAACGATGTAAAA
>NZ_JAEDAH010000095.1:43244-43406 GCF_020320395.1 Thalassolituus marinus | reverse complement strand
TTTTAAGATCCCCTTTTATTATTTTTGCACGTCGGTTCGAGTTCCCGCTGGAACGCCAGCCCGGCCGTACGCCATCTTCTTTTAAGATCCCCTTTTATTATTTTTGCACGTCGGTTCGAGTTCCCACTGGAACGCCAGCCCGGCCGTACGCCATCTTCTTTT
>NZ_JAEDAH010000095.1:42930-43234 GCF_020320395.1 Thalassolituus marinus | reverse complement strand
AGGAGAGGGTGATTAGCTCAGCTGGGAGAGCATCTGCCTTACAAGCAGAGGGTCGGCGGTTCGATCCCGTCATCACCCACCAAATTCTGTAAGCAGACCCATGCGGACCGGTAGTTCAGTTGGTTAGAATACCGGCCTGTCACGCCGGGGGTCGCGGGTTCGAGTCCCGTCCGGTCCGCCATCTTCACTCAGATGTAAAACAGAGCAGGAAAGAATTGGCTCACGGCGAGTCCTCGGAATGCCGCCCAGTCCTCTCCGCCATCTTCACTCAGATGTAAAAAGAGTCATCAGCTACGATGTAAAC
>NZ_JAEDAH010000095.1:42676-42920 GCF_020320395.1 Thalassolituus marinus | reverse complement strand
GATCCCCTTTTATTATTTTTGCACGTCGGTTCGAGTTCCCGCTGGAACGCCAGCCCGGCCGTACGCCATCTTCTTTTAGATCCCCTTTTATTATTTTTTCACGTCGGTTCGAGTTCCCGCTGGAACGCCAGCCCGGCCGTACGCCATCTTCTTTTAAATCCCCTTTTTTATTCCCGACAGTTTGGCTCACAGCGAGTCCGCGGAATGCCGCCCAGACCACTAGCTATCTTCTTTTAAGATCCTT
>NZ_JAEDAH010000095.1:14296-42666 GCF_020320395.1 Thalassolituus marinus | reverse complement strand
ATCTTAAGCACAATGCGGACTGGTAGTTCAGTTGGTTAGAATACCGGCCTGTCACGCCGGGGGTCGCGGGTTCGAGTCCCGTCCAGTCCGCCATCTTCTTTTAAGATCCCCTTTTATTATTTTTGCACGTCGGTTCGAGTTCCCGCTGGAACGCCAGCCCGGCCGTACGCCATCTTCTTTTAGATCCCTTTTTATTATTTTTGCACGTTGGTTCGAGTTCCCGCTGGAACGCAAGCTCGGCCTACACCTTCTTCTAGCGCCCTGCTCGCCTTCCCGAAAAGTAAGAATGCGCATCGGATGTCCCCTGATAAAGAGACTTCGTTAACTTAAGCAGGCTACGTCCAGCCAGAAATACCCAGGAACAGCCGATACTGTCACAGCCTTTTCACCATCAGTTCATACTGCCGTAACACAGCCTGGTCATTATGCTTATGCTCACATGACATCAACGACTGAACTTTAAGATCAGATAGTGGTCAGAATGAGAATACAGGCTAGACTTGTATTAAATGGCACAGTAAGTGCTTGTCATGGATATGACATCGATTAACACAAGAAAAAGGAGTCAACAATGTCTGATTACATTGAAGACCTTCTGGAAGTCGGTTACGACGACTATGAAGACGATGTGGACGACGCGGTAGAAATGTAACCCCTGCCCGTCCGTTCGCGAAACCGCCCCGGCGCTTCGCCGGTCCAGCGTTTGAAAGCCCTCTGAAACGCTGTCGCTGATCCAAAGCCTAACAAATAGGCAATCTCCCCCAGCGTCAGCGTCGTATCCCTTACGTAGCTAACAGCCAGATCACGGCGTGTATCATTCAGCACTTGCTGGAATGTATAGCCTTCGTCAGTCAGCCTGCGCCTGACGGTCCAGGGGGCCATATTCAGGCGCTGCGCTACCTGCTCCAGGGTTGGTGTCTGACCATTCAGCAGAGGGCCAATAGCGCGCTCTGTCATTTCACGAAAGCTTAGCCCCAGCCGCACCCTTTCTAATTCGCGATCTGCCAACAACTTCAGCGCACTGTAGGTCGATGCACAGCGCGTACGAACAATCAATGGCAGTGCCCACTCATGCAGCACCAATGCATTGCGTTCTGCACCAAAACGGACCTCACACGGGAAAAAATCAGCGTACTGATCGCGATAATCCGGCGCCGGAAATTCAACCTCAATTCGCGCAACAAGATCAGTTCGACCACTCACCATCGACAGGAAGGTAAACCAGCCACTGAGAACGGAATCCACCACAAACAGGTTGTAATCATTGTATGGGCTGATGGAGTAGAAGCTGACAACCCCCTGCCCCTTCTCTGTCGAAAAGACTGAGCGGCCCCGTGCATTAAAACTCGACAGCAGTTCATATTCGGTCACAGCGCGGCAGGCGGAGCGAATGTCCTGAGCCGACTGAGCCAGCAATCCAGCGATGCCCATCATCGATGGCGATGAACAGCGTCCCATTGCCAGACCAAGATGAGGCAGACGAAAAGCACTGATCATGCTGTGTCCCATACGCATAAAGCGCGGGATACTGATGCGCGCGTCCGGCGAAGCCAGTTTCACCTCATCCAATTGATACTGGCGCAGAATCTCAGTCGGGTCATAACCCGACTGAGCGACCGCCCGAGCCATCAGCTCGACGTAGGAAACAGATAAATCTCCCAGACGCATACGCTACTTCCCTTTCCCGGTCAGGCGTCGAAGCCATTATTGTCCGGAGAAGGTGCTTCATCAGTCGATGAAACCTCTGAACCCGACGTTTCTGCCGGCTTATCATAGAATTCGGTCAGGAATCGGTATGAAACTGACAACATCACCAGTGAAATCAGAGACGTGATATAGCCTCCGAAGGCAGCCACGTAATTGAGCATCCAGTTTTCTGCCGCATACAAAGCAAACACCGGCAGCATCATCATCACAGGCAGGACGATAACAATCAGAACCAGGCGTGAACCATTACCTTCGCTGAGGGCCCAGGCACGGCTGATATCGCTTTTTTGCCCCAAAGCAACTTCCGGCAAAGTGACCGACAGTCGCGCCCAGATATACAGAGCCGGAAGACACGCAACCACAGCGCCCATCCATGCCAGCTCCGGCCCGACGATGGCCATACAAGCCAGCATAATAATAAAAAATACGACGGCAGCAGCCAGTCCGATAATGATTGCACGCAGCAGGTAACGGAATTCATCCCGTCCCCAGCCATGGATTGCATTGCGATGCCATTGCTCTTCGGGCAACAAGGTAAAGCGATGCGCTGCCGTCGCAAACAACACACCAAGAACCACAGATACAACGATGAAGATGAGTTGCGCCGAACCTTTATCGACTAACTCACTGCTGAGCGAGTCCACCAGAGCGAGTATCAGCATGGCTGGCACAAACATCCGCGCCACTTGCTGCTTTTTCAGCATCAGCAAACTAACCGCTTCTTTCAGCAAATCCATAACCGGCAAATCGGCATTCAGACCCAGAGGGCTTTTCATCACAAAATCTCCTTCAGAACTTTCGCTATTGTCGCAAAAAAAACGGTGGCCTGGGCCACCGTTTTTTTTGCTCTACGTCTGTGACATTCAACCCGCAGGCGGGACCTCACCATGACGCTTTTTGTGACGAGCAATGATACGCTCAGGGCGTAACAGGTAGTGTGCCAGTGCAGGCAGCAGGATCAGCGCACCCAGCATGTTCCACAGGAACATAAAGGTCAGCAGAATACCCATATCGGCCTGGAATTTAATTGGCGACAGAATCCAGGTAGCAACACCCAGTGCCAGCGTTACACCGGTGAAGCTTACTGCCTTACCGGTGGACTTAAGTGTCTCCAGGAAGGCTTCCTGCATAGTTTTACCAGCAATCAGCATCACTTCCAGTCGGCTGTAGATATAAATACCGTAGTCCACACCAATACCAACACCCAGCGCGATTACCGGCAGAGTTGCCACCTTCACGCCAATACCCAGATAGGTCATCAGTGCCTGACTCAGAATTGATGTCAGCGCCAGTGGGATCAGAATACATGCCACCGCGGTGAAAGAACGGAAGGTCAGGAAGCAAAGCACGAATACCACCACGTAGACGAAAATCAGCATGGTGTCCTGTGCATCTGCGATTACCTGATTGGTTGCCGCTTCGATACCAGCATTACCGGACGCCAGCTGGAATCGAACAGGAACAGAGTCGATTTCACCGTTCTCAATAGCCTGCTCAATTTCCGGGATAGTATAGCCAAAGTACTTCTCATCGATGCTGTCATCGTAATCGCTCTTGAAGGCTTCCACTGCTGCCACGGCAGTCTCCAGCGTTTCCGCTTTGTGGTCATTCAGATAAACAATTACAGGTGCCATAGAGCAATCCGGATTCAGCAGAGCACTTGGCGCACGCTGAATCGAGGTGTTCAGAATGGTCTGGTTACGAGACAGTGCAGACCAGTTCAGATTGCCTTCGTTCATCGCCTTGGTCACCAGCTTGGAAACGGTGACCAGCGAATTGGTCGACTGAACGCCCGGAACGTTTTCCATGTACCACATGAAACGATCCACTGCGTCCATTACTTTGAAGCTGTTACATTGCTCTTTAGCCGTTTCAACCATAACCACCAGAACATCGGAACTGGTTGAGTAGTTGGACACCATAAAGTCGTTATCGAGGTTATAGCGCGAATCGGCACGCAGTTCAGGTGCACCCTTATCCAGGTCACCAATCTTCAGGCCCTGACTCATCTGGTAACCGAAAATTGCCATCACAATTGCAATAACAATCGGGAACGGCGCGACTTTCTTATTGGCAAAGAACGACAGCGTTTTCCACAGTTTCGGCTCTGAAGCTTCTACTTTCTGTGCGTGACGCACACCGGACTGGCTGATACCGATAAATGACATAATGATCGGCAGCAACACCAGGTTGGAGATAATAATCATCGCCACACCCACAGAAGCGGCGATGGCCAGTTCCTGAATTACGCCGATATCGATAAACAACAGCGTCAGGAAGCCCATACCATCGGACAACAGCGCCAGCATACCCGGCACATACAAGCCACGGAATGCACGGCGGGCGGCCAGCAGATGATTAGCACCCTTACCCGCTTCAATAGCAATACCGTTAATAATCTGTACGGCGTGCGAGATACCGATTGCAAACACCAGGAAAGGCACCAGTACAGAGTACAGATCCAGCGTGTAACCCATCAGGGCCAGTGCACCCAACTGCCAGACAACCGCAATCAGGGAAGCCAGAATCGGTACAACAGTGCCCTTCGGGCAACGGGAATACAGGAACAGCAGGATTGCAGTAGCAATCATCGCCGCCAGGAAGAACAGCGCAATTTTTGCCGCACCATCCATCAGATCACCGAGTTTTTTCGGAGTACCAGTGATGTAGATACGATATTGGTCGCTGCCGTATTTAGCGCGAATCTTTTCTTCCAGATCACGGGAGAACTGCTGGTAGCTCAGTTTCTCACCCGTCTCAGGGTCTTTCTCAACCAGCGGAACATCAATGATAGAGGAGCGGAAGTCATTGGAAACCAGACGACCTACCTGACCGGATTTCAGGACGTTCTGACGAACCTTATCCAGACTTTCTTCACTGCCATCATAGGTACTCGGAATAACCGGACCACCCTGAAAACCTTCTTCAGTCACTTCCGTCCAGCGAGTATTCGGCGTCCACAGAGACTGCATGCCCGAGCGATCCACACCCTTAACGAAGAACACGTCATCGTTAATTTTGCTCAGGGTTTCCATATAGTCTTTGCTGAAGATATCGCCATCAGTGGCTTCCACTGCGATCTTCACATTGGCTACACCACTCTTCATATCGTCTTTGTGGACGAGGAAGTTACGGATGTATTCGTGGTTCAGTGGAATATATTTTTCAATGCTGGAATCCAGCTTGATTTTGGTAACGCCATAACCGAACAGCATGGTCAGCAGTACCATCAGGATCAGCACGACCAGACGGTTGCCAAACAGCACACGCTCAAGCATCGGTTCAGTCTCTGTGGAGAGAATGTGATGCTCCGGCTCGGTGGAAAAATGGTGTTTTTGTTCAGACATTTCAGAAATCTCCCGCGGCCATGCTGATGGTCTGGTCAATCAATTCGCCAGCGGCATTCAGGCGTTTTACGCCCGCTTCGCCAACAATCACAAAGTTACCGTCAGATGCTTCAGCAACAGCGGCATAAGCTTTGCGCCCTTCCAGCACGGTAGAACGAGGTTTAGTCATTGCTGAATCAAACACAATGACAGAGCCGCCATTACCGACCAGCAACGTATGTTTATTACCAACGACACCAGACAGCAGAGACTGCTCACTACCAGTGGTCAGCTCAGTCCAGGTGATGCCCGCGTCATCTGATGCAAACACGTGTCCACGCAGACCAAACAGAAGCTGACGGGAGCCGGATGCCAGCAGACCGAACAGCGAGCCATCATAAGGCGCTTCAAGTTGACGCCAGCTACCGCCGAGGTCATCTGAACGCAGGATCATGCCCATTTCGCCAACCAGTACCAGCGAGTGACTACCCGCAGTAGAAATTGAATTGATGTGCAAACGGTCGGGGTTAGGCAAGGAGGAAGACATATCTTCCCAGGTCTTACCGCCGTCCTGCGTATGGAAGAACATACCGTACGCACCCACCGCGTAACCGCGCTTGGCATCGTAGAACCACACATCCAGGAATGGCTTGGTAGAACCGGTGCTCAGATCGTATTCAGCGTCCTGCAGTGCGTAGGTAGCCGTTTCCAGAGCCATTTCAGCATCTTCGATCGCAACGTCATCGCCAGCGACTTCAGCGGCTTCAAGCTGGGCTTGCGCACGCTCTTTGGCACGACTGGCAGCCTTCACAATGGCATCATTCGCCATATAACCATCGAACTGTTTGGTCCAGGTCTTACCGCCGTCAGAGGTATTCAGAATCACACCGTCGTGACCCACCGCCCAGCCATAATCGCCGGATGGGAAGTAGACAGCAGTCAGGGTTACCGATACCGGAACGCGTCCCTGAATCCAGGTTGAACCGTCATCATCGGAATAGACGATATGACCGTGCGCCCCCACGGCGATCAAACGACGGTCCGCGCGCACAACATCCAGCAACAGAGTCTGATGCGCACGCTCAGTCTGAAGGGCTGGAGTATTCAGCGGATCCTGCCATGCGGCAGATGCCATGAGGGAAACCATCAGAGTGCTGCAGATTAGCAACAATTTGCTGATTCCCGACGCCAGTGCCTTAACCGCAGAACGGGTTGGCCGCTGAACCAAATCAGAAAACATAAAGAGCTCCGTTTTTATAGTAATGTCGGAAGGCGGCTAGTCTAGCCGAGCCCACATTTATTGACTAATGTCTGGTTGTAACAGAATGTAAGGTATCAATTATCCGTTAAACTGCTATGAACCCCATAGCAAAAACGGATGAGATTTCTCTCATCCGCTCAGTCGGGGTTTAACGTTTACCGCGTCGGCGAAGTTCTGCCGGGGTAAAGTAACGATCACCCGGTGGTTCGTTACTGTAATCGATAGTCCCCTGCTCTTCGTTATCCAGTCCCTGAACGTGGTAGCGCTTGGCCTTCAGGTCATGGAACACATCCATGGTGGTCCAGGTCACTGGTAACTCATAGTAGGTTTTCATGTAGGCCATGTTTACTCGCCACAGATCACCTGCCGAGTCGTACTGGTCAGCAACCGCCACACCCCAGGTATCTTCATCGAGATAGAACACTCGCTTGTGATAAACGTGGCGCATGCCTTCTTTCAGTGTCGCCTCAACCACCCAAACACGGTGTTTTTCATAACGGGTATATTCAGGGTTAAGGTGGCCTGGTTTGATCAGCTCTTCATAGGAAACGTTGTTCGCACTCAGCTTATAGCTGTTGTACGGGATGTAGATTTCCTTTTTCTCCAGCAGCTTCCAGTTGTAACGGTCCGGCGCACCGTTATACATATCGGTATCATCGGCGTAACGCAGGCCATCAGCTGCTGCAATTGGCGTGTCATACGCCAGGTTTGGCGCGCGGCGAACACGACGCTGACCAGCGTTATAACCCCATGCCTGACGAGGCTCATCCACCTGGTTAAGTGTTTCGTGAACCAGTACCGCACCACCCGCCAGACGAGCTGGAGCCTTGGTGAAAGACAGGTAGTAGAACAGGATGTTGTTCAGATCTTCGATGCTTTTATCGCGACGATAGTAGTTGAATTCCACTTCCTGCTGCACCGTTACCAGCGAGAAATCACCGTCGGTCTGAACCGCAATTTCTGACGCACGACGAGTCAGATAAATGCCACGCCAGCGCGTAATGTGGTTCCAGATGGCTTCAAGACCGGTTTTCGCGATCGGGAATGGAACACCGCCATACGCATACAGCAAGCCCGAGCCGTCTTTAGTCAACTCAGCGCGAATGGCGTTTTTGTAAGTGTTTTCGTATACCCAGTCCGGCGCGGCGGCCGTACGACGGGTTTCATACACCGGCATAGTGAATGTAGCCGGGTATGTTTTGAACAGCGCAATCTGACCCGGAGTAAGATACTCAGCGTACTGCGCCATATTGGATGCGGTGATAACGAACAACGGTTTGTCGTCAGCATATGGATCGATGTGATGCTGACCAGCCTTGCTGTAACTCACAGGAGGCAGGCTCAGACCGCCACGCCATGGTGGAATATCGCCTGCATCATTGCCTTTGCGTTCTGCTCCCATCGGAGTCAGCTCACCTTTCAGACGATCCGCTTCGGTTACGGATACTGCCGCCAAAGCCGTTGGCATTATGAATGCCAACGCCAGTGCACCAGCCGCTATCAGTTTATTTTTTTTCATTATGCGACCTCTTGAATACCGCTATCGCGGCATGTTCCCCGGGGCCAAGAATAAAGAATCTTGGCCCGATGCTCAAATCAAACTCTTACTAACGACCTCATAAACGTCTTTAGACAGATTGCCCTGAGCCATAATGCGTTCCAGTTGGGCTTTCATCAGCTGCGACTGTGCCGGTACCAGACGCTTCCACTTGGTCAGCGGCCCGAGCAGGCGTGAAGCAATCTGAGGGTTGGCTTCGTTCAGGCGCAATACCGCATCGGCCAGCAATTCATAGCCACTGCCATCGGTGGCGTGAAAGTGCACCAGCGCCTGATTGGCAAACGCGCCAATCACTGAGCGCACCTTATTCGGGTTACGCCAGTCAAAGGCCGGATGCTGTAACAGACTACGAATATAATCCGCAGTGCCCATTTCTGCAGACCCAGCCTGCACCGACAGCCATTGATTCACAACCAGTGCATCTCCTGACCACTGGGCATAGAAACGATCCAGTAACGTCTGCGCCTGCGCACGATCACCGCTGTTTACCGTAGCCACCAGAGCAGCCATCTGATCGGTCATATTGTCGGCCGCCGTATACTGACGTTCAGCTTGTTGCAGCCCAGATGCATCAGCTTTGACCCAATAGCTCAAAGCCAGGTTTTTCAGCGAGCGCGCGGCCATGTCTGCCGCCACCGGCTGATAGGAAGCATCGCTCCGCAAGCGCTGATAACAGGCGATGAATTCCGCCTGCAGCGACTCTGCCAATGCCAGCTGTACCGCTTTGCGTGCCTTGTGAATAGCAGCCGGGTCGACCACATCAGAAAACTCTGCGATGTAAGCCTCAGACGGTAAGGTCAGTAAATAACTGACCATCGCAGGATCGAGGGACTCGTCCGCTAACAGCGACGCAAAAGCGTTGCGGGCGTCGTCAGTCAGCTCGAACTGACTGTCGGCTGCACTACGAATCCAGTTCAGCATCAGACGCTGACCGGCATCCCAGCGATTGAAGCCATCGCTGTCGTTCTGCAGCAGGAACAGCAGCTCTTCGTTGCTCTGTTCACATTCCACTTTAACCGGCGCAGAAAAATCCCGGAACAGAGACAGCACTGGCTGTTCAGTAACGCCGTGGAATACAAAGGTCTGCTCAGCTTCGGTCAGATGCAACACCTGACTATCCGCGGTCCAGGCCGACGCTGGCTCAACATTGACGGCCATATCCTGGCCGTCACCACCGATCAGACCGAGCTGAACCGGGATCCACATTGGCAGCTTACCGGTTTGCCCCGGCGTATCCGGACACATCTGACGCAATGTCAGCGTCAGTGTCTGTGCCGCTGCATCATATACCGACTCAGCGCTTACTCGGGGAGTGCCCGCCTGTTTGTACCAGCGCTTGAACAAGGTCAGGTCGACACCGTTGGCATCTTCCATCGCAGCGACGAAATCATAAATCGTCACCGCCTGGCCATCATGACGTTCAAAGTACAGATCAGAACCTTTACGGAAGCCTTCCGTACCAAGAATTTTTCTGATCATGCCAACCACCTCAGCACCTTTCTCGTAGATGGTAACGGTGTAGAAGTTGGAAATTTCGATAAATGAATCAGGCTGCACCGGGTGCGCCATCGGCCCCCCATCTTCAGCGAACTGAACCGTGCGCATGATATTGGCATCTTCGATACGTTTAACCGTGGCTGAATGCATATCTGCAGAAAAGCTGGCATCACGGAAAACAGTGAAGCCTTCTTTCAGGCTAAGCTGAAACCAGTCACGACAGGTAACCCGGTTGCCGGACCAGTTATGGAAATATTCATGGGCAACAATGGCTTCAATACGCTGATAAGCTGCATCGGTAGCCGTTGCCGGGTTCGCCAGCACACAGGAAGAGTTGAAAATATTCAGCCCTTTATTTTCCATAGCACCCATATTGAAGTCGTCTACGGCAACGATCATAAAAATATCGAGATCGTATTCGCGACCGTATACCTCTTCATCCCAGCGCATCGAGCGCTTCAGAGCATCCAGCGCATACTCTGTTTTGTCGATATTCTGTGGCTCAACAAAAATCCTGAGATCCACTTTGCGGCCAGACATGGTAACGAACTCGTCGCTGGAACAGAGTAAATCACCGGCAACCAGAGCAAATAAATACGCTGGTTTTTTATGCGGATCGTGCCAGGAAACCTTACGTTTACCGTCCAGCTGCTGTTCATCAATCAGGTTACCGTTAGACAACATCACCGGATATTTTTCAGCGTCGGCAATAATGTGCGTGGTAAACACTGACATCACGTCCGGACGGTCCAGATAATAGGTAATGCGACGAAAACCTTCCGCTTCACACTGTGTGCAATACATACCGCCGGAGCGGTAAAGACCTTCCAGCGCGGTATTTTTATGCGGATAAATCCGGTTCTGAATTTCCAGCACAAAACGCTCTGGCAAGGTGGCAATAGTGAGTGTTTCCTCACCGACCTCGTATTGTTCCGGCGCCAGCAGCTTGCCGTCTACGCTCACCGACAGCAGTTCCAGTTCCTGACCATGGAGCACCAGTGCTGCATTATTTTCCGCGTTCTGATTGCGCTGCATCACCAGTTTCGACGATACCAGCGTACTGTCTTCTTCCAGTGCGAAGGTCAGTTCCGTGGTATCGATCCGGAAGTCGGGCTCACGATAATCGTTCAGGTAAATCGCTTTCGGTTGAGCGTCTTTCATATAAATTCTCCATCAAGCCTGATAGGCAGGCATCAATCCATTACGGCCAGGGAAACCTGGTAGGAGGTAAATTTGCGCAGGTTAATCACGCCAGAGTCGAGAATCAGATACTGTCCCTTCAGGCCCTGTAGCCGACCGCTGACCAGCGGATTTTTATCCAGATTATGACTGCTGATTTTGCTTGGATATTCACTGACTGGATAGCTGAAATCAACCACCGCAGCATTATTTAGTAATTCCACCGAACCCGGCCCTTCCTGCTGCTCGAGCGCAGCCAGTGGTTGAGCGAACTGAGCAAACAACTTGTCACGCTCAGCTTCCAGATCAAGGAGGACAGCATTTCCTTTTAACAGGGCGCGCCAGTTAGTTTTATCGGCCACCTGCTGACGCAGAAGATCTTCCACCAGACCAGATAAACGGCGATTACGCACACGGGCAATTGGCAAAGCCTGTGCTGCGCCCTGATCCAGCCAGCGCGTTGGCACCTGAGTATGACGGGTGATACCAACTTTCAGACCAGAAGAATTGGCCAGATACACGATATGATCGCTGAAGCATACCTGCTCGGCCCACTCTGGCTCACGACAGGTGCCGGCAGCAAAGTGGCACTTTTCCGGACTCATCATACAGCTGTCACACTGTGCCAGCCGGGTAAAACACGGGTAGCAGTAGCCCTGAGAGAAACTTTTCTTGGTCGCTCTGCCGCAATGCGTACAGTTGATCGAACCCGCCCATTGCAGTTGCAACTGCTTGCCCAGCAGGTCATTCATGCAGACCGCCGAATCACCCAATTCCAGATGGTACTGAACATCAGCACCACTGACCGGCGTGATGCGCATCTTGTTAAGCTGACCCTCAGCCAGTGTTTTGCCAGACATCATTTGCTCACTGAATCGTCAGGGTCTGTACGTCGTCATCACCGTGTTTGCCTTCCGACTTGCACGCATCTTCCATATAACCAACGCGCTCGCTGGCTGGCAGGTCATTGAGCTGCTCGTAATAGATCACTGCTTCCATGCACAAAGCGCGTTGCTCTTCATCCAGCTTGCGACCATCTGGCCAGCGGCCCAGTTCAATAGCCGAGCGCATGTTCTGATAAATTTCAGGGGTCATTGCTTTAATCAGTTCTTCAAGTGTCATCAGATGCTCTCTCTGAGTCAGTAGAATATTGTTTTGCAGCGGGCCACAACGCTGCCATGGCAAAGCCCGCCAGCAGCCCACCAATATGCGCACCGTGAGCAGTGGAGGTCAGCCCCGGAATCATGGTGTCCGCGGTAAGCTCCAATAGCAGCCATGCCACCATAACCGGCAGCAGTGCTTTCGGTAATCCGTAGGGTACCCGCTTCATGCGCAGCCCGACCCAGGCCATCATGCCCATGGTCACACCGCTGGCGCCACCAAAAGCAGGCCCAGCGTACCACCACTGCGCAATGTTGCCCGCCAGTCCGCACAGCAGAATAATGGCCAGCATTGCCAGCCGGCCATCGCACTGTTCAATCCGACGGCCAAGAACCCACCACCAGGTGCCATTGAACAGCAAATGCAACAGAGAAAAATGCAGCAGCGTCGGGCGCCAGAAATCCCACAGGCCAATAGCGCTATAGGCAGCGATGCTGAAGCGTTGATCTGGCCAGTACTCTGCCCCCATGGTCAGCCAGACGATCCAGCTGTCTGAGACTCGCATCCAGATAAACACAGCAATGAACAGCAACAGGCCAGCCAGAGTCAGCGGGGTTGCCAGAGCGTTTAACAAAAACTGGAAAAAGACAGGTTGTGACGCTTCCACCGCGGGTGCAATCAGCTGACCTTCGCGCCATTCATCGAACAAAGCACGTACCCGGGGTTCATCGGCTTCATCCGCCAGATACAACATCTGCTCCCCCTGATGCTCAACCACCCGGTGAGCAATTTTTTCAGCCCACAGGTGTTGCGTCAGAGGAGAGAGATCGGCTCCCGCAGGAGCCACCAGAACAAGCAGCGCCATCAGTAATCAACGTTCGTGTTTTTCAACCCGCACCCAGGTGAACTTACCGGTCTGCAGGCGGTGTTCCGTATCCATACGATATGCGCACAGACGGCCGTATTTAACCGCACTGTAATCAAGACAGGCGATATTGGGTGTAATGGGGGCAGGTAACCCTTGCATCCAGTAGTGGCCAATAAACAGAGGCTTTTCATCTGGTCCGTAAAACAACAGCTGCTCTTTTTCTTCTTCACTGAGCAGACCGTGTTCAATATCGTCCGGCAGCGGGTCTGGCTGAAAAACCACATCGCCGTATTTTTGCGGCGCTTCTTCCCAGAATTTGGTGCGGAAAAACTGCCTCACCATTCCGTCTTTGGCGGTCATCGAACGTCCACCCGGCAGTTTCAGCGAGGTGCCACGCAATGTCCGGTCGAGGAAGCGATACAGGAACGACTCGGTATTCACTGATTCCGGCAGCATTTCACGCGTAATATGGTTGGAGCCATAGCGCGCGAGATATTCATCAATCATGGCCTGGTCCCAGCAGGCGTGAACCACGCGAAAATGCTCATAGTCCAGGAACAGCGGCAGATCGACAAACCAACGCAGGAAATCATTCAGATCGTGGGGATGATCCTCAAACTGCCTGATAGTCTGTTCGATAATAAAATTGTTACGCGCGGTATGCGGACGCAGATAAGGCTGGCGCATGCCCGGTGGTGCTTCGGTCAGATAGGTAACCAGATTGTACTCATGGTTACCCATGACGATATCGGCATGCCCACCATCGACCATGTCCCGCACAATGTGACAGGACATACGGATATTCGGACCACGGTCGACAATATCACCGAGAAACACGACCTTGCGTTTGGGATGCTGATACACCCCATTTTTTTTGCTGTAGCCCATTTGCTCCAGCAGGTCGACCAGCGTATGCCCACAACCGTGGATATCACCAATCAGATCATAGCCCTGGTGCATAATTAATCCCCGTAGTGACTGCTCCAACCCAGTTTTGTGCGGCAGATTTCGTAGAAATTATGCCCTTTGGGATGAATCAGTTTCAGTTTGTGCGACTTCTTACGGATAGTGACGCTGTCACCCGGCGCACAGGGAATATGGGTCTGACCATCACAACTGATGGTTGGATACAGCCCCTGATCAGGATCGATCACGATCTTAATTTCACTTTTGCCATCCACCACAATCGGGCGACTGGACAAGGTGTGCGGAAACATAGGCACCAGTACCAGTGCATCCAGCTTAGGATGCATGATCGGGCCGCCACCAGATAAAGAATAGGCAGTAGAGCCGGTTGGCGTAGAAACAATCAGGCCATCGGAACGCTGACGATAGACATACTGTCCTTCAATCCAGAGATCAAACGCGATCATACGGGTGGATTTTCCCGGGTGCAGAACCACGTCATTCAGTGCAGTCGCCGTGGCAATCGGGTTGCCGTCACGCTTGATTTCGGCATCCAGCAGAAAGCGGATTTCACTGATGTATTCACCGTCCAGTACCGCCTGAACTTCGTCGAGCATGCTGTCATCCGGTGTAATATCCGTCAGAAAGCCCAGACGACCACGGTTAATACCCAATACCGGCGTGTTGTACTTCGCCAGAGCGCGAGCTGCGCCAAGCAGACTGCCATCACCACCGACCACTATCACCAGATCTGAGATTTCACCCAGCAGATTGGTCTTACTGACCTGCAGGCCATGACCCGGCATCACCTCGGCGATTCGGTCATCGAGAATAACGTGGTAGCCTTCTTCAATAAGATAGCGCGACAGGCGTTTAATGGTCTCAATGACCTTGTTACTGTTCAGACGGCCGATAATGCCGATATTGCGGAATTCTTCCATCGTTGCGTACTGCCAACCTTGTGAATTTGCGGTCTGGTGCTGGCTCAGTTTATACCACAGAGGAGTTTAAAACGCTTGCTGCCTTCGTCGCCTGCTGCTGACCATCCGTTATTCGCACTCCCTCACCAATACCAGCGAGACAGGGCCTGGAGCCTGTTCGGCCCAGCCCTGCTGAAGACTGAATGGAGCCCGGTTACGCTACCCTGGCTGAATGACGACCTGATGAATGAATACTGGCAAGCAGTGGCCGACCTGCCAAAGCCAGCATTTAACAGCACTCGCCTCGGTCTCATGTTCGAACAACTCTGGCAACAAAGCCTGCCTCTGTGGTGCGACAGGCTGCAGTCCAATCTGCAGATCACATCGGCACAGCGAACACTGGGAGAGCTGGATCTGCTGCTAAGCCATAAGGATCAGCAATGGCATGCTGAACTGGCCCTGAAATTTTATCTGGCACGCGGCACTGACTGGATCGGGCCGAACAGCCGTGATCGCCTGTATCGCAAACTGGGCCACACCCGTGACCAGCAACTTCAGCTGTCAGCCGTGCCGCAAGCACAGCAGCAACTGCAACAGTCCGGCTGGCAACAACTGCAACCGACCGCCATCATGCGTGGCTGTTTGTTCTACTGCGCAGCCGATCCATCAACCTCCGGCTTACCCGCCGAACTTAATCCCCAACACTGGCGCGGACACTGGTGTTACAGCCATCAACTGAATGCTTTACTGCCGGATGGCGAATGGAGCCTGCTTGCCAAAGATCAGTGGATGAGCCCTGCACTGCTGGCCACTGCGGTCGATCGCCGCACCCTGATCAACTACGCCGAACGCCACTTTGCCGACCTCAGCTACCCTCTGTGTGCGGTCAGGCTGTGTGCAGGCCCTTACGGTCTTGCTGAACAACAGCGCTGGATGATTATGCCGCCACAGTGGCCGGATGAAGGCGTACATCAGCGCTTACAGGCCAAACCTCAGAACTGATCCCCAGCACCGGAGGCAGCGACATCATCGAGGTCGTAACCGCGACGTCCCTGCAGACCACCCGTGTGAATCAACATGATGCGCTTTCCCTCCAGGCCGACACCTGCCAGTTCACGTTGAAAAGCCAGCATCATTTTTGCCGTATACACGGGCTCAAGCGGGATACCACGCCTGTCCCATTCCGCAATCAGCTGCCTGAGTTCCGGGGTAATACGCGCAAAGGCGCCGCCGTGGGCATCATCAATCAGACGCCAGCTGAAATTCGCCGGCATCTCTGCAGACCAGCGGCGCGCCAGTTCGCCCTGATCAGCAACGGCATTTACGCCAACCAGCGAGCCTGACCATTGCCTTGCTGCCAACGCCCTGGCCAGCCCCAGAGCTGTCGTACCACTGCCAGTTGCCAGCCAGACTTCGTCGTAACCCTTAACCAGAGGAGCGAGCAGCTGACAGCCCACTTCTCCCTCTGCTCCAGCCCCACCTTCCGGAATGACCCAGGCATCATGCTCTTCAGCCAGCTGTTGCTGCCAGTGCGAATCATAACGACGGTTATAGCTCTGCCGATCGCAGAAAATAAGCCTGCCCCCCCAGGATTTACAGTCCTCCAGCGTCGGGCTGCGCGGCGTTTGCTCGTATCCCCGAACCATCAGAACAACCGGGATGCTCAACTGCCTGACCAGTGCTGTCAGTGCATGCAAATGATTGGAATAGGCGCCACCAAAACTCAGTAAACGACTTCGTCCTGAGCGCCTGAACGCCTGCAGGTGCCCGAGTAGTTTGTAGAGTTTGTTTCCGCTGAGCAGTGGATGGACGGCATCCAGTCGCAGCACAGACACTTCCGCACCGGCAAAATCAACTGCAGTCACCGGCGGTTCAGAGAGATCAGGCAGGCCGTCAGCCGGCCAAAGAGAATCGGGGGACATGCACTCTCCTCAGAATGAGAGTGTGTATCGTAAAACAGCCGGAGAAGAGAACAAACTACCAGTCAGACGAAGGCAGAACCTGTCAGCCCAGATAAAACAGGCCTGTAACCAGCCCAGAGGAACCCTCAGACAAGCGAGAGAATAGCAACGCAGGCTGAGGATGTTCTGCTGTATCCTCGGGCAGAGCCCGGATTCCTTTAAGTTGACAAGCCTTAGTAACGCCGCTTTTCGTTGGGGTTGTTAGGTATGCCAAACTCATTACTTTCTTCTTTGACTTCTTCTTTGGCCAGGGCCTTGGCGAGACTTGCTTCTTCGTGCTCTTTCCCGCCGTTGTAGAGCGATGCGCTGCGCTTGGACAGAGCCCGGATCTTTTCATTTTTCTCCGGGTACTGCAGATCAAACTCAATCAGCAGTTTTTTGGCCGCTTTGTAGTAGCTTCCTGCCGTCACCACATCACCACGTCCGGCGGCGACATCCCCTTGTGCGGTGTAGGTATCCACTTCCTTCTCCATCAACGTCAGCCGCAGGTAGCGTCGGTATTCGAGCATTGCAGTCTCTGAAATCACCCGCTTTTTCGCCAAACCTGACAACACCTTAATCACCAGGCCGAAGTGGCGACGGGCCAGTCTCAGTTCTCGATCGCTCTTCATAACCCGACGATTACCCCGTCCCGCCTCGATTTTCTGACGGTATGGTGCCGGATCAAAAAGCGCTTGTTCAGCTTTCTCATCGCCTTTTGGCAGCGCTTCTTTATAAAGCGCATACAAGTGCTCCACCCGTTCCAGAACGACCAGCTGAATCTCCTTGTGGTTATCCACCACAATCAGGAATTCCAGGGCCTCAAGCAGATCATCAGCACTACGGCGCACTAATCGGGCCTGGCTTTTCTGCTCATCTTTTACCTGCTGACGGCGGCCAACAATGACCAGCCCGAACAGTACCAGGGCAACGGGAATAGCAATGGCAATTACCAGTCCGATGGCCGACATAGATAACCTGACTCCTGAATTTGTGCTATTTCTGAATAAAGAGCAGAAATGCTCTATTGTTGGTACAAGTTTAGCTATTTTTTATCAGTTTGCCGGAAGCCGCTGCACCACACAGGCTTGACCACCCCCCCGGGTGTGCCTTTAAAGTGTCGCCTTTACACCGCCTGGCAACATCAACAGACAAGGGTTATTTCAAGGATCATGGGCAAATCGCTGGTTATTGTGGAGTCGCCTGCCAAGGCTAAGACCATCAACAAATACCTCGGGAAGGACTTCATTGTTAAGTCCAGTGTGGGTCATGTCCGTGATCTGCCCACCTCAGGTTCTGGTCAGAAGAGCGATCCGAAAGAGCGCGCCAAGCAGGCAGCGCTGACCCGAAAGATGTCGCCTGACGAAAAGGCCATCTATAAAAAGAAGAAAGCGCATGACCAGCTCATCGCCCGCATGGGTGTTGATCCTGAGCATGGCTGGAAAGCTGAATATCAGGTGCTGCCGGGTAAAGAAAAAGTGGTTGAGGAGCTCAAGCGCCTGGCCAAAGATGCTGACCACATCTATCTCGCGACGGATTTGGACCGCGAAGGGGAAGCCATTGCATGGCACCTGCGGGAAATTATCGGCGACAAGAAAAAAGACTACCGTCGGGTAGTGTTCAACGAAATTACCAAGAAAGCGATTCAGAGCGCCTTCGACAGCCCGTCTGAACTGAACATGAATCGCGTCAATGCCCAGCAGGCCCGCCGATTCCTCGACCGCGTCGTTGGTTTCATGGTGTCGCCGCTGCTGTGGGCAAAAGTTGCCCGAGGCCTGTCAGCAGGCCGGGTTCAGTCTGTTGCGGTGCGACTGATCGTCGAGCGTGAGCGCGAAATCCGCGCATTTATTCCTGAAGAGTACTGGGAAGCGTTCGCTCAGGTAGAAACCGCCAGCGGGTCTGATCTGAAGCTGCAGGTTACCCGCCAGAAGGGAGAAGAATTCCGCCCGACCAACGAACTGGATACGACATCCGCACTGGATCTGTTGCGCCAGCAGCCTTTCGTTGTCAGTAAACGTGAAGATAAACCAACCAGCTCCAAGCCTGCAGCTCCGTTTATTACGTCGACACTGCAACAGGCTGCCAGCACCCGACTGGGTTTCAGTGTTAAGAAGACCATGACACTTGCGCAGCGTCTGTATGAAGCTGGTTACATTACCTACATGCGTACTGACTCGACCAACCTGAGCCAGGAAGCAGTCGAGGCTGCACGCCAGTTTATCGGCGGCCAGTATGGTGAAGAATATCTGCCATCAGATCCACGCCAGTACAGCTCGAAAGAAGGCGCTCAGGAAGCGCACGAAGCAATCCGCCCATCCGACGTGAATCAGAAAGCCTCTGATCTGAGTGCGATGGAACCGGATGCACAACGTCTTTACGACCTGATCTGGCGCCGCTTTGTAGCCTGTCAGATGAGCGATGCGCGCTTTACCAGCAGCAGTATCACCGTCAGCGCCGGAGACTTCGAGCTGCGTACCCGTGGTCGTGTCATGCGTTTTGACGGTCATATACGCGTACTGCCGCCAATGGGCAAAGGGGACGATGATGTTCTTCTGCCAGATGTAAACGAAGGTGAAACCCTCACCCTGAATGAACTACTGCCGAAACAGCACTTCACCAAACCAGCACCTCGCTTCTCAGAAGCGGCACTGGTAAAAGAACTTGAAAAGCGCGGCATTGGTCGTCCATCCACCTACGCATCGATCATTTCCACTATTCAGGAGCGCGGATACGTCAGCCTGAAGGGTCGCCGTTTCTATGCAGAAAAAATGGGTGACATCGTTACCAGCCGCCTGGTGGAAAACTTCGATGACCTGATGGACTACAGTTTCACCGCCAATATGGAAGAAAAACTCGACCACATTGCGGACGGTGACGACAACTGGACCAATGTACTCGACCAGTTCTACAGTGGTTTCCGCGGCAAGCTTGAAATCGCTGAAAGCGAAAATGGTATGCGTCCGAATGACCCGGTGAATACCGATATCCCCTGCCCGACCTGTGGTCGCGATATGCAGATTCGGACGGGTACTACCGGTGTATTCCTCGGCTGTTCAGGCTACAGCCTGCCACCAAAAGAACGCTGTACTCAGACCCTTAATCTGGTGGCGGGCGACGAAGCCATTTCCGCTGATGAAGATGAAGAAGCAGAAAGCCGTCGCCTCATGGATAAGCGCCGTTGCAAAATTTGCGACGCCGCCATGGAAAGTTACCTGCTGGACGAAACCCGCAAGGTACACATTTGCGGTAACAACCCGGATTGCTCGGGCTTCGAAGTAGAAACCGGTTCCTTCAAGATCAAAGGCTATGATGGCCCGACCCTTGAGTGTGATCGTTGTGGCAGCGAAATGCAGCTGAAATCCGGTCGCTTCGGTAAATACTTTGGCTGTACCAACAGTGAGTGTAAAAACACACGCAAATTGCTGAAGAGTGGTGAAGCTGCACCGCCGAAAATGGACCCGATTCCTATGCCGGAGCTGCAGTGTCAGAAGGTGGAAGACACCTATGTATTACGCGACGGAGCAACGGGACTTTTCCTCGCCGCCAGCCAGTTCCCACGTAAGCGTGAGACACGGGCACCGCTGGTTAGCGAGCTGTTACCTTATCAGGCCGTACTCCCTGAGAAGTATCACTTCCTGCTTGATGCACCACGTCAGGATAAAGACGGAAATCCAAGTATTATCCGTTACAGTCGCAAAACCAAAGAACAGTATGTAATGACTGAACATGAAGGCAAAGCGACGGGCTGGTCAGCCTATTTCCGCGACGGAAAATGGGTTGAGGAAGAGAAAGCATCGCGTAAGAAATAAACGCGAAAAATCCGCGAAATTCCGTTACAGAATATCGGACTTTTCGCGGATTATCCCTTCTGTACTCTGTTGCTAACTTAACTGACCCATTAACAAGGAGTTAAGTTATGCAATGGATTAAAACACTGTTCTGTTCAACTGCAATGTTGTTTGCAGCCAGCACATTCTCGGCTGAACCGGCGGAGACAACCAGAATATCTCTGAATACAGCCAATGCTGAGCAGCTCGCCCAACTGGAAGGTATAGGTAAAGCGAAAGCCGAAGCGATTGTGCGCTACCGTACTGAGCATGGGCAGTTTTCAAGCATCGAGGAACTAACCAATGTTCGTGGCATTGGCCAGTCGATTCTTGAGAAAAACCGCGCCTTGATTGCTGTTGAGTGATAAAAAAAGAGCCGCAATAGCGGCTCTTTTTTCTTACGAAAGACAGTTGTCAGTCCGTAACCAGGCAGTTACCCCACTCGCAACGCACCAGCAGATAGCTGCCATCCGGACATTTAGCATCATACACTTCGTGCGGCCAGGCATTTTTCAGCAACTGTACTTCGGCACCAGGACAGCCATTTCGCTTAGCCATTTTTTCGACCACGTAGAACGAGCGGCCAAATACCTTGCCGGTTTTAGCCTGTACTGAGGCACGCTTCATCTCCAGATCTTTCCCATCGCGCTCAGCTCGGCGCTGCAGGCCAACGAGTGAGTTATATAACTCGTCATTACCATGCAGGTCCTTATCACCCTTGTTGTACTGACCCAGAACTCGCAGACACAGATCTTCACGATTTCCAGCATCAGCCAACAAAGAGTTCACTTCTTTTTCAGCCGTTTCAACTACCTGCCAGGTCAGTGCCATCGCCAGACGAGCACCGGTTTCCGCACGCTCTTCAGTAACATAAATAATGTCATAGCCCAGGCCATAGTCTGCGCTTTCAACGAATGCGCCGTTACGTTTCCACCAGTTTTGTTTCGCTGTATATGCCGCCTGACGCGTTTCCGCACTCAGATCGTCACAGGCGTCTACCCAGGCGCGCAGCGTAGTTTCAGTTTGCAAAGCGTAATAAACCGCTTCACCGGTTTTTGACAGTGGGCTACTGGAGCAACCCTGCAACGCAGCCATGGATGCCATCAGCATTACAGCAAAAATACGCATGTCAGATTCCTTGTTCAGATACTGGAGGAGTGTTCACCGGAAGCTGGTGAAGAAAGTTCAGGACGTCCTGCTCAGAAAAAGGCCAGTCAAGCTCAGCACCTGAGGCTTCGTCTTTCAGCACAGGAATTCGCAGTCCGTATTGTTCTACTGCCGACTCAGATTCCGCGATATCCTCGACGAAAACGTCATGGGGAATCTGCCCTGCCAGATTAATAATTATCTGTTGAGCCGACTCACACAAATGGCAGGCTTCTGTGCCCAGAAGTACAAGTGCCATGACTATCCCTTTTAACAGTAAACTGCCAAGAGTATAGCCTCAGCACGAAGGCACACCAAATCAGCTCACCAGTTTATTCAGCCCTTCATGAAAGAAATCCCAGGCTTTAAGCCTTGGTTCTTCCGGCAATAACTGATGAACCATGTCGCGGAATACATCCTTTGGCTGCTGCAGCGCACTGGCGTCATCCAGCGCTTTGATATAGCGCTCAGCGTAATAAGCGAGTGGAGCTTTCAATGCTTCCAGCTCAGGTGTCGGTAACTCAACGGTCGGTTTGGCATAGCCCGTTGTAACCGAGGACACAGATTTCTGTGTCAGGCTCAGACTCATCGCCGCCAGCTGTGAGCCGTCCATTCCCAGATTCATTGCATCTTCCAGCGCCGCTCCGATATCACCGGCGAAAAACTGCTCGCTCAGAGCCTGAACATCATTAAAGAGATTTTCCAGAGCCTGCTTTTCTTCCGCACTCAGAGTACCACTCACCTGCATCTGCCAGCCCTGACGGGAACTGGAACGCATGGCGGCATAGCCATCCCCCTGCGCAGCGGACAGCGCAGAACTCTGCGCAAAGTTCACCGTTACGCGATCTCCGTCGCGGGTCATCACTTGCAGAGACATTGCATTCCCGGCGGAGATGAAGGTTCGGGAAGACATAATCCCACCATCCAGTGAGGCAAGATTACTTTCCATATCACTGAGACCCTGATCAACCATACTGCGGCTGTTATCGATATTAGTCTGCAGCTCATCATCCAGCATACCCATATCCTTGAGCATGGCTGTCGCTTCTTTATAACCGCGCTCAATACCTTCACGGGCAGCATCCAGACGCTGCTGCAGGCGTTCGTCACTGGCGCCCTGACTACGCAGCTCTGACAGGCCATTGCGAACATGGCCCAGAATTGCGGCAGCAGTATCTTCGGCAGACTGACGACTCCCCAATCTGACGATACCGGAGGTCGCGTCATCTGAACTCTTCGAAACAGCAGCATCATCATCGGCAGCGCGATTAGCGGACTGGTTTACCGACTGCTGGCCGTCGGCAGGATAGCGGCTTCTTGTAAACAGGCTCGGTGGCAATGTAATGCTCATCTCGGCCTCCTTGGATTTTCTCTTGTTACCCGCTGTAACGGCAGCCTTAAGGGAAACTTTAGAAAAAAATACCGGGCAATTGCCCGGCACGTAAGACGTTGATATTACTTGATTATCAGTAACATATAGCGCCCTGGCGATAATCCTCTCCCATATCCAGCTTCCAGCTGACCTGGTGCCGCTCGATTTCATTGAGGATGTTATCTGCATCCTGATGCAGGAGCTTCATCGTCACCAGTGTTTTATAAGCCGCCTGTAACGCGTTCGAATCCAGAGCAATGACCTCTTCTCGAGTCATAACACCCGACTGAACAAGGGCCGTACGCCATTCACCAATATCCTGCTGCTGCAGAAGATGATCGACCAGAGGGTGGATAAGTGACAGTTTATGACGTTGCGATGAATGCATAGCAGAGCCTCCCATTGAGTTGTTGAAACTACAATGACTGCATTGACGACGAAGAAAAAGGTTAATTTTTAAACACTTTAATGAACTTTAAGAAACAATGGTCATTAAAAAATGCGTTTGAATCAATTAAACTCAACTATCCGTTGGCTTTCTTGAATTACGGTATTCGACCGGTGTCTGGCCAGTCCAGCGCTTGAAAGCACGATAAAACGTACTGGGCTCAGAAAACCCGGTGAGATAGACAATTTCGTCGATGCTTTCGTCCGTGCCCGCCAGCAGCCGTTTTGCCAGATTGCAGCGATACTCCGCCAGCAACTGATTAAAGCTCGTGCCTGCATCACTCAGGCGAGAACGCAGAGTGCGTGCCTTAATGCCCAGTCGCTCAGCAATTTCTTCCAGACTAACGGGCGCTGTCTCGAGAATTTCACCAAACACCCGATTCACCTGAGTCACGATGTCCTGGCGCTCCAGCTTGGCCACATGCTCACTAGCCAGCTTTTCGTGCAAATGCAGCAATTCAGGTTCCGCATGAGAGGACGGCAGATCAAGCAGCTGACGGCTGAAAATAATCCGATTGTCACTCTGCGAAAACAGCACAGGACAATCAAACACCCTGGCAAAACCGGAAATATCTTCTGGCGCCTCATGGTTAAAGTGAATGGCGGCTGGTGCGAAGGCATTGTCGGTAACGTAACGGAAGAAGCTTATCAGACCCAGCATCATGCATTCGTTCAGATGACGTAAAGGGCCGGTCTCGTCGCTGGCGCGTGCCAGAACAATATAGGCATGCTGATCGTCATAGCCTGCCGAGGCCTGCGATGCATCAGAAAGCAGGCGCTGATAGTTCAGCACCCGCTCAAGCCCGTCGCCAAAGGTTGGACTGGAGAGAAACAGATATTGCAGTACCTGTCCCTTATATACAGGCATATGCTCACCCAGATGCAGACCGATATCCGGGTCGCCACTAACTTCTTCCAGCACCTGCCAGAAAATCACCTGCGCGGCATGAGGTGTCCGTGCGTTCCGGTCAGCCAGCAGTTCCGGCGTAACCCCAAGACGCTGAAATACCGTCCCGACATCCAGGCCCATGCTCAGCATGGCCTGATGGGCGAGTTGTATCATGACACCAGAGTCACGCAGCTCAGAGATTCCGCCAGACATAAGTTATTGAATTTCCAAATGACTTGATCTGAATTCTGCCAGATACATCAGTCGCTGCAAGTCCTCATTGACCGAACTGACGCCAGTCCCGGTAGCCCATGCCAATGGCCCGCCTGAAGCCATCTCTATACTGCGATCATCTCACCAGAAAGAATAAAAAGGACTCAGGTATGTCTCAGGCTCTCTCGATGCAGTTCAGCACCGCCCCGGGCACCATCGGGCAATATGCCCGTGCGCTGGTCGCACGGGGAAATAACACCCGCAACAACGAGCTGCCACCACTTGAAGCCTTGCTGGTTAACGTCAAAGCATCGGCTTCCGATGTAAAAGCCTATGCTCGTGTCTGCGGATTTGATCCGAATGCCGAGCACCTGCCTCTGACTTACCCTCATATTCTCGCCTTCCCTCTGCACATGGAACTTATGCTGCACAAAGCATTTCCATACCCGGTGATGGGTCTGGTACACATCAGCAATACCATTACCCAGATGCGCCATATCCGCAAAGACGAAACCTTATGCGTTCGCTGTCTTCTGGGTGAGGCACGCAGCACAGACAAAGGCATTGAATTCGATATCGTTACTCAGATCAGCAGTGGCGGCGAAATTATCTGGACTTCAGTCAGCACCAATCTGTTCAGGCAATCCTCAACGGGTAGCAAAGGGCCACGCGCTGTACGCGAAGCGGCCTCTTTCGCTCATAAAGAAAGCTGGTCTCTGCCTTCGTCTCTGGGACGCCAGTATGCCCGTGTATCCGGCGATTCAAACCCGATTCACCTGTATCCACTGAGTGCCAGACTGTTTGGCTTTAAGCGCCATATCGCCCACGGCATGTGGAGCAAAGCACGTATAGCCGCAGCACTGGCAGGTCGTTTCCGCGATGGCTGCTGTGAACTGACAACAGAGTTCAAGCTACCGGTATTTCTGCCAGCAAAAGTTGATCTTTGTTTTTCCGATATGAACGCCGACGGAATGTCGTTCGAGTTACGCAACGCTTCCGGAGAGAAAACACATGTGCGCGGTCGTATCAGTCGCCCCGACTGATCGTCAGGAATGAATATCACCCTGCCTGGTTTCTTCGCTACCGAGTAACCAGGCCTCAGCCTCTTCACGGGTATCAAACACTTCCACCGGGTAAGCCGGACGATGGTAACTGAGAAACATTGAAGACAGGTGACGGAGCATAAAAGACGAACCGACGATAGCCAGTGAACTGACGCTCGACAGAATCCGGGGATGAGAGGCAAACAGCTGCACTTCAAAATCAATAGTCAGTACACCGTCGGCAAGTATCAGAATAGCGCGACTGTCATTACCAGCGACCCTCAGGTGACCACGATGCAGTGCATCCACCATCTCCAGCGTCAGATGACTGAACCCGGACAAATCGTGATAAATGATGCCATTACTGCCCAGCCAGGTACGCGGGGCCGGAGTGGTATCGATGCCTCGAATCGTCATATCAAAGCTGTTTAATAGAAGTGATTTTCATAAAAGATAGCAAACTCCCCGGAAAATAAAGTACTGAGTAATTACTTAGTACTAAGAATAGGGGATTAATCAGGATTCAACTGTAAAGTTGAAAAATTATGACCCGACAGGCCAAATCTCACTCTGCTTAAGGTTGCCAGGCACCATGAGCGGAAAGAGAACTTTCCTCATTGGCAGGGACTGGTATCATGCCAGCAACGGACCGGGGCCTGTTTGCCCATCCCAATCACAAGAACAATAAATCCGGATAACATCGCTATGCTTTCTCTTGCCCGACGTTGCGCTTTACCGCTGCTGGCAACTCTTGCCTGTCTTCCCGCATACAATGCCCACGCCGAAGGTGGATTTGTTTCACTCCAGGCAGGTATCACTGACTCACGGGATATGGACGACTTTGGCAACGCCTTCAAAATTCACTTCGGCCCCAATATCACCAGCCGTGTCTCACTGGAGTTCGGATTGCTCGATATGGGCACCGCCAGCTACAACGACCCTGTTGCTGATTTCACCGATGCAGACGATGAGACAGCTCCGACTTTCAGTGGTACCAGCCATGGCAGCGTGAGCCGTTCTGCAGCTACCGACTCAGAGCAATCGGTGGCAACCTATACTGGCTTCTCCAGTGCACACCCACAAGGCTTCCTGATTACATTCCGCTACCGTATCCCACTGTCAGACGACATCGATTTCTTTCTGAAAACCGGCGCTAACCTGTGGTGGGCTGATTACGATGTGATTGAAGTAAAAGCCTTCCAGGACGGAACCACCAGCAAGCGTACGGTTAAGACCCGTCAGACATCCGCAGTGGATCAGATCTCAGGTGGTGGATTCATCTGGCGCGTAATGCCCGACCTGGCGGTTCGTGCCGAACTGGAAACCACCCCCCTCGACAGTGCCGAGTTTGAGCGCGCCCGCTTCCAGCTGGTAACGATCGGCGCTCAGTACGAATTCTGAACAATCCATAAGCACTTCACAGGGTATTCCGGCCCTATGAAGTGCTTTCAGGCCACATCTTTTCACTGATTGACCAATTCAAACCTTCTCAGGAACCATTCCTGACGATCTGTGTCGAAAATTCCCACTAAAGTGTTACCCAAAGTAACACGTGACAAATTTGGTCACACACAGTTACCATAAATGCCGGTTTTATTACCCGGATGCTAATGGCACAGCACTTGCTGTTAGGTATTGTTTAACAAGAAAAATTATTCCTTTGGATGCCTATGAACACGGAACATGGTTACCTTTCGACTGCTCTGGTCAGACCGCTACTCGAAGCCGCAGGTCCTGCTTTCTTCGATCAGCTGCCAGACAACAGTAACAATGCTGTTCAGAGAATCCTGAAGCAACTGAAAGACCCTGACAGTCGTATCGCTGCCAGCGATGCCGACGAGCTCATCAGTCTGATGATTGACCAGTCAGGAAACGATGCAGTGTGCGTTCAGGCGCCCAACAAATTCAGCGTACACGGCAGCTGCCAGCTGCAGCACCTGTTCCTGTGCTGCAACACCCTGCGTGAAGCTCTGTATTATCTGGAAAAGTTTTCATCACTGCTGAGCGACAACCTCGAGCTGCAGATCACCCGCACACGCGACAACATTATTAAAGTGAAACTGCCTGTTGAATCCGATTCATTTCTGGCTGCTCAGCGCCGACGTTCAGAGCTGGTAATAAGTACATTGCTGAGCTGGATAAAACAGCTGTGCGGCAATGACATGAAAATCAGCTCGGTATCCCTTCCTTTTCCTGCGCCACGTTATTCCGCGCGCTACGAAGAATTATGGTCAACGGATATTCAGTTCAACTCTGATGAGTGTTCAGTGCAGTTTCAGGCACGATGGCTGGATGAAGGCCTGCACAATACCAACCCGCATATTCTGAATATGATGAAACGCGAGGTTGAAGAGCAGTATCGTAAGCTGGCTCGCTCAGGCTCTCTGGCGGAACGCATCCGTAAAGCCTTTATGCAGGATAAAATTCGCCTGAATGCTAATCAGCAGGAAGTTGCAGATTACTTTCACATCAGTGCACGCACACTGAACCGCCATCTGAACCGTGAACAAACTTCGCTCAAGCAGATTGTTACCAGCGTACGTCTGGACACAGCCAAGCAATTGCTGATCACTACGGATGACAGCATCGAACAGATCGCCTTAACTATCGGTTTATCAGGACGACGAACCTTAGATCGGATTTTTATTAAAGAACTGAATCTTTCCCCTGCGCAATACCGCCAGGCGAACCGCTCTGCCCCGGCAGCCATTGCGGTGAACGGATAAAAAAAGCGGCTTATGCCCACTGCTGTCCCACAGTTTGGAGTGACTGGATGTCACTCCAAACTGCAGCATTCCTCAGCTGCTGTTTTTCAATCTGAAACGCCTTTCCGGGGCAAGCCCCTGGCCCCGCAAGGAGAGGTATCTCCTTACGATCCTCTCTTTTCGGCGCGTCCGGCTTCATCCAGCCAACTGCAATGATTATGCGGCACGCAAAACAATTCGCCCCGGAACGACACTTTAAAACACCAAGCATTTGTATCGTTCCGGGGCAGGGTTTTGCTCTGAAGGCCGCAGAATCATCTGGTTGTCTGGCGCCGCACGATCGCCGGTTTAAGCAATCCGCTCAGCCGTATTCCAGAGGAAGCAGCGTTTGAGACATGAAATGTCAGTTCAGCTGCTTGCTCTGAAAAGCAGCAGTGCGGTGACGGTTTTCTGCGCCTCTGGGGC
>NZ_JAEDAH010000095.1:0-14286 GCF_020320395.1 Thalassolituus marinus | reverse complement strand
GCCGCAGAAAGCGTAGATATTTCCGATCTGCCCGAAGGGACTCGGGCAAGCGGCCCCGGCCATGGATGGCCGATGGGGCGCGAGATCAGGAAATATCAAGGTTTCAAGGGTAAATGAGCCAGAACAGCGCGAAGCGGGCCGATTTTTGCTCCTGCAAAACCTGCATTTCCGCCATCCCTGGCGGTCAGGAGTTAAGCCCGTCCGGCGATAGGGGCGGTCCGACGTTTCGGAAGGCCCCTCTATGAGGACAAGGGGCTATGAATATTTCACAAAAGTTCAAATAAAAATTTGTGGGACAGCAGTGGGCTTATGCCGCTTTTTTTATCCTTGCGAAGCTTTCGGTAACATCGTTACTCAGGCAATACCCAGCAAGCGGATACGTTGAATGGCTATCACGCTGATTGCATCGGTTATACGTCCATCCATCACCATCTGAAAAACCTCTTCAAAAGGCAGACGTTGTAACTGCAACACTTCGGTTTCTTCTGGCTCGGCTTCACCCGGAATTAAGTCCCGGGCGAGAAATATTAAACCCGACTCATCGGTAATGCAGTTGCTGGTATGCACCTCACCCAACGCCGTTAATGTACCTGCAATCAGCCCGGTTTCTTCCTGTAACTCGCGGCGTGCACAGTCCTCTGCCGTCTCACCTTTTGGCGCGCCACCCATCGGAACTTCCCAGTGGTACTGATTCAATGGAAAACGATACTGCCCTACCAGCCAGGTAAATCCATCATCGTCCAGCGGCACTACAGCAACAGCACGATTGTGAAAGCTGACAGTACCGTAGATACCCGGATTGCCCGCAGGATTAATCACTTTGTGCTCAGTTACCTTAATCCAGGGATTATCGTAAACAACATCGGCAGATACGATTTCCCAGGGATTATCTGTAGTGCTCATGCTTTACCTCTGCGCGAAAAATAGAAATGGAAACACCACCATACAAGTACCGATAACAGACCGAATAAGTGGGCACGCGCTTCGACCCTGCCGCCGATAATATCCTGCAATGCAAGATCATTATAAAAAGGCGTCTGCTCCCAGATAACCTTTACAATAATAACGCCGACAAACAGCGCCTTGATAAGGCTCGGGTAATATGGCGTGCGCAACATCGACCACACCAGCAATCCATGCAGGACACCGGATAACCCGACATAGCGATATAAATCTCCGGCAAACAGCCACAGACAAAGACCGGTAAACAACGCACTGAATACAAAGAAACAGGCCATACCTGATTGCTGAAATGACTTACCCGCGATGTAATTTGCCAGCAGCAATCCAGCAGAATTTCCCAGCGCGTGATTCCAGGATAAATGCACGAAATGCGCTGTAAAAAGACGCCAGACCTCTCCCTGGTCAATCAGAGTTCGATCGAAGCGAAGGACATCAGTCACAGTATGGCCGCCAGCCATAATGGACATCATCAGGACTATTAACAGCACGCTGGCTGCATAGGGTTGTAACGACTTCGGCACAGTATTACCGGTCTAAGCATTGGACACCGGTTGATTATCCGGCCTAACGCTTTAAATCACCAGTCGACGACGCAGCACCAGGCAGGGAGCCAGTATGACCAGTAACCAGCCAATACTGCCACCACCAGATGAAGAGCCTGATTCGACTTCACTGATTTTCACTTCCTGCAGGGATTTACCTGCATCCGGTGAAGCACTGACATCTTCGGGAACAGCCAGTAAGCGTGCGCTTACGTCGAACGGAGCAGGCTCACTCTGACCATTGCTGACCAGGTAGGTTTTACCACTGGCATCCCCCTGCGCATCCACGACCAGCGGTGCATGCAGATCTGCGGCGGTTACCACGACATCAATCACCACATCAGCGGGTGCAGAGGTAACCGCAACCGCAGTCGGTAGCAGCAAACGGTTCCAGCCTTCACTCAGCGAGAAAGAAGCATCAGCGACTTTAACCACACCATCCACGCTGACGGAAAACGTGACAGTGCCAGCGCCCAGCGCAAACAGATCAAGACCATCCAACTGACGCAGGGACAAGCCATCCAGTTCCATACGAACCCGGGCCTGACCACCGTAGGTACCGTAAACAGCATTCGGTGGTAATTCGTCCAGGCCATAGTTGTTACCGGCGGGTACTGCCGCCAGATCCAGTTCCAGATCGGCCTGATAACCAGCACTGACTGTCAGCAATTCCAACTCATTCGTACTGTCAGATGGCATCTCCGCTGCAAACAGCAGTTCATTCCTGCCTGAGCTGTAAACATCAGAGGCCTCACCCAGATTACTGTTGCTGGCCAGGTCATCGCGACCATCAGCTTCCTCAACACTGAGCAAACGCAAGTCGCCACTGGCAGCACTGAGAGAGCCATAGCCCGCCTGATCGTTTATACGAGTAACCAGCACACCGCTGCCCGGTAAACCTGCGTCAAATCCGCTCTGATGACGATGCTCCAGCATCAGGCGCTCGCCATGACGATAGGGGTCGAGGAACACTTCAAGCGCATCACCAGACTGAGATACCGCCTGTAACGAGACCTGACTGACACCGGCAGACAGTGACTGCGGCTGAATGAAACCAGCCAGTTGTTTGCTCCATGCCAGCATATGCGCCGGGCGCTCTCCTGCATAACCAGATACCCGGTTCCAGCCGCCCAGCCCCATCAGTCCCCAGCGACCGATGCCCATGCCATTGCCTGCAGCCTGATACAGATCCGGAAGATCCAGCAGCAGATGGCCCAGTTCGTGGCAAAGAATACCGATGGTCGCCAGGTGAGTCTGATGCTGTTCGCCAAACAGTGCGTATTCGCCAACGTAGTAGCTGCCCGCCTGACCCTGATACAAAGTTGACTTGTGCGCCCAGACACGCGGATGTGCTGTTGCCGCGCCGGAATAGGCCTGCTCATAACCGGCCACCATCAGAATCAGACCCAGTTCATTCGGGTCCAGCCAGCGGTCACCGTTGCGATCGTATGCACTTAAGTCCACCAGATTGCTGACACGACTGAGAACGTCACGAGCCAGCGCCTGACTGGCACCGCTATAGCTGTTGCCAAAATCCGGGTGCGCATAAGGCAGAGTTACATGCACGATGCCATCACCGGCTGTGCCACTGTTCTCCGCAGCAGGCACCACGCGGTAGCTCTGATAGGAATTTTCCATAAAGTAGGATTGCACGCTATCACTGGCAGAAAAGAATCTGGCTGCCACTTCAGCATCAGAATATGTGCCTTGCTGATCGCTGAACGACACTCTCACCACCAGCAGGGGTTGTTCGAAACCTGCCGGATAATCGGAAGCAACATAACGGAAAGGCGTGCGCTCAGGTACTGAGCTGGTGCTCAACTGGCGCAGGGAAGACTGCACAACAGGCGTCAGGGTCTGGGGAATATCGCTGCTGTCACCCATTGTGACCAGAGGTGCTGCCGCATGCCAGTGGCCGTCTGCATCGACGCTGACATTGAACCAGCGTCCGTTGATTTCAGTAACCAACTCACCGTGGCGGGTCTCGGCCAGGGCGATACTGTCAGAGACATCGCGGATGGTCGCCGGGCGTACGTCGAGCTCAGAGCCATCTGCCAGAGTTACAGTGAACCAGCTCTGCGGCGGCAGGACGCTGGCCCAGGCCTGAGAGGCGGTAAATAACAGCAGAATGGCAATCCATTGTTTCATGGTCAGAGCTCACACAGGTGATACTCTAACCACAGACAACCATCGTTCAGTGAATGGTTGTTTTAACAAAGATCCACAAAGTAACGGTTTACTGACACTCTGTTTTCTGAAAAACCGTCAATTAATCAACTTTGTACGATACTGCCATTACCTTTTGTCAGTCAGCGATACACAAACCACGTACGGTTACACGCCATCACATCAGGCACTCTGGGGACTTTCGTGCTGCATCTGCTCTGCGTGCTGGCGCTGATTGTGCTGACGAAAAAACGCCATCGCACGTTGCTCCATCCAGTATGTGTGATCGCGCTTCCAGGTCATAAAGCCAACATGCCCTCCGCTGGCAGGCACTTCCAGAATCAGATCGTCGTGCTCACGAGCAATGGCTTCGGGAAAACACTCTGGTGACAGAAACGGATCATTGCGGGCATTAACCAGCAGTGCAGGAATTCGGATGCCATGCAGATAATGCAGACTACTGGAACGCTGCCAGTAATCTTCGGCATCATCAAAGCCATGCATCGGAGCGGTGTAACGGTCGTCAAACTGCTTGAAGGTTCGCAGCTCGTCGTAGCCATCGAGATTAATCTGCTGCGGGAAACGCTGTGCTTTGGCGGCAATTTTTTCCCGCAGGTCACGCAGGAAACGCCACATAAAAATACGGTTAGCCGGTTTCGCCAGCTGCCAGGCGCTGCTGCGCAGATCACAGGGCACTGAAAATGCAGCCACGCTGGCCACTTCAGGTGGCAACAGCTTCGCTTCACGCCCCGCATACACCAGACTCAGATTACCACCCATCGAGTAACCAACCAGATGAATCGTTTTATACCCCCGCGTCAGTGCATGTAGCACAATCCGATGCAGATCGTCAGTAGCGCCACTATGATACATACGCGGCAAGCGGTTCATCTCACCACTGCAGGAACGGAAATTCCACGCCAGAGCATCCCAGCCATTACGATTGGCCTCTCGTACTGTGCCCAGAACATAGGGCCGGCGCGAATGTCCTTCAAGCCCATGAGAGACAATCACCAGTGTGTCAGAGCCACAGGTGCTCCAGTCGATATCAAGAAAATCACCATCGTCCGTTTCAATACGCTCACGCACTAGATGGCTGTCATCAAGACGGCGGACAAAAGAAGGCAGGATACTCTGGACGTACCCGTTGCTCAGCAACCAGGGTGCGCGATAGGAGGATTCAACAACAGGCATATCAGGGTCCGCTGGCAAAAAACCAACAGTTTAGCGGCCTGACTTACCAGACTCTACTCCCTTTCAATAGCGGTTTTTCAGGTACTCAAGAATGGTGTCAGGGCTGTACAGCCAGCGACCACCTTTTTCATCCTCAATGCGCAGACACGGCACGCGCGGTACACCGCCGCCATTGACCAGCTCATTGCGATAAGCGTTAACACGGAGGACATCTTTTTCGACCACTTTCAGACCAAGACGCTGACACTGGCGGCGAACAGAGATAGAGGAAGGACAGTTACGAGTGAAATACAGATGCATGCGGCGGGATTCGCGATCAAGCAGCATCTGCTCATCCTGTGAACGCTCCAACGGGCGTACAGGAACAATGCGGTCAACCAGATCTAAAGCTTTACCTTTCAGCTGTCGCGTCAGACTCATAACGAATGCCGTACATCAACCTTTCAAGCGTTCGCATTGTATTCACCCGCCACCAGATTGCCATACTTTTCAGGTAAAAAAGCCGTTTTATTTTTACGACTTTGGCACTATGGCAATCAGAGATTGGTGTTGAGCAGGGTAACCGCCAGCATGGAGGCCAGAATGACAAAGGTCATAGCCCAGCGTGAGCGCTGGCAGAACTGACAGGGGCGTTTGCTTCTGGCAGGTGTTACGGCAGGCATGGGTAGCATCCTTTTAAGCTGATGCTACCCAGTATAGTTCAGTCAATCCATTTGTTACGGGCAAAGGACGGGATATCGCTCCAGCTTTCCCAGTGCATCCACACTGCCACCGCCTTACCGACAATGTTCTTCTCCGGCACAAAACCCCAGCCACGGCTGTCATGGCTGTTGCCGCGGTTATCACCCATCATGAAGTAACTGCCTTCCGGCACGGTCCACTCGCCTTCAGGACCGGCCCAGATGACGGTTTCATTGGTGCGCATGTCGCGTCCCAGTACCCACTGCACCGTAGCATCAGCAGAGTCCAGCGCCTCCTGCCCCATAAACTTCATCGGCCGATACGCCGGCTCACCACCGAGCTCTTTGGTTTCCACCGCCTCTCCGTTAATCGTCAGCCGACGATTACGGTATTCAATATGGTCACCCGGAAGACCAATCACGCGCTTAATGAAATAACGGTTATCATCGGGCGGAAAGAACACCATCACATCACCGCGTTCAGGTTCACTGATCGGTACCAGAGTGTTACCGAACACCGGCATCCGCAAGCCGTAGTGGAACTTGCTGACCAGAATGAAGTCACCCTTAATCAGGCCCGGCTCCATCGAGCCAGACGGAATCTGAAACGGCTCTGCAATAAACGATCGCAGTACAAACACAATCGCCAGCACCGGAAAAAATGACTTAGACTGCTCAACAATAAAAGGCTCAGTCTCAGCTTTATGGATATCGTCCGGCAGTGCGCGGGCGCTGATGAGTTTCTCTGCAGCTTCTTTCCGGCGCGGCGCCAGCAGAAATTTATCCAGCGCTACAACCACACCGGTACCGAGAGTCAGCACCATCAGTATTAGGGGAAAATCGATATCCATGACACTACACTTATATAACTTGTGAATATAAAGTCTGGCATTCTAACCGCCAGCTTCTGCTAAGGCGAGCCGATAACGCCTGAGACAGGGAAACAAAGGGTAAGTTGCATGCACCACATAACAACACCTGACGGAATCTCACTGGCCTATGAAACCTTTGGCACTGAGGATCATCCCGCCGTGCTGCTGATCATGGGTCTGGGCGCCCAGATGCGGGTATGGCCGGATGAGCTGTGCCATAGTCTGGCCGACAAGGGCTATTATGTACTGCGCTTCGATAACCGTGATTCCGGCCATTCGTCCAACTTCGAGCACCATGGTAATCCCAGCCTGGTATCGACCTGGGTAAAAACCCGCTTTGGCCGTAAACCCCAGGTGCCCTATACCCTGCGTGATATGTCACGCGATGTGATTGCACTGATGGACAACCTGCATATCGAAAGTGCTCATATTATCGGTGCCTCCATGGGGGGCATGATCGCTCAGATAATGGCCGCCAAGCATCGCAGACGAGTACGCAGCCTGACCTCCATCATGTCGTCGTCCACCAGCCCCGGCCTGCCCGATGCCCGACTTAAAGTGCTGCTGAAACTGGCCAGACGCCCAACCCCGTTTAACCGCGAAGCCTCCATCCGCTATACCATGCGCATGAACCGCCTGATTGGCAGCCCGGCTTATCCGATGGATGAGATGGAACTGCGTGCTCTGGCCGAAACCAGTTACGAGCGCAGCGCAGGCCCCGGAGGATTCAAACGTCAGCTGGTTGCTATCACCGCCGCCGGCGACCGCTCACACCTGCTGCGCAAAATTAAGGTGCCGACGCTGGTGATACATGGCAGCGATGATCCGCTTATTCCGGTGCGTATGGGGGAAGATACCGCGTCCGCCATTCGTAAAGCCAAGCTGCGGGTTATCCAGGGAATGGGGCACGATTTGCCACTGTCGCTGGTACCGACCCTGACCAAAATGCTGGGCAAGCACCTGAAAAAATCGGAAAAGCGCTGGCACAGGAAGCTGGAGAAGAAACGCAGCGCCAGCGATCAGCCGGACGCTGCCAATGATGCAGGCACACCAGTGCGTCTGCTTAATGCCCCTCAGCCACGTACCGGCATCTGATAGCCGGAGAACTGGCGGGCAATCTGGGCCGCGTAGTTGTCCGTCATGCCCGAGATAAAATCGATAGCGCGCATGTAGGCTTCATACAGAGTCCAGTTTGCGGCCGGCGCAGAGCGTCCCATCAGCTCCAGCACCCGCTGATTACGGAACGTCGCTTCACCATCGAGAATACGTTCACGCACCGCACTGAGAAAGGCTTCCAGTAAGGTTCCCAGGGTTGAATAGGAACCAATTTCTACCGACAGTTTGCGCGGGTCGCGAAAAATGCGTTCACGGGCCATTTGCTTGGCATTATTCACCACCTGATGAATCACCGGTGAGCAATAATCAATTAAATCGCCTTTCAGCGTACCGCCAAGCAGTTCCGCCTCATGGCGAACAAATGCATGACTGACGGCATTGACCATCACTTCCATTGCCAGTCCACGCAATATCTGTAAACGCCGACGCTGATTGTCTGCATGTTCCAGTTCGGGTTCGACCACCTGCCATTGTTCTTCCAGTAACGGCCGCAGCAAGTCTTCGACTTCCTGATAGCGCAGCAGATCCATTTCAATACCGTCTTCCAGATCAATCAGGCCGTAACAGATGTCATCAGCCGCTTCCAGCAGATACACCAGCGGATGACGCGACCAACGGTCCGGTTGCAGCTCTATGAGGCCAAGACGTTTGGCTACCGTACGCAGAATGGGCAATTCGCTCTGATAGCAGCCGAATTTCTTCGCTTCACCACGCTGCACGTAATCAACCGTCCACGGATATTTCAGGAAGGCACCAAGCGTACCGAAGGTTAAGCGCATACCACCCTGGAAACGATGAGCTTCCACCTGTGTCACCAGACGAAACCCCTGAGCATTGCCTTCAAAGGTTTGCAGGTCGGCTTTTTCCAGTTCGCTCAGCCCCAGCAGGAAATGGGCATTGGCGCTGTCACGAAACCAGTGACGAATTGCATCTTCACCGGTGTGGCCATAAGGAGGATTACCAATATCATGGGCCAGACAGGCGGCCTGCACCAATGCACCGACATCCCCGGCGTTCATGTGTGCCGGTAACTTGTGCGCCAGAGCGTGACCGACCCGGGTTCCCAACGAGCGCCCGACACTGCCCACTTCCAGACTGTGCGTCAGGCGCGTGTGCACATGATCATTTTCAGACAGAGGGTGCACCTGAGTCTTGCGATCGAGACGGCGGAATGCTGACGAAAAAATAATCCGATCGTAGTCTTTATGGAACGGTGTGCGACCGGGCTCAAGGTCGAGTGTTCCCTGAGTTTCGCCGAAACGTGCAGATGACAACAACTGCTGCCAGTTCATCGTGTGCGTCATGGTGATTGTCTCCTCAGACTGTGCTGACACCGTTGACCAGAGCCTCAGTATAACGATAGCTGTACGTGGCAACCATGGTTAACCATAACCGTGTATTTCGGCCTTTATCGACCGTGTCTGTCACCGCATCTGCTTTTACTATACAGGCATCAGCACAACAGACAGCGATTATGTATACAGCATTATTTCATTACACCATTAAGCATCCATGGCGGGTGATCGCCCTGGTTTTACTGCTGCTTGTTTTCTGTGGTGGTGGTGCTCTGCGACTGTCATTTACCACCGACTTCCGCAGTTATTTCAGTCCGCAGAATCCGCAACTGCAGGCGTTTGATCAGATGGAAGCGATCTACGCCAATCAGGATAATCTGTATATTTTTCTGCGTAATCCGCAGGGCAGCCTGATTAATCAGCGTGGCCTGACGCTGATAGCCGACCTGACCGAATCAGGCTGGACGATGCCGGGCGCGTTGCGCGTTGACTCCATTCAGAACTTCCAGTTTACCCGTGCAACCGACGACGATCTGATCACGGATAATCTGTATTACGCCGACCAGCTCAGCGACATGCAACCGCAGGATTTCAACCAATTACTGCGGGATGTGAACAACCTGCCGGAAATTCGTGGCCATTTGTTATCGGAGGACGGTAGTGCCAGCGGTGTGAATATCCGCATCGCCCCTGACGCAAGTTCAGATGCCGATACAATGCGCGCGATTGTTGCGGAAGCCCGGCAACGGGTTGCTGAACTGCGTCAGCAATATCCGGAATTTCAGATCCTGCTCGGAGGGTCGCTGCTGTCTAATATCACTCTGGGTGAAGCCATTGGTCAGGATCTGCGTTCGCTGCTGATTATTTCCTACGCGGTGATGATTGCACTGATGATTTTTCTGTTGCGCTCGGTCAGCGCCATGGCACTGGTGCTGGCGGTGATCAGTTTTTCCATCGTCAGCGCGATGGGCATCGCCGGCTGGTTGGGTATTCCGTTAACACCACCAACCGGATTTGTTCCGACTGCCATCATGACCATTGCAGTAGCGGATACCATTCATATTCTGGTGTCGTTTTTCTATTTTCTTCGTCAGGGGCAGGAACGTAACAGCGCCGTCATGAGCGCTATGCAACTGAATGCTTCGCCAGTATTTATTACCAGCATTACCACCATTGTTGGTGTGCTATGTCTGAACGCCTCAGATTCTCCACCCTACCGCGACATGGGTAACCTGATTGCAATCGGAGTATTTTTCGCCTGGCTGTTCACCCTGACCTTTATTCCGGCTGCACTGACCCTGATTCCGCTGCAAGCCGGACGTTTCGTCAGCAGCGAATCAAAGCTGAGCGGGAGAATGGCGGAATTTGTGATTAAGCATCAACGCGTTTTATTAATCGCGATGCTACTGATGGTTGCTGCCTGTGCCACACAAACCGGACAGATCCGTATTACCGAACGCTGGCATGAATTCTTTGACGAAAGTTTTGAAGTACGCCAGACAACAGACGCCATACAGGACCACCTGGGTGGCCTGCACCTGCTGTTTTTTATTGCTGATAGCGAGCAGGAAAATGGCATTAATGATCCGCACTATCTGCAACAGCTGGACGACTTTACTCAGTGGTTGCGCCAACAGCCGCAGGTGGCGCATGTCAGTGCCCACTCTGACACCATCAAACGACTGAACCAGAATCTGCACGCTGATGCTGCAGAACAGTACCGTATTCCGCCATCGCGTGAGCTGGCGGCGCAGTACCTGCTGCTGTATGAAATGTCGCTACCTATGGGGCTGGGGCTGGATGACAGCCTGAACAATGCCCGCTCGGCGACACGTATGCAGGTACGCCTGCACCGCACAGATTCCGAGAGTATTCTGGCGATGGAGCAAAGTGCTGTCCGCTGGGCGCAGCAACATGCGCCATTGCTGCATATTAAGCAGGCAACCGGCCTCGATATCATTTTCGCCAACCTGACCTTCCGTAATATTCACGCCATGCTGCAGGGCACTGGCTTTGCACTGCTAATGATCTCTCTGCTGCTGATTGCCGCCCTGCGTTCCTGGCGCATGGGGCTGATCAGCATGATTCCGAATATCATGCCGGCGTTGATGGCTTATGGTTTGTGGGTGCTGATGGATGGCGAAATAGACACCGCCACATCCGTAGTTGCCTGCCTGTGTCTGGGGATTGTAGTGGACGATACCGTACACTTTTTAAGTAAATATCGTTACGCGCGCCAGCAGCTGGCACTGAGCGCGGAAGATGCCATTCGCTACAGCTTCCATACCGTGGGGGTTGCCTTGTTCATTACCTCGCTGGTTCTGGTCAGCGGCTTCCTGATACTCGAGTTTTCACACTTCAACCCCAGTGCCAGTATGGGCACCCTGCTGGCACTCTCCATTGCCACCGCTCTGCTGATCGACTTTCTGCTGTTACCGCCCCTGCTGCTGTTCTTTGAGCGACACCTGCGTCAGGGCTTGCGCTGACCTCTGGCCACCGCTGCAGAGTGGCCTCAGTGAAAGGTGACCTCAGCGGAAAAGCTGAACAGACCATTTCCGCCACCCGGCAGAAATGGAACATTAGTACCATCACATTTTGCGCCAACCCCTGGTTAAAGAGTGATCAGGCGTCAGCAACAATTGGCTGTACCCGCCAGCCTTCCTATGCTCGGGATGCCGCATAAAGCGGCACATTCTCATCATAAAAAAATAACAACGAGGGATAGCCTCATGACGTCAGAAAACCATGTCCTGAGCAGGAAATGGCCTGTCATTACCCGTCAGCCAGCCGTTCTCGCGCTGGCTGCCGCACTGACCGGCTGTATTACGGAGCTACCGGGAGAATTTCCCCATCAGGAAGAAATCTGCAGCACCGACAGCAACCGTGAAGCCCAGCGTCTGGCATCTGCCAGTGAATTTCCACAGCCTGTCATTGACCAGCTGATGGTGAATGGCGAAGTACGCTGGACGGCAACCAGTGGCGGAACACCTTTACTGACGCCGGGGGATATTGTCACCCTCAGCGGCAGTGGCCTCGGTGCCGGTACCGATATCGACTTCAGCAAAATCATGATCGGAAATACCCGTATTCTGGAAACCGATCTGGTGATGTACAAACAGGAACTGGCCATTAATGATCAGGTGAATTTCGAAACCACCGAACTGGTCGATCAGTGGCCGAAAGACATTCTCAGCTGGAACAACAACGAAATCCGTTTCCGCGTTCCGCAACATGCCAGTGGTGGCGATCTGATCGTCCAGGTACAGAAACGTACCGGCGCTAACGAATCGCTGATTCACCCGGGGCAGCCGCACAATGTGATTGATGCACAAACCGCCCGAATTATCAGTGATGACTTCGACCATAACTGTGATGTTGTTTCGACCCTGTCCGACGCCAAAGCCACAGCGCCGATCAGCGTCAGCGTGAATAACCCGGATTTTGACGCGCTGGTGGAAAAGGGACGTCAGGCATTCTGGTCGTATGATTACAACATCGGCGTGGCGCACAGCGTTCGCAGCCTGAACTGGGATGCGATTTTCAGTTACAAGGCCGACGACCCGATTGCCGGTGGCAAAGCCGACCCGGCTAAGCTGTTTGGCGCGGTGAAAACGGTACGTGGGCAGGTACCGGATGAGGCCATCGACGACGTCTATTTCGACAGCTACCCGATGGCGACGCCAATCCCTGGTTTCCTCGCAACCGGCGAAGCGAAATTTGAGGGTAACACTCGCGATTCCGGCTGGGTTGGCTATCGCTACGCCGAAGCAGTCGAGCCCTACAAAGGTGCAGGTGAATGGATTGGCTTTAACTGTGCCTCGTGCCACGGTTATCAGGTCAGCTATGAAAAGGCTCCGGGCGAATCCGTAACCAAAGTGATCGGTGGTCTGCCCAATCCGCACTGGTCAATGAAATGGACGGTGCTGCAAACCCTGACGGATAAATTCGAAGGTATTTACACCAGCGAGGAAGGACCGTCCTGGGCCAGCGGCAAGAGCGATATTGCCAAGGATATGCTGCTTTACCATATGCCAGCCGGCGCCGGTGAGCACAACATGGTACGTGTCGTTGGTGAAGGCAGTCATACCGACAATGACTATCAGTTTTCGCCAATCGCCATTCCTAACGTGACCAATTACATGGCCATTCGCCGTTCGTTGTCACATACCGAATCCTATGTCGGTTTTGAAGGTTCCTATATTCATGCCGAAGAGCCGGATGGCGCTCAGGGTAATATGACCAAAGAGTGGCTCGAAGCACTGACAGCCTATATGACCGTACTGGATCAGGATGACGACGACCTGCGCAATGTTGGTCTTTATCGCTGGCTGCAATACAACGGCAAGCTCGCGGCACAGACCGACACCAACGGTATAAGCGAAGGTGAATTTGTCAGCGCAGGCTGGCAGTCATTTGAGGGGGTTGCTGCAGCAGTCGCACGTGGCAAAGCCACCTTCGAACGTGACTGCTCGTCCTGCCACAGTGATGGTCTGGGCGCCAATACCAACGAAAAAATGGTTCGTCTGGATGAAGTTGGCCGTTTCTTTACACCGACCATCTATCAGAAAGAAACCGAGTCTGTGCGCGCAACCTTCCTGCGCGATATGTACTGGACTCAGCACCGCGGCCTGCTGTCAGATGGCCACGTACGTAACCTCGAAGATCTGGTCAATCCCGATCGCTGTACACCGGGAAGCGCACTGTACAACAACTACTATACATTGCACGCACCGGTGCGGCCGGATGCCGGAGGCCCGGATCATGTTCTGGCATATCCGGATCTTAACCGTAAAGGTGATGTGTTCCGTGTTCCAAAATCGAAGTATCTGACCAAACTGGATAAGGGTTATAAACGTAACCTGTTCATTACCCGCCATAAATACTTCGTCGAAGTACCCTGGGATAAAGACCACTATTACTGGGACTACCAGAAAATGCGAGCTGAGTACGGCCCGTCTGAAATGGGAACAGCAGAGCCCATAGGTATGCCGGATGCCCCACATCCATGGTGCAGCGGCAGCCAGGCCGAAGTTGCTGATCTGGTGCAGTATGTGCTGACCCTTTAAGGGATAAACGGCAATAAAAAGCCCGCATCAGCGGGCTTTTTTATTTTCACACAAGCACTTATTCAGCAGCTGCCGTTTCAGCAACACCTGCTTCCGCCTCTGCACTTTCTGCTGGTGCTGCTTCCGCTTCTGCGGCAACAGCCGGTTCTTCATACTTCATCCAGGTCTGGCTACGGCCAATCCAGGAAACACCGATGTAACCGCGCACGTCGAGAGACTGTTCATCGTCAGCCACTTTCAGGTTGGACTTATAAACCTTGCCGGATTTAGGATCGAGAATACGTCCACTTTCCCACTCGCCTTCTGACGGGTTCTACCCCGTTTTCACGGACACATCTAAAAGAGGCATAATGTGCCTGTAAGGAGTGTTCATGACCAAGCGAAGAAAATTC
>NZ_JAEDAH010000094.1:10232-26942 GCF_020320395.1 Thalassolituus marinus | reverse complement strand
GAGAGGGGTAAGGCCCCTCTATGAGGACAAGGGGCCCGGAATATCCCACAAAAGTTCAAATGAAAATTTGTGGGACACTAGTGGTATGCAGGCGCTTTTTCAGACAATCGATAATCAGGACAGCGAGGCGTTTACTCAGTGGTTAACAGCGGACGCCAGTTTTCGCTTCGGCAATCAGCCAGCGGTTCAGGGGCGTGATGCCATTCGCGAATATGTGCAGGGGTTCTTTGCTTCTGTGCAGGCGCTCAGTCACCAGCTTGAACGGCAGTGGACAACGGCCGACGGTGTGGTCTGCCACGGGCAGGTCACCTATACCCGTCATGATAGTACGCAGCTGACTGTGCCTTTCTGTAATGTGCTGAACATGACCGACGGCAAAGTTCATGGGTATCTGATCTTTGCTGATACCTCGGCCTTGTACGGTGGCTGATAGTCGCTGTGTCAGCGAATCTGGCAGCGGCGCAGGAATATCTGCTCGAACTGATGAATGTTCTGCTGCACATATTCAATAAAAGCGCGCATGGCGGGAGTCGGGTGTTTCGCCAGTGGATATACCACACACCAGCTGCGGCGTAGCGGGAAGCCTGGTACTTCCACCATTTTGATACTGCCGAGCTCCAGCTCTGGCAGAATGCTCAGGCGCGGTAACACTGCAACGCCCAGACCTGCCATCACGGCGTGTTTCACTGCGTCGTTGGAACCGATTTCCATGCTGGCCTTTACCTTCAGGCGATTGTCCTGACAGTGTGTTTCCAGAGCCAGGCGGCTGCCTGAACCGCTTTCACGCATCAGCAGGTTGCTGTCGAGGAATTGCTGTGGCGTGACAGATTTCTGCGACAGCAGCGGATGGCCGTCCGGCACCACCGGGATCAGCTCGTTATCGAGGAACGGCAGTGATGCCAGTGGTTTCTCGGTGGGCACCATACCCATGATCACCAGGTCGTCACTGTTTTCATTCAGACTTTTCAGCGCAGCTGCCCGGTTAACCACACGTACGTTCACATTGACCTGCGGGTACAGGTCGAGAAAGGCACGCAGCAGGTAGGGCACCACATACTGGGCGGTGTTGACTGCGACCAGCCGCAATTCGCCGGCAACGTTGCCTTCAAGGGCGGCCAGGTCGGTTTGCAGATCGCGTATTTCACTGAAGATGTTATTGATGGCGCTGGCCAGACGTTCTCCGGCAGCGGTGCAGAACAGGCGCCGTCCAACGTATTCAAACAGTGGTTGATTCAGCGCCTGTTCCAGCTGGCGCATCTGGCTGCTGACCGCAGGCTGTGTAAGGCCGAGCAGATCGCCGGCACGGCTGTAACTTTGCAGTTCGTATACTGCTTTAAACACCTGAAGCTGACGAAATGTGAGTCTGCTGGCCAGTTTCTGCACAGTGAGTGGCATCTGGTTTTGCCTCTTTCGAATAATCTATAAGCAATACCTTATACATAACCCAGAAAATATCAATTTCTGATTCTGAGGACACAGGTCTAGGCTATTTCTCTAAGCAGCCCGTAGGTTGAGGAGGATGCCATGCTGAAAAAAGTTCTGATCGCTAACCGGGGCGAGATTGCGGTGCGCATCGTGCGTGCCTGCGCGGAAATGGGTATCCGTTCCGTAGCGATTTATACCGAGCCTGACCGCTATGCCCTGCACGTCAAACGCGCCGATGAGGCCTACTCGCTGGGTGAGGATCCGCTGTCAGGTTATCTGGACCCGCTGCGTATTGTGAACCTGGCGCTGGAAACCGGCTGTGATGCCATTCACCCGGGTTACGGTTTTCTGTCGGAGAACGCTGAGTTTGCACGCCTGTGTGAGCAAAAGGGCATTACCTTCGTGGGGCCGAAATCGTCGGTTATCCACAAAATGGGTGATAAAACCCAGGCGCGCGACTCAATGCGTGCAGCAGGTGTACCCATTACTCCAGGCTCTGAGGGTAACCTTGCCAACCTCGAAGAGGCACTGGCGCTGGCCAGCGAAATTGGTTACCCGATTATGATCAAGGCCACCTCCGGTGGTGGTGGTCGGGGTATTCGACGTTGTGATTCAGCGCAGGAGTTAACCCAGCAGTATCCGCGTGTTATTTCTGAAGCGACCAAAGCCTTCGGTTCGGCCGAAGTGTTCATGGAAAAATGCATCGTTAATCCTCGCCATATTGAGGTTCAGATTCTGGCTGATAGCCAGGGTAACGTTGTGCATCTGTACGAGCGTGATTGTTCGATTCAGCGTCGTAACCAGAAGCTGATTGAGATCGCGCCAAGTCCACAGCTGACTCCGGAACAGCGTAATTATATCGGCGGGCTGGCCGTTAAGGCTGCCGAGGCTGTGGGCTATGAGAATGCTGGTACGGTGGAGTTTCTGCTGTCTGGCAACCAGGTGTATTTCATGGAAATGAATACCCGGGTGCAGGTAGAGCACACCATTACGGAACAGATTACCGGTGTGGATATTGTGCGCGAACAGCTGCGAATTGCTTCTGGCTTGCCGCTGAGTTATCGCCAGGAAGATATTTCCTATCGTGGATTTGCGCTGCAGTTTCGTATTAATGCCGAAGATCCTAAAAACGATTTTCTACCGAGTTTTGGTCGTATTTCCCACTATTACGCGCCGGGTGGTCCTGGTGTGCGGGTGGATACTGCCATTTATACGGGCTATGAAATTCCGCCGTTCTACGACTCTATGTGCCTCAAGCTGGTGGTCTGGGCGCTGACCTGGGAAGAGGTGGTTGCGCGTGGTCAGCGAGCGCTGGATGACATGCGCCTGCACGGCATTAAAACCACAGCGAACTATTACAAACAGATTCTTCAGCACGAAGACTTCCGCAACGCGAGCTTTAATACCAGTTTTGTTCCGGAGCATCCGGAATTGCTGAATTACTCGGATAAAAAACACCCCAGCGAAATTGCCCTGGCACTGGCAGCTGCGATTGCTGCCCACGCGGGTTGGTAAGAGGAGATAGGATTATGAGCAAAAAAATTGAAGTAACCGACGTTATTCTGCGGGATGCCCATCAGTCTCTGATCGCAACCCGTATGCGCACCGAAGATATGCTGCCGATCTGTGCCAAGCTCGATCAGGTGGGATACTGGTCGCTGGAAGTCTGGGGTGGTGCAACCTTTGACGCTTGTGTTCGTTTTCTGAAAGAAGACCCATGGGAGCGTTTGCGTCAGCTGCGCGCAGCACTGCCGAATACCCGTTTACAGATGTTGCTGCGTGGTCAGAACCTGCTGGGTTATCGCCATTATGCAGATGATGTTGTGGAAGCGTTTGTGCAGAAAGCGGCAGAAAACGGCATTGATGTGTTCCGTGTATTTGATGCCCTGAATGATGTGCGTAATTTAGAAACTGCAATGAAAGCAGTGAAAAAAGCCGGTAAGCATGCGCAGGGTACAATCTGTTATACCACCTCGCCGGTACACACTGCGGAAGCCTTTGTAAAACAGGCACATGCCATGGTGGATATGGGCGCTGATTCCATTGCCGTTAAAGACATGGCTGGCTTGCTGACGCCTTACGCCACATACGATCTGGTGAAGGCACTGAAAGCCGAGATCAGTGTGCCGGTTGTGGTGCACAGTCACTCTACTGCAGGTCTGGCTCCACTGTGTCAACTGAAAGCGATTGAAGCCGGCGCTGATCGTATTGATACGGCGATTTCATCCTTTGCCAGTGGCACCAGCCACCCTGCTACCGAAGCTCAGGTTGCGGCACTGAAAGGTACGGAGTTTGATACCGGTCTTGATCTGGAATTGCTGGGCGAAATTGCTGATTACTTCCGTGAAGTGCGCAAAAAATATCATCAGTTTGAAAGCGAATTTACCCGCGAAGATGTTTCCGTACAGATTAATCAGGTTCCGGGCGGCATGATGTCCAACCTGGCGAATCAGCTCAAAGAGCAGAATGCGCTGGATAAAATTCGCGATGTATTCGCCGAAATTCCACGGGTACGTAAAGATCTGGGTTACCCACCGCTGGTGACGCCAACATCTCAGATTGTCGGTACGCAGGCGGTTTATAACGTGCTGGCAGGTGAGCGCTATAAAACCATTACCAATGAAGTAAAACGCTACCTGCAGGGTGGCTACGGCGCGTCACCTGCGGATGTGGATGCTCAGCTGCTGAAAAAAGCGATTGGCAACGAAGCGGTGGATGTGGGCCGTCCGGCAGATCTGCTGAAACCGGAACTGAATAAACTGCGTGACGATATCGGCGCGCTGGCGCAAAGCGAAGAAGATGTTCTTACCTTTGCTATGTTCCCGGATCTCGGTCGTGAATTCCTGCAGCAACGTCAGGCCGGCACACTGAAGCCGGAAGAGCTGTTACCACCTGAAGCGGCAAAAGGCGCGAAGCTGGCTGCTGGTGCTTCTGAATTTAAAATCGATGTACACGGTGAAACCTACGAAATCGCCGTCACTGGTGTCGGCGATTTTGGTGCTGGTAAACGTAAGCTGTATATCTCGATGGACGGTATTCCGGAAGAGGTGGTGTTCGAGCCGCTGAACGAATTTGTTTCAGAGGGTGGCAGCGGCCGTAAGCGCGCATCGGCGCCTGGTCACGTTACGACGGCTATGCCGGGCAATGTGGTCGATGTACTGGTGAAAGAAGGCGATAGCGTAGAAGCCGGTCAGTCGGTGCTGATTGCTGAGGCAATGAAAATGGAAACTGAAGTACACGCCAATATCGCGGGTACCGTTAAAGCGGTGCATGTCGTAAAAGGTGATCGCGTCACTCCGGGCGAAGTGCTGATCGAAATTGCATGATGGGTTTGCTCCTGTCGGATTAGTGTCCGGCAGGAACAACTGCTCTGGCATAAATGAGTGTCTCGGTTGAGATGAATGCCGTATTCTTACGGCCAGTCTGAATGAGGAGTAACTGTGGATAAAGTCGTTCAGGGTGTTCTGAATTTTCGTCAGAACGTATACCCGCAAAACAAAGATCTGTTCGGCACTCTGGCGGGTGGTCAGAACCCGGATATCCTGTTTATTACCTGCTCTGACTCCCGGATTGACCCTAACCTGCTGACAGGCTCAGCCCCCGGGGATCTTTTTATCTGCCGTAACGCCGGCAATATTATCCCACCGCACAGCAATGAGACTGGCGGCATGACCGCATCCATCGAATACGCGGTGGCTGTGCTGGGCGTACGCCACATCATTATCTGTGGTCATACGGATTGTGGCGCCATTAAAGGTGCTCTGGATCTCAGTCAGCTGAAAGGTCTGCCGCACGTAAAAGAGTGGCTCAGTCATTGCCGTTCGGCGATGGAGATTGTGCGTGAGCGTAATAATATTGCTCACGACCAGTGTCTGGGGCATGAGCACCTGAATGAAGCCATTGAAGAGAATGTGCTGCAGCAGGTACAGCATATCCGTACACATCCGGTTGTGGCAGCCAAGCTGGCGACCGGCAAGGTGCAGATTCATGGCTGGGTGTACAACATTGAATCCGGTGACATTCGTTGCTGCGATCACAATGATTCCCAGTTCCGTCTGTTCGACGACCAGTACGCGGACGTTATCGACGGCCTGGCGTAACGGCCTGTCCGACCAATGCGGTGCCGTCTGCAAGACAGTCGGTGCCGTTTATCCCACGGGGGTTGTGCTTATCATCCGGGATTCAGACAATACTCATGCTGAATTCTGAGGTTGATGCTGTGGTTGATTCTGTTTCTCTTCCTGCTCTGTTGTCCCCATCCCTGAACCGTCGTCTGTTTCTCAAACGCGCAGCTATGCTGAGTGCGGCGAGCGCGGTTGCGCCATCGTTGCTGCAGGCTGAGACGCTGGCCAAGGATTCCCTGCTGGGTGGTGGCCGTTATCAGAGCAGTGAAAGTGGGGCGACGGAGTATGTGTTGTCGCTGGTTAATCCGCATTCGGCTGATATTCAGCGCATTCCATCAACCTTTTTTCCGCATGGCTTTGCCTTCTCTCCGTCGCGTTCATCGCTGGTCTATGCTTTCGAAAAAATCGGGCCCGGAGCTGCGGTGTTTGATCTTGATAGTCGCAGCATGGTGCAGGAAATTGCGCCAGTGAAAGGTCGCCAGTTTTATGGACACGGTGCCTGTACCCGCGATGATCGTTATCTGTTTTCCACCGAAACCTCAGCGGATGGCAAAGGGGCGATTGGTATTCGGGACCCTCGTTCGCTCGATTATCTTGGCGATTTTCCTACCTATGGTGACAACCCGCATGAGTGTCGCCTGATAGAGCACGATACGGTACTGATGGTGACCAATGGTGGTGGAACCAGAGACAGTGGTCGCCGTGGATCTCTGACCTATATCGATGTTCGTACTCAGCAATTGCTGGAGCGTATCGATATGCCGGACGAGCGCTTCAATACCGGGCATCTGTACCCCTTGCCGGAGCGCAAGGCGGTGGTGGTGTCGGCACCGCGACTCGGTCTGGATAAGCGTTATCCCGGAGCGGTCAGTCTGAATACCGGTGGTGACACGCTGAAAGTAATCAGCCAGCCTGCCAGTGTGGTTTCTATTATGTATGGTGAAGCACTGAGTGTCGAAGTGGTGGAAGAACGGGACCTGTTTATCGTGACCCATCCGACACCGGGTATGCTGACCTTCTGGTCGTTAAGTGGTATGGATTATCGAGGCCACCTGATGGTTGAGAACGCCCGTGGTGTGGCGATATCGGCCGACAGAAAATGCCTGTGGATCAGTTGCGGCCGTCAGGCCAATATTCGTGCGCTGAACCTTGAGACGCTGAAAATGGAAGAGGCGGTGGATATTGCGGCGTCGTACATTACCGGTTCCCATCTCACCAATCTGGCCATGCTCAGTTAAGAAAAGTATGCCGACGCACCGCGTGGTGTGTCGGCAGCTACTGTTTAAACCTGAGCGAAGCGGTTTTTCAGGTAGGCAAATACGGCGCGCATCCCCATGGCTTCACCGCCGGTCGGACGACCCGGTAATTTGCGACGGTTCCACGCCATTACATCGAAATGCACCCATGGGGTGCTATCAACGAAATGCTCCAGATACAGTGCCGCGGTAATTGCACCGCCAAACGGCCCCGGAACACTGTTCACCATGTCAGCGACATCACTTTTCAGGTAATCCTTATACGCGGCATGCAGTGGCAGGTGCCATACCGGGTCGGTTATGCGTTGTCCGGTTTGCATCAGATCAGAGGCCAGTTGCATCTGGTTGGTAAACATCCCCGGCAGTTCCGTGCCAAGTGCTACCCGGCAGGCACCGGTGAGCGTGGCATAGTCGATCACCAGCTCCGGCTGTTCGCTGACGGCTTCGGTTAACGCGTCGCACAGTACCAGGCGGCCTTCGGCATCGGTGTTATCGATTTCGACCGTGGTGCCTTTGCGGGTGTTAATAACATCGCCGGGACGGAAAGCGTTACCCGCGACCGAGTTCTCTACGGCTGGAATCAGCAGGCGCAATCGTACCGGCAACTGGCTGGCCATTATCAGGTAGGCCAGACCGATAGTGTGTGCCGCACCGCCCATGTCTTTTTTCATCAGGCGCATGGCATCGGCCGGCTTCAGATCGATACCACCGCTGTCGAAGCAGACACCTTTACCCACCAGAGTGACTTTCGGGTCTGAGTCGTTGCCCCAGCGCAGATCCAGCAATCGTGGCGCGTGGTCACTGGCGCGGCCAACAGCATGGATCATCGGGTAGTTTTCGCTCAGCAGCTGGTCACCGATAATCTGACTGAACTCAGCGCCGAATTCCTGAGCCATGGCTTCAACGACGTCGGCCATGTGCTCGGGCATCATATCGGCGGCCGGTGTATTAATCAGGTCACGAACTTTGCGTGTGGCTTCAACCAGCTGGCTGGCAATGGTCAGCGCGCCGGTATCACTCAGCAACAGGCGAGCCTGTGGCTTGCCTGCTTTGGTGTAGCGCTCGAAGCGGTATGCACCAGCGCCCCAGGCAAAGGCAATGCTGATCAGCTGGTCGGTGTCGGAAATGTTTTCAATAACATAATCGCCGGCGGGCAGGCTGTTGGCCAGTTCGCCGCAGGCAAACATATCGTCGAGGCTGTCGCAGACATACAGGGCGCTGGCTGCGCAACCGTCGCTGGCAGGGATCATTATCACGCCTTTACCGGCGTAGGCCATGGCCGCCGTCCAGTTGCGAACCAGTTCGCTCTGGCTTTCAAGCCAGTGTGCGTAGTTGGCGGATTCCAGAATGGTAAGAGGTGTGCCCTGATTGCCCGAAGCTAAAACAGCAGTCATATCTGCTCCTGCGCAGCGATAAAAAGTGTCCTAAGTATAGGAAATTCACCGCCGTTGCAGGAGATTAACTAAGAAAAATGTGATGGTCGTGGCAGGAAAAGCTCCGAACGGTCAGCGCATCAGTTCATAAACACACATATTGACCGCCGAGGCCAGATTCAGCGACTCAATCGTGCCGCTACCGGGAATGGTATAGGCCTGCGCATTCAGGGCCGCCAGTTGCTCTCGTGGAACGCCGCGCGCTTCGTTACCAAACACAAAACAACGATGCTTGCTGTCGCTGATGCTGCTCAGTGGCTCACCCTGCATATCAAGACAGGCGATGCTGCCGAAGCGTTGCGGCAGCGCGCTGATATCCACATCCTGTTCAATCGGCGTGTGAAAAATAGCTCCCATACTGGAGCGCACAACTTTCGGATTGTAGGGGTCTACGCTGCCGGCACTGAGCAGGCAGCGGAAACCACCAAACCAGCCCAGTGTGCGTAAAATTGTTCCGAGGTTACCAGGGTCCTGGACCTCATGCAGATACACCGCTTTGTCTGAGTCCGCGGCAGAGGTTTCTGCCGCCGGTGCAAAAGGCACCACCGCAATAATGCCCTGTGGACTTTTGGTGTCTGACATCTGCGCCATGCTTTTTTTACCGACGACGGTTACGCGAATATCCAGCGTCAGGTTGTGTGCAACCCAGTCGCTGTATTCTTCCGTAATAAATAATTCAGAGCGCTGCAGATGCGGCTGGGTGGCAGCGGCTTTCTGCAGTTCCAGAACTAAATGCTCACCTTCCACCAGGTAATGGCGGAATTCACTGCGGTATTTTTTTTGCTGCAGCTTTTTGACGTCGTCGGCTTTCATCAGGCGCCCGCCTTGTCCAGCTGTGCCAGCATATCAAGGGCAACGGCTTCAGCGACTTTAATGCCATCGACACCAGCTGACAGAATGCCGCCAGCATAGCCTGCGCCTTCACCGGCCGGATACAGACCTTTAGTGTTCAGGCTCTGCAGGCTTTCGCGGTCGCGAGTGATACGTACCGGTGATGATGTGCGGGTTTCGATGCCGGTTAAAATGGCATCGTGGCGGTCGAAGCCTTTAATCTGCTTGCCGAATTCCGGCAGTGCTTCCTGAATGGCTTCAATCACATAGGACGGCAGTGCTTTATGCAGATCACCGAGTTTTACCCCCGGCTTATACGACGGCACGACTTTGCCGAATTCTGTCGATGGTACGCCACGAATAAAATCACCAACCAGCTGGCCCGGTGCACAGTAATCACTGCCGCCCAGTTCGTAGGCTTTCTCTTCCAGTTTTTCCTGCAGATCGATACCGGCCATGACGTCGCCAGGGAAATCTTTTTCCGGGGTAATACCCACCACAATCGCCGCGTTGGCATTACGTTCGTTACGCGAATATTGCGACATGCCGTTGGTCACCACGCGGCCTTCTTCTGACGTTGCCGCAACCACAGTACCGCCCGGACACATACAGAATGAATACACCGGACGACCGTTTTTCGCCTGATAGGTCAGCTTGTAGTCGGCAGCTCCCAGCTCTGGATGGCCAGCGTATTTACCCAGACGGGCCCTGTCGATCAGCGACTGCGGGTGTTCCACGCGGAAGCCAACCGCGAACGGTTTTGCTTCGACATAAACGCCACGTTCATGAATCTTACGGAAGGTATCGCGAGAGCTGTGACCCAGCGCCAGTACCACATGACGGCTGTTTATCACTTCGCCATCCGCCAGTACCACGCCTTCCATCTGACCATCGTTAATAATGAAATCAGTCACCCGACTTTCAAAGCGTACTTCACCACCCAGACGTTTGATTTCTTCGCGCATTTCCGACACCACGCCGGTTAAACGGAAGGTACCGATATGCGGTTTGCTGATGTACAGAATTTCTTCCGGCGCACCGGCTTTAACGAACTCGTGCATCACCTTACGGCCGTAGAATTTCGGATCTTTAATCTGGCTGTACAGTTTGCCGTCGGAAAACAGACCGGCTCCGCCTTCGCCAAACTGCACGTTGGATTCGGTGGTCAGCTGCTTCTGGCGCCACAATGCCCAGGTGTCTTTGGTGCGCTGGCGAACTTCCTTACCACGTTCCAGCACAATCGGGCGGTAACCAGCCTGCGCCAGAATCAGTGCGGCGAATAAACCACAGGGGCCAAAGCCGATAACCACAGGGCGTTCCTGCAGGTTGGCAGGTGCATCGGGAACCGGATAGTAGTTGGTGTCTGGTGCCACGCCGATCTGGTTGTCGCCGTCAAAGCGCTTGAGCAGCTCCTCTTCATTGCGTGCTTCGAGGTCGATCACGTAGATGAATTTGATTTCACTGTTTTTCTTGCGCGCATCGTAGCTGCGTTTAAATACGGTGAAATTGATCAGGTCATCCGATGGGATACCCAGGCGCTCAAGGATGGCGTTGCGGATCGCCTCTGGCTCATGGTTCAGAGGCAGGGAAAGCTGGTTGATGCGGATCATAGCGGGTTCCTGGCCGGTGGTTGTCCGGCAGAGGTTAAAAACCGCTATTGTAGCGCCTGAGCTCAGTTTCGTCTGCTTTTACGCTGGCCGTTACGCTGCTGGCGCTGCTTCAGAGTCAGGTGAGTCAGAAGATCGATAAAGGCGGTGGCAGCATCGGCTTTGATGCTGGTCTTACGGGTCGGTTTGTCTTGGACTGTTTTCATCACACTCTCCCTGAGTGATCAATGGATGCGAGCATTATGCGCAGCTGAATATGAACCTTAGCTGAATTCAGCTTCTGTTCAGTCTTAATCGGGTATGCTGTCTGTCATGATCGAAAAACAGGTAACTGACACTGTGAAACATGTCTGCAGGTTGATTCTGACCGGGCTGCTGCTCGTGCCCGCGGCATGGGCCGAAAGCCGTGAAGAACAGCAGGGCTCTGAGGGCTGGGTGGAAGACAATCTGAACCCCGGCACTGAATGGGTCGAGCGCATGATGACGCCGTTTAACCGCTGGGTTGAGCGCCAGATTCAGGAACCCCAGATGGCGCCTGACGATAGCAGTGTGGCCGGCCGTCGTGCCTGCTGCTGATGCTGAGCATCAAAGTGAATGTGGAAATGCTCAGTATCGATGGTTTGCCAGTGGCTGCCGGACTGATTCCAGGCGACCGCCATAGTGCCATCGATTTCAGCGCGGGCTGGCAGAGTGCCACCGGCCAGTGCCAGTGCCGCCACTAAAGGTGTCAGTGTTTTCATGGTTATCCCTCCGTTTTGATGCCGCCATTGTGCAAAGCACGGCCTTAACCCGGCGTTAACCGTTACGCTGAAATTCGTTCAGGCTGTATTCATATGCGGCGCAGACACCGGGGTTGGTTAAAGATTGAACCGGTATCTGGCTTCTGGTAGACTCCGCGCTCCTTTTTCTCCGTAGTTTGGCTTCTGCCCGCAGAAGTGAAAAACGGACTCCTTGCCTTACCGGATGGGCCGGAAGGCTGATAACCCATAAGGAGCTGACAATGCGTCACTACGAAATCGTTTTCCTGGTTCACCCAGATCAAAGCGAACAGGTACCTGCGATGGTTGAGCGTTACACCGCTGTTATCGAAGGTTCCGAAGGTAAGATCCACCGTTTCGAAGACTGGGGTCGTCGTCACCTGGCTTACCCAATCAACGACGTGCACAAAGCACACTACATCATGATGAACGTTGAGTGCTCTCAGGAAGCCCTGGACGAACTGACTACTAACTTCCGTTACAACGACGCTGTTCTGCGTAACCTGGTTATCCGTCGTGATGAAGCTGTGACTGAGATCTCTCCGATCAAAGCAGCTGAAAGCCGTGAAGATCGTCGTCGTGCAGAGCGCGCTGAGCGTGCAGAAGCAGAAGCTGCTGAATCTGCCGAAGATGATAACGAAGCAGCTGAAGAAGCTGCTGAAGACAACGCTGAATAAGAGAGGACATAGTCATGGCACGTTTTTTCCGTCGTCGTAAGTTCTGCCGTTTCACCGCTGAAGGCGTGAAAGAGATCGATTACAAAGATCTGGACACCCTGAAAGGTTACATCACTGAAACTGGCAAAATCGTACCAAGCCGTATCACTGGTACCCGTGCTAAGTATCAGCGTCAGCTGTCTACTGCGATCAAGCGCGCGCGCTACATCGCTCTGCTGCCGTACACTGATCAGCACGACAACTAAGATTTCTGACTACCTGCGTCGTCATTACGGCGTCTGAAATGGTTTCGAAGTGCTCACTTACTACATGTAAGCTGCGCCCCTTCTCAACCATTTCTTCCTTGTACTGACTTCCTCGCTTACGCCAGAAGGTTATTGGGAGCAGGTAGAAGAATTCTGAGTTACGTTATGAAAGCTCTGGCGCAATGGGCAATGAAAGGTCGCTGGCAGGCAACTGTCGCTGCGGCTGCTTGTCTCGCAATTCATGTCCTTTTCTGGCTGGGTGCGGCAATTCAGGCACTGGTTCTGTTGCGTCATGGTCTTTCACTCGGGGGACGGGTAGTTCTCTGGTCTCTGCTTCCGGCTCTGGCCTGGGCAGCGATTGGTGATCCGACTCCTGTTCTGGTTGCGGTGGGCACCAGCGCCCTGGCAATCATGCTGCGCCACACAGTTCGTCTTGATCGGACGCTGCTGCTGGCGACGCTCTTTGGCCTTATCGCCTATCTGATTCTGCCGCTGATGTTATCTGAGGTTTTACCTGAGATAGAGCAGCGAAGTCAGGAACTGGTGGCTGAAGCTCTGCAGTCCGATCCGGAATTGCAGACGCAGATGTTGCCTCTGGTAGCGCCAATGATCAGCGGTGGCCTTGCGGCCCTGCATACGCTGGTAATAATTTTGTGTCTGTTACTGGGACGCTATTGGCAGAGTAGTCTGTTTAACCCTGGCGGTTTTGGTCAGGAATTCAGACAACTGCGTTTGCCACTGGTTTTCAGCCTGCCCGCATTAGTGGTCTGTCTGGCGGCCGGAGAGCTGGAGCCTGTACTGGCAGGTGTGACACCGGTGTTGTCGGTGCCACTGGTCATTGCCGGGCTGGCTTTGTTCCATGGTCTTGCGAAACAAACGCAGACCAGTCCGGGTTGGTTGGCGATGGTGTATATCGCGCTGATTATCTTCGGACCTTACATGTACACATTACTAATTTTCGTAGCGGCTCTGGACAGTCTGTTGGACATCCGGTCGCGACTAAAAGACACGGCAGGCTCTGCATAGCCGCCCTGTAATGAGGAATTAATCATGCAAATTATTCTGTTAGAAAAAGTAGCAAACCTGGGTGCACTGGGCGAAACCGTAACTGTACGTCCTGGTTACGCACGTAACTTCCTGTTCCCTACCGGAAAAGCAGTTCCAGCCACTAAAGCAAACGTTGAGCACTTCGACGCTCGCCGCGCTGAACTGGAAGCCGCTGCTGCTGCTAAACTGGCTGACGCACAAGACCGCGCAGCTAAGATCGAAGAAATTGAACTGTCTGTTGCTGTTAAAGCTGGCGACGAAGGCAAACTGTTCGGTTCTCTGGGTAACCGCGACATCGCGGACCTGGTTTCCGAAGCTGGCGTTGAACTGACTAAGTCTGAAGTTCGTCTGCCAGAAGGTCCGATCCGTAACGTTGGTGAATTCGACGTAGCGATCCACCTGCACCCGGAAGTAAACGCTGTACTGAAGCTGCACGTTGTTGCTGAAGCTTAATGTCAGTGGCCCGGCCCCGCTGAACTGGCAGGGCTGAGCATAATAAGGCACTATTAGCGGCTCGCTGATAGTGCCTTTTTTTTAACCGGGAAATCATTGCATGAGCGACGATCGCGTATCTGAATCCGAACATATCGGCCAGCGTACCCCGCCACACTCTGTAGAAGCAGAGCAGTCCGTACTGGGCTCGCTGATGCTGGATGAGCGTGCCTGGGAGACTGTGTCAGAACTGTTGCAGGACAGCGACTTCTATCGCCATGACCATCGCCTGGTTTTTCGCGCCATTACCCACCTGGTCAACCAGGAACAACCGATTGACGTAGTGACCGTTGCGGAAGAGCTGGAAGAGCGCTCGCAACTGGAAAAAGCCGGCGGTGCTGCTTACCTCAGCCGCCTGGTGGATATGACACCGTCTATCGACAACTGTGCCGCCTATGCCGAGATCGTGCGTGAGCGGGCGCAGCAGCGTGCGCTGATTGAAGCCGCTGGCGAAATCATGGACCGCGCTTACGAGCCGGATGGTGACAGCTCGCTGACCCTGATTTCCGACGCTGAAAAAGCCATTGCTCAGATTGCCGAAGGCAACCGACAGGAAGGCGGCCCGACTCTGGTAGCGCCGATTCTGAAAAACACCCTCGATCAGCTCGACCAGATGTTCAATCAGCCGGAAGGTCTTACCGGTCTGACCACAGGTTTCACGGAAGTGGATAACCGTACCTCCGGTCTGCAGAAAGCCGACCTTGTGATTGTTGCGGCGCGTCCTTCCATGGGTAAAACGACTTACGCCATGAACCTGGTGGAAAATGCTCTGCTGGCGACCAAGCGACCATGCCTGGTATTCAGTCTGGAGATGCCATCCGAATCCATCGTTATGCGTATGCTGTCGTCGATCGGTAAAATCGACCAGACCCGTATTCGTTCCGGTAAATTGATTGACGAGGACTGGCCGAAGTTGTCTGCAGCGGTAAACCTGCTGAAAGACCTGCCGTTGTATATCGACGACACGCCAGCACTGACGCCGCAGGAAATGCGTGCCCGTGCACGTAAGGTGTACCGCGAGAATAACAACGACCTGGCTATGATCATGGTCGACTACCTGCAGTTAATGCGGGTAACCGGTAAGAGCGAAGGTCGTACTCAGGAAATTTCCGAAATTTCCCGCACACTGAAAGTGATTGCCAAAGAATTTAACTGCCCGATGATTGCCTTGTCGCAGCTTAACCGCTCGCTGGAGCAACGTCCGAATAAACGTCCGGTAAACTCCGACCTGCGTGAATCCGGTGCGATCGAGCAGGACGCGGATATTATTCAGTTTATTTACCGCGACGAAGTGTATAACGAAGACAGCCCGGACAAAGGTGTGGCCGAAATTATTACCGGTAAACACCGTAACGGTCCTATTGGTACCGACCGTCTGGCTTTTATCGGTAAGTTCACACGCTTTGAAAACCTCGCTCGTGGCTACGACAGCGACGACGATCATTAATTAAGTCAGGCGTCAGGCGCGCGACGTCAGACGCCAGGCATCAGGCTTTATTTTATGAAATTTACTCCCGAACTCTCTTTCGCCGGTGGACGCGTGCGTCCGCTCACTTACGACGATGCGGATGTGTTGCTGGCGATTTATCAACAGCCGGAAATTCCGGGTCAGCGCGTACCGGATAACAAAGATCAGATGACCCGCATGGTCGACTACAGCGTACAGATGGCGGCGACTCAGCGCGGTATGATCTGGCTGCTGGAAGTGGGCGCTGACGATGTGTATGAAGTTCAGGGGATGGTCAGTGCTTACGACTGGCAACCGTCTAATCTGCGCGTGATGATGCGTGTCGATGGCCTGCCTGTGCTCAGCGACGAGCATCGTGCTGCGGCACTGCAGACCTGCATGGATTTTATGGCGCAGAAGTATCACCTGCGCAATTTTGCCTATCAGTGGATTGCCGGTCAGAAAGACAGTATTAAAAGCGTACTGGAAACGGTCGGCTTTACTGCAGCAGCAAGGTTACGTGATGGCTGGCGCATGGGCGACAGCGAATTTGCTGATGTGATTCAGTATCACCTGCTGCGTGCTGAGGCCAAGCCGGTCCCGGGACGTTTAGGTGAACAGGATAATCCTGGTCAGAACCTGGAAAAATCATTCAGCAACAAAGACGGAGAAGCCTGATGAACTGGAATTTTAATGCCGGTAATTTCAGTCTGCGTCTGCCAGTGTCTGATCAGGATGGTGATGCTCTGTATGCGCTGATGAATGATCAGGCGGTGGTGGATCATATCCCTCGTCAGGCGATGACGGTATCGGCTCAGGCATTGGATGAACTGCGTCGTATGGCTATGCGTTTTGAAACCCGCGAGGCTGCGTTCTGGCTGGTTGAAGGCATGTACGACAAGCAGGTAATTGCCCGAATAGGTATTCACCATATTAACTGGATGCAATTATCGGCGCAGTTGCAGTGGGAACTTTCTGCGGCCGTTGATCTGGCTGTAATGCAGGAAATACTGCCGCAAGTACTGCAATTTATTTTTGAAGAATTAAAACTCCATCGTATTGAAATGCGTCTGTGTGCCAGTGAGCGTCATGAACAGTTGCTGCAGCAACTGGGCTTTGTACGCGAAGGCGTACTTCCTGCGCAGCAGGAATATGAAGGCGATAATGTCGACCTGGTTGTGTATTCACGCTTGTCCAGTGATTGAGAAAATCACCTGAAATACCGCTCATCCTGAGCCTGTCGCCCTTCGAGATTTCCGGACTGCGTCCGGCCTCAGGGCGAACGGTTATTTCTGCAACAGCAGCGTAGGGTGGGCATTGCCCACCAGTGAATCGCAGAGAGCGTCTCACCGGCAGGCGTTGCCTGCA
>NZ_JAEDAH010000094.1:9809-10222 GCF_020320395.1 Thalassolituus marinus | reverse complement strand
GCAGCTCCTACAAGCTGCGTTCATGTAGGAGCGGCTGTTAGCCGCGATGGCGGGCGCAGCACGCCTTTATACGTTATAGCGTCTTCTACGCAGACGTTCCCAAATCCCGTTCATCCTGAGCCTGTCGCCCTTCGAGATTTCCGGACTGGGTCCGGCCTCAGGACGAGCGGTGGTTTTCCTGCATTCATGGTTTTTACGGCGTCGCGCTATTTGTAGGAGCGGCTGTTAGCCGCGATGGCGGACGCAGAGGGCATAGCGTTATTTGTAGGAGCGACCTTTGGTGGTGCGACACTCGCCGCGATCGCAGCCAACGGCAGCTCCTACATCAATAAATCACTCCGCTCATCCTGAGCCTGTCGCCCTTCGAGATTTCCGGACTGCGTCCGGCCTCAGGACGAACGATGATTTTCCAC
>NZ_JAEDAH010000094.1:0-9799 GCF_020320395.1 Thalassolituus marinus | reverse complement strand
TGGTGCGACACTCGCCGCGATCGCAGCCAACGGCAGCTCCTACCGAAAAAATCACTCCGCTCATCCTGAGCCTGTCGCCCTTCGGGATTTCCGGACTGCGTCCGGCCTCAGGACGAACGGTGATTTTCCACCATTCATGGTTTTTACTGCGTCACGTTATTTGTAGGAGCGGGCCATGCCCGCGACGGCGGCACAGCACGCCCCTATACGGCATAGCGTCTGCTGCGCAGACGTTCGCAGCCAACGGCAGCTCCTACAAAATGATTTCACAGAGAGCGTTTCACCGGCCAGCAGCAGCTTTACCGCGGCGTTTATGCAGGAGCGGCTGTTAGCCGCGATGGCGCGCGCAGCGGGCCTCTATGCGGCCTTGCCCATGGTAGTGAGTGGCCAGCGTCAGTTTATTCTGTGCCAGACATTAATATCCGCATAACCCCCTGAGTATCGGTGGTGTAATGCTCGTGTTCACTGTGCGTTCTGGTCAGGCGGAGAAAATCCAGATCGTTCCAGTTCTGCGGCTGCAGAAAATCACGATAATGGTTCAGATTAGCCTGGGTAATAACATCCAGTTTGCGATAAACGCTGCGCTGGGTAGCCGGAATCTCACGACCATGCGCGTGATCGTAGGCCATCACCAGTGCCAGTGCACCACCGATAAATTGCCCACCTGTGGTGGCGTATAAAATGCCTTTGTCCACAGCCTCAATTCCTTCCTCACTCCAGTCAAAACCTGCCAGTAAAATATCATTACCAGCCTGGCGCTGATGAACGCGGATACTGTTGGCCGCAGCCAGGGCCATAGCATCGCTGGCAGCCCAGATCAGATGGGTTTGCGGGTAGCGACCGAGCAGAGCGATTGCCTGCGAGGCGGCGACGTCTTCTGACCAGTTGGCGTATACCAGCTGGCGCAGGCGCAGTGTCGGATCAGCTCGCACCCGTTGCTTTAACCCTTCGCTGCGAGCGATGGCTGCGGTACTGTCGCGCATGCCAGATATCGCGATCATTTGCGCAACCCCGGAATCATCGGTCAGGTTACGTGCTACAGCCGCCTGCTTAAGTACGTCAGCCTGTTGTCGGCCAGCATCAAAGTCATCGGGAATAATACGCGCCAGCCAGTGGCGAAAACGGGTCTGTGGTTCGCCGCTCTGCTGAAATTCACGTTCAGGGATGTCGGTGTTAATCAGAATGGTATTTACACCGGCCTGCTCGGCTGCCTCCAGTATTTTGATTCCCTGTGAGAAAAAATAATTAAAAATCAGATAATCGGGTTTGGGTCGCTGAATCAGCGTGTTCAATGCCAGCTCGCGGTTTTTAAAACGATCGCTGTCTGAATACAGCACTGTCAGCTCGATATTAAGATCCCTGGCCGCAGCCCGCATAAACTGCGTGTTCATGTTCCAGAACGGATGGTCGGCACTGGCCGGATTAATAAAGGTAACCCGTATCGGTCTGTTTTCAGCGGCAAGACTGAGGGCAGGGATAAACAGGAATATCAGTAACAGCGAGCGAAGGGTGGTCATCAGGGGATTCTTCAGGAATATTCCTGTGGAATTATAAAGCTTCGCGTGGCTTAAGGGGGACGTTGCAGGGTTGCCTGTATGGGAAAGAGTGTTGGCTGGAACGGATTAACAGAACCAGCCATTAGCGGAACGGACTTACACGGAGGCAGACCGTATAAGCCCGGCTTTATATCAGCGGAAAGACCACTGCATTTTCAGCCACAGGGTACGACCCGGTTCATTAATGCGCGTGGTTTGTTCATAACCGGAAATATTCGCGCCACTGCGTGAGATATGTTCGGCATAAGTCACATCGAACAGGTTGTCGATACCCGCGGTCAGCAGCAGGTCATCCATCGCGCGGTAGCCGGCATTCACGGAGAACACATTAAAGCCGCCGGTCTTACCAATATCCTGACCGACAATATTACCTGTGCCTTCGGCTACCCGATTCTGGTCGCTCACTAAACGCCACAGGGCACCGCTCGACCAGCGACCGCTGTCGTAATTAATGCCCAGACGACCTTCCAGTGGCGGCATCTGGCCCAGAGCTTCGCTGTCGCTGTCATTGCTGCCATGCACCCAGGCCAGCGTCGCATTGCTGGTCCAGTTACTGGCAAAACGCAGGCTGCTGTCTGCTTCCAGGCCGTAAGTGGTGGCGTCGATATTGCGCGCATTGCTGGCGTAAACGCTGACGTCTGGCAGGGTTTCGATCAGAATGTAGTCGTTATGTTTTGCATAAAAGGCGGAAACCGATGCCTGCAGCTTGTCGTCGCGGTGTATCAGACCGATATCCAGCTGAGTGGTTTTTTCCGGATTAATATCAAAGGTTGATGCCGTGCCTTCGACGCGCATGCCCATCATATTGACGCTGGCAGCCGGCAGCTTAGAACGCTCCCAGTAGTCGGCAGCGCGCTCGGCGTGCCCAAGGCCGGCATACAGGCGATGTACGCTGTCGAGCTGATGTTCGTAACGCAGAAAGGCGCTGGTCAGGGTATTACGGTCGGTCATGCCGCTGGTGTCTTTACCGCTACGCAGATCTTCAGCTTCATCTTTGTTAACACGCAGGCCCATGTGTACGCTGCTGCCCGCGGTGTACTGGTGATCCAGCTCGGCATACACACCATTGCTTTCGAAGCGCATATCATCAACGCGAGTCAGGCTGTCGATATTCGGCTCCATCTTGTCGCCGGCTTTACGCAGTGAGTGATCGTTACGCTGAGCGTCGATACCAATGTCCAGCTGGGTACGCTCGGCGATATCCAGTGTCGCAGCCAGTGCTGCGCCTTTGGTTTCACGATCCGGGTTGGACACCATATACATGCCACTGACGTCACGCAGGCTGTAGTTATCCATCACGTGGTCAACGTAGTTGCGATAAATGCGGCCTTCTACCTTGTTAACCAGTGGCGAAATGTTGGTTTGCTCGAAGCTCAAGCCCGCATTGCTGCGATCGAAAGCCACACCATCCATCGTGCGGTCGCCGTAACGTGCTTCGCCGTCGCTGCGGGCACCGCTCAGTTCAATACGGGTGTCGGAGGATGGTGTCCAGCCAACGGCAGCGTTGGTGCTCCAGCGGGTATAGGCTGAATGCACTTCATTGCCGTCGCCGTCTTCGTAATTATTGGCGTCGGAGCGGGTGCCGTTAAGGCGTACGTAACCGAGTTCACTGCCCGCTTCAATCTGCGCCACCTGATCGTTGCGGTCGGCGCTGCCGGCCAGCAGGCTGACATCGCCATGCACCGCTGAGGCGCTGAAATCCGGAGCGTCGCGTTCAAACAACACCACACCGGCGCTACTGCCGGCACCGTATTTCACACTTTGCGGGCCTTTAAGTACTACCACTTCGTCATAGGCTTCGGGAAATACGTAGGCGGTGGGCGGGTCCATACGCATACCGCAGCCACCGAGAATCATTTCGCCATCGAGCAGAATATTCAGGCGTGAGGCGGCCATACCGCGGAAGACCGGGTCACCGTCGGTGCCGCCTTTACGAATGACTGAGAAGCCCGGAATGTTTTTCAGCAGATCCGCGCCATCGTGGGCAGGAATTGGCTGGCGTGGCGCCCTGGGATCAGTACTGACAGTCAGTACGTCGGATGTGGCTGGTGCGACTACGACAACTGGTTCCAGCGCGGTGGCGCTTGTGTCGGCATAAGCTGCAGCAGACAGCACGGAAGTGACAGTGATGGCTGTGGCCAGGGTATGACGGGTCAGACCGGACATGACGGATTCCTTGAGAATATACAACTGGCGCGGAGGATATAGGCTTGGGCGTGCGGCGGCGATGCGACAGGGTGTCGCAGCCATGATCTGCAGCAAGGGTCGTGCATCAGGGCTCATCGTGGCGGCCGTTGCGATCATCCTGTTTTCGTATTTGTGAAAAATATTCACTGGCAAAAGGTCGGATGCCATCACAGAAACGCACCTGCTACTGTGTGTAGTCTACCCGGCTGATATTCATTGCCCGCAGGCAGGAGGATTTAATGGCACATCAACAGACAGCTCCCGCAATCGGAAACACGCGCGTATTGTGGATTGCGCTGACGCTGCTGCTGGCGATTCCTTCTGCGGTGTATCTGTTTATTGCGCCGGAAAATAACGCTCAGGCTGGTGATGTGGTGACCTATACCACCGCTGCGGGTGAAGAAAGGAACCTGCGCCTTGATGATGGCTCAGAAGTCCATCTGCAGGAAAACTCCTCCCTGGCAGTCCGTTACAGCGATCAGCAACGTCGTATACAGCTCACCAGTGGCAGTATTCAGGTTGTGGTAGCGCCGGAAGTGAATCGTCCGTTCTGGGCCCAGGCAGGTACCCTGCGTCTGCGTTCTGACGTCTCAGCCTTTACTCTGCGCCTGAACCACGAAAGTGTGATGCTGCAGGTACTCGAAGGTGAAGTGCGGGCACAGTCTCGTGGCGAGGTGCAGACCATTCCGGCCGGACAACGCATTGTGCTGGCCCAGGCGCGCTAAGCCATTCCCATCGGAGCGTCGGCTCCCGTTCCCGCAGTCTCTTTAACTGGCCCGATTTGCCATCCCGGCTGGCTTGCATAGTCCTCATTCTGTCATATTGTTTATGGTACAAAAGTACCTAAATGCTTTAGGCAATTAATAACAATAAATACTCACCACACAATCGGGCAGGTCGGGATATGAAATCACTGACAGTTGCCGCCGTGCTCAGTGCACTGGTGGCTCCTAATGCTATGGCCGAAAGCGGCTCTTTCACTACGCTGACCTACAACGTGGCAGGTTTGCTGGAGGTTTTTTCCAGTGCCGAGTCTGATCGTCAGGCAGCCACCGAACAGATCAGTTGCTACGTTAATGAGTTCGATGTCGTTAACGTTCAGGAAGATTTTAATTATCACGCTGCACTCTACGATACCTGTAACGACCATCCTTATCGTTCTGCAACCACAGGTGGTATGGGTATTGGTAGTGGCTTAAATACCATGAGCCGTTTCCCGTACACCGACTGGGAACGGGTAAGCTGGGATAACTGTAACGGTGTCGACTGCTTAACCCCAAAAGGATTTACCCTGGCGCGTACACGCCTGGCGGAAGGTGTATATGTGGATATTTATAACCTGCATACCCAGGCGCAGGTGGAAGATGCCGACCTTGATGCCCGCCGCAAAAATATCCTGCAGTTAGCGAATTTTATTGAAGAAAATTCTGCTGGTAACGCAGTGATTGTAATGGGTGATACCAACACTCGTTATACACGCGGTGGCGACAATATGTGGGAATTACTCAATCGTGGTTTCGATGATGCCTGGATTGAATTAACCCGTAATGGCGATGTACCAGCCAGCGGTGCCAGCGCACTAACCTGCGACCCGAAAGTTACTGATGCCAACTGCGAAATTGTGGATAAAATTCTGTATCGCAGTAACGGCTATATTCAGCTGGATGCGACCCTGTACGATATTCGTCAGGACGACGTCACAACCGATGGCCTGAAATTATCAGATCACCCGCCGTTACAGGCCGACTTCACCTACACCACCCGCAGCGACCGTCAGCTGTCTGATCCCTTCGGTGGTCCACATGGCACAGCGTTTAATGATGTTTCACTGCTGCCGGAAAACCCGCTGACGAAAACAGTCAGTCTGCGCGCAGGTTCCCGTGTCGATCAGGTGGCAATTACGCTTAGTCAGGGGTTCCGTTTTTCTCACGGCGGTACTGGCGGTAGCGAACAAACGCTGACACTCAACAATGGTGAATACCTGACAAAAATGGATGTTTGCGCCGCTAAGAAAGACGGGCACACGCGAATTTTCTACAGCAAATTCACCACTTCCAATGGCCGCTCAATTGCGGGTGGTTCCACCACCTCAGACTGCACAACATTTACTGCGCCAGACGGCTGGCAGATTGTTGGTTTTCATGGTCGCGCAGGCAGTGAGCTGGACAAAATCGGGGTGATTTACGCACCGCAGAACAGTGCTGCTGCGACGGTCAGCTGGAGCGCTGTGCAGAATCAGGCCTCTGGTCTGTGTCTGGATATTAAAGGCGGCACTATGGCCGATGGTACCAATGTTCTGCAGTGGACATGCTCAGGAGCTGACTGGCAGCAGTGGCACTACGACGACTCCACCGGGCTGGTACGCAGCAAAAACGATCCGCGCTTTTGTCTGGATAACAGCAACGCATTCGGTAACGGCGCCAATATTCAGCTGCACACCTGCAATGGCAGTGCTGCCCAGCAGTTTGTTCTGAATGCCGAGGGTGTGCTGGCTATGCGAACGCTGCCATCACAGGTGGTGGATGGATATGGCAGCGCCGCCGGTGACAACGTCGGCACCTGGTGGAACTGGGGTGGTGCCAATCAGCGCTGGTCGTTAGTGCCGTAATCGTTGGCTTATGCCGGTGAGTATCAGCAGCAACGTCAGTTTACGGGGGAAAATCAGCTTATTGCTGATTAACACAACAGGGAGCAGTCGCCCCTGAATAATATGGAGAGTTATATGGCCACAATCAGGATACTCGTCGCGCTATGCTTTGCCTTATCGGCACAGGTTTATGCGGCCAGTGACAACCTTTCGGTACCTGCCAGTGAAAGCGACGGTGCGTTGTATCCGCTGCAGCTGGATATGACGACGGGTAATGATGGCGGTACACAGTTTCTGTCGGTGGGTGCGGATATTCTGCAAAGCCTGAAAGACTCCGCATTGGGATTAAAAACCGATCTGGAAAGCACCTGGTTCAGCTGGAGTTACAACCGTGGTGTGGGCACGATTCCGGATACCTGTGCTGACGGCTACGATGCTGGCCTGGGGCTTTGCGCACAACAGTGTCCGCAAGGCTACGACTCAGTGCTGGGTGTATGCTGGCAGCAGTGTCCGCAGGGCTTTACCGATATGGGCGCAGTGTGTGCCAGCTGGGCAAAATGGGTAGCGAAAGACAGCTTTACCCAGGACCTGCAGGTGATGACCTGCGCCGACGGTATGGTGAACGAAGCTGGCCTTTGTTACGAACCGTGCGCGGATTCATTTAACGGTGTCGGCCCACTGTGTATTGGTCAGTTTGACGGTAGTCAGGGCGAAGCGTTACTGAATGCGCAGGTATCTGAACAGCACGATGCAGCTCAGCAATCGGCTTCAGCCGGCGGTATTCAGCTTACTGACGAACAGGCACCACAGCTGCGTACAGAAGTGATCTTTACTCCGATTATGTGCACGCTGGATGCCTTTGATGGCTTGTTCGGTGTGGTTCCGGACCCTGCATCGCTGGCGGCGATGGGAGTCGATGCTGCAGGGGATGCGGTTATCTCTGCTATTTCTGACGCTGTTCCGGCGGGTGGGGCATCCTTTATACCAAGCGTTGCCGATACCGTACTGTTTGATTTTTCTGCGGATGCTTATTGTGCCGATGATGGCGTGGTAGCCACTGCCGGTCTGAATATGGACCCGAGTATTACCGTACAGGTGTCTACCCGTATGTTCGATCCGGCGCTGCATAACCTGGCAGGTGTCGATCTGGGCATTATGCAGGTTTCTGTTTATGAACTGATTCCGTTCCGTATTTACGGCACCGTTGGTACCACGCTGGGCGCTGAAACAACGCTGACATCAGTTATCGATCGCAGCATGCCGGCATTAATGGTCGACGGTAAGCAGTATTCAACCCAGACCGCTCTGGAAGTAAAACCGGAAATGGATCTGTGGCTGTCGTCAGAAGCTTATATCCGCGTTACCAGTATTTTCAGTTTTATTCCGGACCTGCTGCAGCTGGGTGCTGAATTCAAACTGCATGTTCTGGATGTGGTAATGCCTTATCGTGTCGATGAAGGCCTGCGTCAGGCGGAGAGTGGTTATGAACTTTACCGTCAGGAGCAGCTGCGCAGCGAGCTGTCGTCGGGCCATGGCTATGTGGATACTTTCCTGCGTGTACTCGGTATTGAAACCAACGCCTTTGGCGATGAAGCCGATATTGAATGGCAGGGACATTCACAAACGGATGAGATCTTTGATCGCGAAACAGCGACGCCGGTTTCCATCTGATACGGGTAAGAACTCAGGGTAATTCTGGGAATACGGGCCGGCATTATTGCCGGCCCGTTATTTTATTTCTGCTTCTTCAGGGAAGAGCATGCGTTTATTTATTCGATCAGCCATTGCACTGGTAATACTGGCGATCCTTGCCTTTACCGCTTTCTGGCTTTATCTCAGCAGTCTGCCAACGGTAGCACCACAACAGGTATCGGTTAACGACGCCACTGTCAGCGGCAGTCAGTGTCTGCATAAGGGGACCGAGCAGCAGCGTGCTTATCAGGTCAGTGCCAATGTGCGCTCATCGGCCGGGCAAAAAAATCTGTATGACTCTCTGCTGACTTTTCGTTTCCAGTTGCAGCCATTAGGGGGAAGCCGGCTGGCGGGTAAGGCAACGGATATTCAGATTGCAGAGCAAAGTGGTGCAATACAACGAATTGATGACGTTGCCTTTATGCTGCGCAGCAGTGAAGGTCTGCCGATGGCCTTTGTGGCTTTTAATGACCTCGGGCTGATGCAACAGCACCCGATGAAAGTGCTGGCGCAGGTGATTAAAAATTTATCGGTGGGTGCAGAGGACGAAGTGTACCGCTACGCCTACGATGGCTTGCAGCGTTTATATCGCTACCGTAAACAGGATGATCGCTGGCAGCGTACTGTGTCGGCACCCGGTGCTCAGCAGGCGTCTGACAGTCTTCAGCCAAAGTGGCAGGTTGAGCTGGACGATCAGTGTTTACCACGCATGATGAGTGCCGATGAAATTCAGGCGCTGACACTGAGCGGTGAGCAGGGCTTTATCCGCTTTGTCGTCAACGCAGAGCGCACCGACAATTATCTGTCAGCCGATCAGTTTCAGCTCACTGCTGACAGCAATAGCCATCACCAGTGGCAGGTGCAGAATCTGCAGCCACAGCAAGGTGGTGATATTGTTGATGAACAGAGTATGTGGCAGGCGTTTGACGATTTTAATGAGACACACAATGTCGCCGAGTTAAAACAGGCGGCCAACTGGTTGATGGAAAATATCAGTGTTTACGATCTGGCGCTGGATATGCAACAACAGTCCGATCAGACCAATCGCGATATCATTTTTGCCCTCGGCTTGATCAAAACGCCACAGACGGAGGCTTACCTGCTTGACCTGTTATCCGGTTTGCCTGGAGGCAGTGCCGCCAATGATCTTAATCGCGTACGGGTGATGGTTGCGGTGGCTGGTTATGAGCAGGTCAGTCAGTATGCCTATGACTCGCTGGCGCTGTTAGCAGACTCCGCTGCAGAGCCGGATAATATTCGCGACAATGCTCTGATTAATATGGGCAGCGTTGCCCGCCAGATGGCAGCACAGGGCGAGGATGTCAGTGTCACCATGAATAACCTCAGCGCCACACTGCTGAGCGAGTTACAGGCGGATAATGCATCTGCTGCTATTTTCTCCGCCGGTAACGCAGGCCTGAATCAGTTAAGTGATGATGTCAGTGATGCTATCAGCAGCAAGCTGACAACAGGCAGTGAAAAGGAACGTTACGCTGCTGCGGTGGTGTTGAGTCGCGATTCAGGGCGCTATTCGCAGTTATATTCGCAGGCACAGAACGAACCGTCGGCGCTGGTGCGTAATGCTATTGTTCAGGGATTGTCGCGGGCGGGCATTAATAGTGATCAGCAACAGGCGCTGATGGCATTAACTCAGTAAATGGAGTTTAACCGCTGGGCCACTGCTGTCCCACAGATTTTTATTTGAACTTTTGTGAGATATTCCAGGCCCCTTGTCCTCATAGAGGGGCCTTCCGAAACGTCGGACCGCCCCTATCGC
>NZ_JAEDAH010000093.1:16832-49759 GCF_020320395.1 Thalassolituus marinus | reverse complement strand
GGGTAACGCTTCAGGAGCGAAAAGCTGGGGTCGGCCCTGCCGGCCAGGGGCGGTCCGACGCTCGGTAAGTTCCCCTGGTAGGCAATAGGCACTGCGGATTTAAAAGTCGTTTATAGAAAACAGATACCTTTAAAACTGTGGGACAGCAGTGGCTGATACCAGCGGCTTTTTTATACCCGATGGTGGGCAGTGTCCACCCTACGATATACACAAAATACCAAGGTAGGGTGCGCACTGCGCACCAGACAACCTATTTATTTCTGCGCCTGCAACCATCCCAACAGTTGAGCACGCTCATCATCGGTCATGGCAGTGATATTACCCAGCGGCATATAGCTGGTTTGTAAGGCACTGATCATGCGATCTTTGTACTGCAGCAGCTGTGCTTCAGATTCGAGGATGATCCCTGCCGGGGGCGTTTTAAACATATCGCTGCTCGGAGCCGCGGCATGGCACTCGGCGCAACGCAGGTGGGTGATATGCAGCGCCTGATCAGCGTTGATCACATTACCAGTTGTTGCCACCGGCTTGGGCGCCATCCAGCTTGCCAGTGCGATGGTCAGGATAAAGGCAGCAATTAAATAACCCGGCTTAGTTCCCGCCCCCTGAGTTTTCAGGTTGAGGAAATGACGCACCAGCCCGGTAATCACGGCAATCACCGCCAGTAGCAGCCAGGCATGATCGTGGCCGTAGGTCATCGGGTAATGATTGCTGATCATGATAAAGACCAGCGGCAGCGTCAGGTAGTTGTTGTGGGTCGAGCGCAGCTTGGCCAGCATGGCGTAACGGGCATCCGGGGTTTCACCGGCAGTTACTGCGCGTACCAGTTCACGCTGCGACGGCATAATGCCGAAGAACACATTGCCCGCCATGATCGAGCCGATTAAAGCGCCGACATGGATATAGGCCGCACGATCAGCGAATAACTGGTCTGCCAGCCAGGCCATAAAGACCAGAAACACAAACAGCACAGCAGCAAAACCTTTATTGCTGTTGCGCAGCGGGCTCTTAACCAGCAACTCGTACACGGCAAAACCTGCAGCAAGAAACAGCAGACTGCTACCAATCGCGCCCGCCTGTGAAAATGCCACTTTTGCCGGATCAATCAGAAATTGCTGCGCACCCCAATAGTACATAACCGCCAGCAGTGAAAAGCCGGTCAACCAGGTGGTGTAGGCCTCCCATTTAAACCAGTGCAGGTTAGCAGGCATGACCTGTGGTCCGAGCTTGTACTTCACCACTTCATAGAAGCCACCACCGTGAATGGCAGACAGCTGGCCTTTAATGCCACGGGCTTCATTTTCTTCGCTGGGTTTCTCCAGACTCAGATCAAGCCAGACAAAATAAAAGGATGCGCCAATCCAGGCGATGCCAGCCAGCACATGAAACCAGCGCAAAAACAGATTCAGCCAGTCAAAGATGTAACCTTCCATTAATGGCTCTCCTCTTTACTCCAGACCTTGTTTGCCGCTACCCAGGTTTCCGCAACCGCACGGTCGTCACCCAGAATCATCAGGCTGAACAGCGTCTCATCCAGTGACTTACAGATCGACTGACGGCGTGCCATAAGATCAGTACCTGCCAGGTCAAACACCACAAAGTCAGCTTCTTTGCCGGCTTCGAAGTTACCGATTTTATCGTCCAGCGACAGCGCTTTGGCATTACCCAGTGTCATCATATAGAAGGCACGCAGTGGCGATAATTTACTGCCCTGCAGCTGACAGATTTTGTAGGCTTCGTTCATGGTCTGCAGCATGGAAAAACTGGTACCACCACCAACATCCGTTGCCACACTGACCTCAACCGGATACGGCTGATTATCCAGCTTAAACAAACCACTGCCGAGGAACAGGTTAGAAGTCGGGCAGAACGAAATCTTACTGCCGGTTTCATTCATGCGCTGATAGTCTTCATCGTCCAGATGAACACAGTGGGCAAAAACACTGCGCTCACCCAGCAGACCATAATGATCGTATACATCCAGATAACTTTTACGCTGTGGGAACAGCTCGCGCACAAAAGCAATTTCATCCAGATTTTCCGCCAGATGCGTTTGCATATACACACCCGGGTTATCAGCCAGTAACTGTCCTGCCGCCACCAGTTGTTCTTCCGTTGAGGTAATGGCAAAGCGCGGCGTAATGGCGTAGAGCTGGCGGCCATTACCGTGCCAGCGATCAATCAGTTCCTGCGTATCGGCCACCGAACTTTCAACGCTGTCGCACAGCGCTTGCGGGGCATGACGGTTCATCATCACCTTGCCGCAGATCATACGGGTATTGAGCTTTTCACTGACATTGAAGAAAGCGTCCACCGAGCCTTTATGCACAGTGCCGAACACCAGTGCGGTGGTGGTGCCGTTTTTCAGCAATTCATTAAGGAAGAACTCTGCCGCGTCAGTGGCCACCGCCGGATCGGCAAAATTGACCTCAGTCGGAAAGGTGTAGTTATTCAGCCAATCGAGTAATTGCTCGCCGTAGGAAGCAATTACATCCACCTGTGGATAATGGATATGGGTGTCAATCAGGCCCGGCATAATCAGCGCATTATCATACTGAGTAACGCTGATATCCGGGTACTGGTCGAGCAACGCTGCAGCCTCGCCACAAGCCACCACAGTGCCGGAGTCTGCATCCGTTACCAGCAGACCATCGTTAAAGTATTCCGGTTTATCCTGTGCAATAAAGTGCAGCAGGCGCCCACGGACAGCCTGGTATTTCATAAGGGTTCTCACAAATCGATGACAATTTCCCAGTCGTCGGGAAAAAAGAATTCTTCAAGGTTATTACCGGGACCGATACGATCGACAATCCAGAAATCAGACACCTGATTCAACGCCAGCAGCGGGTGATGCCAGCAATTGGCTTTATAATTCACGCCCTCATCGCCGCTGGCGAGAAACAGCTTCAGGCTGTTCGGATCAGGTTGCTCTTCGCCATTCACCTGATGGCTGAGACACACCAGCACCAGATACGGCTCGGCAGAAGAAGGCAGAAAAGCCTGACTGCCCAATGGATGACGCTCCATCATATTGATGGTCATCGGCAGCGTACGGGGTTGCGCACGGAAAATACTTAGTATTCCCTGCCCCATCTGCTCGCTATTGCCCAGCGTCACCTGCCCCAGGTTGTGATAACGCTCGGTGGTGCCGTTATTAATCATAATCGGCTTGCCGCGCACGCTGACCAGTTCACCGAAGGGAGCAAAACTTTCTGCACTCAGCACTTCTGGCTTTAACGTCAGCTGCATATCAGGAACCCCGGTAAGTGGAGTAGCCGTTTGCCGCCAGCAGTAGCGGCACATGGTAATGCTCCTGCGGGGCGTTAATTTCGAACAGAATATCCACCTGTGGATAAAGCGTGCTTAACCCCTGTGCGGCGTAATAGGCACCGGTGGCAAACTCCAGTTTGTATAAACCCGCCTCGCGCTGACGGTCGCCCAGCCAGTCGATAATACGGCCATCGTCATTGGTTCTGGCACTGGCCATTGGCTGCCAGTCCGGCGCGCTAACATCAGCACTCGCGGATTTAAATAAACGCACTTCAACATCCACTGCAGGTCGGCCGGAGTGGGTATCAAGAATATGGGTTGTGATGACACTTCTCATTGTTCTGTTCCTTACGCAGCCAAACCTAATATTTTCTTAATGCGCAGATCGGTAATCATCATCTGATTATCGGCGGCATTCTGCAGCTCCTGCGCACGGCTGTTAGGCAATCGTGCATTGAGCAGGTCCAGCATTTCTGCCGCACTTTTGCCGGTGGCAAAGACGATGAAAATAAAACCAAATTTTTCTTCGTAAGCCGTATTGCCGGCGGCCAGCCCCAGTAACACATCTTCGCTGGCGGCATTAGCCCCGCTCTGTTCGTTGGCGGCAATCGCTTTGGTATTGGCATACTTAGCGCGCAGCGAATCGACATCACCGATTTTCGGATGCGCGGTAAAGGCTTCCAGCAGATTCGCCTCATCCATGGTTTGCCAGATATCGTGGGCGGTTTGCAGCAACGAATCGACCGATGCGTAAGGGCGAGCATTTACCATGCCCTCCACCCAGCGGCTGGCAGCGCAGCAGCTGGTAAAGGTTGCCGCAGCCTGCTCTGCAGGCAGCTCGTTCAGTTCTGTCAGAGTCATGGCCATTTACCGCCCCTTATTCTGCCGCCAGAAAACCGAATACGCGCAGACGGCTGATACCACCATCCGGATACATATTCAGTTTAATGTGGGTAAATGTCTGTTCGCCGCTGATCACTTCGTCTTTATAGAAATGCTCGGCATCCGCCGTCAGCTTCTGGCGCTCAATAATCGGTTGCCAGTCGGCGTTTTCACCCGGGTGCTGACCTTCCGGCATGGAAATACCCAGCAGCGAAAAACCATCCGGGTAGTTACCTTTAAAGTGTGCAGTATCCACCACCACTTTTTTAACCGTACCTGTGCCTGCCAGTTTGACGATAATCCAGTCACACTCACGGCCACCACGACGGCGTTTGGTCTCCCAGCCATCACCCATGTTAATACCGCGGTCCGGCATAATCAGGTTGGTCATGGAGCTGAAAAACATATCGCTGCATTCAACCGGACGCGCACCGTTTTTCACAAATGCCAGATCTACAGGTTCACCTGGCAGGAACCAGTCCGTGTCCATCACGGCTTCACCGTATACACGCAGACGGGCAATACCGCCATCCGGAAAGCTGTTCAGGCGCAGATGCGTCCACACACCGTCCGATTCACAATCAATAAAATTATTGCTGGTTGGCTGCACATCCTGCTGGCTGACAATGGTTGTCCACTGGGTATTTTCATCCGGCGCCGTGCGGCTGTTGCAGGCTTCAATGGATACCTGCTTCGGTGCGTTACCGGCAAAGTGCATGGTGTTTACGTTAAAGCCTTTAATGCGGCCCTGACATCCCAGTTTAAGGATGGCCCAGTCGTAACCGACCACGCGCTTACGGCGGCTTTCCCAACCGTCCATCCACTTACCACGGTCTGTGTACTTATCGTGAATAAATACCGGCTCGGCTGGTTTAATCAGGTTTTCCATTTCCGCGAAAAAGTCATCGCTGCAGGATAATACCTGGCCGCCCAGTTTGCGGCTCGCCAGATCGACCCATTCGGTATACGGATGCTGTTGATTGCTGTGCATATTTTTACTCGTGTGCTGCATCAGACGCCGGCGCTGGTTCAGTGGAGTCAGCCGACGCCTGAAGGGTTTCTTTGATTTGTCGCCAATTAAGGCCCTTTCGGTTTGCTGCACTGGCGTCCGCAGCCGACGTTGCCGGGCCGTCCTGAACTGACGGATAAGACAGCAGCTGAGCTGCAATGGAGACGGCAACCTCCATGGGTAATTTTCCTGCCACCTGCGGCAGGCCAACCGGCATAGTGAGACGCGCTAATTCGTCCTCGCCATAGCCTTCGTGCTGCAGACGCATGCGGAAGCGTTCATTTTTGGTGGCTGAACCAATACAACCAACAAAAGCGAAATCATCGCGGCGCAGCGCCTGCTGCAGTAATTCGTAATCCAGCTGATGGTTGTGAGTCACAATCAACAGCTCGCTGCCCGCAGGCAGCTGTTCAATAATACTGACCGGATTTTCCAGCAACTGACAGCGAATATTGGCGGCCAGTTCATCTTCTGCCGGAAACTGTTCGGCACGATTATCCACCCAGATAACCTGGCGCGGTAAGCCGCCGAGAATCTGCATCAGCGCTTTGGCCACATGACCGGCACCGAACACCACCAGCGGACAACTGACTTTAATAAAGGCTTCCAGCAAGACGGTTACGCTGCCGCCACAACACTGCCCGGCTTTGGCGGCCAACGGCATATTTTCGAAGCGATGCAACATGCCGGCCTGAGCACGGTTGTGCAGCAGTAATTCACGCGCTTTATTCACCAGCTGAAACTCCAGCTGGCCACCACCGACGGTATCGAACTGATCGTCGGCAGTGATCACCATTTTCGCACCCGGGTCACGCGGCACTGAGCCAGCACTGCCCATCACGGTGGCAATCACATACGACTCACCTTTCTGTTCGCACAACTGAATGGCATCAAACCAGCGCGAGAATTTCATCTCAGCCTCCTGCCTGCAGCGACTGCATAGCCATTACGGCATTCAGCACCCGCTCTGGTGTGGCAGGGGTATCCAGCTGCGGGCTGACTTTATAATCCGCCACACTGGCCACCGCATCACGCAACGCACACCACACGGCGATACCGTGCATCAGTGGTGGTTCGCCCACCGCTTTGGAATGATAGATGGTTTCTTCGGCATTCGGACGGCCAAACAGGCGCACAGAGAAATGCTCCGGCACATCAACCGAAGTCGGAATTTTATAGGTTGCGGCCGACGCAGAAGACAAACGGCCCTGACCATCCCACAGCAGTTCTTCCGTGGTCAGCCAGCCCATACCCTGCACAAAGCCGCCTTCGATCTGGCCGATATCAATAGCCGGATTCAGCGAGGTACCTACGTCATGCAGAATGTCGGTACGCAGTACCTTGTATTCGCCGGTCAGGGTGTCGATTTCTACCTCGGCACAGGCGGCGCCCATGGCGTAATAGAAGAACGGACGACCACTGGCAGTATCGCGGTCGTAATGAATTTTCGGCGTGCTGTAAAAACCCGCCGCCGACAACGATATGCGGTTGCGGTAAGCCAGATCCACAAAGTCGGAAAAGGCCAGCCACTGCTCAGCGCCGTCTTTCGTAATCACCACATGGTTATTATCAAAGCGCACATCGGAAGCATTCACGCCGAAATGCTGCTCAGCAAACACTACCAGCCGCGATTTAATAATCTGGCAGGCATTCTGTGCAGCTTTACCATTCAGGTCGGAACCGGAAGACGCCGCAGTTGGCGAAGTATTCGGCACTTTATCGGTCGTCGTGGCCGCCACCCGCACCATATCGATGTCGATATTAAATTCGTTGGCCACCACCTGCGCCACCTTGGTGTACAGGCCCTGCCCCATTTCGGTGCCGCCATGGCTCAGGTGTACTGAACCGTCTGTATACACATGCACCAGTGCACCGGCCTGATTAAGAAATTGCAGGGTAAAGGAAATACCAAAGCGTACCGGCGTTAATGCCAGACCGCGTTTTTTCCACGGATTGGTGCGATTCAATTCAGTAATCTCTGCGCGACGCTGACGGTAATCACAGTCGGCTTCGAGGGTGTCGATAATTTCCGGCAGGATATAGTTTTCGATCGGCTGACCGTAGTGGGTGCTGTCGCCATCCTGATACAAATTGAGCTTACGCACGTCCAGCGGGTCTTTGCCCACGGCACGGGCAATATCATCGAGCATGCACTCAGCGAAAATCATCCCCTGCGGGCCGCCAAAACCACGGAAAGCCGTATTGGATACCGTATTGGTTCGGCAACGGTGGCCAATTACCCGGGTGTCATGCAGGTTGTAGGCGTTATCCACATGGAACATAGCGCGGTCGACAATGGCATCGGACAAGTCGGCGGTATATCCGCAGAAACCTGCCAGTTCAATATCGGCCGCCAGAATTTTGCCGTCGTCGTTAATGCCTAACTGATAGCGATTAAGAAAATCATGACGCTTACCGGTAAGTACCATATCGTCCTGACGATCGAGACGCATTTTTACCGGACGCTGCAAACGGTTAGCGCACACGGCGGCGATACAGGCCCACGGAGCCGCCTGAGTTTCCTTGCCACCGAAGCCACCCCCCATACGGCGAACTTCAACAGTCACCAGGCTCAGCGGAATATCCAGCACCTCGGCTACCAGCTTCTGTACTTCCGACGGATGCTGCGTCGAACAGTACACCTGCATGCCGTCATCTTCGCCGGGAATGGCGTAGCTGATCTGGGTTTCCAGATAAAACTGTTCCTGACCACGTACATACAGCTGGCCATGCAGCTGACGCGGCGCACTTGCCAGCGCGCTGACCGCATCACCTTTCTGCATAGTATGGGCAGGGTTAACAAATGAATTCTGCTGCAGTGCCTGTTCAACACTGAGAATCGGCTCTTCCTGCTGGTATTCAACCTGAGCCTGGAGTGCAGCGCGCTTCGCCTGATCAAAGCTTTCAGCAACTACCGCAAATAAAGGCTGACCATGAAAATCGACACGGCCGTCGGCAAAAATCAGATCGCCCTTATAAACCGGGCCGATGTCTGTTTCACCGGGTACATCGTCTAGTGTAACGACGTCCACCACGCCGGGCGACGCCCACACAGCAGCGAGGTCCAGCTTTGTGATGAGGCCACAGCTGATGGAACTCTTACCGACGACGGCATGGAGCGTGCCTGCCAGTTCTGGCATATCGTCGATATAGACTGCGGTTCCGAGTACGTGTTTTTCGGCGCTTTCATGTGCTAATTCCTTTCCGGATTTACCTTTCGCCGGACGCTGGCGGCGTTCGGCCCATGGGGTTACACGGGATGAAGTAAAGGTCATGCTGCATCTCCCTGTGCGGTCGTCATATCGTGGAACGCTTTTATCAGCAGGTTACGGGTTACCTGTAGCCGGTACTGATCACTCGCCCTGACGTCACTGATCGGTTGGTAGTCCTGATCAATAAATGCAGCCGCCTGTTCAAATGAACTCACAGCAAAATGCTTGCCGCTCAACGCAGCATTGGTTTTTTCTGCCAGTTTTGGTGTTGCCGCCATACCGCCACACGCCAGTCGTGCAGAGCTGATAACACCACCTTCAACCGACAGGTAAAGAGCAAACATTACCGCCGAAATATCATCGTCGTAACGCTTACTGACTTTGTGCAACCACAGATGTTCCGTGGCTTTGAGCTTAGGAATACGCACCGCGCGCAGGTATTCACCCGGCTGCAGTACGGTCTGTTTATAGCCCAGATAAAAATCACCGATGGCCACTTCTCGGTGACCATGAATTCCGTCTATTTCCAGTATTGCGTCCAACGCAAAAAAGACAGGTGGGGTATCACCAATCGGAGACGCATTGGCAATATTCCCACCCAAAGTGCCCATATTCCGGATCTGGCGTGAACCAATCCGGTGCAACAGCTGGGCAAACGAAGGAAAAGACTCAGCCAGCAGCTTCTCTGCCTGACTGAAGGTGACACAGGCGCCCAGCCACAGCTGGTCGTCTGCATCCTGGCCCGGCTCCGAACACCGGGTCAGTTCTGCAACGCGATTCACACAGATAATGGTATCGAACTGAGTGAAACGCTGTGTGATCTCAAGACCGGCATCGGTACCACCAGCCCAGAGTCGGGCATGCGGATAAAGCGCCAGCAAGGCTTTCAGCTGCGCTTCGCTTTCCGGCATAAACAGGCGACGACCGTTTGCTTCCAGCAAAGGCTGCTCAGCGTCACGTGGGTCAAAGCTCTGCACGCCACTGCGCAGTGAGATATATTCAAGGTTCTGTTGCGGCAGCTCGTGCATGCGCTGCGCCGCTTCAATAATCGGGCGATAACCGGTGCAGCGACACAGGTTACCGGAGAGCGCCTCATGGATTTCGGCCACATCAGGGATATGGCCCGGTGCCTTGCAGGCATTCTGCTGCAGATTGGCCATCGACATCACGAAGCCAGGAGTACAGAAGCCGCACTGTGAACCGTGGCAATCCACCAGCGCCTGCTGCGCCGGATGCAGTTTACCCGCGCGACCAATACCCGAAGAGGTCAGCAGGTAGCGATCATGTACATTCGCCATCAGAGCAATGCAGGCATTGAGGGTCTGGTACTCAATACCGTGCTCTGTCATTTGTCCCAGCATAATGGTGCAAGCACCACAGTCTCCGGCCGCACACCCTTCCTTGACATCGACCTGCTTCAGATTGGTGCGCAAAAATTTCAGAATGGTACAATTTGGATCAATTTCTGAACTTTCAATCCAGCGACCGTTTAAGTTAAATCGAATCACGCTTACACCTGTTTGTCTGCCGTCGCGGCGGTTACTGAGGGGCTTCGCTACCCCCATCAGTCCAGCGCGGTATAACGGTTGGTTAACCTGGTAAGTCAACCCACTGCAAATTCCTGACCAACTGGTCAAGCATACACGAAAAAGGATGGTTCTGTGCAGAATCTGCATATGGCAAGCTTATTGCTAATGATTCGACCAAGTGGTCAGCTTTTATGATCTAGAGGAATCTGAGTGTCGTTACAACAACCAACTGAGCGCCTTCATCTGAAGGGCATCACCAAGGAGTATCCAGGCTGTCTGGCCAATGACGATATCGAACTGGTGGTGCAGCCCGGCGAAACCCACGCCCTGCTGGGCGAGAACGGAGCCGGCAAAAGCACCCTGATGAAGATTATTTACGGTGTCATCAAGCCCGACAGCGGCAGCATTCGCTGGCAAGGGGAATCCGTCCAGATGCAGGGGCCAGCGCACGCCCGCCAGCTGGGTATTGGCATGGTGTTCCAGCACTTTTCGCTGTTTGAAACCCTGACCGTCGCCGAGAACATCGCCCTGAGCCTGCCACCGGAAGACAGCCAGGATATGGAAGCCCTCAGCAACCGGATTCGTGAAATTTCTACCCACTATGGCATGGCGCTGGAACCTGACCGTTACGTTCATACCCTGTCGGTCGGTGCTCAGCAGCGCGTAGAGATCGTTCGCTGCCTGCTGCAGGACATTAAACTGCTGATTCTCGACGAGCCAACGTCTGTGCTCACACCACAGGAAGTCAGTGAGCTGTTCCGCACACTCAAAACCCTCGCCGCCGAAGGCTGTTCGATTCTGTTTATCTCACACAAGCTGGATGAAGTTACCGAACTGTGTAATGCCGCTACCGTGCTGCGTAACGGCCGCGTTACCGGCCGCTGCAACCCGCAAGATGTTACCAGCGAAGACATCGCGCGCATGATGGTGGGGGACGACACCCCGCTGTCGCAGAACTATCAGAAGGCTGAAGGCGGCGACACCGCCATGAGCATCAGCAATCTGACCTTCCACCCGGAAGACCCGTTTGGTGTGCACCTCAACAGCCTCAACCTCGATATCAAAGCCGGCGAAATCCTTGGCATTGCTGGCGTTGCCGGCAATGGCCAGGATGAACTGTGCGCCCTGATGTCCGGCGAAGAACATAGTGAAAGCGGCAGCATTACTCTGCTGGGCAACGACATTACCCAACTCGACCCCGACAGCCGTCGCCGTCAGGGCTTTGCCTTTGTACCGGAAGAACGTCTGGGCCGTGGCGCGGTACCCAATATGTCACTGGTCGATAACGCCCTGCTCAGTGCCAGCCACTGCGACATGAAGCAAAAAGGCTGGATCAACTACGGCAAGGTACGCGACTTCGCTCTGAAAGTGATTGATAAGTACAACGTTAAATGTGCCGACGAATACGCACAGGCGAAGAGCCTGTCCGGCGGTAACCTGCAGAAGTTTATTATCGGCCGTGAAATTGAACAGAATCCTAAGTTGCTGGTGTGTTCCCACCCAACCTGGGGCGTCGACATCGGCGCTGCCATTCTGATTCGTCATGCACTGATTAATCTGCGCGATCAGGGTGCCGCCATTGTTGTTGTATCCGAAGACATCGACGAGCTCTACCAGATCTGCGACCGCATCGGCGCCATCTGCGATGGTAAACTGAGCCCGTTCAAACCAACCAATGACGTCAGTATTGAAACTCTGGGCCAGTGGATGGCAGGCCAGTTCGACCAGTCTGCCCGATCCGGTACGGAGGTAAGCCATGCTTAAGCTGGAAAAACGTCAGTCAGATTCCCGCGTAATGGGCTATCTGTCCCCCCTGATTGCACTGATCGCCACCCTGATTTGTGGCGCTATGCTGTTTGCCTTCCTCGGACACGATCCACTGGAAGCACTGTATACCTTTTTCCTCGCGCCGCTGCAGGACACCTATGGCTGGACCGAGCTGGGCGTAAAAGTCGGTCCGCTGCTGCTGTGTGCCATGGGCTTAACCCTTTGCTATCGCGCTAAAATCTGGAACATTGGTGCTGAAGGTCAGTTCCTCATGGGTGCTCTCGGCGGCAGCTGGATGGCACTGCAGTTCCTGGGTGCCGAAAGCCGCTGGGTATTGGTACCGATTCTGCTGGCCGGCACCATCAGCGGCATGCTCTGGGGCGGACTGGCTGCGTGGTTAAAAACCCGCTTTAACGCCAACGAAATTCTGACCACCATCATGCTGAATTACATCGCCCTCAATGCGCTGCTATGGGCTGTGCATGGTCCGTTAAAAGACCCGGCTGGCTTTAACTTTCCGGAATCGGCGATGTTTGCCGATGCTGCCATCCTGCCTCTGTTCAGCGAAGACTATCGCCTGAATGTATCCATCCTGTTCGCCCTGTTCTTTATGGTGGTGATCTGGACGCTGATGGCACGCAGCTGGATTGGTTATCAGATTCAGGTTATGGGTGAAGATGCCAAAGCCGCACAATACGCCGGCTTTAACGGCAAAGCGCTGACCTGGTTTGCACTACTGACCTGTGGTGCGCTGGCAGGTTTTGCTGGCGTGGCTGAAGTTACCGGTCCGATTGGTCAGCTGGTCCCGCAACTCTCACCTGGCTATGGCTATGCCGCCATTATTGTTGTGTTCCTCGGACGTATGCAGCCGGTCGGTATTCTGCTGGCCAGCATGCTGCTGGCGCTGACCTTTATGGGTGGCGAAATGATTCAGATCGAAATGAGCCTGCCAAAGTCTCTGACCGGTCTGTTCCAGGGCATGTTGCTGTTTTTCCTGCTGGCAGCTGACCTGCTGATCAGCTATCGCATTGTTATTAAAAAATCCGCTGTCGCGCAGGCCTGATTATGGAACTCGAATTAATCATTAACATTATGTACGCCACGCTGAAAACCGGCACGCCATTAATCCTGATTGCTCTGGGTGAAATGGTGTGTGAAAAATCCGGCGTGCTGAATCTGGGTCAGGAAGGCATGCTATTGGTCGGTGCTGTGACAGGCTTCATTGTTGCTGCCGTTACCGACAATTATTTCTTTGCTGTTTTCTGCGCTATTTTCGCCGGCATGCTGATGTCATTGCTGTTCGGCTATTTATCCATAACTCTGGCTGCCAATCAGGTGGCAACGGGTCTGGCGCTGACCATTTTCGGCGCGGGTCTGAGTGCTTTCCTTGGTGCCAATTATGTTGGTATCGGCCTGGAAGGTATTTCCACAATTCACATTCCATTCCTCAGCGACCTACCGGTTATCGGCAAGGTGCTGTTTCAGCACGATCCGCTGGTATATCTGACACTGGTACTGTTTGCCGTAATCTACTGGGTATTTAAAGCTACCCGCGTTGGTCTGAAAATCCGCGCGGTTGGTGAAAATCCGGAAGCCGCTAACGCCATCGGCATTAATGTGCATCAGGTACGTTTTATGGCAGTACTGTTTGGTGGTGCCATGACCGGCCTGGCCGGTGCGTATCTGTCATTGGTGTACACCCCGATGTGGAGCGATGGAATGTCTGCAGGCCGTGGCTGGATTGCATTGGCACTGGTGGTTTTTGCCAGCTGGAAAGCTGAACGTATTCTGCTTGGCGCTTACCTTTTTGGCTTCGCCAGCATTATGCACCTGGTATTACAAGGGACCCGTTTTGAGGTACCGCCAAATATTATGGCCATGCTACCTTACGTGGCGACCATCATTGTTCTTGTATGGCTTTCGTCCGATGCTGTTAAGACAAAAATGAGCGCACCAAAATCCATTGGCCAACCATATCGACCAATGATTTAAAATAAATAGCTGCCTTTTATTGCCAAAAAAAAGCGCAATAAAAGGCAATTATGACAAAGAGAAAAATAAGGAAAAAATCATTATTTAAATAATGATTTAAATGGAATTAATTGCTAATTTGAGTGCATTAATTAAACAACACTTAAAATTGAAATTGCATCACTTTGGAGAGAACCCATGAAAAAGCAATTACTGGCAGTAGCCGTTATGACGGCAGCAACCGTAGCAGCAACCACCGCTCAGGCAGAACAGTTCTGGGCAGACAACAGCGTTTCTGTACTGTACGGTTCTGACTATAAAGTCGATGGTCCTAAGTTCGACGACGGCAACAGCCTGACCACTTACACCCTGGAACACGTTTCCGGCCACAGCTGGGGCGGCCTGTTCTACTTTATGGACCGTCACGTTGGTGATGATGGCTACACATCGACCTACAGCGAATTCTCTCCTAAGTTCACTCTGGCGAGCATGGAAGGTGGCGTAGTTAAAAATGTGAACCTGGCGTTCACTGTTGAATCCAGCTCCGGCGGTTTCGACAACTACCTGTACGGTGTTGGTGCTGACCTGGCAATCCCGGGCATGAACTTCGCAAGCGCGACTGTTTACTACGCACAGAACGACGACATCGAAGATGACTACCAGCTGACCCTGACCTACGGCTGGTCTGCCGGTAGCTTCAACATCGACGGTTACATCGATTACTCAACCGAAACCGACGACAGCGAAGCGAACCTGCACTTTAACCCACAGATCACTTACGATCTGGCGCCAATGATCGGCAAAACTTTCGCCAAGGTGAAAGTGGGTATCGAGTACAGCTACTGGGGCAACAAATACGGCATCGATGGTGTTGACCAGAATGCCATCAGCGCCCTGCTGAAAGTTCACCTGTAATTGCGGTGATGAAAAAGGAGCTTCGGCTCCTTTTTTTTGTGTCGACTGGCCATGCCCGTGACAACATAGCGCAGCCTTGCAGGAGCGGCTGCTAGTCGCGATGGCGGGTGCAGCACGCCTTTATGCGGAGTCGCGTTATTTGTAGGAGCGGCTGTTAGCCGCGATGGCGTCGTCCGGATATTACGTAGGGTGGGCACTACCCACCAAAGCTTCGCAGAGAGCGTCTCACCGGCAAGTGGCAGCTCCTACAGCGGTGTTTATGTAGGAGCGGGCCATGCCCGCGATGGCGGGCGCAGCACGCCCTTATACGGCATAGCGTGATTTGTAGGAGCGGCTGTTAGCCGCGATGGCGTCGTCCGGATATTACGTAGGGTGGGCACTGCCCACCAAAGCTTCGCAAAGAGCGTGTCGCAGGCATGGCCAGCTCCTACAGCGGTGCTTATGTAGGAGCGGGCCATGCCCGCGATGGCGGGCGCAGCACGCCTTTATGCGGAGTCGCGTTATTTGTAGGAGCGGCTGTTAGCCGCGATGGCGTCGTCCGGATATTACGTAGGGTGGGCACTGCCCACCAAAGCTTCGCTGAGAGCGTCTCACCGGCAAGTGGCAGCTCCTACAGCGATGTAAATGTAGGAGCGGTTGTTAGCCGCGATGGCGGGCGCAGCACGCCCTTATACGGCGTCGCGTGATTTGTAGGAGCGGCTGTTAGCCGCGATGGCGGGCGCAGCGCGCCCTTATACGGCGTCGCGTTATTTGTAGGAGCGGTTGTTAGCCGCGATGGCGGGCGCAGCGCGCCTTTATACGGCGTCGCGTGATTTGTAGGAGCGGCTGTTAGCCGCGATGGCGGGCGCAGCGCGCCCTTATACGGCATAGCGTCTGCTAAGCAGACGTTCGCAGATCCCGTTCATCCTGAGCTTGTCGAAGGACGGCAGCTCCTACAAAAACATGTCGCAGAGAGCGTGTCGCAGGCATGGCCAGCTCCTACAGCGATGTAAATGCAGGAGCGGCTGTTAGCCGCGATGGCGGACGCAGCATACCCTTGTGCGGCATCCCCATAAGCCAACACGTCAGAGTATGTTATGATCCACCAGACGGCTTAGCCCGGGGGATGGGTTAACTGAAACGCTGGAACACTGATGACCACGCAAAAATACAAAACCGGCCGGATTCGCGAACGCAACAGCGAAAACATTCTGTCCGCCGCAGAGCAGGAATTTGTTCTGCATGGCTTTAAGGGCACCAGCATGCAGGCTATTGCCGACCGTGCCGGCGTACCGAAGGCCAATATTCACTATTACTTCAAGAACAAGGGCAACCTGTACCGCGCACTGCTGGAGAACATCCTCACCGTGTGGAACGAGGTGCTGTCTGACATGTCGCCAGACAGCGATCCTGCCGACGTGCTTGAACGCTTTATCCGCACCAAGGTTGAGCTGGCCTACAGCCATCCGAATGCCTCCAAGATTTTCGCCATGGAAATCATTCAGGGCGCGCCGTATCTGAAAGACTATATCAGCGTCGACATGCGCCAGTGGGTGAAAGAAAAAGCCGGCGTCATCCAGAGCTGGATCGACCAGGGTAAAATGCGTGCGGTTGAACCGACCTACCTGATATTCATGATCTGGGCCTCCACTCAGCATTACGCCGACTTTGATACCCAGGTACTGGAAGTCACCAACAAGCGTAAGCACGAAGAAGAAGACATTCAGCGCATCAGCGACTTCCTGGTCGACATGGTCCTGAATGGCTGCGGACTAAACCGCGCCTGAAGCAATGAGGCTTGCCAGCAAGCCTCAGATTGCTATCATTCCCGTCAGCAGATTAACACTCGTCACTGCCGACCCGCCCGAATTGCGTGCAGGTCAACCGGGTGTTGGTCAGACCTTGTTGTCACCTCCACCCCGCTTAAGGCAAGCTGGAGAATCCTATGACAACCCTGTGGCTGAAATTCCCCCGCGCTGTTTTTACCGCCAACAACCTGGATGCAGGCAACGGCATCGTTATCCGTGACGACCGCATCGTCGAACTGGTCCCCGCTAACGGAACACCCACTTCAGAAATCGATGAAATCTTTGACGCGTCAGAGCACGTGTTACTGCCAGGCTTAGTGAATACTCACCAGCACTTCTATCAGACACTCACCCGTGCCTGCCCGCCAGCCATGAACAAGCGCCTGTTTCCCTGGCTGCAGACGCTGTATCCGATCTGGGCCGGCCTGAAACCCGAACAGCATGCACTGGCCACCGAACTGGCAATGGTCGAGCTGCTACTGTCCGGTTGCACTACAGTAGCCGATCATCACTATCTGTTCCCGGCCGGGCTGGAAAACGCCATCGACAGCCAGGCTGAAGTGGCTCTGCGCTTGGGCATGCGCGCCACCCTGACCCGCGGCTCCATGAGCCTGAGCGTGGAAGATGGCGGCCTGCCGCCAAAAAGCGTAGTGCAAACCGAACAGTTTATTCTTGATGACAGTGAGCGCCTGATTAAAACCTGGCACCAGCAGGATAAAGACGGCTTGCTGGAAGTGGCCCTGGCACCATGCTCACCGTTCTCCGTCACCCAGGATATTATGCAAGCCAGCGCCGAGCTCGCCGCGCGCTACAACGTCGGCCTGCACACCCACCTGGCCGAGACCGAAGACGAAAACAACTTCTGCCTGCGCATGTTTGGTCAGCGCCCGCTCGATTACCTCGACAGCGTCGGCTGGCTCAACAACCGCACATGGCTGGCTCATGGTATTCACTTTAACGACGAAGAAATCACGCGCCTCGGCAAAGCCGGTACCGGCGTGTGCCACTGCCCATCGTCCAACATGGTGCTGGCATCTGGCATCTGCCGCGTAAAAGAGCTGCGCGAAGCTGGCAGTCCGGTTGGACTGGGTGTGGATGGCAGCGCCTCCAATGACCACAGCAACCTGATGCAGGAAGTGCGACAAGCGCTGCTGATTCAGCGCCTGCGCTACGAAGCCGATGAATTCACCCATGAAGATGCGCTGCACCTTGCCACCAAAGGCTCTGCGCAGGTATTACGTCGCGACGATATCGGCGAACTCGCCATCGGCAAAAAAGCCGACCTAGCCCTGTTCAAACTGGACGAGCCACGCTTCAGCGGCAGCCACGACCCACTTGGCGCGCTGGTGCTGTGCGGTGCCAGCCAGGCCGACGCCGTAATGATTAATGGGCACTGGAAAGTTCAGAACAAACAGTGGCTGGGTGGCGATATCCGCGAGCTGATGGTTAAGCACCAGCAAGCTGCACAGGCATTGTTTCAGGCGTAGATGGGTCGCTGGCATGGCCAGCTCCTGTATCAATAAATCGCACCTGCTCATCATGAGCTTGTCGCAGCCAACGGCAGCTCCTACAGCGGTGTAAATGTAGGAGCGGGCCATGCCCGCGATGGCGAGCGCAGCACGCCCTTATACGGCATGTCGTCATGTGTAGGAGCGGCTGTTAGCCGCGAATGTGAATGCCGCGCGAAGCACGGCGTAACGTTATTTGTAGGAGCGGGCCATGCCCGCGATGGCGCGCACAGCACGCCCTTATACGGCATAGCGTCGGCTACGAGAGCGCATCGCAGAGAGCGTCTCACCGGCCAGCGGCAGCTCCTACACAACGCCATTCATCCACAGCCTGTCGCCCTTCGAGATTCCCGGACTACGTCCGGCCTCAGGACGAACGGTGATTTCCGCGACAGCAGCGTAGGGTGGGCACTGCCCACCAAATGATTTAGAGAGAGCGGATCGCATATCCCGCGTATCCTGAACTTCTCGAAGCGAGCGTTGCACCGGGACGGCAGCTCCTACAGCGGTGTAAATGTAGGAGCGGGCCATGCCCGCCTTTATGCGGTGAGAAAGATCGCCCTTCGAGATTCCCGGACTACGTCCGGCCTCAGGACGAACGGTATTTACTCCGCCCAGACATTAACCACACCACTCATCCTGAGCCCGTCGAAGGACGCCCTTCGAGATTTCCGGACTGCGTCCGGCCTCAGGACGAACGGCTAATTCCGCAAGATTAATGGTTTTTACGGCATAGCGTCTGCTGCGCAGACGTTCGAAGCGAGCGTCGCACCGGGACGACAGCTCCTACATCAATAAATCACTCCGCCCATCCTGAGCCCGTCGAAGGATCGTATCTCCCGGAACGGCACGACCATTTCGCACTCATAAAACAAAATCATATAGTTATATAGCTAACTACAATAAACAGATGGCTTTCCAGCCAAGACTCAGTCCCCCGGCTTAGGCTAAAATCCGGCTCCCTGTTAAACGTGCTCAGGCACGCTGTCGGATATACACAATGACATACGAATTACTCGGTGGTGCGCTGATCGGTTTTGCCGCATCACTGCTGTGGATTGGCATCGGCCGCATCAGCGGTATGACGGGCGTCGTTTCCAGCTTATTTATGTGGCGTGACAAAACCCGCCATTGGGCCATCTGGTTTCTGGCCGGTCTGGTACTGGCGTCGCCTGTTTACTTCGGTCTGGGTGGCGAAGCTCCGGTCACCATGACCGACAACCAACTGCTGCTGGTTGTTGCAGGTCTGTTGGTGGGCTTTGGTACCTATATCGGCAACGGTTGCACCAGTGGCCATGGCGTATGTGGCATGGGGCGCCTGTCGGTGCGCTCTACCGTTGCGACCGTTACCTTTATTGTCGCCGGTGTTGTTACCGTCGCGGTGATGAATGCGTTGGGAGGTGCTGCATGAGTCAGCTGATTGCACTGCTCAGCGGCCTTGTTTTTGGCCTGGGCTTGCTGGTTTCGGGTATGAACAACCCACAGAAAGTTCGTGGCTTTCTCGATATTTTCGGCAACTGGCAGCCGGAACTGATTGCCGTTATGGGCTCGGCGGTAACCCTTTTTGCCATTGCCTTCTGGTTCAGTAAAAAACGCAAAGCACCGGTATGCGCGGATGCTTTCCACGAACCTACGCTGAAAAAAATCGACAAACGTTTGCTTGGCGGTGCCGTGCTGTTTGGCATTGGCTGGGGGTTGGTCGGTCTGTGTCCGGGGCCGGCGCTGGTGAACCTGCTGACGTTTGATCCGGGAGTGCTGCTGTTTATTGCGGCGCTGCTGATGGGCAACCGACTGGCGCATCATCTGGTGGGACCAGCGAAGTAAGATTCTTGTCGCAGGCATGTCCTTATCGCGGCTAACAGCCGCTCCTACATGAACGCAGCTGTAGGAGCTGCCGCTGGCTGCGATGCAGGCAACGCCTGCCGGTGGGAAGCTCTCTGCAATTCATTGGTGGGCAGTGCCCACCCTACGCAGTTATTGCGGAATCAGCCGTTCGTCCTGAGGCCGGACGCAGTCTGGAAATCTCGAAGGGCGTTCTTCGACAGGCTCAGGATGAGCGAGATCTGCGAACGCTTGCATAGCAGACGCTATAACGTATAAAGGCGTGCTGCGCCCGCCATCGCGGCTAACAGCCGCTCCTACATGAACGCAGCTTGTAGGAGCTGCCGTTGGCTGCGAACGTCTGCGTAGCAGACGCTGTGCCGCTGCGCATGCCATTCACATTCGCGGCTAACAGCCGCTCCTACAATTCCAGGATGCTATTGATGCAGGAGCTGCCGCTGGCCGGTGAGACGCTTTCTGCGATTCATTGGTGGGCAGTGCCCACCCTACGGAATATCCTCTGCTATCTCCGATAAACTCTGGCTGTGCGCACCGTTCGCCCTGAGGCCGGACGTAGTCCGGAAATCTCGAAGGGCGACAGGCTCAGCGCGCGCCATCGCGGGCATGGCCCGCTCCTACATAAACCCACGCTCTCTGCGATGCAGTTGTAGAAGCTGCCGTTGGCCGGTGAGACGCTCTCTGCGATGCAGCTGTAGGAGCTGCCGTTGGCTGCGATTCGGTATGGCGTATGCTGCATAAGGGCGTGCTGCGCGCGCCATCGCGGCTAACAGCCGCTCCTACATTTACACCCGCCGTAGGAGCTGGCCATGCCTGCGACACTCTCTGCGACATTCACCATCGCGGCTAACAGCCGCTCCTACATATACCCCCCCGTAGGAGCTGGCCATGCCTGCGACACTCTCTGCGACATTCACCATCGCGGCTAACAGCCGCTCCTACATTTACACCCGCCGTAGGAGCTGGCCATGCCTGCGACACTCTCTGCGACATTCACCATCGCGGCTAACAACCCCTCCTACAAAACCATCACCCCACCGGAATCACCACCTCAACCCCCGGCAACAACCGCCGATACTCCGCCGCCAACGCCTGCTTCGCCTCATCATCACCATGCACAATGCGGATCTTCTGCGGTTTGCCGCGCATCCGCCTGACGAAATTCAATAAATCCTTCTGGTCGGCATGGGCACTGTACCCACCCAGCGTATGCACCTGAGCCCGAATCTCCACCCGCTGCCCACCCAACTGCACATAACCGCCACGCGGGCCGTATTTCTGAATATCCCGCCCCGGCGTTCCCACCGCCTGATAGCCCACAAACACCACATCGGTGCGCGCATCCGGCAATAACGCCTCAAGGTAATTCTGAATACGGCCACCGGCGCACATACCACTGGCGGCAATCACGATCGCCGGCTTACCGCTATCGCGCAGATAACGCACCATCTTCTCGTGTTCCCGATGACTATCCACCGTGGTCAGCTGCTCGAACGACAACGGATGGCGGCCGCGATTCACACGCTGGCGCGCTTCCGCATCCCACAATGACTTCAGCGAGCGGTAATGGGCGGTAAACTGCGACGCCAGCGGCGAATCGACAATAATATCCAGCGACTGCCACAATGCGGCCTTAGCCTGCGAACGGCTGGCCGAGCGATGAATAATATCCTCCAGCTCATACAGCAGCTCCTGCGTACGCCCAATCGAAAACGCCGGAATCAGCACAGCGCCGCCATCCTGCAGGCTGCGTTCAATTGCCCGCCGCAATGCCAGCCGACGCTGCCTGCGACCTTCATGCAAACGATCACCATAGGTACTTTCAATAATCAGCTCATCACAACGCCAGGGAGACTTCGGTGCTGGCAGCAATGGTGAATACGGCGCACCCAGATCACCGGAAAATACCACCCGCTTACGCTCAGCGTTTTGCTTAACATCCAGCTCAACATAAGCAGAGCCCAGGATATGCCCAGCCACCTGAAAACGTGCCTGCACGCCCACCATGCCCTCAACAGCGAACCACTGCTTATAAGGCACAGCCACCAACTGACGCTTTAACAAACGCAGAAAGGTATCAATCAGCTTACGATCGCGGGTAACACCCACTTTAAGCGCATCCTCCAGTACCAGTGGCAACAACTGCGCCGTTGCCTGCGTGGCATAGATCGGGCCTTTAAAACCCGCCATCAGCAAATAAGGAATGCGCCCGACATGATCGATATGACAATGCGTAACCAACAAAGCTTTAACGCCGGACAAATCGAAGTCCACCGTCAGATCAACATCACCGGATTCATTGATACGCGCCTCAGCCTCAGCGCCCTGAAACATCCCGCAATCAACCAACAGCGATTCGCCGGAATAAAGTTTGAACTGGTGACACGAGCCGGTAACACCCGACACCGCACCGTGATGAATAATTGAATACATCCGTGTATTCCTGCAGAAATTCAGAAACGCAAGATTAACAGATCTGAAAAACAATGGGGGATATCAGTGCGTGCGAAATAACGAGCATTCAGGAATAGGAAGCCTGAACGGTGCGCAGTGCACACCCTACGAAGAATGCCAGCCTTGTAATGAACAGCGCTACCAATAACACTGATCTTGTAGGGTGGGCACTGCCCACCACTTTTGTCGTCAGATACTGGCTCGGCGAGAGTACCGCATGACAATAAAGCTTAGCATTCAATTCTGAAGCAGAAGATGCAAGGGGTATTTCCGCATATAGCTCACCGCCAAGCCTGCTGTTGCAACGCTTAGTACAATCCGGTCAGCCGAGCGCTACAAATTCTTCGTATCATGATCCGCGGTCTCAAGATCAACCCAAGCATCTGGCCGAGTACCACTAAAAACTATTGATGAGATGGTTTTAATGTATTCCTTACCCTTTGGGAGGTCACTTATCGTTGGATTGTAAGTATCTACTGCCAGGTAGTTCGGATAGAGACCTTTAGGGTTTCCAAGAGGAGGAACTAGCAATCCATTGCTTAGCCCTGCTTTAATGTCAGCGAGCTCATCTATCAGGCCTGTTTCTTCATCACTCAACGAACGACTGGCGCCTTTCAACACGGATATCAGAGCCTCAGCATAACGTACAGCGAAGGTAGCGTATTCCGGCTTATAAATAAGCTTTCCGTTCTTGGCTATCGCAATAATACGCTGCATAGGCACTTCAATTTCCCTGTATGCTTTATCAGGAGAGGAAGCATGGAACATAAGAACACCATCCGTATATATATAACGAATTGTAGACAGCAAATTCTTATCAACAGGCAGAGTGAGATCGTTGTTCTCAGCCCGTTCTTTAAGCCAAATAACTTGCGCCTTCATTCGCCCTTCCGGCGTGTGGTCGACCTGGGGGAAACTACCCAATAGATCAATAAAGTAATCGCAGTACTTTATCAAATCCAAGCGCTGCTCTTCGGTGTTTACCATACATCCTCTCTAGATTGCTGATAGCATAGATGAGGCTGGGGCTATCTGAACACCTCTGCCTGGCATTATTTTCCCTACAAACCCGGTACTATATCGACACTTTGTATTGTGCAGTAGCTTAACGCATAAAGTGCAGATAAGCTTTGCGATCCGAATCGTCCCGAAAACATGCATCGCGATTATGTCTACGCTAAATAATTTGTAACGGATAACTTGGGAAGTATAGCTTTGGACGCCGAGCCACAGCTTCCTACATGAAACCATTGACACCCACATCTTAATGAAATCTTTGCAATCCTCACAAACACTGAGAAATCACACTAACAAAATCAAGAACTAGCCAGACACCCACTTTATGATTCGTTATAAATCAATAGCCGATCAATCCCACAGCAGAAAGCACTAATATGGGCTTCTGACCAGTATTATGAATACTTGCGTGGAAAAGTACTTTCCCGCGCTCTCAGTGATTAAGAGCATATCAACGTTATTGCATGTTATTTTTTGCAGCTCACTTTAATTGAATAAAAAATCCATTCAATAACACATCATCTATAACTTCTCCGCTTTCAAGGTTCGTTATTCTAGTATTATTTTTTTCCCAATGACCATCAACATCACATGACAATTTATCGATCCAATTGAAATCAGGATGAAACTCTAATCTTGTAAACTCATCACGGAAGTTATAAAAAACATTCGGCTCACCAAATTCATGGGTAAAATAATCGACCAAGTCTTTTATTGGAGAAATAAGAAATCCCACTTCTACCACCCTTCCATCTCTTTCAAAAACAGTAATTTGTCTAAAATTATTATTTATAGATTCATACTTTTTGATCCCAGATGCTATAATTTCAGGATTTTTCCCAAATTCGTCTATCGAGAAAAACTCTAACTTTCTAAATTTTTCGATAAGTTTTCTAATCATTTCTATGTTCATATATTACTCGATAAAGCTAGCAGGCGTAGTGCTTCGGTTAGGGTTGTAAACTTGAGACTCTCCTCCTGGAAAAACCTTGCCACTTCCGTTCCAGTCTTCAATGTTAGCAGCAGAACTTTTAAGGTAGTCCTGTTGACTAGTCGTAGTGACACTTGTCATTTTTCGCCCATTAACCTCGAAGCCCAATTGGTTTGGGTTAACATCCTTGTTTTCATAAAAATAGTCACCTGTCTTTGGCATACCTGTCAACCTGTCAGGATATGAGTATTGATATAGGGTAGTGCCTTTTGGGATTGATACGATTTCAACTGGCTTATCGAAATCTATCCCTCTTAAATGGTTATCGTAATTCGCCTTACCTGCCTCTCTGTAGTAGGAATCTGCTAAATCGAATCTAGCTTTCTTCTGCTTTGGCCAATTCTTAGATGCAGCCCTTATGTCTTCAGGGTTTGTGTAAGAACTAGGACAGTCATTGTAAGAAGAATGCCTGATTCTCGTTAAAGATCAATTTCTATACAGTAGAAATACGAAATATACATCAGGAGGATGTATGCCAAAGCCAAGGAAGCAGCTGGTCTCTCTGGAAGCTACGCCCTACTACCACTGTGTTTCCCGTTGCGTCCGTCGCGCATTTCTATGCGGAACCGACCCTGAAGGCCGCTCTTTCGAGCATCGCCGTGGCTGGATTGAGAAACTCATCCTGGATCAGTCACAAATTTTCTGTATTGATATCGCCGCTTATGCAGTGATGTCGAACCACTTCCATGTGATTCTCCATGTCAGCCAACAGCGCGCCAGAAGCCTAACCAGCCTGGAGGTCGTTCAACGCTGGCACCAGCTATATCAAGGAACGTTACTGTCAAAGAAATTCGAGCGAGGCGAAGACCTGTCGGCATCACAGCAAGCCATACTGGATGAACGTATTGATGAATGGCGAGAACGCCTGATGAGTATCAGCTGGTTCATGCGACGCTTGAACGAAACGGTAGCTAGGCTCGCCAACGAAGAAGATCAATGCACCGGCCATTTCTGGGAAGGCCGCTTTAAGTCCCAAGCTTTGCTGGATGAAAAGGCGCTAGCGGCCTGCATGGCCTATGTCGATCTGAATCCCGTACGTGCTGCGATGGCTAAAACTCCGGAAGAATCAGAGCACACTTCTGTTAAAAAACGCGCTCAGAAAGCGAAAGAAACCTATTCACCAAATCACCCCAAGCAGCAAGCATATGGATTACTTCCCTTTGCTGGGAACCCTCGCCAAGACATGCCTGAAGGTATACAGATGCGTCTGACAGACTACCTGGAGCTCGTAGACTGGACAGGACGACAGATCAGGGAAAATAAACGAGGATCAATCTCTGAGGCTGAACCGGCAATCATGGATCGCTTGGGTATTGATGCTGAACACTGGCTATACATCACCCAAAACTTCGAATCGGAGTTCAAAGGTATTGTAGGTGCCGCGCACGAAGTAAAATCAAAACTCAGCCAATTCTGGGATGATCAGCGGGAGCGAAGGCGGGCTGCTGGCATTGCCGCCTGTAAATTGCGCCTTTCCTGAAGTAACTCCTCACAACGTAAGATCATCAGAGAACTCTGGGACGTTTACTCGCTTCCAATTCGTGATTTCTGTCTAAAACGACACAAAAATTTTCCTGCAGTCCAGCTTTCCACACCCAATTTTCTATCGGTAATTTTTACGCCAGGGAAACCAGCTGCTCTCTCTAACTATGACTGTCTAAGTAGCTACCCCGCCCAAATCGCGGCTAACAGCCGCTCCTACAATTCCAGGATGCTATTGATGCAGGAGCTGCCGCTGGCCGGTGAGACGCTTTCTGCGATTCATTGGTGGGCAGTGCCCACCCTACGGAATATCCTCTGCTATCTCCGATAAACTCTGGCTGTGCGCACCGTTCGCCCTGAGGCCGGACGTAGTCCGGAAATCTCGAAGGGCGACAGGCTCAGCGCGCGCCATCGCGGGCATGGCCCGCTCCTACATAAACCCACGCTCTCTGCGATGCAGTTGTAGAAGCTGCCGTTGGCCGGTGAGACGCTCTCTGCGATGCAGCTGTAGGAGCTGCCGTTGGCTGCGATTCGGTATGGCGTATGCTGCATAAGGGCGTGCTGCGCGCGCCATCGCGGCTAACAGCCGCTCCTACATTTACACCCGCCGTAGGAGCTGGCCATGCCTGCGACACTCTTTGCGACACTCTCTGCGACATTCACCATCGCGGCTAACAGCCGCTCCTACATTTACACCCGCCGTAGGAGCTGGCCATGCCTGCGACACTCTCTGCGACATTCACCATCGCGGCTAACAACCCCTCCTACAAAACCATCACCCCACCGGAATCACCACCTCAACCCCCGGCAACAACCGCCGATACTCCGCCGCCAACGCCTGCTTCGCCTCATCATCACCATGCACAATGCGGATCTTCTGCGGCTTGCCGCGCATACGCTTAACGAAATTCAATAAATCCTTCTGGTCGGCATGGGCGCTATACCCACCCAACGTATGCACCTGGGCCCGAATCTCCACCCGCTGCCCACCCAACTGCACGTAACCACCACGCGGGCCGTATTTCTGAATATCCCGCCCCGGCGTTCCCACCGCCTGATAGCCCACAAACACCACATCGGTGCGCGCATCCGGCAATAACGCCTCAAGGTAATTCTGAATACGGCCACCGGCGCACATACCACTGGCGGCAATCACAATCGCCGGTTTACCGCTATCGCGCAGATAACGCACCATCCTCTCGTGCTCCCGATGACTATCCACTGTGGTCAGCTGCTCGAACGACAACGGATGACGACCACGACTCACACGCTGGCGCGCTTCCGCATCCCATAACGACTTCAGCGAACGGTAATGAGCGGTAAACTGCGACGCCAGCGGCGAATCGACAATAATATCCAACGACTGCCACAAAACGGCCTTAGCCTGCGAACGGCTGGCCGAGCGATGAATAATATCCTCCAGCTCATACAGCAGCTCCTGCGTACGCCCAATCGAAAATGCCGGAATCAGCACAGCGCCGCCATCCTGCAGGCTACGTTCAATTGCGCGCCTTAATGCCAACCGACGCTGCCTGCGCCCTTCATGCAAACGATCACCATAGGTACTTTCAATAATCAGCTCATCACAACGCCAGGGAGATTTCGGTGCTGGCAGCAATGGTGAATACGGCGCACCCAGATCACCGGAAAACACCACCCGCTTACGCTCAGCGTTTTGCTTAACATCCAGTTCAACATAAGCAGAACCGAGGATATGCCCCGCCACCTGAAAACGTGCCTGCACGCCCACCATCCCCTCAACAGTGAACCACTGTTTATAAGGTACAGCCACCAACTGACGTTTTAACAAACGCAGAAAGGTATCAATCAGCTTACGATCGCGGGTAACACCCACTTTAAGCGCATCCTCCAGCACCAGCGGCAACAACTGCGCCGTCGCCTGCGTGGCATAGATCGGGCCTTTAAAACCCGCCATCAGCAAATACGGAATACGCCCGACATGATCGATATGGCAATGGGTAACCAGCAGAGCTTTAACGCCGGACAAATCGAAGTCCACCGTCAGATCAACATCACCGGATTCATTGCTACGGGCCTCAGCGTCAGCGCCCTGAAACATACCGCAATCAACCAGCAGCGATTCGCCGGAATTAAGTTTGAACTGGTGGCACGAACCGGTAACACCGGTCACGGCACCGTGGTGAATAATTGAATACATCCGTGTATTCCTTCAGAAATTCAGAAACGCCAGAGTAACAGATCTGAAAAACAATGGGGGATATCAGTGCGTGCGAAATGACGAGCACTCAGGGATAGCAAGCCTTAATGGTGCGCAGTGCGCACCCTACGAATGACACTAATTTTTCAGGGTGGTACTGCCCACCACCAGTAACGGCGACCAGAATAATAGCAAGGATAATCTCAAACACCCCAGAGCCTGCCACTTCGGTGATCTCAATAGTGTACCGGGCTTCGGCATAATCTTTAACGAAGCAGCAGAGAATCTCTACACAGGAATTCATTGCTGAGAACAAGATCAGACGTAGCAATGGCTTCGTCGATCTGCTGGGCCGTGATGGCGGTCGGGTCGAAGTTCTGCGCCTGCTTTAAGCTGCTATCCGAACGGCACAGCGCTGCCAGAAATCAATAGCCCTGCTCCTTAAATCTTCGAACCTTGGAAATCATCCATGATATTTATAAACCAATTTCAGATAAATAAGAAATCAACATCCAACATCAACACCATCAATACAGGAAAGCATCTCTCGAATTTCGCCAAGAGAGATTCCATTATCCTCGGCCAATCTTTGTGCATTCCCCACAATGGCAGAACACTCAGGCTCCTCATCAAAATATACTTCCAGCGTAATTCCAAGTTTTCGTGGTAAGTTTTTGAAACCAATGTTTGGTTTACATTTTTCAGGAAACCTTATGTGAAAATGCGGCCATCCAGGAAGAGTTATTGTATCCATATCAGAGTTAAGAAACCTCACCCCATCCAGCTTACAATTTTCAAAATTACAGTTTTTTATGGAGGAGATTGAAATATCATCCCAATCCCCAAAATCGCAACCGACGAATTCGCCCGTGAAAGTAACATATTCCAAATGCGCGTTCTCAAAATGAAAATCTCGCAATTCGACATGCTGATTAAAATTACCGCCAGTCATAGTAAGTCCAGCTATAATCACATGTTCCGATGACACCCTGGAATCTACCGTACAGTCATTTAAAATTAATCCAGGCCCTAACACAGAAGTACCACCATCTAATTCTAATATTTCGAAATTTAACGACTGGTCTCTTATTTTCATACATGGCCTCAAAACTTAATCATTCTAAACAACTCATCAGGCATTCTTTTAGCATGCAGATCTATATTAGAATCTGTACCCGATAGAATATCATATTTAGCACCAGATTTTACATCAGTAGCATCGACTCCAGTCCGGCTCCACTCCAGAGGCAACCCCTCTTTTTCGGCAGAGATTCGAACTTGCCTTTCGACCCACCTGCCTTTAGCTTGTCTTTCTAACAGATTCGCTCTCCAATACTCCCCATCGACCTTTGCGTTCGCAATAGCCTCCTTCTCCCGTGCCGACAGGTTCCTTCTGGGATTCCACTTTGCGGCGGACTCTGTGGTTAAACGCTGTAATGAGTCACCAACATCGTCAGGCTCTGGAATGTCACTTGGAGTTTTATGCTTTGGTACGTTCCAATGCTGGCCATTTTTCTGAACTTGCTGATTACCCGATTTGTGTCTTCGAATTACTCTTATCTTCTGGTCACTTGGTGCACTCACCTCCCCCGTCTCAGCCCCATGCGCATCCGTCTTCTCAGACCGCCCCTCGCTCGTCTCCAGATCCTTAAAGCTCGCCTTTTCCTGCTTCGCACCGCGCTTACTGTTACGCAGAGCGATTTTCTTCGAAGCCTGTGCAAACTCGCCCAGCAGGTCACCCACGGCGCTGAACTTACGAATTAGTGCTGCTTTGCTGCCAACCATGGCCAGCACACCCGCACCACCAGTAACAGCGGCCAGGATAATGGTAAGGATAATCTCAAACGCACCCGAGCCTGCTACTTCAGCGATCTCGATGCTGTGCTGAGCCTCGGCGTAATCTTTAACAAAGCGATAGAGCATTTCGCGCAGGGATTCATCGCTCATCACCAGATCCGACATGGCAATGGCTTCGTCGATTTGCTGCGCGTTAATGGCGGTCGGGTCGAAGCCCAGCGCCTCTACCAGCTCACGCTTCTCGGCACTGAGAATATTGCTGGAATAGGCTTCGGCGAAGTTCTCTGAATCCCAGGCGGCGCGAATGGCTTTGATGTTGTTATGGATACGCACCACCGGGTTAACCACATCGCTGACTTCTTTAGCCCACAGAGCCAGCCCCCAGGCTGATGAGCCAATGCCGGTCATAAAGGCACCGGTGTAGATAGCCACTTTGGTAACAGCGGATTCCTGCGACAGCATGCGTTCGTGCATCGCAGCTTCGGCGCGCTCGCCAGCAATAATATTGAACAGCGCACTCTGAATACGCACGCGCAGCATCTGCCGTGGGTCAGGCTCTTCATCGCCAATGGCCAGCGTACTATCCAGCCGCTCTAACACCAGGTGAGAACTGGCGATGGCTTCGCTCAGGGCTTCGCGCGGCAGCGGTGACGCATCCGGCAAGGCGGAAAGTACGTCGAAATAGAAGTGATCGTACGCCTTATAAACAATGGCGTCGGCAACGGAGCCCAGCAGCTGGTCGGCGACCATGCTGCAGTACTAAGATGGGTGTCTGGTTAGCGTTAGCTTCTACAGACTGGGGGACGCCATTTTCGCCAAGTGCCCAGACGGCTTCGTCAGTACTAAAATAACGTAGATTTCCAGCCTGCCTCTAGACTTCGGCATGGTCGCATATGGCATTAAGGATAAGACGGGGTGTTAATGTGTAACGTGCCACCGAAATATTCAGTGGCACTTCAACCGAATTTTATTGGTTTGCTTTAATTTCGTCATCCAGTGCCTGATCCCACTGAAAGTCGATACTGAAGTCACCAGAAGGTCTCAGAGTAAATTTTGCCCGATTCCATTTATTGGAATTATTTTCCGTTGTAATTTCATAAAGCATGTTTGCATCTTGTTTTAACTTTTTACGGTCAAAATTTTTAAACTTAAATGAATTCTCTCCATTATCATTGAGGTAGCTACCACTAAATGAAACTACATCTAATGCTGGTTTTTCTATATCCAGAACAGCTTTTTCCCAGCTATCATGAATACTATCTATAATATTGGTTGCTAATCCCATATACACTTCGTCAATATTCACGTTATCCTCCTGCCTGATTTAGGAAATCAGCAAAGTATTCTTTCCCATCAATTTCATAAATTACTTCAAATGAACTAGGTCTTTTACCAGCAGCTTCATATATGGGTTGAATATCCACAGTGACTTCTTTCCCTTCTTCAAGGGCTTTTGTCCACTTATTCTCCATCGACTTCCATGCCAATTTAAACGGATTTCACACAAATAGTGGATGGAGCGTTAGTTCCTGACTCAGAGTACTAATGTGGGCGTCTAATAATTAGTTTTCTAGTTTAAATTATTGACTTTCTATCAAAGTCAAAAATATCTACATTATTTTCTTCAAGACGGTCTTCTAGTGCACTATATCCATATTCTGATTTGTATTGCAGTTCCTGGTCAGAAATAGGTATCATCAAAAGCCAAGTTACCTCTTTATCAGGTAGCTCAAGATTGTTAAGCTTGTCTTCCCACAAATAAGGATACGTAAACATCAGGTGTTTCATGTCTCCTTTGTGATATATAGTAACTAAACTTTCAAATACAGTTCCGGGATTACATTCCCAATTATCCTTCATTACGTAAAAACTACTTGTAGCCAGTAAATTGGGAACAAAAGAATAAGAGGAGTGACCAACAGCCAGAAGTTCTAATCTAAACTTTTGTTCTTTCCCGTTAATTCTTAGAGGGGTATCTGAAAGGCCTATTGTTCCATATATATTACAAGAATGATTTAATGGATCAACGCAGGTAAACAAATCGATATCTGTAGACTCCGACTCGTCCCAATACTTTCGAGCTGAAGGGCGAATACCAACAATTTGAGTAATATATTTTGCTAAAGCCTTATTGCTGTTTGAGGCAGTAGTCATTGTTTTTCCCTTTGCTAAAAGCCAAAATACGTATCATCCATGGCCTCTCCTGCATGGGATCGGTTGGATGAGGGTAATTCAGGAGTATAGTGACTCGCTGTATTGTGCTCGTCAAGAAACTGTGATCTTCCGATGCCTCGTTCTGCAGCACTCATTTGATGCTTTCTGAATTCATACGCTTCTTTATGGCCCATATCCCAAGGCTCATTAGCGTCCATTAACTCATTAGATACCCTGTCATAAACATTACCTTCACTATCCTTCGCCGATTCCCATGTTTCATTACGCACCCCTTTTCGGAATCCAGAAGGACGTTTGTAATACCATTGACCATACTCTGTAAGGGAGCCATCTTCATTTAATACAGGAGCTTCTGGCTCAGCTGGCCTTCGGCCGGACATGCTTGGTTTTGGGGTTTCCACTGCATCAGAGGTTTTAGGCCCACTTGACCCTTTCTTAGCCGTCGTCTCCGTCGTCTCCAGATCCTTAAAGCTCGCCTTCTCCTGCTTCGCACTGCGCTTGCTGTTACGCAGCGCGATTTTCTTCGAAGCCTGAGCAAACTCACTGAGCAGGTCGCCCACCGCGCTGAACTTACGAACCAGAGCAGCTTTACTGCCAACCATAGCCAGCACGCCCACACCGCCAGTTACAGCCGCGAGAATAATGGTGAGGATAATTTCAAACGCACCAGAGCCTGCTACTTCAGCGATCTCGATGCTGTGCTGAGCTTCGGCGTAATCTTTAACAAAGCGGTAGAGCATTTCGCGCAGGGACTCATCGCTCATCACCAGATCCGACATGGCAATGGCTTCGTCGATTTGCTGCGCGTTAATGGCGGTCGGGTCGAAGCCCAGCGCCTCTACCAGCTCACGCTTCTCGGCACTGAGAATATTGCTGGAATAGGCTTCCGCGAAGTTCTCAGAATCCCAGGCGGCGCGAATGGCTTTGATGTTGTTATGGATACGCACCACCGGGTTAACCACATCGCTGACTTCCTTAGCCCACAGTGCCAGCCCCCAGGCTGATGAGCCAATGCCGGTCATAAAGGCACCGGTGTAGATAGCTACTTTGGTAACAGCGGATTCCTGCGACAGCATACGCTCGTGCATCGCCGCTTCGGCGCGCTCGCCAGCAATAATATTGAACAGGGCGCTCTGAATACGC
>NZ_JAEDAH010000093.1:14823-16822 GCF_020320395.1 Thalassolituus marinus | reverse complement strand
CATCTGCCGCGGGTCGGGCTCTTCATCGCCAATGGCCAGCGCACTATCCAGCCGCTCTAACACCAGATGAGAACTGGCGATGGCGTCGCTCAGGGCTTCGCGCGGCAGTGGTGATGCATCCGGCAAGGCGGAAAGTACGTCGAAATAGAAGTGATCGTACGCCTTATAGACGATGGCGTCGGCAACGGAGCCCAGCAGCTGGTCGGCGACCATGCTGCAGTACTAAGATGGGTGTCTGGTTAGCGTTAGCTTCTACAGACTGGGGGACGCCATTTTCGCCAAGTGCCCAGACGGCTTCGTCAGTACTAAAATAACGTAGATTTCCAGCCTGCCTCTAGACTTCGGCATGGTCGCATATGGCATTAAGGATAAGATGGGGTGTTAATGTGTAACGTGCCACCGAAATATTCAGTGGCACTTCAACCGAATTTTATTGGTTTGCTTTGATTTCGTCATCCAGTGCCTGATCCCATTGGAAGTCGATACTGAAGTCACCAGAAGGTTTCAGAGTGAATTTTGCCCGATTCCATTTATTATTCCCTGACATTATTTCTTTTATTTCTTCAAAATAATCGTATGCATCGTCCTCAACTTCAAAGTAAAGAGTTTTACCATCTAACTCGTACACACCGTTAAAATTTGCTGCATCATCAAAAACTTCAGCATTAATTACGGCCCTATCCCATGAGGTAGTAATCGACTTAGCAATTCCCTGTGCAATTTTCAAATATATCTCATCTATAGTATCAGACACTATAATCACCCTCCGGATTGATTTTTAAATATCGACTTATAAGGCTGGCCATCGATTGTATACCGAGCTACAAACTTAGTCGGCCTTTTACTACCTGCCTCATATACGGGCTTAATATCGACAGTTACTTCTTTCCCTTCTTCAAGGGCTTTTGCCCATGTATTCTCCATAGACTTCCATGCCCCCCGGTTAAGGTTCGAGTTCATTGGGGCATAGTTAATCTGCTCACCTGAACCATCAAAAATAGATGCAATCAGGTGGCCACCATCGTCATCGGCTAAGCCATCCTTAATTCCGGCTTCTTTAGCCGACTTTCCTTGCTGGTAAGTATTCCTGTCCCGCGTATTCAGGTCAAGCTTACCGCTAACTCTGCTAACCCGTCCTTCGCTGTCGGTCTCATACAGGTAATCTCCCACCTTATATGAATGATCTGGCTTCAGCTCTCCATTAAGTTCTTTATTCCATCCACCTTTCTGACCTGGCTCCAGCTCGGTAACATTATCTGCAGCTGGACTTGCCGGCCCACTCGCCCCTTTCGTAACCAACTTCTCGTCCGTCTCCAGATCCTTAAAGCTTGCCTTCTCCTGCTTCGCACTGCGCTTGCTGTTACGCAGCGCGATTTTCTTCGAAGCCTGAGCAAACTCACTGAGCAGGTCGCCCACCGAACTGAACTTACGGATCAGAGCAGCTTTACTGCCCACCATAGCCAGCACACCGGCACCGCCGGTTACGGCCGCGAGAATAATGGTAAGGATAATTTCAAACGCACCAGAGCCTGCTACTTCAGCGATCTCGATGCTGTGCTGAGCTTCGGCGTAATCTTTAACAAAGCGATAGAGCATTTCGCGTAGGGATTCATCGCTCATCACCAGATCCGACATGGCAATGGCTTCGTCGATTTGCTGCGCGTTAATGGCGGTCGGGTCGAAGCCCAGCGCCTCTACCAGCTCACGCTTCTCGGCACTGAGAATATTGCTGGAATAGGCTTCGGCGAAGTTCTCTGAATCCCAGGCGGCGCGAATGGCTTTGATGTTGTTGTGGATACGCACCACCGGGTTAACCACATCGCTGACTTCCTTAGCCCACAGTGCCAGCCCCCAGGCTGATGAGCCAATGCCGGTCATAAAGGCACCGGTGTAGATAGCTACTTTGGTAACAGCGGATTCCTGCGACAGCATGCGTTCGTGCATCGCGGCTTCGGCACGCTCGCCAGCAATAATATTGAACAGCGCACTCTGAATACGT
>NZ_JAEDAH010000093.1:4772-14813 GCF_020320395.1 Thalassolituus marinus | reverse complement strand
CATCTGCCGCGGGTCGGGCTCTTCATCGCCAATGGCCAGCGCACTATCCAGCCGCTCTAACACCAGATGAGAACTGGCGATGGCTTCGCTCAGGGCTTCGCGCGGCAGCGGTGATGCATCCGGCAAGGCGGAAAGTACGTCGAAATAGAAGTGATCGTACGCCTTATAAACAATGGCGTCGGCAACAGAGCCCAGCAGCTGGTCGGCGACCATGCTACTGCCGCGCCCGAGGTTGTTTGCGTGATGCCAGCCAGGCCCCGCCCCGCGGATCAGGCGATAGCGGTTGCCCTGCACATCTTCGAATTCGTAGTCAGCCATGACGTTGTCGGTTCATTCCATGAAACAGGTGGCAGAGTCTAAGCGGCGTCAAACCGGCAGGCAACAGACAGCCGCGCGACAGCGGTCACAGAGATATAAAACTGGTACTTTGGCGGGAATCTAGGCGGACGGAATGGGCCAGCGACATCAGGTAAATGTCCTGCGCGCTGTAGCGTTCGTCCTGAGGCCGGACGCAGCCCGAAAATCCCGAAGGGCGTCCTTCGACAGGCTCAGGATGAGCGGGATATGCGATTCATTTGGTGGGCAATGCCCACTTGCGGAAAGAACCGTTCGTCCTGAGGCTGGACGTAGTCCGGAAATCTCGAAGGACGTCCTTCTACAGGCTCAGGATGAACGGCGTGCTATTACTGTAGGAGCTGCCGCTGGCTGCGATCCTGCCTGAGAGACGCTCTCTGCGATGCAGGCTAGGCCTACCGGTGCGACGCTCTTTGTGAATCACTTGGTGGGCAGTGCCCCCCCTACGCTGTTGTTGCAGAAATAACCGTTCGTCCTGAGGCCGGACGTAGTCCGGAAATCTCGAAGGGCGTCCTTCGACAAGCTCAGGATGAACGGCGTGCTATTGCTGTAGGAGCTGCCGTTGGCTGCGATCCTGCCTGTGAGACGCTCTCTGCGATTTTTCACACCGTATCAAGGCGCGCTGCGCACGCCATCGCGGGCATGGCCCGCTCCTACAAATAACGTGACGCCGTGCTGCACACGGCATTCACATTCGCGGCTAACAGCCGCTCCTACATGAACGCAGCTGTAGGAGCTGCCGTTGGCCGGTGCGACGCTCGCTGCGATCCGCTACTCCGATATCAGATCACTGCGGCGATTATAAACACCAGCGTACCGGCACCGGACAACACCAGCGTTTTGTTTTTAAGCATCGGTGACTGCAGGCCAAGGTACAGACCCGACACCATGATAAATACCAGGCCGAGAGCAAAGACAATTTCTAACCAGCGAAACGCCTGGGGGCCATGACCCTTATGCAGTTCCACCAGACTGGCAATCAGATCCGGTTGCATGCGGCTAACGCTGACGCCATCGGCAGTGTCACGCAGTTCATAGTATTCGCGGCTGGTTGGACGGGTAATCGCTCCGCCCGGAACGGTTTTCACGTACGCATAATCGGTCTGAATACCAGCCTGTTCCAGCAATGCATCGATACGTGCGCTTTCATTGCCCTTTTCCAGATTCAGTTGTTGTCCGGCAATCGTCGCGACCGGCGTTTTTTCGACGCTGCCTTTAACACCCAGCAGGTACAGGCCTCCGGTAACGGCCATGGCAATAACCAGCGGAGTAAAAAATGCGGCGAGGTATAAGTGAATCGTTACGAGCAGCTTACGTTGCATGGGTTTTCTCCTGTGTCATTGCCTTTATTATGTAGGGTTTGCAGCCTCCCATGGCGTAAAGAATTGTCCGATCGCACGGGCATTTGTCACAGGTCAAGGGAGGGTCGTCCTTCAACAAGCTCAGGATCAGCGGTGTGAAGAAATACCGTTCGTGCTGAGGTTGTAGGAGCTGCCGTTGGCTGCGATTAATAGCTTCGATTCTTCTCATAGGGGCGATCTTTCACGCCGCATAGAGGCGTGCTGCGCCCGCCATCGCGACCAACGGTCGCTCCTACAAAAGCTGTCCTTCGACAGGCTCAGGATGAGCGGAGTGATGTATTACCGCGGTAGCTGCCGCTCCTGCAAGTGACATATCCGCCGCTGGTGCTGCCGTGGCCAGTCAATAGCTTTTACAAATCGAGTCGAGAGAAACAAGAAATTTAACCGATGAGAATTAATCTCATTTAATAGTCCTGCACACACAAATCAAACAGGCAAAGACCTGAACACAACAGGACAATGAATATGAAAAACTCTGTATCTGCGGTTATTTTTGCCGCAACCGCTATGCTCGCATCGGCTGCTGCCCAGGCATCACCGGATGTATTTATGGATAACGTTAAGAAAGCGCGTGGTGCGAATGCTCCGGCGCAGGTGTCAGAGGCGGTGTACAACGCCGGCATGCGTAAGCTGCCCTCTTACCGCGTGGATAATGCGGTAGAAAAATGCGCTGACACTGATCAGGTAGCTCAGGAAAACTGAGAAAAAAGCCGGGGCTATTGCCCCGGAAAGAATCTGGCAGTGGCGGTAACTCGCTCAAATTACCTCTGCCTGCCTTAACGCTCCCACGTTAAATGTGGCTCAGTTATGCCGCCTGAGCCGTGCGGTTGCTCTTTTCTTTTTTCTGGCGGATCAGGTCGCTGTAGTCCTGTTCCATAAAGGCTTTAATACCGCTGCGTTTATTTGCCTGCATAGCCAGTTCCAGTTCTTCTGCACTGGCAAAACGACGATCCCAGTCCAGCACTTTCGGCACCATAATCGCGTTCCACAGGGGTGGAATCAGGGTCAGGAAAATGGTGGTCAGATAACCGTTAACCATCATGGGTGCATCCTGATAAGGGCGCAGTTTCTGGAAAGGTACATCGCCTTCCGCATGGTGGTGAGAATGACGCGTCAGGTTAAAGGTTGCCCAGGAGCTGATGCGTTTATTGGTGTTCCAGCTGTGGTATGGCTGTACCGGTGTTTTGACGTTACGTACCATGCCGTAGTGTTCCATAAAGTTCACAATTTCCAGGAACGCTTTGGCAATCAGTGCGGTTGCAGTAAAGACTGCCACGCCAATCCAGCCAGCCATGGCAAAGGCTGCAACTTCCAGTGCCAGTGACATCAGCAGACCACGGATATACAGGTTGTGGTGGCTGAAGACCGGCAGACGTTTTTTCTGCAGACGTTTCTTTTCCAGATTCCAGGCGCTGATGTTGCCTTTCCAGGTAGACGCCAGAATGTGGTAATACACATTACGACCACGCGGTGCGGTTGCCGGGTCATCCGTTGAACCCACATAAATATGGTGACCATAGACGTGCTCGATTGAGAAACCGGTATCCCAGCTGAAGGCCAGCAACCAGCGACCAATAAACATAGCCATCGGGTCCCAGGTGCGGTGCGTCAGTTCATGACCAACAATGGTGCCCACCACTGAGGTCAACAGACCGCAGCCGAGAATCGCGGCGGCGTATTGTGGCCAGGTATTCGTGTCACGCGCAGCCAGTGCATCAAAGCCGGTGAACTGTTGAACCAGTGCACCATAGCCAAGTACGTCGGCATCTGACACGCTCCACACCATCAGGAAATTCATCACCACAATCAGCAGCAGAGAAGAATACAGTTGCAGATTCAGCAGCCAGGGCGCTTCGTATTTTGGCTCACTGGTATCGTCACCCATTAACAGATCACCAATAACCACAAAGCCGACGGCAAATACCAGACCGGCATACAGCCAGTCGCCGCCCAAGGTCACACCAATTCCGAACGGAATGGTGAGCATGTGAAACAGAGTGTATTTTGTGTATTTGAACATCGCTTCTCTCCTGTTATTTTTTTAATTCAGGCTGACGCCAGTTGTTCTTTAACCGCAAGGTCGCGGCTGTCTAAGAATTTGTCGAAAAAGATTTGCGTCGGGCGCACGCTGAATTTCTGGCATTCTTCTATGGCCGCATCAATCATGCCCGCCGGTCCACACAGGTACACCTGACTGGTGCCACTGATGCGCCCTTCTATCGCTTGCGTTACCCAGCCGCGAAGCCCCTGCCAATCAGAGTCTTCCGGTTCGGACGACAGCACAGGGATAAATTCAAACGGTCCGGCCCACAGGGCTTCCAGCTGAGAAATTTCATCCAGCGCATACAGGTCTGCCTGGGTGCGTGCGCCAAACAGCAAGGTCACCGGACGGGTTGATTGTTCTGCCACACCCTGACGCAGAATACTGAGCAGCGGCGCTAAGCCACTGCCACCGGCAATGGCGAAAATGGGTGTATCGTCAGGGCGTAACCAGAAGTCGCCATACGGTCCTTCGATATTTACCCGCGCGCCGCGAATGGCCGGATCACGAAAGCGTGGTGATAAAGCACCGCCTTCGACACTACGAATAAAAAACTCAATAATTTTCGCACCTTGTTCTCCGCAGGTTTCAGCAAAGGAATAAGCACGTGCCGGTGCCTGATCACCGGCCAGCGACAATTGCGCATACTGTCCGGCAGTGAACATCAGTGGCTGATCCAGCTCGATGGTAATGGCGGTAATATCATGGGTCAGGAAGCGCTGGCCGGTGATCATGCCTGAGACTTTCTGCACAGCATGATCCGGGCTGCGTTCATCCCAGTCGGGAATAGAAATACTAACGTCCGATTTCGGTACGCTCTGGCAGGCGAGAATGTAGCCGTTGTCCAGATCTTCGGTATTCAGTACGTAAGCGCTCTCAGTCAGTTCTTTTACCTGGCCTTTACGCAGCTGGCATTTACACGCCGCACAACCACCAACCCGGCAACTATGGGGAAACCGAATACCTTCGCGTAATGCTGCCTGCAGAATGGTTTCACCCGGCTCGGCGATCAGGGTCTGCTGCGTATTATCGAGCGTAATTGACCGACTTTTTTTACGAAACAATGAGAGCATAAGCCTGCACCTTTATCGTTGTTGTTATGCGCTCAGTTTAGGCTTTTGCGAAAAAATGGATTACAGCACCGGCAGACAAGGAATGGTCATATGAGGCCATGGTCTTTTCTGTTGCACAGCAAAGGATAAGATAGAAGCATGACAAGTGATGCCATTCAGGAAAGCTTTCAGCTTCCGACCAATTATGTTCCTAATTTGCTTAACCTGGTTTCGGCTCGGGGCGGTTCTGCTTCTGCTGTTTGCGTACGCGCAGACGTGGATGAAACCAAAGCAGATGAACTGGGTGGCAAACTGACCTGGCCACAATTCAGCGGTTTGATACGTGAGTCCCGAAATGAAATCAGTGAAGCAGCACTCGGTCTGTATTTAGGCAGTCAGCTGACTATTACGACACACGGTTTGCTCGGACTCGCGGCCATGAGCAGTTCAACTCTGGGCGAGGCTGCGCATATTGCCTGTCAGTATGTGGCTACCCGGACACCGCTGGTGTCTTTGCGCATGGAACAGCAGGGCAGCTATGCCTGTTTAAAAATGGACGAGCTGTATACGCTGGGCGATATTCGCGCGACGTTTCTGGAAGCACTGACCGTTACATTAATTGCCGTATTACGTTTTGTATCAGGAGAGCGTGCACGATTAATTCGCGTCGACTTCGCCTTTGACGAGCCTGAATACGGTGCGCTGTATCAGGCATTTTTTCCGTGCCCGGTGCGCTTTAATCAAACGGCTAATCAGCTGGTTATCCCGCGTGACGATCTGGGCCTGCCATCGCAACTGGCGGACACTCAGGTGCAACGCCAGGCCACTCAGCAATGTGAAGAAGAATTACTTAAATGGAAATCACAGCAACGTTTAAGTGGCCAGATTCAGATGATGCTGGCTCGAGCCAAAGGACGCTTCCCATCGTTTGAACAGGTGGCAGATGAACTGGCGCTGTCTCCCCGTACTCTGCGCCGTCGACTGGTTGATGAAGGTACCAATTATCAGGAGTTACTCGATCAGTGGCGTCAGGATATGGCGCGTCAGTATCTGACCACTACCCGCCTGAGTGTGCAACAGATCAGTCATTTGCTGGGCTACAACGATCCGGCGAATTTCGGTCGCGCTTTCCGCCGGCGCAATGATGGTTTATCGCCGTTAAATTTCCGCCGCCAGTATTCGGTTTAAGTTTTTCTATTCAGTGATATTTCACGCCGCATAAAGGCGTGCTGCGCACGCCATCGCGGCTAACAGCCGCTCCTACATTTACACTGCTTTAGGAGCTGCCGTTGGCCGGTGAGACGCTCTCTGCGATTTTTACACCATATAAAGGCGCGCTGCGCACGCCATCGCGGCTAACAGCCGCTCCTACATTTACACCGCTGTAGGAGCTGCCGTTGGCCGGTGAGACGCTCTCTGCGATCATTTACGCCATATAAAAGCGCGCTGCGCACGCCATCGCGGCTAACAGCCGCTCCTATATTTACACTGCTGTAGGAGCTGCCGTTGGCCGGTGAGACGCTCTCTGCGATCATTTACGCCATTAAAGGCGCGCTGCGCACGCCATCGCGGCTAACAGCCGCTCCTACATTTACACCGCTGTAGGAGCTGCCGTTGGCCGGTGAGACGCTCTCTGCGATTTTTACACCATATAAAAGCGCGCTCTACACACGCCATCGCGGTCAACGACCGCTCCTACAAATAACGCACCACCGCATCAGGGCACGTTAGCTAATCTATAACCATTTGGCATTCCAATATGGATACTGCGCTACCTTACTGCAAATCCCTGACCGCAATGGATTTGCCACGATATAGCGAGCAACCGCCAGCAGATTTTCATCATTTCTTATCGCATGATCATAATAGCCCGACGCCCATAACTTCCCCGAACGGCCCAGACGACGATTCACCATCAATGACGATGAAGACTTAATACGCCGGATAAAATCTGAAATTTTTTCTTGCGCCTTCAACTGAAAAAGTAAGTGAATGTGATCAGGCATCAGAGTCCAGGCCAGCAACTCATTTCCTTTCAGTGTGCCAGGGGCATTGATGGTATTACAAACCGTTCGGGCAGCAGTAAAGTCGATGAATACAGGCTGTCTTAAATACGTTGTGAACGTAACATGGTAAATCTGGTTTTCTTGTGAATAGCGCCCCTTTCGTAACGCATTATGGCCACTGATTAACATTGCGAACCTCCCTGTACAGACCCATTATTCTGAAGACAGAAATGGTTATTTCAATCGGACATCATGTTGATGTTCAGATGCAGAGAATTTTCAGGATGGATTTCATGCGGTATTTCGTGTTCTTTATTGGAGCGGTCGCTGTAGGAGCTGCCATTGGCCGGTGAGATGCTCTCTGCGATTTTTCACGCCGCATAAAAGCGTGCTACGCACGCTATCGCGGCTAACAGCCGCTCCTACATTTACACGGTTGTAAGAGCTGCCGTTGGCTGCGAACGTATGCGTAGCAGGTGCTATGCCATATAAAGGCGCGCTGCGCACGCCATCGCGGCTAACAGTCACTCCTACATTTACACGGTTGTAGGAGCTGCCGTTGGCTGCGAACGTCTGCGTAGCAGATGCTATGCCATATAAAGGCCCAATCTGCGCACGCCATCACGGCTAACATTTACACGGTTGTAGGAGCTGTCGTTGGCTGCGAACGTCTGCGTAGCAGATGCTATGCCATATAAAGGCCCGATCTGCGCACGCCATCGAGGCTAACAGCCGCTCCTACAAATAACGCGCCGCTGCATAAAGGCATGCTACGCACGCCTTAGCGGGCATGGCCCGCTCCTACATTTACACGGTTGTAGGAGCTGCCGTTGGCTGCGAACGTCTGCGTAGCAGGTGCTATGCCGTATAAAGGCGCGCTGCGCACGCCATCGCGGCTAACAGCCGCTCCTACAAATAACGCACCGCTGAATTAAGGCGCGCTACGCTCGCCATCGAGTCCAAAGGACTCTCCTACAAATTACACGCCACTGCAGCAGACGTGTCTGAATTCACACTCCATTAAGCCGCTAAGAAGCGGCATTTATTAACCACTCATTGCCCGCCGCCAATCCCATTTCATAGGCTGAATTTAACTTATTCAGGTCGCGGGTAAACTGACCAACCGGAAATTCATCAGGCGGACAGATCTCGTGTATACGGCAGTCCGAAGGAGGATTACGAATAAATTCGATTGAGCGATTATAATCTTCGTGCCGGCGCTGAAGGCGCTCGGCTATCTTTGGATAGCGCGGCATTAATTTCGGAAAAAGTTTGCTGATGCGATAGGCTTTTTTACGGTAGCCCACGGGATTGGATCGCAGAATCAGGATGTCTCGGGCACCACGACGATAAGCCTCTTCCACCGGTACAGAATCAGACACGCCGCCATCAAACCATTGACGCCCGCGCAGCATCACATTGCCGCGAAAGGCTACCGGCATAGTACCGGAGGCTTTCAGCATCTGAAAAATCTCGTCCATTTCCGGCGTCATGTAATGCGCTTCACCCGACGTTGCACAGGTGGTGGTAATCAGCAACTGTTCGCGCCGCTGCGCTATATGCTTCTCGCCTATCGGTAGTTCGCGTTCGGTTATATCCCACAGCCATTCAATATCAATAAGACTGCCGCCGCGCAGAAAACGCGACCAGCTGATGCATTGCGGACGCCGGCAATAATCGGTGTACACCCGATAATTACGCCCTTGTTGCTTACCGAGATACGCTACCAGATTGGACGCCCCGGCCGAGACACCTAAATATTGCTCAAAGGGATAATAATCGGCGGCAATAAAAGCATCGAGAATACCGCTGCTGAAGATGCCACGCATGGCGCCGCCTTCAACAATCAGCGCACGACTCATGCACAGGTCTCCGGGTGCTGAACCGCCTGAAACATACCTTCCATTCGTTTTAAATGATCCGCTGGCACCAGGTTCATGGTGGCGAATTTTTCCGGTTTAAACAGGGCAAATTCACCCTGTGCTGTGGCAGCAACCTGACCACGGGAGTTGTGCAGCTCGCCAGCCAGTGTCACCAGCCGGTCGTTTTTCTGTTGCGCGACATAGCCGTACAGAGTAACCGGCTCGTTAATCTGCACCGGCAATTTAAACCGTACTTTAATATCCCGGGTCAGCAAAAAGCGGTTGAGAAAATAGATGCCCGCCCAGCCCATGACTTCATCCAGCATGGTAGTAATTACGCCGCCGTGGGCGAGATGGCTCCAGCCACGCAGGTGTGCAGGAATGACCAGGTCAGAACGCAGCTTTTCGCCGTTGGTGGAAAAGCGCATCTGCAGGCCATTCGGATTGTGCTGGCCGCAGCCGAAACAGTGATCGTCAATATTATTGAGCGGGCGCCATTCAGTGTTTTGCATGTAAAGCTTCCTCCTGAGCCAGTGAATCGTTTTCCAGCAGTACCGTTTCTTCGCGGGTTAATGGTCCCGCGCACAGCATCTGCAGGGCGTGAATAACAAGCTGTTGCTGATACTGTTCATCAGCCTTACCGTCGGCGCAAACCTGCTCCGAGAAGTAATGTCCACCTTCAATCAGTGCCATCAGCATGCGCGCCGTTTGTTGCGGTTCTGCGATGCGGATCGTGCCTTCGTTTTGCTGCAGGGTCAGTTCCTGAGTCAGTACACGGTGAAAACCGCGGTACATGCGACCAACCGCCTGGGCGACATCCGGGTTACGACGGGCAATCGACAACATGGCGAACAGTTCGGGGGCATGCAGGGTCGCCATCCAGCGCTGGCCAAACATCAGCCCCAGCACCCGTACCAGCCGGCCGCGAGCACTGCCCTGGGTTGGCATCTCACTGAACAGCTCGCTGTAGCGCTGCAGGGTGCGCTCCACCAGCGCCAGCATCAGCTTTTCTTTATTACCGAAGTGATGCATCAGCAGTGACGGATTCACCTCGGCGGCATCGGCCAGCCGTGCCATGGTGACCTGTTCAAAGCCTTCTGTGCGGATGACCTGAACCAGTACATCCAGCAGCTGGTCACGGCGATCTCCGGCTTTCAGGCGGCTACGGTTACGGCTGGAAGAATCCGTGGATGAGAGCATTGTAAAGAATGTCCGATCAGTAAAAGTATCATTTCGAGCCAGTAAATTACGAGAAACTGGCCATATCTTCAACAGCTATTGAATAAACATTTAGTTAACTGGATGGACATTGTGAACGCTGGACATGAAATCTGCTTTTCGGCAGGCGTAAAAAAGGCGCTTACT
>NZ_JAEDAH010000093.1:4164-4762 GCF_020320395.1 Thalassolituus marinus | reverse complement strand
ATTCCTCAGCTGCTGTTTTTCAATCTGAAACGCCTTTCCGGGGCAAGCCCCTGGCCCCCTGCAAGGAGAGGTATCTCCTTACGACCCTCTCTTTTCGGCGCGTCCGGCTTCATCCAGCCAACTGCAATGATTATGCGGCACGCAAAACAATGATTCCGGGCATCCATGCCCTTCACCCTTCGGGCCAGCCTGCGGCTGTTGAAATGGCTCCTGCCATTTAGCCCGCCCCCGGAACGACACTTTAAAACACCAAGCATTTGTATCGTTCCGGGGCAGGGTTTTGCTCTGAAGGCCGCAGAATCATCTGGTTGTCTGGCGCCGCACGATCGCCGGTTTAAGCAATCCGCTCAGCCGTATTCCAGAGGAAGCAGCGTTTGAGACATGAAATGTCAGTTCAGCTGCTTGCTCTGAAAAGCAGCAGTGCGGTGACGGTTTTCTGCGCCTCTGGGGCCGCCGCAGAAACCGCTGATATGTCTGGTCTGTCCGCAGGGATGCGGACAAGTGGCTCCGGGCATGGATGGCCGATGAGGCACGAGGCCAGTAAATATCAAGGTTTCAAGGAATACGGCCCAGAAAGCGCGAAGCTGGGGTCGGCCCT
>NZ_JAEDAH010000093.1:0-4154 GCF_020320395.1 Thalassolituus marinus | reverse complement strand
CCCCTGCGAGGCAGCAGGCCTTGATGTTAAAACATGCTGTTTTTGTCAGCTATGGTGCTGATTAAAAACTGTGGGACAGCAGTGCGCTTACTGCGCCTTTTCTGCCACGTGAGCCCGGTAACGCCGGACCTTGCCTTTCATTTTCATCTGATCAAGCAGCAGACTGACCAGTGGGCTGAGCCAGGTCGGCTGCGAGGCCCCTTGTGCCCAGCGACGAATATGACGGCGTACCAGAGCCATAGCAGCAACGCTGGCAATCGCTTTGTCCTTCCAGTTTATTTGCTGAATATCCGGGCGGTATTGCGGCTGCTGCTGCCAGCGATTAACCAGATCCGGGCAAATCGCCAGTGCAGTGCCCATCCCCACCAGCGCGACACCGGCATCCACCACAGCCTGCGCGGTAGCCAGCCGGGTTACGCCGCCGGTGCTCATTACCGGCACTTCGCTGACACGAGCGATCTGCTCGGCGAATTCGAGGAAATACGCTTCCCGTGCCAGGGTACGGCCGTCGGCAGTACGCCCCTGCATGGCTGGTGCTTCATAGTTACCGCCGGAGACTTCAATGACATCCACACCCAGCGGATTCAGCATCTGCACGACCTTATGTGCATCATCGAGATCGAAACCACCACGCTGAAAATCAGCCGAGTTAATTTTGACTGCAACTGCAAAATCAGCCGCTACCGCCGCCCGCACCTGACGAACAATTTCCAGCAGCAGGCGCGCGCGGTTAGACACGCTACCACCCCATTGATCTTTGCGCTGGTTGGTCAGCGGCGACAGGAATTGTGATAAAAGATAGCCGTGTGCAGCATGGATCTGCACACCATCGAAGCCGGCTTTTTCAGCCTGACGGGCTGTAGCAACGAAACGTGCAATAACATCTTCGATTTCGCCTTCCGACATTGCCCGCGGACGTGCAAACATCTTTGAGTGCTTGCCCAGATCCACCGCAATATCCGATGCCGACAAGGCTTTACCGCCCAGAGCAGCGAATACCTGTCGCCCCGGATGGTTAATCTGCATCCAGATTTTAGCGCCACCTTCATGGGCTGCTGCTGCCCAGCGGCGGAATGGTTCCAACGGTGTGTCAGCTTCCAGCACAACGCCACCGGGTCCGGTCATAGCCATATGGTCAACCATCACGTTGCCGGTCAGCAGCAAGCCGGTACCACCTTGTCCCCAGGTTCTGTAAAGCTGAACGAGTTGGTCATCCGGTAACAGCTCAGCATTACCCAGACTCTCTTCCATCGCGGCTTTGGCAAAACGATTTTTCAGTGTCTGCCCATTGGGCAGGGTGAGTGAACTCATTACCGATGTGGTCATCACAGACTCCGTTAATTCATCAGACGGAGCCATGCTAACCTTAAAGCTGACTTTAAGTTCAAGCGCTTTTTTTATCTTTTCAGCAATAAGCGAAGGTAACGAATGGGTTTCGGGTTTCAGTCTACTTCAGCTGAATTCTGGCCACGGTTTCCGCCACCTGAGCCGCACTTTCACGAATATCACCGATTCGTCCGGCTGCCTGGCGGATCGCTTCTCCCATGGTGCGAGTATCGGTTTCCGCCTGAGCCATCAGCCGCAAGGCTTCGCGGGTCAGTTGCTCATTGGCTTTCACCATTTCGTCAATTTCGGCGGTCGAGCTGTTGGTTCTGTTTGCCAGACTGCGAACCTCGTCCGCCACCACGGCAAACCCACGACCATGCTCGCCGGCCCGTGCTGCTTCAATCGCAGCATTGAGTGCCAGCAGATTGGTCTGCTCCGCAATGCTGCTGATGGTGGTAACAATGGCCGAAATCTCCGCCGATTTTGCGCTCAGCTGGCCGATGCCTTCGGCGACCCGGCTGACCTGAGCTGCAACCTGTTCAGACGCCGTTACACTGCCATGTAGCAGCGATTCCCCCTCGCCGCTCATAGTCAGCGTCTTCTCTGAGTTTTTCCGAGCCAGCGCTGCGGCTTCCTGAAACTCCATTGCCTCTTCAACCCTTCCGGTGATATCCGTCGCCAGCTTGACCACCATAGTGACTTTACCAGAGGCATCCTTCACCGGGTTGTAGGTTGCTTCCAGCCATACCGGGGTGCCGTCTTTGCGGAAACGCTGATATTTACCGGTACTGAAATGTCCTGCCGCCAGTTTCTTCCAGAAGTCAGGATGCTGTTTATAAAAGGCATCGTCACAGAAAATACGATGATGCTTACCTTTGATTTCCCCCGGCCCATAACCCATGGTCTGCAGGAAATTGTCGTTGGCGCCAACAATGGTACCGTCCGGCGTAAACTCGATAATCGCCAGTGAACGATCGAGTGCTTCGCGTACCGCATTGTGGCGCATCCGGTGTTCGGTTTCTTCCGTCACATCCTGCGCCAGCTTTATGATTCGCGTGACGACACCATTTTCTTCCACCGGGAAATAGGTTGCCTGCAACCAGAGGTCATTGCCCTGCGCATCGCGCCGCTCGAACAAACCACTTTTGAATTCGCCTCGCCCCAGGTCTTTCCAGAAAGAGAAGTAACCATCACTGTTGACCAGATCAGACGGGCAGAACATTTTATGATGCTGACCAACGACCCGTTCGCGGCCATAACCGACAACGTTCAGAAAAAGGTCATTCACATCGACGATGATGCCGTCCGGCTGGAATTCGATCATCGCGTTGTTCTTCCACAGAGCCAGTCTGAGCGCATCGCTCTGTTCACTGCTGATGCGTCCCTGCGCAATGCTTTTGGGTTTGAACCACATAGAAAATTCCTCGAGAGCACTGACCTAACTATAGGTACACAACACAGAACTGCGCGCCAATGCCAGGTTAATGACTGAGAATAAAAAAAGCCTGTCGGTTCTAACCGACAGGCTTTCTCCTGCAGCCCGCACTGTTTGCAGTGGGCGCAGATTTTGTAGCTGTTGTGTTATTTCACTTTAAGAACAACCCGGTAACGTGGACTGCCATTCTCCAGACGCTCAATGGCCTTGTTAACATCACTAAGGTCAAACATTTCAACTTCGGGCTGAATATCATGGCGCGCGGCGAAATCCAGCATCTGCGCAATCACCGCCGGGCTGCCAACCGGCGAAGAAGAGATCGAACGCTGCTGATCCATCAGTGCCAGTACGTTAACTTTCACCGGCTCCAGTAATGCACCGACAAAATGCAGACGGCCTTTCGGTCGCAGGGTGCTGATGTAGGAGCCCCAGTCGAGGGCAACGTTAACCGTTGAGATAATCAGGTCAAACGAGTTTTTCGCTGCGCGGATAGCGTTCTTGTCGGTGGAGTCGATGGTCTTATGCGCACCCAGTGCCAGCGCTTCGGTACGTTTGGCTTCTGACGAGGTAAACGCAGTGACTTCGCAGCCCCACTTACTGAGAAACTTAACCGCCAGGTGACCAAGGCCACCAATGCCGATCACCGCCACCCGTGCGGTTGGCTTTACATCAAACTGCACAATCGGGTTAAACACGGTAATGCCACCACAGAACAGCGGGCCTGCAGTTTCTGCTGGCAGGTTGTCGGGCAGCTTAACCACTGCAGCGGCCTGAGCACGGACCTTTTCAGCAAAGCCGCCATGGCGACCGACTATGGTGTGATGCACATCAGCACACAGATTATGATCGCCTTCCATGCAGCTGTGGCAATCATTGCAGTAAGCGGAATGCCAGCCCAAACCAACTCGATCGCCGACGCTGAATTTGTTCACGTGCTCACCAACAGCGCTGATACGTCCGGCCACCTCGTGCCCCGGCACAAACGGATAGGAGGTCATGCCCCATTCGTTATTCAGCATGCTCAGATCGGAGTGACAGATACCACAATATTCCACCTCAATCTCAACATCGTGCGCGCCCAGCGGACCCGGATCGTACTCGTACGGCTGTAGTTCGCCACCGGCTTCAGCGGCTGCCCATGCTTTAATCATCGTCTCACTCCGTGGATCAGGTTATCGGTCAGTGACAGTAAAAAATAACCCAGTATGAAGGCAAGGTAACGGAGTTTTCCATATACCTTAATGGTTAGGCTGGTGTTGCAGGAGCTGCCGTCCCGGTGCGACGCTCTTTGTGAACCATGCTGTAGGAGCTGCCGTTGGCTGCGATCGCGGCGAGTGTCGCACCAACCAAAGGTCGCTCCTACAAATAACGTGATGCCGTATAAAGGCGTGCT
>NZ_JAEDAH010000092.1 GCF_020320395.1 Thalassolituus marinus | reverse complement strand
TCTGCTCTGATGGCTCTGAACGGCGAAGACGACAACGAAATGGGTACGTCTGCTGTTAAGAAGCTGGTTGAGACTCTGGACACTTACATCCCAGAACCAGAGCGTGCAATCGACGGTGCATTCATCATGCCTATCGAAGACGTATTCTCTATTCAGGGTCGTGGTACCGTAGTAACTGGCCGTGTTGAGCGTGGTATCGTTCGCACTGGTGAAGAAGTTGAAATCATCGGCATCAAAGAAACCACCAAGACTACCTGTACTGGTGTTGAGATGTTCCGTAAGATTCTGGACGAAGGCCGTGCTGGTGAGAACGTTGGTGTTCTGCTGCGTGGTACTAAGCGTGACGAAGTTGAGCGTGGTCAGGTTCTGGCGAAGCCAGGTTCTATCACTCCTCACACCAAGTTCCAGTCTGAAGTATACGTACTGGGTAAAGATGAAGGTGGTCGTCACACTCCATTCTTCAAAGGTTACCGTCCACAGTTCTACTTCCGTACTACTGACGTAACTGGTGCTGTAGAGCTGCCAGAAGGCGTTGAAATGGTAATGCCAGGCGATAACGTACAACTGACTGTAACTCTGATCGCGCCTAT
>NZ_JAEDAH010000091.1 GCF_020320395.1 Thalassolituus marinus | reverse complement strand
AATCGAGAGAGTGAGGGTAACGCTTCAGGAGCGAAAAGCTGGGGTCGGCCCTGCCGGCCAGGGGATAAGTTCCCCTGGTAGGCAGTAGGCACTGCGGATTTAAAAGTCGTTTATAGAAAACCGATATCTTTAAAACTGTGGGACAGCAGTGACCCGGAGGTGGCTTTTTCAGCTGGCTGATCAGAACGGGATATCGTCGTCGAAATCGTCGAAACTGTTGCTTGGCTGCGGCTGCTGCATAGGAGGCTGCTGGTAGCCACCCTGATAAGCCGGTTGTTGCGGCGCTTGCTGAGGTGCCTGCTGTGGAGCCTGCTGATAGCCAGCCGGTGCAGGCTGCTGTGCAACCGGACGAGGAGCCTGCTGTGGCGCTTGCTGAGGTGCTTGCTGCGGAGCCTGCTGATAGCCACCCTGCGGCTGTGCCATTGCTGGTGCAGACTGCTGTGGTGTATTCATCATCTGAGCGGCTGCACCCGGTTGCTGGTAGGACGACATACCATCATTGGAGCCACGGCCGTCCAGCATCATCATGTCGTTACAGACGATCTCGGTGGTGTAGCGCTTAATGCCGTCTTTTTCCCATTCGCGGGTTTTCAGGCGGCCTTCAAAATAGGCTTTGGAGCCTTTTTTCAGGTATTGCTGAACGATTTCGGCCAGCTTTCCGTATACAACCAGACGGTGCCATTCGGTCTGCTCAACCTTCTGGCCAGTCTGCTTGTCGTTGTAGCTTTCATCCGTTGCCAGGGTCAGGTTGGCAACAGCATTGCCATTCGGCATGTAACGAACTTCAGGGTCACGACCCAGAGTACCAATAAGTGTCACTTTGTTAACGCTGCGACCCATGTTCTTCTCCTGTGGGATCTACAATGGCTGACGCCTGTTTACGGTCAAAGGCATCAGCACTGACTTTCAGATAAATTGCACCGTCGCCATCGGGCAGGCTGACTTCAGATACGCCGGGTAAATCCATCAACTGGGCCAGCTGCTGGTCGGTGCAGGTCCCGCCGGTGTTCAGGCGAACACTGGTCAGATGCCGTGGGGCGGATGAGCGGGACAAGATAAGCGCCCAAAGTATCACTAAAGCCCCCAGTCCGCCAAATAATGTGCTGCTGCCCCAGGACGACATGATCCAGCCACCCAGGCTACCGCCAGCAAAGGCGCCGAGAAACTGCATGCTGGAGTAAATGCCCATAGCGCTGCCTTTGGCGCCAGCGGGGGCAATCTTGCTCAGCCAGGATGGCAGGCTGGCTTCCATCAGGTTGAATCCCCAGAAATAGAGCAACAGCAACGCAATCCACTGCCACAGACTATCGGCCTGTGACATCAGCAACAGGGCGGCGGCGATACCAAGGGCACCGGTGAGTACCACGCCTTTCATTTTCTGCTTTTTCTCAGCCACGATAATGAAGGGTACCATCAGTACGAAGGCAACCATCAGTACTGGCAGATACAGCCAGCTGTGGTGCTCAGCGACCACGCCAGCATTGAGCAACTGGCCCGGAATGGCGACAAAGATAGCGACCATCAGCGCATGCAGCAGGAAAATACCGATATTCAGCGGCCACAGTGCTTTGTTGCGTAACTGCACTCCGACTTCACTCCACACTGCTGATGCATCCCTGTGGGGTACCGCTGGTGGGTTGGGAATAACAAACAGCGTCACCAGTATGCCGCCGATAGCCAGTACGCCAGTGAGGCCGAAGATCAGGCTGAGGCCACCCATTTCAGCCAGCCATGGGCCGAGAATCAGTGCCACAGAAAACGACAGGCCGATGCTGGCGCCGATGGATGCCATCGCTTTCATACGATTTTCTTCACGGGTCAGATCGGTAACCAACGCCATAATCGCACTGGCAATGGCACCACCGCCCTGCAGGGCACGACCGATAATTACGCCCCACACGGAATCTGCGCTGGCTGCAATCAGGCTGCCGAGAGCGAAGATCAGCAAGCCGCCGATGATAATCGGTTTACGGCCAATACGGTCCGACAGGGTGCCAGCCGGTATCTGCAGCAGTGCCTGGGTAAGTCCGTAGATGCCCATTGCCAGTCCCAGCAGGGCCGGGGTTGCGCCGTCGAGTTTCTGTCCCTCGATCATCATCACCGGCAAAACCATGAACAGGCCGAGCATGCGCAGGGCGTACAGGGAGGCCAGCGAGACAACGGCACGTTGCTCGGTTTGGGAAAGTACAGGCTTGTTGGCCCGGGAGTCTGAGGAACTGGACATTCGTAACTGACTGCTGATTCGAAAGGCGGCAATTCTACCAGCTTTCCCCCGGCATGATTACCTCGCCGGTGGAAATCCTCGGTGCGGCCGGGTGAAAATCAGCCAGATGCGGGCCCGAAGGATAATAAACGTGCACTTGTCCTGTTTCATGTTAACTGGCAATTGGTAAATCCAGCAGGATTTCGTACACTGTGCACTTGCCGGAAGGAAGTTCGGCACAGGGAATCACAAAGTATAAAAGGAGTTATCGTTATGGAGCGTCAGTCCAGTCTGCCGGGACGCCGTATTGTGCTGTTCGGACAGCAGAATCTTCAGAATTCCATCCTCATTGGCTATATCCATCAGCGTACCAACATCGACTGTCAGCTGGTCAATGTGCCAGAGTGGCGTGAAGAGTGGAGCCAGTATCCATGTAAGACCCTGGCTCTGATTGATGCCGAATGCGCTCGCGCAGAGAAACTGTATGATCTGCTCGAACAGATTCATGAACAGGGTGGCGAGATCAAAGTAGCGTTCTTCAACGTTCCACGCGGTCATCAGTGTGAGCGCATGATCGATTGGCCAATGGTTAATGGCCTGTTTTATCGCGACAGTTCACAGCAGCAGCTGAGCAAAGGGATTGTTGGTTTGTTTGACGGTGAGCACTGGCTGCCACGCCAGCTGGTCAGCCAGTATCTGGAGAAAACCCGTCACAAGCCTCGTCGTCTGCCTGCGACCACAACGGTTCTTACCCGTCGGGAAAAGCAGATTCTGCGCCTCACCGCGACCGGGGCCACCAACATCGAGATCGCCGACAAGCTGAACGTCAGCATGCACACGGTGAAAACTCACATCTACAACCTGTTTAAGAAAATCGGTGCTGCTAACCGTATTCAGGCCGTTAACTGGGCCAAAGAGTATATGGAAGAGCTGTTGCTCGAACCGGTTGAATAAGCGGCTGATACCGTCCCGCGCTTGAATTACAATGGTGGCTTTTCTCTTACAGTGACGAGCCATCATCTATGGACAAGATTCTGGTGCGCGGGGCACGCACGCACAACCTGCGTAATATCGACATTGATATTCCACGCGACAAACTAGTCGTGATTACCGGCCTGAGCGGGTCGGGCAAATCCTCCCTGGCATTTGATACCCTGTACGCCGAAGGCCAGCGTCGCTACGTTGAGTCGTTGTCGACTTACGCCCGCCAGTTTCTGTCGATGATGGAAAAGCCGGACGTCGACCTGATTGAAGGTCTGTCGCCGGCGATTTCCATTGAACAGAAATCGACTTCTCACAACCCTCGCTCTACAGTCGGTACCGTCACCGAAATCTACGATTACCTGCGTCTGCTGTTTGCCCGTGTGGGTACTCCGCGCTGTCCGGACCATGACGTCGCGCTGGAAGCGCAGACGGTCAGCCAGATGGTGGATGGCATCATGGATCTGCCGCTGGACAGTAAACATATGATTCTGGCCCCGGTGATTCGCGAACGTAAGGGTGAGCATCTGCACGTATTTGAAAGCCTGCGTGCCCAGGGCTTTGTACGGGTGCGGGTCAACGGTCTGGTGTGCGATCTGGATGATACGCCGGAGCTGGATAAGCGTCGTAAGCACAGCATTGAAGTGGTGGTTGATCGTTTCAAGGTGAAAGAAGGTATTGAGCAGCGCTTGTCCGAGTCGCTGGAAACCTGCCTGGAGCTGAGCGGTGGTATCGCGCTGGTTGCTTCTATGGACGACGACAAAGCCGAGCCTATGCTGTTCTCGTCGCAGTTCTCCTGCCCGCACTGTGGTTACAGTTTATCTGAGCTGGAGCCACGTCTGTTCTCGTTCAATAATCCGGCCGGTGCCTGTCAGAGCTGTGATGGTCTTGGTGTTAAACAGTATTTTGACCCGGATCTGGTGGTGCAGGACCCGACCCTGACGGTCGCTGAAGGCGCGATTCGTGGCTGGGATCGGCGCAGCATTTATTACTTTCAGATGCTGTGCTCGGTGGCTGAGCATTATGGCTTCGACCTCGATAAACCATTCGGTAAACTGACGGCGAAACAACGCAGTCTGTTACTGAATGGCAGCGGCGAAGAGGAAGTGAATTTCAGTTATGTGAATTCCCGTGGCGACAAGATCTTCAAGGCGCATCCATTTGAAGGGGTGCTACCTAACCTGGAACGTCGCTACCGTGAAACCGATTCGCAGATGGTGCTGGAAGAGCTGGCCAAATATCTGAGTGTTCAGCCTTGCCCGGCTTGTGAAGGCTCTCGTCTGCGGGTAGAAGCGCGCAACGTCTTTGTCGGCGACAAGACGATTCATGCCTGCACGGCGATGCCAGTCGAAGATGCCTTTAATTATTTCACCGATCTGCATCTGGCGGGACACCGGGGTGAAATTGCCGAAAAAATCCTCAAGGAAATTCGTGAGCGTCTGCGCTTTCTGGTCAACGTGGGCCTTGAATACCTGACGCTTAATCGCAGTTCTGACACGCTATCCGGTGGTGAAGCTCAGCGTATTCGACTGGCCTCGCAAATCGGTGCGGGTCTGGTTGGCGTTATGTATATTCTTGATGAACCATCTATTGGTCTGCACCAGCGTGATAATGATCGTCTGCTGAATACCCTGTTTCACCTGCGTGATCTGGGCAACACCGTGCTGGTGGTTGAACATGATGAAGATGCTATTCGCAGCGCCGATCACCTGATCGATATCGGTCCTGGTGCCGGTGTACATGGTGGCCAGATTATTGCGCAGGGGACACCGCAGGAGGTGTTCGATAATCCGGACTCGGTCACTGGTCAGTATATGTCTGGCAAGCGCGCAATCTATATTCCGCAAAAGCGTACGCCGTACAACAAAGATAAACTGTTGACGTTAAAAGGCGCGCGTGGAAATAACCTGAACAATGTTGACCTGACCATTCCTCTGGGACTGATGACCTGTGTCACTGGTGTGTCCGGTTCGGGTAAGTCCACTCTGATTAATCGTACTCTGTATCCACTGGCATCTACTGCACTGAACGGTGCAACCACGTTGAAAGCGGCGGAATACGACACTATTTCCGGCCTTAAACAACTGGATAAAGTGGTGGATATTGATCAAAGCCCGATTGGTCGAACCCCGCGTTCTAATCCGGCAACCTACACGGGTATTTTTACACCGGTGCGTGAATTATTCGCTGGTACTCAGGAGGCGCGTTCACGTGGTTATAAAGCCGGACGATTCTCTTTTAACGTCAAGGGTGGACGCTGTGAGGCCTGTCAGGGTGACGGCGTTATTAAAGTGGAAATGCACTTCCTGGCCGATATTTATGTGCCGTGTGATGTATGTAAAGGCAAACGCTATAACCGCGAAACGCTGGATATTCGCTACAAGGGTAAGAATATTCACGAGGTGTTGGATATGACTGTGGAAGACGCCCGTCAGTTCTTTGATGCTATTCCGGCGGTTGCACGTAAACTGCAGACGCTGATGGACGTCGGGCTCAGTTATATCAAACTGGGACAGGCGGCCACGACCTTGTCCGGTGGCGAAGCGCAGAGGGTAAAACTGGCGAAAGAGCTGTCTAAACGTGATACCGGAAAAACGCTGTATATTCTCGATGAACCAACAACGGGTCTGCACTTCCACGATATTGAGCAGTTGCTGGCAGTACTGCATCGCCTGCGTGATGCCGGCAATACCATTGTTGTGATCGAGCATAACCTGGACGTGATTAAAACTGCTGACTGGATTGTCGACCTCGGACCTGAAGGCGGCTCCAAAGGTGGCTACATTATCGCCGAAGGTACACCGGAAAAAGTGGCGGCCAATAAAAAGTCGCATACTGGTGCTTTCCTGAAACCTATGCTGGAAAATGGCCAGAAACAATGACGGCAAAGCGCCGTATTTGTGCGGGGTGTGGCAGGCCTGAAACGGTCTGCCTTTGCCCGGCGATGACGAAACTGGATTCGCCAACGAAGGTGATTATCTGGCAGGACCCGATAGAGGCAAAACACCCGTTGTCGACAGCGCCCTTGTTGCACAAGTCGTTGCCAAACAGTCGTTTGCTGGTAGGCGAACACTTTTCTTTTGAGCAGGTCTTTGGAGATCTGCCTGACAAGGATGTGGCGGTTGTGTTTCCGTTTGAACATGATCGTCAGCTTTGCACGGGGGCAGGTGGAAATATTCGCAGCCTGTTGTTGCTGGACGGCACCTGGCGCAAAGTGCGTAAAATGATTCTGGCTAATCCCTGGCTGATGAGTATTCCTTACGTGGCTTTGCAACCCGCGTCGGAAAGTTGCTACGAGATAAGAACTTCTCCCAGAAATGATGGCTTGTCGACCATAGAGGCTGGTGTTCTTGCTTTGAATACACTGGAGAATACCCGGACGTATGATGCAATCCTGCCGGTTCTGAAGCGAATGGTAGCGTTGCAGAAAGGGTTTGGTCACAAACAGTAGAGTTTATTATCTTCCCTGTTTAATAGGGGGTATAAAAAAAGGCGCCGAAGCGCCTTTTTTTATTTCTGATAACTCAGAATTTGTAGACTACTTTCACCGAGCCATCGACGGCAGATGAATCTACATAACCTACCAGGTTAGGGTTTTTAGCAACCAGAGCCTTAATGTCAGCATCACTGCCAGACTCTTTAGGTGGCGTACCTTTACCGGTAAAGATCAGACGCGACCAGTAGGCTTTCAGCTGGCTGGAGCTTTTGCCCAGAACTTTGTCGTTGAACGCTTCGCGGCTTGCGCTGCCTTCAGTCTGGTCAACCGGAATTGCCTGACTACCATCCGGAAAGTTAGAGGTTTTGCCGAGGAAAATACGGGAAATCGTATCCTGGTCCAGAGCACCGTTACCGTTGCTGGCACTGACAATAACCGCCACTTCAGCGTGAACCGCAGCACCAATCAGCAGGGAAGCCGCAATGGCAATTCGGGAGATTGTTTTAAACAGTTTCATAGTCGATCTCCTTAAAATACCAGGCTCATGCCAACAGTGTAGAGAGTGCCAGACTCGCCTTCAGCGCCGTTAACCAGCTCTTCGTCGTGCTGCTGAATATCAAACTTGAAGGCTGTACCGCTGTCGTAGTCATAGCGCACACCGAGGATCACACTGTTTTCCTTGGCTTCTGCTAAGCCCTGAACAACACCCACGTTGCCGGATTTCAGGTCGTCCTCGTTTGCGGTATAGGTCAGGTGAACTGTGTAATCACTGAACCGTTGGGCAACACTGACGAGATAACCTGAGTCATCATTTAACAGCGCGGTATCGTGCTTGAGTGCCGTCCATTCGGCAATGGCTGAAGTACTGCCATTGTCATAGGAAACGGATGCCTGATAGAAGGCAGATTTATCTTCATCGGCAGTGAAGGCATCGGCTTCTCCCGCCTGAGCACCTGCAGCGGCCAGCTGATCAAGGGCTCTTACCGGTACAACACCGGTCAATGTTGGGTTGGCTGCAACCAGTGCTGCCGCGGCCGGATTCGCGTCGATCGACAGTCCCGCCTGGTGGTAGCTGACACGAGCGCCAAAATCACCCGCAGACATATTCAGTACAAGACCCATTGCTCGGCGCAGCTCGATTGAATAGATATCGTCACCCAGCGCAAGATCACCGCCGTAGCGGCCTGCGTAAGCCTGGACAGAACCGTCCATTCCGCCTGCTGAGAATCGATGAGTAAAGTCTACGCCACTGATGGACGACAGAGAGTCCAGACGATAAACCGTTGACGGTGGACGTACCCAGTTGAATGCATATCCAACTTCGAGAAAATCAGAATAATAGAAGATTGGGGTGCGCAGACGACCAACTCGAATGTCGGTATTTTCGCTTGCAGCGTAGGTGATGTAAGCCCACGAAGCCTCTGTTTCATAGGCTTGGGAACCGCGCGAAATTAACTGCACTGTGGCTGATGTCGTGTCATTAACTTGCTTCGATAACTGCAGGCCAACCAGGCTGCCATTATCGAAGGATACACCGTCGTCGTATCCATCCAGTTCGATATCCTCAGTAGAGAGCATACCGGCGGTAATATTCATAAAACCGTTGATTTGCAGATCACCTGCGAAGGCGGCCGGACTGCATGCCAGAATGACTGCGGCAGCCAAGCCTGATTTGCGAAGAACCATGAGTAATAACCTCTTCTGTTGGTTTCACACTAACCATAGTAGAGGGATTATGAAGTTCAAATCGGACAGCGAAAAAAGTTCCCTGCAAAACGTCAGGTTTTTAAAAAAGGCAAAACCTGACCTGTTTATTCAGGCATTTTCGGCCATCGCGGTGATGTGTTTGATCTGTCGCTGGATCAGGGAACGGTTCTTTTCAGGGAGGGTATTTAACCAGTAACTGTTTTGCTCGCGGCCGTGCAGGTCTGACACTAATGGGCCTTCGTCCCAGCGGATATCATCGTGATCCATCAGTTGATTGATCAACTCCTGGCTGGCCAGTAAACGCTGGTCTTCACTGTTGCTGGCCAGGTGGTAGGCCCAGTGCACTGTGTCACCAATCAGGCTGCATTCTGTACGGTCTTCCTGCGCAATCGGGGCAAGCAGCACATTGCCCCAGTGCGCTGCCAGCCGGAAACTGACTGGCACTGCGGTGTTGGCGCCATGGTTGTGCAGGCCCAGAAACAGTTGGGCAGCGTACAGGCAGTGAAGGGCTTCGCGGCCACCACTGGCAGGCTGTCCGACGCCAAACATCATCACGATACCGTCGCCCATGTAGCGGTCGAGTTTGCCGTTATACAGCTTGGCCGCCTGGGAAAGTAACTTGTGATAGTGATTCAGTACCTCGCTCAGTTCGTCTGCGCTGAGGCGTGCCTGCAGAATTTCTAGGTCCTGAATTTCAATAAATAACAAAGCGCATTCGTGATAGTGCAATACCGGTAACGGCTGTTTCGGCTGGTTATAGACGAAACGACCAAGGGCTTCTTCCATTGCCCGTTGATGTTGTTCTCGCTGTGAAACTTTGTTCAGCTCGGAATGAATAGTCTTCAGCTCACCGATGCGGGGTACCGGCGGTAATTGCAGAGGCTTGTCGGTGTTCTGCCAGTTGGTAAGGCTAACCGACAGCTGGCGCAGGTAGCGCATGGCGCGATCTGCCAGCTGATACATAGCCAGGGCGGCAATCAGTGCCAGCAGGCCGGTTGCTATCAGTCCCAGAGCGAGGTAATGGCGAGCGGCCTGGCCGGCCGGTGCCAGATCGACGCTGGCGCGCAGCAGGCCAGCGGCAACGTTATCCTGTGTCACCGGCTGACTGATTTCCAGCATACCCGCTCGAGCCTGGCCGCTTTCGGCGATGACTTGCTGGCTGGTGTTAAGTACCTGAATGGCGGTTAGCTCAGGGCCTTTGCTCCATTCAGAGAGTGTCAGGTTGAGGCTGATGCGGTCCTGCTTCAGCAGACTTGGTGCCAGCGCGATGGTCAGTCGTTGCAGCTGACGCTGAGCATCAAGCTGAATCCGGTTTTCCGCTTGCTGTTGCAGGTGGGAGAAACCCAGGGTGCTGATGATCACACCACTGACCATGACCAGACAGCCAGCCAGCAGTCCGCAAATTTGACTTATATTCAACTTTTGACCAATCAGACTGACGATACGCATCACAATACTCAAACAAACGAAGATTTCCGCAGCATTGGTGGTATTATATGTGCCGCCTGCGGTAACGCCAGGGAATTACCGGCCATCGCACAGATTGATGAGTGTGGCCGGCAGCAACCGAATTTTATCTGAATACGAATAATGGGGATTCACCATGAGCGACGTGAAACAGTCTCTGCAAGATAAACTGCAACAGCTGGAAAAAGGTCTGTACCTGATGAGCGTAGACCGCGTACGTGCACTGTCTGTTCACGAAACAGTCGATCTGATCGAAGAACTGCGTGCCGTTGTTGCTGCTGCCAAAGCAGACGCTGACAAGCTGTAATTGCCAAATCAGAATCTGTAGCAGGTAACCTTCGTGACTGAATTGGTTCTAATCCGTGTGACTGGGGCCGATAAGCCCGGGTTAACCTCAAGCATCAGCGCCATTCTGGCGCAATATGATGTGACTATTCTCGATATCGGTCAGGCCGAGATTCACGACACTCTGTCGCTCGGTATTCTGGCCGCTATTCCTTCCCGAGCTGAATCCGGTCCTGTTCTCAAGGATGTGCTGTTCAAGGCACACGAACTGGGTCTGTCAGTGCGTTTTACTCCGGTAACGCCGGAAAGCTATGAGCACTGGGTGCAGGGGCAGGGGAAACCCCGCCATATTATTACTCTGCTGGCGCGTACCATTGAGGCTGAAGCCATTAGCCGTGTGACAGCTATTGTTGCCAAGCATGGTCTGAACATCGACCAGATCAATCGCCTTAGTGGCCGGGTGCCGCTGGAACAGGCTGAGTCCAATACCCGTGCCTGTGTCGAATTTTCTGTGCGCGGAGAAGCGGAACAGAGTGTCATGCGCGCCGAGTTTCTTGAAATTGCTAACGAACTTGGTGTTGATATCGCTTTCCAGGAAGACGATGTCTACCGCCGTACCCGTCGCCTGGTGTGCTTCGATATGGACTCCACTCTGATTGAAGCGGAAGTGATCGACGAGCTGGCCGCTGCCGCGGGTGTGGGTGAACAGGTGGCAGATATTACAGAACGGGCGATGCAGGGCGAACTCGATTTCATTCAGAGCTTCGAGCAACGTGTCGCCTTGCTCAAAGGACTGAGTGGTGATGTGCTGCAGGGAATTGCTGAGCGCCTGCCGGTGACCGAAGGAGCTGAGCGTCTGATTCGTAACCTCAATGCTCTGGGCTATAAAACGGCTATCCTGTCGGGTGGTTTTAACTACTTTGGTCGTTATCTGCAGGAAAAGCTGGGCATCGACTATGTCTTTGCCAATGAGTTGGAAATGGAGAATGGCATTGTCACTGGCCGGGTAACCGGGCGTGTTGTTGATGGCACCCGTAAAGCGGAACTACTGCGTGAGCTGGCTCGGAAGGAAGGTATTCTGCTGGAGCAGACCATTGCGGTTGGTGACGGTGCCAATGACCTGCCGATGCTGAGTATTGCTGGCCTGGGTATCGCCTTTCGTGCGAAACCGCTGGTGCGAGAAAATGCCAAAAACGCCATCAGCACTCTGGGGTTGGATGGCATTCTTTATCTGTTGGGGTATCGCGATCGCGATATTCTGGATTGACCCGGACCTGAATGTAAAAAAGCCCGCATACGCGGGCTTTTTTACATTTCGTTGTCGTCGTTGAAATCGAACGTCATGGATGACTGAGGTGGCTGTACGTAGTAGCCCTGCAGGAAGTGCACGCCCATTTGCCACAAGGAGGCTACGGATGTTGCATTCTCTACCAGCGGCACAATGGTCTTTTTGTCTTCTTCGTGCAAACCTTCAATTAGCTCTTTCAGGTGTTTCTGCGTATCAGGGTTTTGACCCAGTTCCTGAGTAAAGGAACCGTCCACTTTCACATACTCAACGGTCAGGTGCTTCAGCGTCTGCATCGGATTCAGGGCACAACCAAAACGGCTGACAGAGCATGGAATAGCTTTTTCAAATAATGACAGGCTGAACTGCTGAGCCTGTTTCAGCATGCGGCTGGCATCTTCTTCATTAAACTGAAAAATGACTGAACCTTTTGGTAATCTGGCGGCGTTCATTGCAACGCCAATCCAGCCTGGTAACGCATCGTCGGCCAGTGATGGGCCGGACAAATTAATGAACATGCGGGTGTTATGACCACGCGCGCGATGTTCGCCCAACAGCTTGGTGGTGTGCAGAATCACCCAGCGGTCGATCTTACGCTTCAACTCATCGCTGACTTCGGCACTGTTCAGGAATTCACCTGCGGACAGCTCTTCACCATCCGTCATTTTCAGGCGTAGCAGGGTTTCGTAATGTTCAGCTTCGTCACCACGCAGGCTGATCATGGGCTGGAACAGCAAACGGAATCCATTGTTGCGAATCGCTTCCGTCAGGCTCTTTTCCAGGCTGACGGCAGCGGCTTGCTCTTCAGCATCCGGTGGAACATACAGGTGAACACCATTGCCCCGCTCGGAATCTGGTTGCTTGCGCACATCATTGGCTGCCTGGTGCGATTGCTGCAGGATATCGTCCGGGCGGGAGCTGTTTTCGGTAATCAGTGAGACACCAATAGACGCTGTTACTGTCACGGTGCGATTGCCAATATCAACCAGCAGGTGCTCGATTTTATCGCGCAGGTGGTTGGCAAATGCCAGAGCGGATTCTGCATCGGCACCCATGCGCAGGCAGCAGAATATATCTTCACCAATGCGGGCTAATACGTCATGCTCGGCTTTCTGACTTTTGAGCAGATCGGCAACTTCCGTCACGATCAGGTCGGAGTGGCTGATACCGACATCACTCTTAATTTTGCCGAAATGGTCGATATTAATGTACAGGATCGCACCGCGGGCACCACTGAGAATCGCTTTATCGACAGCGTGTTCAAGCTGAGTGATGAAGTGCGGCTTGTTATACAGCCCTGTCATCATGTCTTTACTGCTGATTTCCCGCAGCTTAGCTTCCAGTTCGGAGTGATCGGCATTGGTGCGGATCAGCACCTGTGTGCAGCGTTCATCAGCATAGGTGGCCTGAGAAAACGCCATCAGCATCGGAAAATGCTTGCCATCACCATTAACGCCAATGGTTTTCAGTTCCTGTGCGTGTGCGGGATCGGCATGATATGACTTCAGGAAGTTTTTAAAATCGGCCTGCGATGCGGCATCCACCATATCCATGATCGGCATACCTTCCAGTTCTTCAACGGAGTTGTAGCCGAACAAATCCAGGTACGCCTGGTTGGCATAGACGTGCATGCCATCGTGAATGTAAGCCACGGCGTCTTTCGAACTTTCCAGCAGCAGCTGGCAGCGTTTCTCCGCATCGCGGATACGAACTTCCAGCGTGCGCAATTCCCGGCGGCTTTTCAGGTGGCGCAATTCGCGCTGAATCACCAGCAACAGCAGGTTGCTTTCGTCTTTGGTGACCATGGCTGCAGCGCCACGTTTGATGGCGGCTTCCAGCGTCATCGGGTCGACGTCTTCAGCGATCAGAATCACCGGCAGGTCTTTATTCAGGCGGCGGATCAGCTTCAGCAGGTCTTCATAGCTGACGCCATCGACGTTGGGTTCTGCGATCAGCAGATCCCAGGATTTTTCCTGTATCTGCTCATTCAGATCCTGAAGCGAGGTTATCTGGTGGGCACGGGTAGCGCTGCCTGAGTTGCGCATCAGGCTGACAAGGCTCTCTGCATCATTCTGTGTGTCTGTCATTAACAACAGATGCAGGGTATCCCGGCTTGTGGACATGCCAACCTCAAGTAATTATGAAAACCACAATTATAGAGCGGTCGTCTCAAAATAAAATGACCTGCAGTGACATTATCCGATCATCGCAGGCTTATCGGGTCACAGTTTGTTCCAGATTGACTCGAAGTCGTCGTCAGGCATCCCGGTCGCCTGCTGAACACTGGCAGATGACGTCACGGCACCGGCGGTACGGAACTGGAACTGGCTGAAGCTACTGGTCGACGCCAGGCGCTTGGTAAGTTGGTGTCGCCCTTGCAGCTCCGGGTACAGCAGCTCAACTTTGTTGCCGGTACGGAAGGGAATGCGTGGCAACAGCAACGTCGCTGGCTGGGCGATGGCTTTGATTGCAGGAAGCAACAGCGCTCGCATAAAGGGGCCATTGCTACCGGTCTTCTGCAACAGGCGCGCAGCACCGACTTCGGCGCGAGGCGCCAGCAACTCAATACCCAGCTGAGTTCCCTGATCACGTAAGTGACGAATCCAGCGAATTACACCGATCGACCAGTGGCGCACACCGTGCTCCTGAATACCCAGCAATTCGCCGGCCTGAATGCTGGTCGGTACGCTACCTTCCCAGTGCACGCAGTAACCACCGGGGCTGGTGTTTATCAGAGTTACGTTATGAGTCGGGTACTTAACGACCAGTTCTTCCTCTTCTTCGTGCTCTTTGTTCTTGTGCTTATTAATGAATTCGATGGCATCAATGTTCATCGACTCATTTTCTGCCAGACGTGCACCGCCGGCATCGAAGGCATTGGCCCAGACATCTTCTTCGGCGTTAACCTTGCCAACATCGACGCTGCGATCAATCGTTTCACCCTCAACCGTTTTCGGTTTGATGGATGCCATCAGGCCTTCAAATTCTTTCATACCCGCGCTGTAGTAATGGGTGGCGGAAAGACCAATGCAGAGCTTCAGCTGCCCTTCGGTAGGCATGCGACGGAAAGAGCGCTGCCAGTGAATGCCCCATGACTGAATCGCATGAGACAGCAGGTTGTCACTGAGTTTGCCGGGAACCGTAATTTTGTGATTGCCATTCGGGTTAGCTGCCCACAGCTTCAGTGCCTGCACCAGTGCTGCGGTATTCAGGCTGCGAAACAGCGGTTTCTGTGCATCACGTAAATGCTGACGGTACTGAGCCGGACGATCACGGTGCAGGTTAATAATGAACAGGGCGCTTTCGTCATCGGCTTGTGATAACTCGGCAAATTCTGCCCACAATTCGCTGGCATCGTACAGTTGTGCCAGATCCTGCTGACGCAGATTGTTCGGTTTTGCGGTGCCCAGCAAATGAGCACGGGCGTAGACATCTTCAATGGTAGATGTCGACAGAAAACGGGTCTGACGATCGGAAACACTGAAACGCAGCAGCTTGTGCATTTCTGCTAACAGGTAAAGCTGATTGATTTCCAGCCAGGCGTGTTCCGGCGGCTGACAGTACAACTGAAACGCTCGCAGGATGGTCTGATTGGTATCGGAAATCGCACGGTGGATCGCCAGTGTAACGACTTTGGACGGTTTGTCCGTCGGGGCCAGGCGGCTGATGCTGTGTGCTACCACCATTTTATAGCCAGTCGCCAGTAAGCCCTGTAATGCCTGGGTCAGGTTGGCAACTTTCAGCTGCTTCTCATTCAGGGAAATAGACGACTGCAGGAAGTGTTTATTCAGCAGAGAACAGATCGAATAAATGTACGGACGTACCACTTCGAGCACTTTGAAGCGCAGCAGCGGATCGGTGTTCCACTGGTTCAGTTCCCGTACGGCCATATACAGCTGGCGAGCGGCTTCACCAGTGTTGGCCATCGGAAGTTCTTTAGCCCACTGCGTAATGCTTTCAACGTTACCGGCGCAGAATGAAGGCTGCGCAAGCGGTGTCGTTGGGACATGCAGTTTAATTGGCGTTGCTGAGCTTTCCATGCGTTCCTGCTGCAAATAATGAATAACGTATCGGCGGCAGGGGGGGATAACAATTCCGCTGCCTTATGCCAGTATGCCATAATCCAGACTAAAGAAGTAAATCCGTAGCCAAACCATGGCGTTATATGCAAGTTTTTACAGTCTGTCGAGGTTGATTGGTGCCTTACTTTCCTGTCCGGCGACCTCTCTGACCAGCCGGGGTACGAGATAACCCGGCAAATGGTTCAGCAATGACCTGTGCAATCTAACGGCTTCATCTTCTGCAACCTCAAAGTGATGAGCGCCAGCAACGCGGTCAAGGAGGTGAAGGTAATAAGGCATGATACCAAACTCAAACAGGCACTCGCTTAAATCAGACAGAACTCTGAAGTCATTGTTCACATTTCTCAGTAATACCGACTGATTGAGCAGGGTGACACCTCCCCGGCGCAGGTTTTCAAGAGCCGGGCGATGCGCCTCGCTGAGTTCGTTGGCATGGTTAATATGCAGAACAATGGATGTCTGTAAGCGGCTGTCGCACAGCATGCGGATCAGCGATTCGGTCAGACGTTGCGGAATTACCACCGGCAGGCGGGTATGAATACGCAGACGTTTTACATGGGGAATGGCTTCGCAATGCTCAATCAGCTCGCTCAGGGCTTTGTCCTGCAGCATCAGTGGGTCACCACCACTGAGGATGACCTCGGTAATAGAGTGATCGTTCTCTATGTAGCCCAGAGCCTGTTGCCATTGCGCGCGGCTGAGTCGGTTGTCGCTGTATGGGAAGTGACGGCGAAAACAGTAGCGGCAGTTGACTGCACAGCCAGAAGCGGCCAGCAGCAATACCCGCCCGCGATACTTGTGAATGATACCCGGGGTCTTATTGGCTGCGGCTTCCTCCAGCGGGTCGCTGACAAAGCCCGGTGCCTGCACCAGCTCTTCACTGTGGGTCAGTACCTGGCGCAGCAAAGGATCATCAGGGTTGCCGTGCTCCATCTGATCTGCATAGGGACGAGGTACCAGAACCGGAAAACCAGAGGCCCTGGCGACGCCACTGATTGCAGAATCCGGTGGTAGCCCGAGGTAGTTGAGCAGGTCCTTACTGTTGCGGAATGCGCCTGCGAGTAACTGTTGCCAGTCGGAACTCTCAACAGGAGCGGCAGATCGGGTTATGATAGGCAACTTTTAAACTTTCCCTAAAGTGATTGGGCTGCGAAATGGCGAATTATTCTACCAACGAATTCAAATCAGGTCTTAAGGTAATGCTCGAAAACGAGCCGTGCTCCATTATTGAAAACGAGTACGTAAAACCGGGTAAAGGCCAGGCATTCAACCGCGTGAAACTGCGCAACCTGCGTAACGGTCGTGTACTGGAAAAAACCTTCAAGTCTGGTGATTCGCTGGAAGGCGCTGACGTGATGGAATACGACATGGAATACCTGTACTCCGATGGTGAGTTCTGGCACTTCATGGCGACTGACGGTTCTTTTGAACAGCACGGTGCTTCTGAAGAAGCTCTGGGTGACACCATCAAGTGGCTGAAAGAACAGGAAGTGTACGTTGTGACTCTGTTCAACGGTGCTGTCCTGACAGTTGCGCCACCAAACTTCGTTGAACTGGAAGTGGTTGAAACCGATCCGGGCCTGAAAGGCGATACCGCTAACGGTGGTAACAAGCCTGCGACCCTGACTACTGGTGCTGTGGTTAAGGTGCCTCTGTTTATCAACATCGGTGACAAACTGCGTGTTGATACCCGTAGCGGTGAATACGTAAGCCGCGCCTGATTTTTACAATCAGTGTGGGAAAGGGAGTCTTTGCGGCTCCCTTTTTTGTTGCACTCTTTTTTCGTTGCTTCCAATCGTTCGGATTTCCTTTCTATGTGGCAACCATCCGCCAAACGTGAGGCCCTGCTGGCCCGCCAGACGCTGAATCAGACCATTCGTCAGTTCTTTGCTGAGCGCGATGTGCTGGAAGTTGAAACGCCGTATCTGTCTCAGGCTGCCGTGTGCGACCCGAATATTGAGCCGATGCAGACCAACGACGTGCGTTATCTGCACACCTCACCTGAGTACGCTATGAAGCGTCTGTTGTGTGCCGGTATGGGCGATATCTTTGAGATTGCGCGGGTATTCCGTCGAGGCGAAGCGGGACGACGCCATAACCCTGAGTTCAGCATGCTGGAATGGTACCGGGTGGGTTGGGATCACCAGCAACTGATGCTGGAAGTCGCGGATATTACTCTGGCCATGCTGGCACCGCGCTATCCGTCACTGCCGGTCGTTAAGCTGACTTATGCTGACGCCATGCAGACCTATGCGAAACTCGATGTGCGTCAGGCCTCTGATGAGGAGGTTGCACGCGCAGGTATTGGCCTGGCAGGGCAGGATCTCGATCTGAATCGCGATGGCTGGCTGGACGTGATCATGAGCCATGCGGTTGAGCCGACGCTGCCTGCCAACACGCTGGTGTTTATCGAAGACTTTCCTGCATCGCAGGCGGCACTGGCGAAAGTCAGCGCCGACGACAGCGGCTGGCCGGTGGCGCGTCGTTTCGAGTTGTACTTTAACGGTGCCGAACTGGCCAACGGCTACCACGAACTGACCGACGCCGCTGAGCAGCGTCGCCGTTTCTCAGCGGAAGCGCAGGGCCGCCCTGTGGATGAAAACCTGCTGGCCGCCCTGGCGCACGGCATGCCCGAATGTGCAGGCGTGGCCATGGGGCTGGACCGCCTGCTGATGATGGTGCTCGGCACCGACAATATTGCTGACGTACTGGCGTTTGACTGGAGCCGGGCGTAACCCCTTAAGGCTCCGCTTTAATACACGGCAGTCCCGCCTTCCACCAGGCGAGCATACCTCCTTGCAGTTGTTTGCAGTCCAGCCCCAGGCTGCTTAGCTGGCGTGTTGCCGGAATGCTGCGATGCGCAGACAGGCAGATCGTAATCACCGGTTGTGTATTGTTCAGACCGAGCGCAGCGACAGCGTTTTTACGAAACCGGGTGATGGGCAGGTTGATCGCTCCGGGTATATGACTCGCAGCAAACTCCTGCTCACTGCGAACATCGATAATCTGTAAACCGGGTTGTGCACCATCCTGCATTAGCCGATGCAGTTCTGTGGCGCTGACTTCAGCGACTTTGCCAAATGGCAGCCATTTAAGAAATCGCTTCATGACAGGCTATCCAGAGTGACTTTACGGTCGCTGCGGGCGGCCCACCAGATACTGATCAGCACCGGTGCGCTTAACGCCGAGCTGATGACTTCCGTCAGCAGATGACTGTTCTCAGCGCTCTTACCCTGCAGGCGCAGCAGAAAAGCATCAAACGTATTGCCGCTGAGGTTGGCGAAGTAAATTGCATACAGGTAGGCATGAATTTCACGCACTTCTGCGCCACTGAATACGCTGCTCAGGCGCTCTTTTGCCTCGGCCGAAGGCTTTCCCGACTGTTCTGCAAAATGCTGGGCGTACAGCATAGCGATGCCTTCCCGTTCATTAGCCAGCGGCTGATCCGGTGATGCCAGCAGGGCGTTCATCTGTTCAATATCGACGCCATTTTTAAGCGCCAGATGAGTATGTGCCCAGGCACAATAGCGGCAGTCGTTCACGCTGGTGCAGGCCAGCATGACCTGCTCCCGCAGCTTACGGGAGGTAGCAGGCAGCAGCAGCGCTTTGCCCAGCAATGGCAGACGAACGCCAGCCTGTAAGCTGATGCGCAGCAGTTGCGGCAGTGTGAATACACGCTTGTGGAATGCGGATTTCATGATGTTTTGCTCCGGGCCTTTACGGCCTTCTTATGAGTTGCGTTTGGAATATGAAGGGCAACATGGCGAGCCCAGGCCGAAATCGTCATTGATGGCGGTGTACCGGGAGCAGCGGGTAAGGCTGCAGCATCGGCGATAAACAGACCGGGGTGGTCGTGAACTTCGCCAAAGCCATTCACCACACCGCTTTCTGAATGGTCGGCTAAGCGTGCGCCACCGAGTGGGTGTACCGTCAGCGGCCGATTGCGCATAAAGCGTAAAGCGCTGCCGCTACGGCGGCCGACTTCAGCCAGGTGGGCGTACACACTGGCCAGTATCGGATTGCTTTCCTGCAGGTAACGGAAGCTAAGCCGACCTTTGTGCCAGCGTGCGACGCCATTGGCGTTGTCCGCCCCCATGCCCACCACAATCAGATCACGTTGCAGGCGTTGGCGAATACGAGCGGGCAGTGGTATCTGTTCGATGCCATTAACGCCGTAGCGGGTCAGATCCACCGGCAAGCAGCCGGGCAGGGTCATCGCCTGGTCGCTGTCGTTAGCGCGCAGAGCAAAGCGCCCATGGCAGGGCGTACCCGAACTCAGATTCTGTTCGCTGTTCAACGGCCACCAGGCGGGGACATCACCGTTGCCGCCAAAACCCAGTCCGAGAGTCTGCATGCCTTTCAAGCCGCCGACATCGCGGCTGTGGAACAGCAGGCGCAGTGTGTTCAGTGTGCCTGCGGCCAGAACGACACGATGGGAAGTCAGGTTGATGATTTGTTTGCGCTGATGGTCCTGTACGTCGAGGCGATAACCGTTCGGGGTTCGCCAGATCGCCAGGCATTCATGCAGGGCACGGATTTCCAGCCCCTGTTCGACGGCTGGCAACAACAGGCGCTGATCCAGCGTGGCTTTACTGCCGCTCTGACTGCCTAGAAAGCTGTTGTTTTGCCAATCGTCGGGGTCTCCTTCCATGCGCACCGACATCGCCGGTTGGCCGACGCTGTCGTCGGCGATGAAGTCTTTGCTGTCCCTGAATGCTGTGCCGGTGAAATTCGGAATATTGTCGTCGGCCGTTGGCTGACGTGCGCCCATCGTGGCAATCATCCACTGATAGTGGGCTTCCATGTCAGAGCTGCTGATGTGCTGGCTGTGTCCATCCCAGTAGTCAGATTTTGCCGGGCGGGTATTCATGGCACTGTACACATGGCTGCCACCACCGACGCTGCTGGAGCAGATCACGCTCATGTCCGCGCTCAGGTGTATATCAAACAAGCCATGGCGATTCATTCGTATGCCGTTGCCTTTCGTCCATGGCAGCGCCAACCGATGCAGCAGATGGGAATAAAAGTGTCGCCCCTGTGGCAACGGGCTGCGCTTATCAATACCGGCCATGCGCACCGGTCGGGTATCACGCCAGGGGCCACGTTCCAGCAGCAGAACCCGCTGGCCGGCATTTACCAGAGTGCTGGCGGCTACTGAACCACCAAAGCCGCTGCCAATGACGATGACGTCGTAATGGCTGTTCATGCCGCTGGCTCCAGAGTGAAATACAGCAGGGTGGTGAGGTTGTTCTTACCCTGCCAGCGCATACGTGCCAGCCACACGCCGTCGGCAAGCAGGCGTGCTTCACCACGAATCGGTTGTAGCAAGCCTGGTGTACGTGGATGCAGGTAATTCAGACGCAGTAGCGGCTTACCCTGCTCATCATCACCGCTGCCGGTAAAGTAATAACCGAAGCTGACGGAACCTTTGCTGTTGAACCAGCTGTTGGCCCCTTCGCCATCGGCAAAGCTTTTGCCCTTCCATGGGTTGATAAAGCTGGCGAGCAGGCGGTAGATCGGGCTGCGCAGCCAGCGTGGCAGAGCATTAATACCGCTGATGCCGAATAAGGTGCCGCGGAACAGTCCCTGCAACTGAGCGTCGGCGGGGCAGCTCAGGCTATCGAACAGGGTATCCAGTTCCTGCTGATGGAACTGAAACAGGTGTTTAGCGGCAGCGCCGGGCAGAGTGCTGGGAATAACTGAACTGGTGATCTGATTCATACAAAGTACCTCGTGTTGGCAGGTACTTTAGAAGCTGTCGGGATTCGCCGACAAACGATATAAAACGCGCTTTCAGATTAGTTTTACTTATCCGAAAGTTTGTTCAGTTGCTCGCTGATCCAGATGATAAACGCTCGGGCTGCAGGTTCATGCTGCCACTGTTCGGCGTAAACCGCATATACCGCTTCGCTGAGCGGACCCAGCGGCGGAAAGGGTGACTCAAGACGACCAGCGCGGATCAGCGGGTTCTCAATCGGATACAACGCCAGTGCAGCGCCCAGGTTTTCGGCAGCCTGAATCGCTGCCGGGTAATCATCAACGTGTGTGACTTTGGCGTCGTTGCCAGTGTTATTGCACAAGCCCGTTTGTTCAAAGAAGCGTTGCCAGCTGTCGGGGCGGTCACTCATTTCAATACGCGGCATCTGGCAAATATTGCTGGTGGTGTGTGGCAGATTGAAGCGCGCGCTGAAACCCGGCGGACACACCAGTTGAATGCTGACATCCAGCAATTTTTCGTGCTGTAAACCACTCCAGGGTGGCGAGCCAAAGCGGATAGCAACATCGGCTTTGCGCTGTTGCAGGTCGGTATAGTTCAGCGCTGTTTCTATGTGCAGTTCGATATCCGGGTAGCGTTGCTGAAAGTCTTCCAGATTCGGAAACAACACGCGATTCGCGACCGGCGGCATAACACTGACGCGCAGCCGACGGTGGCCGTGCTGCTGGCGTAGTTGAGTGGTGGAATCCCGTAACAGGTTCAGTTGCTGACTGACCTGCTGCCAGTAGGTTTCACCGGCGACGGTAAAGCGCAGAGAACGATTCAGGCGTTCAAACAGTTGCACACCCAGCTGGGATTCCAGCAGCTGAATCTGCTGACTGACCGCCGATGGGGTGACACATAACTGTTCTGCTGCCAGTTTAAAGCTAAGGTGCTGCCCTGCTGCTTCAAAGGTGCGCAGCAGGTTCAGCGTTGGCAGATCACGATGAGGCTGCCGGTTCATACTGTGCTTTTAATTATTCCATCGACATGGCGATGGATTCGCCCATGCGCAGTGGTGAATCGGCTTGCAGTTCAGGCTGCCAGTGCATACGGTCTTTGCCGAAACACAGCACCACGGTAGAACCCAGCAGGAAGCGACCCATTTCTTCACCTTTTTCGATGGTGATGCGTTGCGGGTTGGTAAAGTCAGTCACTTTCAGCTCGCGCTTAGGCGGCGTGATCAGACCAGCCCATACGGTTTCGATGGCGGCAACGATCATGGCGCCCACCAGAACCATGGCCATCGGCCCTTGTTCGGTATCGAAAATACATACCAGACGCTCATTGCGAGAGAACAGGCGCGGCACATTTTCGGCGGTGGTTTTGTTAACCGAGAACAGGTCGCCGGGTACGTATACCATTTCACGCAGCGTGCCGGTGACCGGCATATGTACACGGTGATAATCCTTTGGCGACAGATAAATGGTGGCGAACTCACCACCCATAAATTCTTCAGCGCGCTCAGTGTTGCCACCGAGTAATTCGATCAGAGAATAGTCCTGACCTTTGGCCTGAAATACACGACCGTTTTCAATTTTGCCCAGCTGTGAAATGGCGCCGTCGGCAGGCGAAACAATCTGGTTGTCACCTTCAGCGATGGTGCGGGCGCCTTCTTCCAGTTCGCGGGTGAAGAAGTCGTTGAAGCAGCTGAATTCATCCGCGCTTTTGCGTTTGGCTTCGTTCATGTTGATGCCAAACTTAGAGATGAAGAAGTTAATGAAGGTGTTCTTAATCCAGCGTACTTCGCTGGCAGCAATCATACCCACCAGACGCGACAGCAGGTGCTGTGGAATCAGGTACTGGAAAATGATAAATGCCTTATCTTTGAATGACATGGTAATCCTTATGGTGGGCCTGCTGTCAGGCCCGAACAGTTAACAGTAAAAATACGATTAAGGCTGGTTGCCTGTGTTTACAGGGGTTGCCGGATCATTTCCCCATTCTGACCAGGAGCCAGCGTAGCCCTTGATGTTCAGGCCGAGAATTTTACCAACGAGATAGGTAAAACCAGAGCGATGGTGAGTCTGGCAATGAGTCGCAATTTCTTTGCTCTCATCAATGCCCATATTTTTCAGCAGAGCGCGGAATTCATCGAGGTTGTTAATACGCAGGCCACGCGCCTTGTCCATCCCCAGTGTCCATTCGTAGTTCACCGCACCGGGAATATGGCCGCCGCGCTGCGAGATGACTTTTTCGCCTGTGTATTCGCCAGCTGAACGGGCATCCCAGATGGCAAAGTCCGGCTGACCGATACGTGCCAGTACCTGTTCTTTGGTCAGAGTGCAGTCGTGGTTAACCACTTTGGCCTGATATTCGGTCGCTGTGGTGGCGACTTCGCCGGCTTCTGTTGGCAGACCTTCATCCAGCCAGGCCACCAGACCACCGTTGAGGTAGGAATATTTTGTGTGGCCCAGGCAGTCCAGTACCCAGATCAGACGGCCAGCCCAGCCACCGCCTTCATCATCGGAACAGATTACGTGGGTGTCTGGTGTCAGGCCCAGTTCACTGAATACCGCCGACAGCGCCTCTTCAGATGGCAGCAGGCCGGGAACCGGTTGGCCAGTGCACTGCAGTTTTTTGAAATCCAGGAATACGGAACCTGGAATATGGTTTTCCACAAAGGTCTCGAACTTAGCCTGTTCAACGATAAGAATCTTGTCGTCGGCTGCAAAAGGCAGTCTGGCTGCCAGTTCGGCAGGTTCAATTAGCAGGGGCAGGTCGGCCATGGAAAACTCCCATCGAAAGTATCAGAGGCGGGAGTTTATCCAAGGTCGCGACGGATGTCAGGTCGGCGCGCGCGATTGCGCTGCTGCAGGACGTTTGGCCAATGTGCTGGCACGTAATGTAGCGAGGCTCTGGCTGGTGATGCTGCACAGGTTTTTAAAGGCAATGAACTCCGCCTGTGACAAGGCATTCTGGTCTTCATTACCGAAGCCCATTACCAGGCCGATGGGGCTGGCACCGGCATCAATCGACATCATCATGGTCTGTGCTGGCAGCAGTTGCGTGACTGATTCCGGCAGACGAACCAGAAACTTGTCACGGTTAGCGGGTGTCAGCAGCAGGCTGGCTGGCTTTTCCAGTAGCTTGTTAAAGATGCTGGGCTTGCGCAGATCGACGATAAACCGCTTCATGGCCGCCTGCTCGCTCATGCCTTCTGCATAAAAAACCTTGAGAGCGGTTTTTTCTTTGTTAAGCAGTGCAATGCAGGCGGATGGCAAACCAATACCTTCTGTGACGCCACGCAGCATACCGCGCATCAGATAATGCCAGTCGCCGAAACTGTCCGGTTCCTGCTGAATCTGCTTCAGCAACTTCTTCATATAGTCATCGTCCTGATGACGTTCGCGCGCAACGTCTGTGCCTGGCTTTGGACGGGTATCGGCAGGCACAAACTCAACGCTGCCTGCTGTTTTCGGCGTACTATCCTGCGGACGTTGCTAAACTGTTTTCTTCTCCGCCGGCGCAATCCACGGGTATTGCTGACGACAGGCGTGGGGACTGAGTAACAGATGCAAACCTGTACCTGCAGAGCTGTGCTGCTGCAGGCTGGACAGCAGCTGCAATTCGCGAATCTGTGGCTGTAGCACATACTGAGGTTTCCCCAGCCAGTGACTGACCAGCGCCGTCCAGCGTCGGGTGTGAATATCTTCCGGGCTCATGTGCAGATGCCAGGCCAGATGGTGTGCCATCAGTGGAATCATCATTGGCTGCAGGCACTGGTGTAACAGATCACGCTGGTTATCCAGGTCACGCGGATCATGGCGCCGCAACCTGCGCCATTGTTGCTGCTCTGGCCAGTTACTGCGAACAAACATGTCCTCGGCAGCTTGTGGAAGCCGTAATTGCCGGGCAAGCAGCGACCATTGCTTCAGGTCGTCGCCAAATACCGAACGGATAGCGCTGACCAGTTCATCGCCCTCGCTCAGACAGTAGAACCAGTTGCCACTTTGTGGCCAGACTCGTAGCCAGGCCAGTAATGGTGCGGAACTGAGCATGGTGGCCCAGCGTGCGTAACTGCTGGATGGATTCCCCCGTACCTGAGCCCAGCTGGCGGCCAGATTACCGGCGAAACCTGCCGTATGAATCACGGCACGATACAGCTGCTCACTGGTATCCGTGGTACCGCGTTCGACCACGGGTAAGTGCTTCATCAGTCGCACCAGCTCTTGCATGCCCAGTAGCGACAGACAGCTGGCAGCACCGGATATCTGTGGCAGACACTCGGGATTCTGGTCGGCGGCTACCTGCAACAGATTCAGGCACAGTGCAGCATCACGCTCAATAGCCGGTGCTACATGGTCGAAACTGACCTTTTTACTTTTCAGTGCGTGACGTACCAGATCGCGGGTTTCTTCCAGAATCGGAAAATCGCGCTGTTTGCCAGCTTCACTCCAGAGTCGCGCGGGAGCGGGTGTAATAGGAAACTGAGTCATGGGCAGGTTTGTGTAACCGTCGTTTGTAGCCTTTACTTAACTATAGTCTCTATCCATCCCTTCGGGAGCTGTTGCTACAAGGACTTATCGGGAATGTTGTTTTTTATTGGCTTGTTCATTGTTTTTGGCAGTGTGCTCTACGGCTATGTCATGTCGCACGGCAATCTGCTGGCTTTGTGGCAGCCTTTTGAGATTCTGATTATCTGTGGTGCAGCCTTCGGAGCCTTTTTGCTGGGCAACCCGCTGCATGTTGTGATTACCTGCTTCAAAATGATTCCGCAGATCATTATGGGCAGTAAGGTCAACAAAGCCATGTATATGGATGTACTGGGCCTGGTCTATGACATCCTCAATAAAGCACGGCGTGAAGGCATTATGGCCATTGAGGCCGATGTCGAAAGTCCGTCATCCAGTGCGTTATTCTCCCGTTATCCGGCAATTCAGAGTAATGAGGAGCTGGCACATTTTATTGCCGATTACTTCCGCATTATTGCCGCTGGTAATCTGACCTCGTTTGAGCTTGAATCACTGATGGATCAGGAAATTGATGCGCGCCTGCACGAACTGGAGCTGCCGGGTAATGCTGTCAGTAAAGTGGCCGATGGCCTGCCGGGGTTCGGCATCGTGGCGGCGGTACTGGGTATTGTGATTACCATGGGTGCCATTGATGGCGAGATCGCTGAAATCGGTAATCACGTGGCGGCGGCTCTGGTGGGAACCTTCAGTGGTGTTTTTCTGGCTTATGGTGTTGTCGCGCCGGTTGCCACTGTCATGCGTCACCTGGCGGAAGAAGAGATCAAATTGTACGAAGCGGTGAAATCCTGTGTCATTGCTTCTCTGAACGGCCTGCCACCGCAGCTGGCGGTGGAATTCGGGCGTAAATCCCTGTTTACCCATGGCCGGCCGTCGTTCAACGAGGTTGAAAGCAAGGTGCGTGGGCGCTGATGGAGAATCTCGGCCAGCACCAGAATATTGTTGTTCGTCGCTATAAAAAAGGACGACACGATGAGCATGGTGGCGCCTGGAAAGTCGCCATGGCTGACTTTGCGCTGGCGATGATGGCGCTGTTTCTGGTGCTGTGGGTGATCAACTCGTCCAATGAACAACAGCGAGAAGCTATTTCCGGTTACTTTCAGGACCCGAAAGCCTTTGAAGAGGGAAATAAGGTTCCGTCCAGATACGTGATCGACCTCGGTGGTTCACCCTCCACTGCCGATAATATTGCCGAATCGGAAACGCTGGATCCGGAAAAGATTCTGCAGGCCGAAGAAATTGAAAGTCTGGCTGAGGCCATTGAAAAGCGGCGCATGGAAGATATGAAAGCGCAGATCGAAGCGCAGATTAACGCCAGTCCGACGCTTAGCCCGTTCAAAAATCAGTTACTGCTGGATATCACCACTGAAGGTTTGCGTCTGCAGATTGTCGATCAGACCAAACGACCGATGTTCGATACCGGCAGTGCCAAACTTAAATACTATTCAGAAGATATTTTATGGGAACTGGCGCCCTTGCTGGGAACCATGGAGCACCGTTTATCGATCAGTGGCCATACCGACTCATCGAAAATGGGCGGCGCCCGTGATGAAAACGACGCCAACTGGGGATTGTCATCCATGCGCGCCGATTCAGCGCGACGAGCGTTAATGGAGGCCGGTGTACCCAAGTCGCAGATTGCACAGGTTATCGGCATGGGCGATACCGCACCGCTGAAACCAGACGATCCGTATGCTGCAGTTAACCGTCGTATATCGATTACTCTGCTCAATAAGCGTTCGGCGGAAGCGGTGGATGATCGTGCCGGTAAGGGGGATGTCGAGTTTATCAACGATGGGGAAGCGCCGCCTGAGGATGCACGTAAGCCAGTGATTAATCAGGCCGGATCGTTACTGGAGCAGCTGCGCAAACAGCGCGAAGAGAGTAATAACAGTTACGATAACCCACCTAATAAGAGCGAAGTCTTCTGGTAAGCAATGGCCCGGTAACAACAGTTGACCGGGCAATCTGTTAAAGCTCTGTAAGGGTCTGCAGGATGCGCTTATAACTGTCAAAACGATCCTGACGGATTTCTTCTTTTTCCAGTGCTTCACGTAAGGCACAGCCGGGTTCCTGTTCGTGTTTGCAGTCGCGGAAGCGGCAATAGCCTGCCAGTGGACGTAATTCACGGAAACCATACAGCACGTCGTCGGCACTCATGTGCCACAGGCCAAATTCACGAATCCCCGGTGAATCAATCAGATCCCCTCCGGCCGGAAAGTGGTAGAGGCGGGCGGTAGTTGTGGTATGTCGACCTTTGCGGGTGTTCTCGGATAGTGCCCCTACTTTGAGATCTTCATCCGGCAGCAGGGTACCAATCAGAGATGATTTGCCCACGCCGGACTGACCAACAAACACGCTGACACGACCATTAAGAAACTCTTTTAAACTGCCCAGGCTGGATTCTTCCTTGCTGCATACCTGCAGGGTGCCATAGCCAAGGTCTTCGTATTTCTTCAGCAGTTGCTGAAAGCGTTCCCGGTTACTGTCGTTCAGCAGGTCTGTTTTGTTGAGCAGAATGATCGGTTCGATCTGACAGTTTTCCGCGGCAACCAGATAACGGTCAATCAGGTTGGCATGCGCTTCAGGTTCGGGCGCAATAGTCAGCACAATAAAATCGATATTGGCGGCAACCGGTTTGATTTCGTTATACGGATTCGGGCGTGACAGCTCTGACTGACGCTTGAGCACGGTTTCTACCACACCGGTCAGCACACCGCTGGTCTCCGGGCCCGGACGAAACACAATATGGTCGCCGGTAACCAGTGAGCCAAGGTTGGCGCGCAGGTAGCAGCGATACCTCATTGAATGATCGCCACGGGCTTCAACTTCCACCTGGGTGCCGAAGTGTGCGATTACCTGGCCTTCCAGTTCATCACCCAGTTCGCCGGCGTTCAGCTGTTCGGATATACCGACTTCTTTCTTGCGGGCACGCTGAGCTTTTTCCTGCTGGATCTTCTCAACGCGCCAGGCCTGGCGGCGGTTCAGTTTTCGTTTACTCATGCCTGACGTCATTCTTTGCTGGTGGCGATATTCTCCGTGTTGGCTGGCTAAGGTGCAAGTTGCTAGACTGCAGACAAAGTACTTTGAGTGAAGCGTTATGAGTCTGAACGACAATCTGGTGTGGATGGATCTGGAAATGACAGGTCTGGACCCGGAACACGATGTCATCATCGAAATTGCTACCATCGTGACCGATGGCGACCTGAATATTATCGCCGAAGGGCCGGTTATTGCGGTGAAGCAACCGGATGTGCTGCTCGATGCGATGGATGAATGGAACACCAAAACCCATGGTAACTCCGGGCTGACCGAGCGTGTACGCAACAGTAACGCCGATGCCCGTGAAGCTGAGCGTCAGACTCTGGCGTTTCTTGCTCAGTATGTGAAAGCCGGTACCTCGCCACTGTGTGGTAACAGCATTCATCAGGACCGCCGCTTTCTGGTGAAGTACATGCCGGAGCTGGAAGCCTACATGCACTATCGCAATATCGATGTGTCGACCCTGAAGGAACTGGCCAAGCGCTGGAAACCGGAAGTCGTCAGTTCTTTTCAGAAAAAAGGCAGCCATCAGGCGCTGGACGACATCCGCGAATCCATCGACGAAGCACTGCATTACCGTAAGCACTTTCTGGCGCTGTAAAAACAGAAAAGCCCGCAACAGCGGGCTTTTTTCTTGCAGAAACTTTTTGCTGACTTACCCGTGCTGATCCTCTTCGTGACGAATACACACCTGATCTCTGCCGTTGCTTTTAGCGTCGTACAGCGCCTGATCCGCCAGTTCAATCAGATCGGCTTCATTTTCCAGTCCGCGAGCATCTGAACCGGCAATGCCAATGCTGGCAGTGATCGTCAGGCCGGGAAATATATGCTCGAACGACATCTCGCGTATTTTCTGCAGAATTCGCTGGGCCAGCCCGTTAGCCTGCTGCGGCGAGCAGTTATCCAGCACCACCATGAATTCTTCACCGCCATAGCGGCCAACGGCATCGTCCGGGCGCAGGCACTGACGCAGCGCGGAGGATACGGTCTGCAGGACTTTATCGCCGGCCACATGGCCGAAGCGGTCATTAACGCTTTTAAAGTGATCGAGGTCGATCATCAGTACCGATAGCGGGGTCAGGTTCAGTAGGTGGCGTTGAAAAGCGCGGTGCAGGATGTGTTTGATGGTGCCCTGATTCCATAGCCGGGTCAGACTATCAACCCGCGAGGCCTGCAGGGCGTGATCCAGTTCACCCAGCAGTTCAATCTGGGTGTCGGTGAGCTGGGTGAAGTTCAGTTCAGTCTGGGCCCAGGCCATAACATCCAGCAGGGCATTCATGTCTTCTCTGGTGAAATTACGAGGCTTTCTATCAATGATGCACAAGGTGCCTATGTTCTGGCCGCGACTCTTGAGCAGTGCACCAGCATAGAACCGAGCCTGATAGTCACCGGTGACATAAGGGTTGTCGCTGAAGCGTTCGTCCTTTGTCAGGTCAGCACATACAAGATAATCATTTTCCAGCAGAGTGTGCTGGCACAGTGAATCCTGACGTGGCGTACTGATCAGCGGTGCTCCCTGAATCGACTTGAACCATTGAGTATCCTGGTCGATCAGCGAAAGAAAAGAGATTGGAACGTCAAACAGCCGGTACAACGTTCGGGTTATCCGGTCGAAGCGCTCCTCGAGAAGAACGTAGAGAATATCCAGTGCTTGCAGGGCTTCAAGGCGTTTTTGCTCCTGCGCCGGAAGCTTGGCATGGGACATATATAGCCTCCCTCAGGTTCATGCTTTCAGTGTAGACAGAGTTCCATTGTCTGCCGCGTTCATTCATTGCTGCTGACGTGCCAGTGCCCAGTCGATATGTTCCTGCACCAGCGGACTGACCTGTGGTCGGCGCTGCTGCAGAGCCGCGCTGATTTCCAGGCTCGCCGGGGCGTTGCCCAGGGCGACGGCAATATTGCGCAGCCAGTTCTCATAGCCGGTGCGGCGAATGGGCATGCCTTCGGTGTTTTTCAGGAAGGTAGCTTCGTCCCAGGCGAACAGCTCGAGCAGACTGGCTTTGTCGAGGTTGGCGCGGGGGCTGAAGTCGGCTTCCCCGGTGCTATTGCTGAAGCGGTTCCACGGGCAGCCAATCTGGCAGTCGTCACAACCGAAAATGCGATTGCCCATCCCTTCACGCAATTCAGGCGGAATCGGCCCATTCAGCTCAATGGTGAGGTATGAAATACAGCGCCGGGCATCAAGAACATGGGGGCCAACAAAAGCCTGTGTCGGGCAGATTTCCAGGCAGCTGGTACAGCGCCCGCAATGATCTTTAAGGTAGGGCTCGTCTTCAGGCAGTGGCAGATCGGTAAGGATTTCGCCGAGAAAAAAATACGATCCGGCGTGGCGGTTGATCAGCATGGTGTTTTTGCCTATCCAGCCCAATCCTGAACGATTGGCCAGTGCTCTTTCCAGCACCGGCGCGCTGTCAACAAAGGCACGGAAACCCATGTCTTCAACTTCGCTTTGCAGTTGTTTGCCAAGCTGGGTCAGGCGCTTGCGGATCAGCTTGTGGTAATCCCGCCCCAGTGCATAGCGTGAAATATAGGCCTGTGACTTGTCCTGCAGTTGTTCGGTAATGCTGATGTCGGGCGCCAGATAATCCATCCGCAGGCTGATAACACGCACGGTACCCGGTAGCAGTTCGGCGGGGCGTGAACGCATATTACCGTGATCGGCCATGTAGCCCATGTCGCCGTGGTAGCCCTGTTGAAGCCAGGATTGCAGATAATCTTCGTGCTCCTGCAGATCAACGCCGGTTACTCCGACCTGCTGGAAACCGGCATCTGCTGCCCAGCTGTTCAGCTTTTGCCGGAGCTGTTGCAGTTGCGCTGGGCTCAGTGTGGTGATCTGGCTTGGCATGGGTTCGTCTTCATCGACCGGCTTCTATATAATTCCGACAATTTACCACATTGGACGTCCGGCGGATGAATCGACCATACAGCGCAAAGGATCACTTACCCGGCGAACTTTATCGGGCAGAGCAAGTGCGCACTCTCGACCGGCTGGCAATAGAAGAGCAGGGCATTGGCGGGTTTGAGCTGATGAGCCGCGCCGGCGAAGCGGCGTTTGCCTGTTTGCTGGAGCGCTGGCCGGATGAAGAACAGATCTGTGTGTTTGCCGGACCGGGTAACAACGGTGGCGATGCATGGGTACTGGCGGCGCTGGCGTGCATGCATGGAGTAGCTGTGCGCTTTTATACCGTTGGCGATATGTCGCGTCAGTCTGACGATGCACGGCAGGCTATGCAAATGGCACTGCAGGCTGGCGTTGAGCCTGAAGCATTTGCCGGTGAACTGGATTACGAAGGGCAGATCATCGTTGATGGTTTGCTGGGCACTGGTCTGAACGCAGACGTCAGCGGTCTGTTTGCCACAGCGATTGCTGCCATCAACGCCCATCGTGCCGATGTACTGGCTCTGGATCTGCCATCTGGCCTGAATGCCGACACCGGCAGGATCATGACCTGGGCAGTCAATGCCGATCTGACCGTAACCTTCATAGGTGTAAAACAGGGACTGCTGACCGCCGATGGGCCAGACATGGCCGGAGAAATCGCCTTTGCTTCGCTGGCGGTGGAGCCGGTCATTTACCATCAGGTTCGCGCCAATGCTGAGCGCATCAGTTGGGATCGATTTGATCGATTGCATCGTCGTCCGTTACAGCGAACAGGGAACGCCCATAAAGGTGAGTTTGGTCATGTATTAATTATCGGTGGCGACAGTGGTATGGGCGGCGCAGCTGCCATGGCTGCTGAAGCAGCCGGACGCTGTGGTGCCGGGCTGGTCAGCTGCGCAACCCGCGCCGAGCATGTGATGCCGATTCTGGTACGCCGTCCGGAGGTGATGGTAAAAGGGCTGGAGTCCGGGCTGGAGTTGCAGCCGATGATGACTAAAGCCAGCGTGCTCGCCATTGGTCCGGGACTCGGACACAGCAGCTGGGCGGAGCTGATGCTGCAACAGGTGCTGGCGTCTGATCTGCCACTGGTACTGGATGCTGACGCACTGAACATTCTGTCGTCACCGGGCTGGCGCCGCGATTTTGCCGGACGAGATGTCATTCTGACACCTCATCCGGGCGAAGCCGCACGTTTGCTTGAATGCTCCGTGGCTGATATCCAGCGTGATCGTTTTGCTGCCGTACGTCAGCTGGCGGAACGATATCAGGCGGTTGTGGTTCTTAAAGGTCAGGGCAGCCTGGTTGCTGATGCCGACGGCCGCATTGCCTTGTGCACCGATGGTAATCCGGGCATGAGCAGCGGTGGTATGGGGGATGTGTTAACTGGTGTACTGGCTGCTTTGCTGGCGCAGCATATGCCTGTATTCGAAGCCGCCTGCTTTGGCGTGAGTGTTCACAGTGCCGCTGCAGACCTGGCAGCAAAACAGGGAGAACGCGGTATGCTGGCTACTGATCTGATGATGTATTTGCGGGAGTTAATGAACTGATGTCGATCCGCCTGACTGGTGAGTCTGCAATGACGGCGTTTGCTGCGGCATGCGCCCCTGTACTGAAACAGGGTGGGCTGGTATTTCTGGAAGGCACATTGGGTGCGGGTAAAACGACATTCAGTCGCGGCCTGATTCAGGCACTGGGTCACCAGGGCGCAGTGAAAAGTCCGACCTACACGCTGGTGGAAGACTATCCGCTGGATGGCTGTCACGTTTGCCATTTTGATCTTTATCGCCTGGGCGACCCTGAAGAGCTGGAATTTATGGGTATTCGTGATTATCTGGATCAGAATGCCTTGTGTCTGATTGAGTGGGCGGATAAAGGCCACGGCATTTTGCCAGCAGCAGATCTGGTGCTGAGCATCGATGATCTGGGCGACAGTCGTGAACTGCACTGGCAGTCTGCGACTGCGCTTGGGCAGCAATGGTGTGAGCAACTGGACCAGATCAGCAAGAGTTTTGAGGAGGTGGCGTGAGATTAGCGCTGATCCTTCTGTCGCTTCTGGCTTTGCCAGTGATGGCCGACGTGCAGGATGTGCGGGTATGGCAATCACCGGATAAAACCCGTCTGGTTTTTGATCTTACCGGGCCGCACGAGCACAAAATTTTCACGCTGAATAACCCAGAACGGGTGGTCATCGACGTTAGCAATGCGAAGATGAAATCCAGTGTCGAGGGGCTCGATACTCAATCGACGTCGATTCGTTCAATTCGTACCGCACGACGTAACCAGAACGATGTACGTATCGTAATTGATGTGACTGAGCCCGTGAACGCCAGCAGCTTTCCGCTGGTGCCGAACAATGTCTACAGCAATCACCGTCTGGTGGTGGATCTGGAACGTATTCAGGAAGCCCGTGTGGTCGCGCCGGTTAAGAAAGCTGACAGTTACGAAGACAATAAACGCGACATTATTATTGCCATTGACGCAGGCCACGGTGGCGAAGATCCGGGTGCTATCGGTCATGGGCGTACAAAAGAAAAACATGTGGTACTGGCTATTGCCCGCGAGCTTGAGCGTTTGCTGAAAGCGGAGCCTGGCTTTACGCCATACATGGTGCGTACCGGTGATTATTACATCGGTTTGCGTGAACGTACCTCGAAAGCGCGTAAAGCCAACGCTGACTTCTTTGTTTCCATCCACGCCGATGCGTTCAAATATCCAAGTGCCAGTGGCAGCTCGGTCTTTATGCTGTCAGATCGTGGTGCGACCAGTGAAGCGGCGCGCTGGCTGGCAGACAAGGAAAACGAGTCCGACCTGATCGGTGGTGTGAGTCTGGAAGACAAAGAAGATCATCTGGCCATGACGTTACTTGATCTGTCGATGACCAATAAACGCAAAGAGAGTATGAAGCTTGGTAATCATATTCTTGAGCGGGTTGGCCATGTTTCGAAACTGCATAAAAAACAGGTGGAAGAAGCAGCCTTTGTGGTGCTTAAGGCTCCGGATATTCCTGCATTGCTGGTAGAAACAGGCTTTATCTCCAATCCGCAGGAAGCCCGTAAACTGGCTGATTCCGGATATCAGAAAAAGATGGCGCGAGCGATTTACAGTGGTGTGACAGAATATTTTCGTGACCACCCACCGCATGGCACTTTGCTGGCGGCACAGAAAGGCAGCGCACCTGTATTCAGTACTTATGTCATTCGCAGTGGCGATACGCTGTCAGAAATTGCCGTGCGTAACGGCATTGCGATTGCGGATCTGCGTAAAGCCAATGGCCTGAAAAATGACAGCCTGCGGGTCGGTCAACGACTAAAAATCCCGAATTCCTGACGAGCTGATATATGGCCCGAATACATTTACTGTCGCCCCGTCTGGCTAACCAGATTGCTGCTGGCGAAGTGGTTGAACGACCAGCGAACATCGTTAAAGAGCTGGTTGAAAATGCGCTGGATGCCGGCGCTTCCCGTATCGATATCGACGCTGAACAGGGTGGTATTAAATTACTGCGTATTCGCGATGACGGCTTTGGTATCGATAAAGACGATCTGTCGCTGGCGCTGAGTCGCCATGCCACCAGTAAAATTATTACGCTGGATGATCTGGAAGCCGTCGACAGTCTCGGTTTTCGCGGCGAGGCGCTGGCCAGTATAAGCTCGGTGACCCGTCTGACTCTTACCTCCCACGCGCGGGATGCGGAAGAGGCGTGGAGTGTCAGCGTTGAAGGGCGTGATATGCAGGCATCGGTATCGCCAGCTGCACACCCTGTTGGTACTACCGTAGAAGTACGAGATCTGTTTTTTAACACGCCTGCGCGGCGTAAATTTCTGCGCACCGAAAAAACCGAATTTTCCCATCTGGAAGAATACGTAAAACGCCTGGCGCTCAGTCGCTATGATGTGGCGTTTTCGCTGCGTCATAATGGTCGCACTATTCATCAGTTGCGACCGGCTGAGCGCGGAATCGAGAAAGAAAAGCGCGTGGCCAGTCTGCTCAGTGCAGAATTTATCGACAGTGCTGTGCATATCGAAACCGAAGCGGCGGGGTTATCCCTGCAAGGCTGGGTTGGCCTGCCGACTTTTTCACGCTCGCAGGCAGACATGCAGTACTTCTTTGTTAATGGCCGGGTGGTGCGCGACAAGCTGGTGGTGCACGCCATTAAACAGGCCTATCGCGATGTGCTCTATCACGGCCGTCATCCGGCCTTCGTGCTGTACCTGACACTGGATCCGAAACTGGTGGACGTCAACGTTCATCCGACCAAGCACGAAGTACGTTTCCGCGATGGCCGTCTGGTGCATGACTTCCTGTTTCGCACGCTGCACCGCGCACTGGGTGATGTGCGTCCGGAAGATCGTCTGGCCGGTACCACGCCAGGTTCACTAACGAGTGATATCACCTCGGCGCCGCTCACTCAGCAGCCTGCTCCGGCCACCGGATTGCAGGCCGGCGAGTTTCAGGGGCAGAACCGACTCGACTGGCAGCCGTCAGCACCTTCGGCTGTTTCTGCCGGAACGGGAATGTCCGCTCCCTGGGCAGCGGCTCCTGTGTCGCGCGATGCAGTGTCCGAACAGTTAAATGCCTATCAGCAAATGAGTCAGCCGCTGGCGACGGTCGCTCAGGAACTGCCTCAGTCAGATTCTGATATGCCGCCACTGGGGTTTGCCATTGCGCAACTGCACGGCATTTATATTCTGGCGCAGAACGCTCTGGGTATGGTGGTGGTGGATATGCACGCGGCCCATGAACGTATTACTTACGAACGCCTGAAGGTCGCCGTTGATGCTCAGGGCGTACAAAGTCAGCCGCTGCTGGTACCGGTGTCACTGGCGGTCAGTGAGCGTGAAGCCGATGCCGCTGAGCAATACGCCGATGAATTTCGTCAGCTTGGCGTAGAGCTGGCACGAGTCGGTCCGGAGTCGGTACTGGTTCGTCAGATTCCGGTACTTCTGCAGCAGGCAAATGTACCGCAGCTGGTGACGGATATGCTGTCAGATCTGATGGAACATGGAGCTTCTGATCGTATTCTGGCTCACCGCAATGAGTTGCTGGGCACCATGGCATGCCATGGTTCGGTACGTGCCAATCGCCGGCTGACGATACCGGAAATGAATGCGTTGTTGCGCGATATGGAAGCCACCGAGCGTAGCGGGCAGTGTAATCACGGGCGTCCGACCTGGACGCAAATGACCATGGCTGAGCTCGATAAACTGTTTTTACGGGGCCGCTGATGCCACAACACGAATTACCACCGGCCATTTTTCTGATGGGGCCGACGGCCTCCGGTAAGACCGCGCTGGCACTGGAACTGGTCGAAAAATTCCCATGTGAAATTATCAGTGTCGATTCGGCCCTCATCTATAAAGGCATGGATATCGGCACCGCCAAACCCGATGCTGACATGCAGGCACGGGCACCGCACCGTCTTATTGATCTTATTGATCCGGCTGAAAGTTACTCTGCGGCCACCTTCCGCGATGATGCGCTGCGCGAAATGGCTGAGATCACTGCCGCCGGAAAAGTGCCTCTGTTAGTCGGTGGCACCATGATGTACTTCAAATTTCTGCGTGATGGTGCCGCAGAGTTACCGCAATCTGTGCCTGAAATTCGTGATCGTTTACTGGAAGAAGGTCTGGCTCAGGGCTGGCCGGCGATGCACGAGCGCTTAGCGGCCATTGATCCGGAGTCCGCAGCGCGTTTAAAACCAATGGACTCACAACGGATTCAGCGTGCACTGGAGGTCTATGAGATCTCGGGCAAGACGCTGACTCAGTTCTGGGCCGAGCAGCAAAGCGAGCCTTTGCCCTATCATGTCGTCAATCTGGCGGTCTGCCCTGATGAACGCAGTGTTCTGCATGAGCGCATAGCGCTGCGCTTCAGGCAGATGGTGGAGCAGGGGTTTATTGACGAAGCCCGCGCCCTGTTTGAGCGCGGCGATCTGCATGAGAATCTGCCGTCGGTTCGTTGTGTGGGATACCGCCAGGCATGGGACTATCTGCAGGGTAAATATGATTATGAGGAAATGATTGAACGTGGCATCATAGCGACGCGTCAATTGGCGAAACGCCAGATCACCTGGCTAAGAAGCTGGCCGGACCTTCACTGGCTGGAGACAGATGATCCTCATCTTCTGCAGTCCGCCTTGAAAATCCTCAATGCTAACGCCATATTTAACGCATCGTCCTGAATTCGCAGCCATGCCCGTAAAATAAAGCGTTGCTCCGGTCGGGACTGGGGCTTAATTATTACTTTTTAGCTGTCCCCACATTGGATGGCACACCTTATTTGAGGAGAATACGATGTCAAAAGGGCACTCGTTACAAGACCCTTACCTGAATCAGCTGCGTAAAGAACGTATCCCGGTCTCTATCTTCCTGGTAAATGGTATCAAGCTGCAGGGTCAGATCGAATCATTTGACCAGTTTGTAATTCTGCTGAAGAACACCGTTAGCCAGATGGTGTACAAGCACGCGATTTCCACCGTTGTACCGTCACGTAACGTGCGTCTGCAACCAGCGGATACCGGTGAAGCAGAACAGTCTGACGACTGATGGCTTAGCCAGCCCGGAGTGTACAGCGATGCTGTATGCTCTGGCTTGCAGGATCCTTTCGTCAGAAAACAGCAGGTTGCCAAATGCGGGCCATTAAGGCCGGGCTGTCCTGACCTGCTGTGTCGGAATGGAATTCCCTGTCAGGCCCAATGGGCTTCCAGCCGCTGTATTCCCGGCGGTGATTCCCAGTTGGCAAGGACATACAGCCCGCACAGGCCATACCTGTGTCCGGCAACGCTCTGTGAGCGACATGACTGAATATTTCAGAGGTGCCCTTGTTTTTCGAACGTCATGAAAACGGTGGGGAAACCGCCGTACTCGTCCATATTGATTTCCCTGAAGGCCCGAATCGCGAAGATCTTAATGAGTTCCGTGAACTTGTTATTTCCGCTGGTGCTGATCCCGTTGAACTGGTAACAACACGCCGTCCGGTGCCGGATGTCCGTACCTTTATTGGCAGCGGCAAGGTCGAGGAAATTGCCGGCGCCCTGCGTCTGCATGGTGCGGAGTTGGTTATTTTTAATCACTCATTATCTCCAAGTCAGGAGCGGAACCTTGAGCGTGCGCTGCAATGCCGCGTGCTGGATCGTACCGGCCTGATTCTGGATATCTTTGCCCAGCGTGCGCGTACCCACGAAGGTAAGCTCCAGGTCGAGCTGGCGCAACTGCAGTATCAGTCGACGCGACTGGTGCGTGGCTGGACCCACCTTGAGCGCCAGAAAGGCGGTATTGGTCTGCGTGGTCCGGGTGAAACCCAGCTGGAAACAGACCGTCGTCTGCTGCGTGAGCGGGTAAAAAACATCAACGCCCGCCTTGAAAAAGTACATGCTCAGCGCGATCAGAACCGTCGCGCGCGCAAGCGTTCCGAAGTGCCAACCGTGGCGATTGTCGGCTATACCAACGCAGGTAAGTCAACGTTGTTTAATACGCTGACCACGGCCGAGGTATACGCTGCCGATCAGCTGTTTGCCACGCTGGACCCAACGCTGCGCCGCTTTGGCGTAGAAAATGTGGGTGAAGTGGTGCTGGCGGACACGGTAGGTTTTATTCGCCATCTGCCACACAAGCTGGTGGAAGCATTCCAGGCAACGTTACAGGAAGCCGCTGATGCCGACTTACTGATGCATGTGATCGATGCGGCGGCGCCGGAGCGCGAAAATAATATTGAGCAGGTTGAGCTGGTGCTCAACGAAATTGATGCCAATGAAGTTCTGCAATTGCGGGTCTACAACAAAATTGATCTGCTCGAATTTGCCCAGCCGCGCATCGACCGTGACGAGAGCGGACGTCCGGTCGCGGTGTGGGTTTCCGCCCGTGAAAACGTTGGGCTGGAGCTCATACCTCAGGCAATTGGCGAATTGCTGGGTAAGGATGTCTTCAATGAAGATATCCAGCTGACCCCGGCAGATGCCCGCTTACGTGCAATTCTTTACGAATTGGGCGGGGTGCGCAGCGAACAATATGCCGAGAACGGTGATATGGTATTAAGCATTCAGATGCAGCGTCAGGACTTCCGTCGGGCGCTGGCGCGTGCAGATGTGCCTGAACACAGATTTATTGAACCTGTCAGGGAAGCCTGGCACTGAGGAACCTGAGGGTTTCGCGGAAATCCGCTATTATTGACGCAGGGGAAAGCCCCGAGCGAATAAGCAGCCTAACTGGAGTGATATATGGCCTGGAACGAGCCCGGTGGAAAGGGCAATCCAAATGATCCGTGGGGAAATAACAACCGCGGCAATAACAACCGTGGTGGCGGTAATCAGCCACCGGATCTGGATGAAGCGCTCAAGCAGCTGATGGACAAGCTGAATGGCTTGCTCGGCGGTGGTAAGCGTAACAATAACAACGGCGGCAATGGTGGTGCCGGTGCGGGCGGTATGTTCGGCATCGTTGGCGCTATTCTGGTGGTGTTTCTTGGTTTCCAGTCTGTATACACCCTCGACGAACAGGAGCGCGGTGTCGTTCTGCGTCTGGGTAAATACCTGAAAACGGAAAACCCGGGTCTGCGCTTCAAGATTCCTCTGGTTGACCAGGTAATTCCGGTTAAAACCACGCAGGTACGAACTGCTGAAATTAAAGAACGCATGCTGACCGAAGACGAGAACATCGTTGAAGTGGAACTGGAAGTTCAGTACCGCGTCACCGACCCGGTTTCCTATGCACTGCGCATCGAACAGCCTGAACGCACTCTGACCGCTGCCGCTGAGAGTGCTCTGCGTCACGAAGTGGGTTCTGCTGCCATGGATCCTATCCTGACCACTGGCCGTCCGGAACTGGCCGATAAAGTGCAGATTCGTCTGCAGGATTATCTGGAACGTTATCAGACCGGTATGGTGATTTCGCAGCTGAACATCAAAGACTCGCGTCCACCTTCGCAGGTGAAAGCGGCATTCGATGATGTACAGAAAGCCAAGAACGACAAAGAGACTCTGACCAACCAGGCCGAAGCGTACGCCAACTCCATCGTGCCGGAATCCCGTGGTAAGGCTCAGCGTCAGCTGGAAGAAGCATCTGCTTATAAAGAGCGTGTGATTGCTCGTGCAGAAGGTGAAGCGTCACGTTTCTCACAGCTGTATCAGGAATACAAAAAAGCGCCAGCGGTTACCCGTGAGCGTCTGTACATTGATGCCGTATCTGAAGTCTACAGCAACACCAGTAAGGTGCTGGTGGACGTTGAAGGCGGCAACAACATGATGTATCTGCCACTGGATAAACTGGTACAGAACCTGCCGTCTGCTCCGGGTGGCAATGGTCTGAGTAACAGCGATATCTCCCGTCTGACCGATGAAGTGCTGAATGAAGTACGTTCACGTCAGAATAACACCAGCAATACTGTTCGTCGGGAGGGTCGTTAATGTCACCTAAAGCTATGTTTTCGCTGATTGTACTCGGCCTGATCCTGTTGGTCGGTAGTCAGTCGGTTTACGTTATTAATGAAACTGAACGTGCTATTCGCCTGAAGTTCGGTGAAGTGGTTGAAGCGGATATCGAACCGGGTATTCATGTGAAGACTCCGTTCGTGGATAACATCAAGCGTTTTGACGCCCGTGTTCTGACGCTGGATACCACACCGTCGCGTTTGCTGACCTCGGGTAAGAAATACGTGATCGTGGATTCGTATGCCAAATGGCGTATCAAAGATGTTCGCGCATACTACAAAGCAACCTCCGGTGATCGTCTGCAGGCTTCTAACCTGCTGGCTAACCTGGTGAACAAGGGACTGCGTGACGAAATTGCGGCTCGTACCCTGCATGACGTTGTATCCGGTGAGCGTGATGAACTGATGACCAAGCTGACCGCGAGTCTGAATACTCAGACTCAGGGTGATCTGGGTATCGAAGTTCTGGATCTGCGTGTGAAAGCAGTGGATCTGCCGGATGATCTGAGTAACTCGGTATACGATCGTATGTCGGCGGAACGTGAGCGTGAAGCGCGTGAATATCGTTCACAGGGTAAAGAGCTGGCTGAGGGTATCCGTGCTGACGCTGATCGTCAGAAAACGGTTATCGAAGCGGAAGCCTACCGTGATGCAGAACGCACCCGGGGTGAAGGCGACGCAGAAGCCGCGCGTATTTACGCTGCCGCTTACAACAAAGATCCTGAGTTTTACGCCTTTACCCGTAGCCTGAAAGCCTACACCGAGACGTTCAGCAAAGGCGATGTTCTGCTGCTCAAGCCTGACAGTGACTTCTTCCGTTATATGAAGGATGCCAAAGGCAAATAAAGAGTACTATCCAAAGGCCCCTTAAGCATGTTCAACAGGGGGCCTCTTTGGTAGAATCCGTCAACCGGGCCTGGGGCCCGGTTTTTTTGTGCGATTTATTTTTAAGGAAACCCAGTGCAAGCCGATCTCTGGCGCGAAATCGCCATCGCTGTTTGTCTGGTTTTTATCATCGAGGGGATCCTGCCGTTCCTCTGGCCCGCCCGCTGGCGCCGTCTGGTTGCGCAGCTGGCGACGGTCGATGACCGCACAATGCGAATGACAGGGCTGATCAGTATGCTGACCGGCCTCGGGCTTCTTTACATGATCAACTGATAAGGTTGGACAATGACAAGCGCTGACCGTTGGCTTTTGCCGGATGGTATAGAAGAGGTGCTGCCGCCGCAGGCACGCCGTATTGAACAGCTGCGCCGCCGTTTACTCGATTTGCTGGATAACTGGGGTTACGACTTCGTTATTCCGCCGGCTCTCGAATATCTCGACTCCCTGCTGACCGGTGTTGGCCGGGATCTGGATCTGCGTACCTTCAAGGTAACTGATCAGCTGTCGGGCCGTATGATGGGTCTGAGTGCTGACACCACGCCGCAGGTTGCACGAATTGATGCTCACAGCCTGGCGCCGGAAGGTACCAATCGTATGGCTTACTGCCGTACCGTATTTCATGCCAAGGCCGGTTCACTGCTGGCCAGCCGTACGCCAACTCAGATTGGTGCTGAAATGTACGGTGAAGCCGGTGAATCTGCCGATGTTGAAATCATCAGCCTGATGCTGGCGATGATGGAAGCGGCGGGCATGAAAGATGTGCATCTTGATCTGGGTAACGTCAGCGTTTTCCGTGCACTGGCCGATAAAGCCGGTCTCAGCAGTGCCCAGCAAACCGAGTTGTTCGGCTTGCTGAAACTGAAGTGTGCGACGGACCTGGAAGCCTGGGCTGCGCGCGAGATCGCTCAGCCTGAATTGCAGGAAGCCTTTATCCTGCTGACCCGTCTGCAGGGTGACCGTAAGCTGCTGGACGACTGTATTCGTCGCCTGGCGCAGCTGGTGCCGGAAACCTCGGCGGAACTGGCGCACATTCAGCAGGTTGCTGATCGTCTGCAGGCTCGTTTCCCGGCGATTCCTATGTATTTCGACCTGACCGAACTGCGTGGTTACAACTACCACACTGGTCTGGTGTTTGCGGCTTATGTTCCGGGCTATGGTGATGCCATTGCTCAGGGTGGCCGTTATGACGAAACCGGTGCGGTATTCGGACGTGCGCGTCCGGCCACCGGTTTCAGTGCTGACCTCAAGGTGCTGGCACGCTTCGGTGCTTTTGCCACCGAAGGCAAGCAGACCATTGTAGCCCCGGATGTTGATGATCCAGCGCTGTGGGCTGAAATATCTGCGCTGCGTTCCGCTGGTAAGCGGGTACTGGTAGCAACCGAACAGGATACGGTCTCTGCGGATCTGTATCTGAAAAAACACGATGATCAGTGGACACTGGTCGAAGCTTAATACGTGAGAGATTGACCGCGATGGGCAAAAGCGTTGTTGTTCTGGGCACCCAATGGGGTGACGAAGGTAAAGGTAAAATCGTTGACCTGCTGACTGAAAAGGCAGCGGCTGTAGTTCGTTTTCAGGGTGGCCATAATGCCGGTCATACTCTGGTAATCAACGGTGAGAAAACCGCTCTGCACCTGATTCCGTCCGGCATCCTGCGTGATGGTGTGACCTGTGTAATCGGTAACGGTGTGGTACTGGCACCGGATGCTCTGCTGAAAGAGATGCGTGCACTGGAAGACCGTGGTGTACCGGTTGCTGAGCGTCTGCGTATTTCTCATGCATGTCCGCTGATTCTTCCATATCACGTTGCTCTGGATCAGGCGCGTGAAATCAAGCGTGGCAACGCCAAGATCGGTACCACCGGTCGTGGTATTGGCCCGGCTTACGAAGACAAAGTATCCCGTCGCGGTCTGCGCGTTGGTGATCTGTATCAGCCGGAGTTTGCTGACAAGCTGAAAGACGTGATGGAGTACCACAACTTCTCACTGAAGCACTACTACGGTGTTGACGAAGTTAGCTATGAAGAGACTCTGGCGTCCTGCATGGATTGGGCAGCACAGATCAAAGACATCGTGGTTGACGCGGTTGACCTGGTGCACAGCGTGCGCGAAAGCGGCGGTGACATTATGTTCGAAGGTGCTCAGGGCACACTGCTGGATATCGACCACGGTACTTACCCGTTCGTAACCTCTTCTAACACCACGGCTGGCGGTGTAGCGACGGGTTCCGGTGTTGGTCCGCTGTATCTGGATCAGATTCTGGGTATCACCAAGGCTTACACCACCCGTGTTGGTTCTGGTCCGTTCCCGACTGAACTGTTCGACGAAGTGGGTGTTCACCTGGCTACCGTGGGTAAAGAAAAAGGCACCACCACGGGTCGTGACCGTCGTTGTGGCTGGTTCGATGCGATGCTGGTTAAGCATGCTATCCGTGTTAACTCCATCAACACCATCTGCCTGACCAAGCTGGACGTTCTGGACGGCCTGGAAACCATCAAGGTATGTGTTGGTTACGAAGATGAAAACGGTAACGCACTGAAAGTGCCTGCGTCTGCAGACCAGTTCGAGAAAGTGAAGCCGGTTTATAAAGAACTGCCAGGCTGGACTGAATCGACTTTCGGTGCAAAAACCATCGAAGACCTGCCGGAAAATGCCCGTGCTTACATTCGCTTTGTTGAAGAAGCGATTGGTGCACCGATCGATATTATTTCTACCGGTCCTGACCGTGTTGAAACCATCGTTCTGCGTCACAGCTTTGAGCTGTAATTCAGTACCTGAAAAGAACCCGCTACGGCGGGTTTTTTTATGCCTTTTAATCAAGGCTGAGAGCAGTACTGAATAATGATCGGTTGATCAGTGAAACGGAACCGGCTATCGGCAGATATCTCTGAAATGGCGTAAGCCGACCCAGACGAATATCTGATTATTGGCCTGTTTCCACTGCCTGTTCTTAACAGCTAATGAGTTGCCTGTTAGAGTGACCCTTTCAAAACAGAGAGCAGAAGGGATCATGTTCAAGCGTCTGTTTGCCTCCCGAAAAAAACCTTACATCCCCGGCCTGGATAATCCTGAGCATATCAGTCTGAATATTGGCGGCTGCCGGTTAGAGATGGATATTCCGCCGCATTACGATTCCGATGGATTTGATGCCAAAAAGGCACCAACAGATATTCCTAATATTTACGATGCCGGCCTCTATGACCCAAACGGAGATTTTCTCTTTAATGGTCTTCTTCCGCTCAGGCGTAATTGGGAGTTTCTTGGCCCTTTTTGGTATGACCAATACCTTGGGCGTACTGAGTTTTCAATATATGTTGAGCGAGCTAACTGTCTACCAGAAGGGATGAGCTGCCTGAACCCTGCCCATATGGAGCAGGTGATCTTACGATTCCTTTTTGATAATGGGCCTGATTCTCCTCAGTTTTCAAAAAAAATAGCGCCAGTGAGCTGGCAGGTAAAACAGATCGGTAATCAACCCTGGGTACTGTTTGAACAGCGGGTATGGGTCAGAGAAGATGACCCGGATCGGGATATCACTATCGCCAACTTCCGCTCGTATGCGGCGACAGCCATTGATGACCGTTATTTTCTGTTATTGGAGTTTGATAATTTTGGCTATACCCCTTCAGAAATATCGATTGCCAATATGAATGTATTTAAAGACCGGATTGTGAATAGCATTCGCTGGCAGCTCAGCGAAGCCGCTCAGAAGCGTTTACTTGAAGTTCAGGCTCAATGGCCTGATACCAAACTTTCTCAACACCGCGAGCCGGAAAGCTGGGTTTATCCTGAGTGGCGTGATGGTGATGTGCAAAAAGGCGAACCGCATATTGTGATCTTAAAGCGTAATACGCCTCCCCCTGAATTTAAGGTTGGATAGATAAGGAGACAGAAAATGACTGGAAGTCACGGTTATAGGAAAATTCTTGGACCTGAGGATGACAGAAATCTGACCCGCAGTGTCTGGGTACCTGCAGGGCAGTACAACGAATGGCAGCGGATTAAAGACGGTAAAGACGGCAATTATTATATGACCAGTCTTTTCCGCTCGGTCACTGATATGGCAAAAACACCTGGCGCCCGGATGCCTGTGTCCCAGGCAGGGCGTTATGGTGACTTTGATATGTCTTATCAGGTATCACCAGCCTCTAAGGATATTTATTTAAATTTGGTTGCATTGTCGAATGAATCTCAGTCATGTGCTTCACGTACCCCGGGAGTATACCGTGTCGAATGGAACGGGGACGCGATAAAAGGTAATTGGTCTGTAAGAGATGGATCTTATACTGATATGGATCTTTCTCATCAATGGGGTGGTGCTCACTCTGCGGTGATTCCGGGAAAATTTAAAAACAAAGAAGATGCGGGCCGCAAAATAGCAAATCATCTTGAAAATGCTTATTTCCCGCAGACCCGCCAAAGAAATGCGATTCATGAAAATAATAACCACTTTTCTATGTTCTGGCTGAATAATGAGTTTACCAGTGAAACGCATGTGAAAAGCCTGGTATCTATGATGCAGATGGCTCGTAAACAGAGTGCTGAACTTCAGTGGCTTGTACATGGTGAAGCCTGTGGCACCTTTGTCAGAGCGGCAGAGTACCTGAAGAAAAACCCGGTCTCGGACAATCCTCATGAAGCCCAGAAAGGATTTGAGTTGCAGAGTTTCTACTTTTCTAATCCACGTGGCCGTCGGACCGGAAAATCGGATCTGGAAAAAATCTGTAAAGAAGTTGGTTTTAAATATGAAAATGTCAAAATCAATGATAAAGATATCTTTAAGAACGCCGATGCAAGAAAGAGCGCTCTGTTTAAATCTGCGTTAACAGTAGCAAGCATAAGCGGTGGTGTATTGAGTGGTTCGAGTATATCCAGCGCTTTAGGTGATAATTTTATTGGCCTTAATACAATGATGCAAATCAAAGATGCGATCAGTGCTGGCCATGTCACTGCCACTACGGCGGGTATCACTATATGTGGGGGTGTCGTATTGGTGGGGGCGGCATATGCACTGGAAGGTTTGGGCAGACACCTTGGAGGTGTATATTCAACAGCCTTTCGCGATGGTAATCAAAATTGGGCTGCTTAGTCCGGGTGCTTTTAATATCTCTTTGCAAACTAAAAACCCGCTACGGCCACTGCTGTCCCACAGTTTTAAAGATATCTGTTTTCTATAAACGACTTTTAAATCTGCAATGCCTACTGCCTACCGGGGGAACTTACCGAGCGTCGGACCGCCCCTGGCCGGCAGGGCCGACCCCCAGCTTTTCGCTCCTGGAGCGTTACCCTCACTCCCTCGATTTTTCAGGCCACGCGCCCATGCGACATCCCTGTCGCCGTCCGCTCGTCGGGCATCCATGCCCGGTGGACCGGAAAAATCATCGTTCATTTCGGCGCTCCAGAATGCGAAGAATGGCTTCCTCTATGCTGCTTTTTACTACGACGCCACCTCTGAATTTCAGTCAGAGACATGAAACTCAGATTCTGCGTGACGTTTGAAATAAGGCGGTGAAATTCACTAAAACAGCGCCTCTGCGCTCGCCGCAGAAAGCGTAGATATTTACGACCTGCCCGAAGGGACTCGGGCAAGCGGCCCCGGCCAAGGATGGCCGATGGGTCGCGAGGTCAGGAAATATCAAGGTTTCAAGGGTAAACGAGCCAGAACAGCGCGAAGCGGGGGAGATAGCCCGTCCGGCGAGAGGGGTAAGGCCCCTCTATGAGGACAAGGGGCCTGGAATATCTCACAAAAGTTCAAATAAAAATTTGTGGGACAGCAGTGCGCTACGGCGGGTTTTTTTATGGCTGTTAATCAAGGCTGAGAGCAGAACTTAATCTTGAAAGGTTGATCAGTGAAGCGGAACTGGCTATCGGCAGATATCAATGAAATGGCGTAAGCCGACCCAGACGAATATCTGATTATTGGCCTGTTTCCACTGCCTGTTCTTAACAGCTAATGAGTTGCCTGTTAGAGTGGATCTTTCAAAACAGAGAACAGAAGGGGTCATGTTCAAGCGTCTGTTTGCTTCCTGCAAAAATCCCTATATACATGGACTCAAAAATCCTGAGCATATCAGTCTGAATATCTTTGCCCAGTTTGGATCCGGGTGACCATAAGGTGGCTATGAATATGGTCTCATAGCACAAATATTCTGATCAGATCTGGCAATGGTTTTATAGTTTAAATTGCTTTAAGTACGAATAAGGATGTTTATATGCACGAAGATATACTTGCTTTGTCTCCTCTGTAATCTGCCCATATTGCAGCAAATGTGTACTTTACACTGGACGGATGGGAACAAACTTATCAGTTTAATATCATGAACGGCAGTGGTGCTAAAGGTGCCCCAAAACCTAGGGCTGGATTAGAGAATTCAGCAGTGATCAATAGAAATGTGTCTGGTTCAGGGCCTCTATCCGTCAGAAAGGCTGGCATAGCTAATGCTGGACCTGTCGATGCATTTGTGGGATAACAGGACTGAATTTCACTGGACGGACAAGATCTGGCTTTGGTTATTTCCTGCATTTTGAAAGAAATAATAAAAAACATCTTGTCATTGCAACCCGGGGAACACGACCTGAAATGGGGATACCGGACCTGATCACCGATGCAAACATCAGTATTAATCGATCAATGCCAGGTGTTGGCCCCGTTCATGCGGGATTTTACGACGCATTCGATAGTATAAAATCAAAGCTTGCAAGCTCTCTGGATATCATCCAGAGCGCAGATGTTGTGCACTGTGTTGGCCACAGCCTGGGGGGGCTGTGGCAAATTTAGTTGCACTGTATGTATCTCAGGTTCGAAAAAATGTGTTGCTTTATACATTCGGAGCTCCGCGTGTTGGTTTGCGCGAAGCCGCTTATGACCAGGTCGTTGAGGCTTATCTAGGTGAGGAGAATATCTACAGGATGAGTCATAATTTTGATCCTATCCCTATGATACCTGTAGCGCCGTATATTCACGCGTTACCCAATATCAAAGATAGAAATAATCTCTTTGTGGCTTCACCTGTGAACTCCATTAGTATGGATAATCATGATACGGCTAATTATATCAAGTCAGTTTCTGGTAAGACCTGGTCAGATATACGCTCTGATAAGCTGAATGAAGGATATTTGAATAAGCAGTACTTCAGCAGCTGGAGGTCCAGTGATTCCTGGTTGAAGCAGTATTTTGGCCGTGCCCTTAATGCACAAATGGCTACACTACAGCGTATCCTGCAAGGATTGATAGATACTGTCGGGATAGGGCTGACCGAGGTTGCAACTATCCTTGATTTGCTCTCAATCGCTATACGTAAGGGTATTGAAGTTTATCAGATATCAAAAAACTATGTGCTGAAGTTTATCAGTGACTGTGCTGCAATGTTTGGCATGGCTGTTGAAGTTTCTAAGCAGCTTCTTTTGAAGCTATTCAGAAAAATGATGACTGAAATGGCTATTGCTGCGAAGCTTGCGATTGCTACCGCTTCCAAAGTGGTCAAGTCAAAAGAATTTCATCTGATTCTTGCTGCAGCAACGGCAGGTTCTATAGGGTATTTGATGATTTAGTGGTTCGATTCTATGTATCTGAATATCTTAATTACCGTAGTTATTCTTATTATTACTGCAGCTGGGGTTCTGAACTTTCCATATGTTCCGATGTTCTTTGGTATTTATGGTTCTGAACGCCACTCGTTCCGTGGAAGGGTTATCCTCAGTTTATTATGGTTATTTCCTATCATATCAGCTGTTTCTTTGGTTGCTGCGTGGGCGTTGAACAGCTTTTACGGCGTTCTGCCCTTGTTATATCTTCTGTTGTTGTTTCTATTCAGAGGAAACCGGAACAGTACAGATCACAGTGAGTTGTTGTATGGCTCCAGTGAAGAGAATTTTGATGCCTTGAAGTATCAGGTGGATTATTTACTGCAAGATGAAAGCTTATCTGTACAGAGTGGGCTTCTATTTAAAATTAATCTGTCTGAACATGAGAATCTGGAATTATTCAGGAAATATATCAAAGAATGCTATGGTGTTGATCTGGTATTAAACAGTGAAAACCATTCAGATAAATGCCATTCGGTTTCCTTTGAATTGGTTCTTGATGGTAAATCCATTCGGGAATCTGTCATGTCTGTTTTTGATGCGGTTTGGAAATTCCGGGCAGAAATTGTCTCTGTCAGTCTTGTTGATGATCTATCAAATGGGTAAGGTTTTAGCTATGAATTATAGCGATTATGGCGTGTTGCTGACAAATGTGATAGCGATCGTTAATCAGGCATTTGCTATGCAGTGTGGAGAGTTTGCGAATAATCTTGCTTCTGATCAGCACGACCTTCCAGGTATTGACTTCTTTGATCAGGAAAAACATGTAGCGATGTTTGACTTTCAGGAAATTCTGGGTCAGGGATATGGCGCCCTTTCAGATCTGCAAGACGAAATTCAGAGATCCTGGGAGGCTCTGCCGGAAGGTGTCATTGATGATGCTTTAAATAAACTACCTGATTCTTTGCCTGATATTGCTGCTCAGCTCAATAGGAATGAGTTTGTAATCTGGTTGAGATATGCTCTTGATCGAGAAGTATCGGAACCTCTTTATTTATTGCATCATGCTATTCAGGGAAGTATGGGGGGCGGATTTCAATATGATGAAGTGCACGATGCAATAAGAGAGGTTATTGCATTTGATGATGTTTCACCGCTTGAAGATTTAAATGTTTCTGTTTCAGCTGAAATGATTGAAGTAGAGGATGTGATTACAGCTATTACCATTAGATCAATGAAGGCTTTTGCATATTTGCATGACTTTTCCTCCTTTAGCATTGATGAGCATGTGGAAATTCTCTCAAGTTGTTCAGATGATAAAGATATTTTCTTTGAGGTTTGCTCTGTTATTTGTCCAACGCAGCCCAGGGTGAGAGAATTGATTGCCTCTGTTGAAGTTGGTAGTAACAGTAACCTGCATACTTTGTTAAATGAGTGGAACCTCAGGTTCTGATCTGGTTTCTGATTCTATGAATAAAATTCTGACTTTTATTGTACTTTTACCATGTTTTATGGCAATGAATGGTTGTTCAGGATCTGATGCTGCCAGTCTGGGTGAAAGCGATGTGTACAGGATATCTGGTGTCAGCGAGCAGCCATTTTCATTTTTAGATTCTGGAAAGGATGGTGTGATGCTCTATTTTTCATCTGATAGGACTGGTCGTTGTAACTTGTCTTTTATTAGAGAGAAATTTAATGATGAGTATCAGGTACGGTCAGATCGGCTAGGAAAAGGAGATGTTGATCTCATGTGCCTCCATTCCGGAGGTGCCTATTCAATGAGTAATACTGAGAATACCAATGTTTCTATGTCGATAAAAATGCTGGATGGTTCAGGATTATTGCGTCTGAATTTTTCACTGTATAGCGTCAGGTCTGAAGATTACTTAACTGGAACGCTGACGCTGAAATTAAATCGTTCAGAGGTTGATGCGATCAGGCGGTAAATCGGTTTCCTGAACAAAATATATGGTCAGAGCATAATCAGTGGAAGATGCCTTACCTGTAGGGGTTTATGTCTGATTAATTCAATCGCAAGGGCACTGTTAATCCGTACTGATTATTACAGCAGTCGTCTATCCTTCAGATAGCCCTAAACGGCTGACCGCTGCTGGACTGAATATTTGACAGGTAATCCAATAGCATCCGTACCTTGGGTGAGAGCTGGCGGCCGGGCAGACACAGCGCCCAGATGCCTTCATCGTCTGGTGCGTGCTGGGTCAGAACTTCACGCAGCTGTCCCTGCTGCAGCGCGTCGAGAACGTAATAGTCAGGTAACTGAACTATACCCAGACCACGCAATGCGGCATCCAGTAATGCTTCACCACTGTTGCAGCGTAAGCGCCCATGGATTTTCACCATGCGCTCTCCGCGGCTGTCGCGAAAACGCCAGTAGTCCAGAGTGCCGGGCAGGCAGCTGTGACGGTTGAGCTCCTGCAGCGTATCCGGGCTGCCACAGCGGTTCAGGTAATCAGGGGAAGCGCAGGTATGCAGGCTGCGAGTACCAAGTTTGCGCGCAATCAGGTCTTCATTGTCCAGCCGACCGAGGCGAATCGCCAGATCGTAGTTACCGTCAATCAGATCCATTTTCTTATTGGTCAGGTCGCACACCAGATTCAGCTGCGGGTGGCCCTGCAGAAAGCGGTTGAGCAGAGGCATCAGCTGGCGTTCGCCATAAGTGACTGGTGCGGTAATTCTGAGTGTGCCCTGAGGAACACTCTGCAGCTGGCTGAGCGAGCGCTCAGCGTCATTCAGAGCATCGAGTAGCGGACGACAGGACTGATAGTAAAGCTGTCCGGCTTCCGTCAGGCTGACGCGGCGAGTTGTACGGTACAGAAGTCTGACTCCCAGTCGTTGCTCCAGCATCTGTATCTGACGACTCACCTGTGCGGTGGATATCGACAGTCGCTCTGCTGCACGGGTAAAGCTTTCGCTCTCAGCCACGGCGATGAATTCGCTGACGCCCTGCCACTCATTCATTGATTATTACTCACGTGTAATGGTGATTTAACGATTAGCTGGATTATCAACGGTTCCGGTGTAATTACAATGAGGCAATCATTACAGGAGAACCGATATGACCGATACCATTACCTGCCGCGCTGCGGTTGCCTGGGCTGCTGGCGAGCCGCTGAAAATTGAAGAAGTTCAGGTCGCAGCGCCGAAAGCCGGCGAAGTCCGCGTGAAAATTGTCGCCACCGGCGTCTGTCACACCGATGCGTTCACCCTGTCCGGTGATGACCCGGAAGGTATCTTTCCGGCGATTCTCGGCCACGAAGGCGGTGGTATCGTGGAGTCTGTGGGCGAGGGTGTCACCAGCGTACAGGTCGGTGATCATGTTATTCCGCTGTACACCGCCGAATGTGGCGAGTGCAAATTCTGTAAATCCGGTAAAACCAACCTGTGTCAGGCAGTACGCGCAACTCAGGGACAGGGGCTGATGCCGGACGGCACCTCACGCTTCTCCATTAACGGTGAGCCAATTTTCCATTACATGGGTTGTTCTACCTTCTCTGAGTACACAGTGTTGCCGGAAATTTCTGTGGCTAAGGTGAACAAATCTGCGCCGCTGGAAGAAGTCTGTCTGCTTGGCTGTGGTGTGACTACGGGCATGGGTGCGGTAATGAATACCGCCAAAGTAGAAGAGGGCGCTACCGTGGCTATTTTTGGTCTGGGTGGTATTGGCCTGTCAGCGATTATCGGTGCGACTATGGCCAAAGCCAGCCGCATTATCGGTATCGACATTAACGACAGTAAATTCGAGCTGGCGAAAAAACTGGGTGCCACCGAGTGCATTAATCCGAACGACTACGACAAGCCGATTCAGGAAGTCATCGTCGAATTAACTGATGGTGGCGTGGATTATTCCTTCGAGTGTATCGGTAACGTCAACGTGATGCGCTCAGCTCTCGAGTGTTGCCATAAGGGTTGGGGTGAGTCGGTCATTATTGGTGTGGCCGGTGCGGGGCAGGAAATTTCCACCCGTCCATTCCAGTTGGTAACTGGCCGCGTATGGCGCGGTAGCGCTTTCGGTGGTGTGAAAGGCCGTTCCGAACTGCCGGGTATTGTTGAAGATTATCTGGCTGGTAAATTCGCGCTGAACGATTTTATTACCCACACCATGTCGCTGGATAAAATCAACGAAGCCTTTGACCTGATGCACGAAGGCAAAAGCATTCGCAGTGTTATTCACTATTAATGGCAGCCGGAAAATGCAGCGTTTAACGCTGCATTTTTGTTGAATATAACTGGAGAGAACTATGACTCTGGAAATGATCAGCCAGAATAAATCCTTCGGCGGCTGGCACAAACAATACACTCATCGTTCAGACGTGCTGAATTGTGATATGCGTTTTGCGGTTTACCTGCCGCCACAAGCCAGTGCGGAAACCCCGGTGCCGGTATTGTACTGGCTGTCCGGCTTAACCTGCACCGACGAAAACTTTATGCAGAAGGCCGGTGCGCAGCGTATTGCCGCGGAACTGGGTATGGCGATTGTAGCGCCAGATACCAGCCCGCGTGGTGACGATGTGGCTGATGACCCGGCCTACGACATGGGCAAGGGCGCGGGTTTTTATCTGAACGCGACGCAGCCACCATGGAGCAGCCACTACCGCATGTACGATTATGTGGTAGAGGAGTTGCCAGCATTAATTGAAGCGACTTTTCCCGTCACTCAGCAACGAGCCATTGCCGGACACTCGATGGGCGGCCATGGCGCGTTGCTGATTGCCCTGCGTAATCCACAGCGTTACAGCTCTGTGTCGGCTTTCAGTCCGATTACGAATCCGATGAATTGCCCATGGGGACAAAAAGCATTCACAGCCTATCTTGGCAATGATCGCCTGCAATGGGCTCAGTATGATGCGTCGGGGTTAATGGCCGCCGCCGAGCATAAACTGCCTGCCCTGGTTGATCAGGGCATGGCGGATAACTTCCTGCAGGAACAGCTGAAACCAGAAATGCTGGAGCAGGCAGCTCAGCTTAGCGGCTACCCGCTGCAACTGCGCCGTCATGATGGTTACGATCACAGTTACTACTTTATTGCCTCGTTTATTGAGGAGCATCTGCGTTTTCATGCAGAGCATCTGTTCTGAGAAACCATTTCAATGAACACCACCATACATCTGGTGTATCTTTTGCCCGGCTTGCCGGGCTTTTTCTTTCAGAGGGTTGGAGTATATGTGTTTTAACCCTGCCAGAAGGTGATCTTTGTTCGCTATTGACGTTATTAACAGGTAATGTGAGTGGCTAAGGCAATCGATCAGAAATGGAGTTTCTGGCGGATGAAATCACCTGACCAGAATAGCAATTTCAGCTTTCTGACAGAACACGATCCAATCTTTGTAGAGTTGGCGCAGGCGGTGGAGCGTGAGGCGATCACTCTTGATAGAAGGGCTGTATAAAAACCCTGAAAGAAGAAAGCGTGACTGCGAATGCCTATTGGTTGTTGAATATGGATGATTTTTGTAAAAGGAATTTATGATGAAAATATGTGGTCGATGTGATTTCGAAGAAGAATCTGAAGAGCTTCTTGTTTGCCGGAACTGTAAGAGAGCGTTTCATGATCGTAACGATAGTTGGTTGGTTCTCTTTCTTGCTATTGCGTTTACAGTCGTTGCCTACGTATTGCGTGATCAGTTCTTTTATAGCGTGATGTACGTCCTCTGGAGTGCCTCGTCGATGTTACTCTATATGATTCTGAAGCTTTTTCAGAAATGGCGAAGTCCAGAACGAAATGTAGTAAAAGAAGCGGCTTATGTACTTCCTTATTCAATGCTTGGTAGTTCCGTGTATATTCTTTCTATTGCCGGTGCTCTAGTACTCTACTACGATAAATACCTGTTCTTGCAGCCGGAGTCTGGCCTTGATGGCCTTATGAGTAAGCCTGAGATTCTGGAGATTGGATGTTATCTTTTGGCGTTTATCTATTTGATATTTGTCCTTGCCTTTCATAAAGGAATGATATTTACAACCGATAGCTTTTATAGACGCATTGTCTCTAATGAGTATGAACGAATTACCGATTTCAGGGTTCTGGCAAGGTCATTGGGAGGGCGATACAAACTCTATCTGAAGAATATTTCTGTCGAAGTAGACAAGGAAACCTTCCATAGCGCGTTTGAGACGCTGGGGTTCACCTACTTTATGGATAAAGATCAGATCTTCTTTATTGAACACACTCATGCTGAGAGGGCTGGAGTGATTATTCCGGAGCTGGATATTTCAACGTTTAAGTTATTGACGGAAGATCCTGAACGGAAGTCACATGTCTTTGCCATTGATAGAGACAGGGTCTACTACTTGATGGGGCGATATTCCAAAGCCCTTAATGATGTTGATGTAAAGACAGTCAGAGTATTGGAACATGGTTATCTCACTGATGGAAAGTCGGTATACCAAGGCCCGGATAGAATCGAACTTGACCTCGATATTGAAACCCTTGAAGTGCTGTCACACAACTATGTGAGAGACAGTCAGGGCGTCTATCTGATTTCCGGTATCAAACAGATTAGGCTGGATGTTGTAGACCCAGAGAGTTTCGAGGCTATTGATTATAAAACCTTTAAAGATAAGTCAGGGGTATATAAGATCGATAATTCTCAGATCAGACGGATGGAAGCTGACGAGACAATTTAGACATTGCTCCCCGTATATTGAGAGCGAATTGACAATAGGTATATTGTAAATTCAGGGAGTGAATGGGAAATGGGACTAATGTACAATGGATTGTATAAGTAATGAAATCTAAGCAAAAAGAATGTGCTTCTTGTAATAGAAAGTCTGCATCTGAAATGTTGGTCTGTCAGAACTGCCAACGACCGTTTCTGGATGAGGTGGATACATACCTGTTACTGTTTGGAGGAGTATTTTCACTTATTGCAGCGTTAGTGCTTGAGTTTACAGTTGATGATGTTTCCTTTTTTATACTAGGAATAGCCATTAATGTCGTAGTCATAATGCTAGGGCTTTTTGTCATTAAGATGATACAGAAGCTAAGGGATCCCGAGCGGAAGGTGATCAAAGAAGTTTTCTATAATATTTATCAGTCGCGTACTTATATCTACTACCTTGTTTTCGCCCTTGCTTTTATGCTGGGGTGTGCCTTTGAATATGTCGGTGTGCCCGAAAGCGATTTCCTGAGAGCGTCTGATCAATACTCTCTTATATTAACTGATTATTTGAGTTGGTTCTTTTGTGGTTGGCTTTCGTTGTCAATTCTGATATTCCGCCGTGGGATGATTGTTCGTGATGAGTATTCATACTTGGTCGAGCGAGAGTATGTGAGCTTTAGTTCAAAATTTCTGATAGCTAAACAATATAAAGATCAGTTCAGAATTTACTCTAATGGGCAGTCGCGTGTTGTTGATCGTGACAGCTTTAAATCGTTAGGCCGCATTTATTCTCACGACTACTCTAAAGATAAAAACGGTATTTACCTTGACACTGAGAAGGTATTACCTAATGCAGATATAAATTCATTTGAGCTGCTGTTTCATCCAGATGACAGGTTTGCGTACTACGGCCGGGACAGAGATTCTGTGTATTATCTCGACGATGAGTCTCCAACTGTACTTGCTGAAGTCGATCCTCAACGTGTAAGGGTGCTTTATGATGGTCTGTTATTGGCGGCTGATCAGCTATACATAAAGGGAAAGCGGGTGCTTGAAGTTAAAGATCCAGACTCGTTTGAAATGCTGGATGATGGGCTGGCCAGGGATAGTATGCATCTCTATTACATCGGCGGGGATGATCCTCATGTGGTTGATGGGGTTGATCCTGAGTCTATGACGATATACGACGGTTATGTATTTGATAATGGTAAAAGCTACTGTGCCAATGAAGATCAGTTCAAACGTTGTGAGTTAGCCACTAAGGACCAGCTTAACGAGTGGTTGGAAATCGGAGTGATTTCTGATGTTGGCTACTGTGAAGGTCTGGATAGGCTTGATGTGTTGCGCCGTTCTGAAGGCTCGACTGGCAAGTCGTCGCGATGATAGGCCGGTGACGGTGGTTCCTGCAAAATCGATTTTGCGTTGGTCAGGAACCCTCTGGGTATAAGTCAAGAGTATATCGTACCAAGCAGATAAGGCTGAAACATCCCGAAAGCGTTTTTAGGATGCGCTATTGCTGCTCTTCGGTTTGTTTCGCCTTCTCGGCCACTTCTCTTCTGAAATCCAGGTATGAACTGGTATCAGCCTCTCGCTTCCAGACCAGAGGCTCTATGTCTGCGACTTGATTTTTATCTCTTGATATTGATGCCGCAGCAGCTTTCTCTCTCTCAACCCAGTCAGGAAAGTCGATCTGGACGGTTTGCATGATAGAGCTGCAGTAGTCTTCTACGGCAGGAATATGTGGCCGGATCTTTTTATTCGCTGCAAGACTAAAGATAAACTGAAGGAAGTGTCTTTCTGTAATAGAGATGGTCCAAATGTACTCAATGGAATCTCCTCTGGTTTTATACTCAACCTCATTTGTATGAAACGTGAAGTCTAGTCCGTTTATGGGAATATCTTTAACTTCCTTCAAGGCAGTCACGTTAAGATAGTATGTGTCGTCATTGAACAGTTCTACAGACTCTGACTTTACTATTTCCAGTAGACTGCTTGGTATAAATAAACTGTCTTTATTTTTGCATTTGGCAAGGATCAACCTGAAATCCAGGTAAGAGAGTCCTTTCCCGATAACAGGAGGGCCTTTTATGTCCCAGGTGCTCTCATAACAAGGTCTGTAGCCGACTCCACTTACTTCAAACCCAAAAGCATCGTCATCAAATATATTCAGCTGAGATGGAAACTGCCGCTCTGACCTCCAGGGGGTTGCGAGCGGGTGAAGCTCCATAGTCACTCTAATATCAGATAGGTTAAAAGAGCGTTGCTTCGCGTCTTTTGATTTTGGGAGCCGAACACTGCCGAGTAGAGGGTATGACATTATCAGGCTCGTTGACGAAACTGGTTGATTGCGTGGTCGATCATATCACCGCCATTCTCGATTACTTTTGAGTTGGCTCCGAAGTTGGATATAACCAGTGCGGCCCAGCCAGTAGCAAAGGAAACGGCTTGAACAGATAGCGCTGCTTGCGGTATCAGGTAAGGGCTCGCCCCTACAGCTGCCATCATAGTGCGTTTAAAACCAGTGGCGGTAAGTTGGCCAGGTGTCAGGTTGCGCAGGCCATTTTCGCCTTGCTCCTTCATCTGCCGTGCTGAAACATGAATTTCACTGATGGCATTACCTGTTCCCCAGGTTTGTGATAGGTTCAGCTCGTTCATCAGTGGTCGCTGTGGCGCAAGTTGCATGCCCGCTTTTTTACGGTAGTGGTCGATGACAGAGAGGTTCATTGTTGGGTTGGCATAGAATACCCTTTGCTTTCCCAGATTTTCGATCTCTTTCGGTGAAAGCTCTTTTAGTGCAATCTGAAGTGCACGCTTGAAGAGCGCATGGCCTTTCTCATGCAGGGTCCAATTAAGTTCTTTACCAGCTCTCGCTTCAATGCGGATTATCTGAGCAAGCTTCTTAGCGTTTTCCGATCCGCCTTTGGTATTTATGATGGATGCGTCGAATACTTCTCTGAAGCTAGAATCCAGACCAGTTCCACAATCGTTATAAAATAGAGAATATCCAGATGTCTCAAGAGTTGTTTGCGTAGTATCAGGTTTATACCCTCGTTCTATAAACTGAGGCATAGCGAACACTGCACTTTTGAGGTTTGCGTAACCACCGTTGATTGCAATGTGTGATGAAGAAATTCTACTTTCTTCATTCTCTTTCCAGCCCGAACCGCCTACTTTGCTGTAGGTTGCTACGTACAATCCGGCCTTATCGTCAGATTTATTCCTTGAGATGGAATAGTCCTGAACAAACACACAACCGTTGGCCATGCTGTAGCAGATATAGCCACCATCTATTTCAAGCTTATGTTCTGTTGGCTTGAATCGACTAACGCTACTGCGGAGTAATCCATGGCGGTTATTCAGACTGTTGAGTTGGGATAGCAGGTAGCCTGCGTGGAAGTCCGTCTTGGCTTTGTTTTTCAGGCGGTTGTAGTTTGAGTGTTCGCTCTTTGGCACGAACACTTTCATCCCTTGATCGGGCGGGCTGATTTGCTTCCATGGCTGCCCCTGAAAGATGGCTTCATTGCCTTTGATGCAGACTTCCATATCGCTTCCCTTGATGTTGTCTGGTTATGGCGGACCTTACCACAGCGTCTCGTAGAGGTTAAGTTTGGCCATGACAGTTATGGTAGGGATTGTCATACTGGTCTGGGTATTTGAGTGAGTCTGTTATTTATGACGTTATCTGGCTAATACTATCTACTCGACAGTTTGACCAGAGGGCTGGTGCGCAGTGTTCACCCGACGGTTTTTTCGGGCGGCTCAAATGATGATCGAAACCGTGTCGGGGATATGACCCCCTCCTACAGGGTCAAGCGTACGAACGTGTGAATCTGTTCGACGCTAATATCGTTACAGTAGATAGCGTTAGCGATCAGATCTCCGCAAAACTCTTCACAGCTTTATGCGCTGCATCCGCCGGAATATCACTGTCACGCAGCAGCCATACCGTCTGCATACCTGCTTCTTTGGCGGCATCCAGTTCTTCTTTGATATCCGATAAAAACAGCACGTCTACGGCGTTTAAACCGGTGTGTGTTTTCTGCAGTTCAGCCAGAATATTCAGGTACGACTGAGTCTCTCGTTTGCCGCCCATCAGGGTATCGAAGTGGCCTTTGAATAAGGGCAGCAGGTTGCCATCCTGCGAGTAGCCGAAGAAGAGTTCCTGGGCTTGTACCGAACCTGAGGAATACACATATAGCGGCAGGCCGCTGTCGTGCCATTTTTTCAGGTATTCGGTGGCGTCCGGGTACATATGCGCTTTGTAGTCGCCATTTTCGTAGCCGGTTTTCCAGATCAGCCCTTGCAGGGCTTTGAGTGGGGTGGCTTTGCGGTCTTCGCTGATCCATTGCAGCAGTTTAGCGATGAGTGCGTCCGTTTCGTCTGCATTAATCACGTCACCGTCTTCTGCTGCAAGTTGTGCCGTTTGTTGCAGGGCGGCCTGAACGTTTTCGTCGTTAATATGTTCTTTTACGAACGCGGGCAGGTGGTCTGCCGCGTATGGGAAAAGTACGTCTTTAACGAAGGTAATCGACGACGTGGTGCCTTCGATATCGGTCAGGATAAGTTTGACGTTCTGCATAGCGAAATCAGTTTTCCAGACGGTTAAAGCGTTCAGCGATCGGGCTATCGGTAAAGTTGGCGACCCAGCCATCCGGATTATTAAACAGGCGGATGGCGATAAAACCCGGGTTAGGGCCCATATCAAACCAGTGCGGGGTATTGGCCGGTACGCTGATCAGGTCGCCTTGCTGACACAGCACTTCAAATACTTTGTTATCCGCATGCAGGCTGAACAGCCCTTCGCCGGCAACGAAGAAACGCACTTCGTCTTCGCTGTGGGTGTGTTCGCTGAGGAACTTCTGGCGCAGCTCTGCTTTCTGCGGGTGGTCGGCACTAAGGCTGACAACATCGACGGTCTGGTAGCCATCTTCCTGCATCAGACGATCGATATCTGCCTGATAAGCGGCAATAACGTCTTCCTGGCTGGCGCCGGGGGCCAGTGTGCTGGTAGTGGACCATTGTTCGAAGCGTACGCCAATGTCGTTCAGACGCTCAGCGATACGGCTCTGACGGTCACTGGTGAACAGCAGGTTGGTGGTGTCAGTTTCGTTGTATATACGGATGATGCTCATAGGAACCTCTTATTTGCCAAGCTTCAGCAGTTCAAGCTGGTAGCCCAGCAGGTTTTCCAGTGCTTCCAGGTGGCGGAAACATTCGGCCAGATCTTTGCCCCAGGTGTAGATACCGTGCCCACGAATCAGGTATGCATGGCCCTGACCGTGCGCTTGCATATGGCTCTCGACCAGCGCCGACAGACGATCAATATTCTGGTCGTTGGCAAACAGCGGAAAGGTTACCGTATCTTCGTGGGTGGTTTCACCGGCGAAGGCTTTCTGCAGCTCCCAGCCGGTTAACGACAGGCTGTCCTGCGGCCAGATTTGCGACAGTACCACAGCCACCGGTGAGTGAGTGTGAAGTACGGCACCAATCTGCTCGTCACGTTGATACAGCTGGGTATGCAGCAGAGTTTCTGCCGATGGTTTGCCGGCGCTCAGCGCCTGGCCCTGCCAGTCGACGGCGAGAATGTCCGCTGGTGTCAGTTCGCCTTTGTGTTTGCCGGAGCTGGTCAGTGCGCAGCAGTGGTCATTCAGGCGCACGGAATAATTCGAACTGGTGGCCGGTGACCAGCCGCGGCTGTAGAGAATGCGGCCGTAGTCACACAGTGCTTGCGCGGCGCGGGCAAATTCCTGTTGGTTGTACATGGGTATTCCTCAGCGAGCCAGCAGCAGTGCAACGCTTTCGGCGTCGGGCTGCATAATCAGACCTTTTTCGGTAGCAATCACATCGATCAGGCCTGCAGGCGTAACGTCGAAGGATGGGTTAATTGCCTTGCAACCCGCCGGAGCCACCGGGTGGCCAAACAGACTGGTTACTTCTTCCTGAGGGCGCTGTTCAATGGGAATGTCATCGCCACTGGCCAGAGAAGGATCAAAGGTGGTGGTGGGCGCGACCACCATGACATTAATGCCGTGGTGTTTAGCCAGTACTGCCAGACTGTAGGTACCGATTTTATTGGCCACATCACCGTTAGCGGTGATGCGGTCAGCACCGACGATAACCCAGTCGACTTTTTCGCGTTTGAACAGCTGTGCGGCAGCACCATCACAGACCAGCGATACCGGAATATTATCCTGCATCAGTTCCCAGGCGGTGAGGCGAGCGCCCTGCAGCCATGGGCGGGTCTCACCGGCATAAACCTGTGTCACCTTGTTATCGGCGTAAGCCGAGCGGATCACACCCAGTGCCGTGCCGTGGCCACCGGTTGCCAGTGCACCGGTATTACAGTGGGTATAAATCACGGCATTCTCGCCGATGACAGAAGCACCGAACTGACCCATGGCGAGGTTAGCGGCGATATCTTCTTCATGAATACGGCGTGCTTCGGCCACCAGAGCATGCGGGTCGTCGCTGCCAATACCTGCCATACGTTCCAGTGCCCAGAACAGGTTTACCGCGGTCGGACGGGATTCCGCCAGTACTTTGTAGGCGGCCTGCAGATCACGACCGGCCAGGGCATCCAGCGCATAGCCGTAGGCTGCTGCGATACCAATCGCAGGTGCGCCACGCACAACCATATCGCGGATGGCATCTGCAACGGCGCTGGCGGTGGTGTATTCGTGGACTTTGTGTTCATGCGGCAGCACCCGCTGATCCAGCAGGCGTAAGCTCTGGTGGTGCCATTCTATGGCGTGGAAAGAGGCGTTCGCGGAGCCGTGTGAAGCAGACATATTAGCCTTCCCGTTAAGTGCTCGGGGGAGCAGCGTTAAAAGGCGGCCATTTTATCCTAAACCTTGAACTCGTACACGATACTGCGCAGTTGTTCTGCCTGTTCGGCTAATTCTTCGGAGGCTTCGGAGGTGCGCGTTGCTTCGGCAACGGTATCTTCCGACACCTGATTGATACGCACGATATTGGCTGAGATCTCCGCTGCGACCTGGCTTTGTTCTTCAGCGGCAGTGGCGACCTGAGCGTTCATGGCGTTGATGGTTTCGACATGCTGCATAATGGTTTCCAGCGATGTCTGTGCTTCGCGTGACTGACCGACCACGCTTTCGGCATTGTGCTGGCTGGATTCCATTACCTGCACGGCGGCCTGCATGCTGCGGTTCAGCCGTTCGGTAATGCTCTGGATGTTGCTGGTGGTTTCTTCTGTGCGTCCGGCCAGGGTGCGAACTTCATCTGCGACTACGGCAAAGCCACGTCCCTGCTCACCGGCTCGTGCGGCTTCAATGGCGGCATTCAGCGCCAGCAGGTTGGTCTGTTCGGCAATATCCTGAATCGTTCGCGAGGCTTCGCCGATCTGTTTGCTTTCTTCCGCCAGCGCCTGAATGACTTCCCGTGCTTTCTGCACATCGCCCACCAGGGTGGTAATCGCCTGAATATTGGCAGTCATGGTTCGGCGGGATGCTTCCGCTTCTTCCGTTGCTTTGGCAGTAGCTTCGGCAGCGGCTTCGGCGCTTTCTGCTACCTCAGAGGCGGTGGCTGACATCTGATTGACGGCCGTGGCCACCATGCCGATTTCGGTTTGTTGCTGTTCAATGCCGCGGCGGGTTTTGGTGGCAATCGTCAGTACCTGTTCGGAGCCGCCGGATACCCCGATACTGAGGTTGGCCATGGCTCTGACCAACAGCTGCAGATGACTGATAAAGCCGTTGAAGTTCGCAACCAGCTGGCCGATCTCATCGGTTGCCCGGGTCTGCAGGCGAACTGTCAGATCACCCTTGCCGGTGGCCATGTCGCTCAGTGAGCTGACCAGGCGATTGATCATGCCGGTGATGACGCCGGAAATGTACCAGGCGGTTCCCTGCAGAATGGCAATCACCAGCAGAGCGATTGCCAGACCGACCTTCAGCATATTCTGACTTTGCTGGCTGGTGCTCTGAATCTGCTGTGAGAAGACCTGATAGTTGGTCTCACGCAGCTCATCGAGCAGGCTGCTGAAGGTATCGTAGGTTTTGTTGGCGTTCTGAGCCTTGGCTGCCAGCTGGGTAAAGTCGAGTGTGCCCTGAATCATGCCGGTGGCCATATCGTGGGCCGATTGCCAGTAAATACTGTATGCATTGCGTAGCTGTCGGACCCGCTGATTGCCATCAGGCTGCAGGGCTTCAATACGGCTTAGGGTGGTCTGCATCTGCTCATTCAGCGCTTCTGCATCAGTAACTCTGTCCTGATCCATATCGGCTACGGCATTGGCCAGCTCGTTACGCAGGCGAAACAGCAACAGTCCGCTGCGATCTATCTGTTCAGTCAGAGGAAAGGATACGTCTTCCATGTGCTTCAGACTGGATTCGATGTTCTGTTGAGCAAACACCGAGTAGCCAAGGTAGGCGACGAAGCCGATAGCGCCCGTGAGTGCGATGGCAAAAATCTTGTAACGTAAAGACAGTCCCTTGAAGGCACCCATATCATCGTCCTGATTGAGGTTAAATTGTTTCCTATCAGGAATAGACGAGGAATGTAGTCTTCTCAAGCCAGAAGAGATGATTGTCAGTCTTGAATAGTGCTTTTGGCCCGGCTGTACAAACAACCGGGCCGGCGGGATCAGAGCAGATTCTGCATCTGGTGGAAGGCACGCACCAGGCCGTTAGTGGAACCATCGAAATGCTGCGGTATTTTTTGCGACTCCAGTGCATCCAGTACCTTGTTGCCCAGCTGTTTACCCAGTTCAACGCCCCATTGATCGAAGGAGTTTACCCCCCAGATCATGCCCTGAGCGGCGACTTTATGTTCGTACAGTGCAATCAGTGCACCGACGGTCTGAGGCTTGGCTTTCGGGAAGTACAGCGTGTTACTCGGGCGATTGCCGGGAATCACTTTCTGTGGTGCCAGCACGATGGCTTCAGCCTTGCTCATGCCGGAAGCAACCAGCTCTTCAATTGCCTCTTCCTCCGATTTGCCCTGCAGCAGTGCCTGACTCTGACTGAGGCAGTTGGATACCAGCATGGCATGGAAGTTATCAATCGGGTTGTGGCTGCACATCGGCATGATGAAATCAGCCGGAGAGAAATGGGTGCCCTGGTGCAACAGCTGGTGGAAGGCGTGCTGACCGTTGGTGCCGACGCCACCCCAGATGATCGGACCGGTGTTGTAATCAACCGGGTTCCCATCAAGGGTGATGGACTTACCGTTACTTTCCATGTCGAGCTGCTGCAGGTGAGCCGGCAGGGTACGCAGATAGTGGTCGTACGGCAGAATGGCGTGTGAGTTCACACCAAAGAAGTTTACATACCAGACACCAAGCAGGGCCATGATGACGGGCATATTCTGTTCCAGCGGCGCAGTGCGGAAGTGCTCATCCATCTCGAAGGCACCGCGCAGCAGGTCGCGGAAATTATCAATACCAATGGCCAGTGCCAGCGGCAAACCGATGGCCGACCACAGCGAGTAACGTCCGCCAACCCAGTCCCACATAGGGAAGATGTTCTCTTCGGCAATACCGAATGCTTTGGCTTTCTCGACGTTTGAAGAGACTGCGGTGAAGTGCTTCGGCAGATCGCTTTCCTCACCGCCGTTGTCGAGAAACCACTGTCGACAGGCCAGCGCATTTTTCAGGGTTTCCTGCGTGCCGAAGGACTTGGACTGAATAATAAACAGCGTGGTCGATGGGTCCAGACGCTTGAGAATTTCAGTGATATGCGAGCCGTCGATATTGGCCAGATAATGAATGTTCAGGCGGCTGTCCCAGTATGGTTTGAGCGCACCTGAAGCCAGCTTCGGACCAAGGAAAGAACCGCCGATACCAATGGAAACCACATCGGTAAAAGGTTTGTTGGAATAGCCACGCCACTGATTACGGCGGATTTTCCAGCAGAACTCTTCCATGCGGCGCACTGTGTCGCGAATTTCCGGCATGATGTCCTGGCCGTCTACGACAATCGCTCGATCACTGAAGTTACGCAGGGCGGTATGCAATGCCGGCCGCTTCTCACTGCGGTTGATGGCTTCACCCGTGAACATAGCATTGATCTGCTGAGGCAGGTTGCGGACTCGGGCCAGCTGCATCAGCAGATTCATGCTGTCGTCGTTGATACGGTTCTTGGAGTAGTCCAGTGTCAGCCCGGCTGCGGTCACATTGAAGCGTTCGAAACGGTTGAGGTCAGCAGCGAACCAGTCGCGCATGTGCTGATCTTTGATGTCCTGATAGTGTGACTGCAGGGATTTCCAGATATCCAGTTGGGTCAGGCTGCCGGGGATGGCCATGAGCGTTCCTTGATGTAGCGTATGCGTCAGATGGTGATAATGGCTGAGTATACGGTATGGGCAAAAGCAGGCCAAAAAAAACGCCGCACTGTGATGACAGAGCGGCGTTTTTCAATGATTCAGCAAGCGATCAGGCAACCTGAACCGGAATATCAAAACTGGTGTGGCTGACGGTGTTGTCGGCGTTGATGTACACCATCTTTGGTTTGAAGGTTGCCAGCTCGCTCTCATCATAGTTGCCGTAAGCACAGATGATGATGCGATCGCCAACATCCGCCATGTGAGCAGCCGCGCCGTTCACAGAGATGATGCCAGAACCATCTTCACCACGGATGATGTAGGTGGTGAAACGCTTGCCGTTATCGATGTTGTAAATCTGGATCTGTTCAAACTCACGCATTCCCGCGAGATCCAGCAACTTGCCGTCAATGGCACAAGAGCCTTCGTAGTTCAGCACGGCGTGGGTAACACGAGCCTGGTGCAGCTTGGCTTTGAGCATGATGGATTGCATGGTAAACCCTTTCTTGAGTGTTCGGACGACTCTTCGCCTGCGGACTCAGTCCGCAGAGGCGGAATTGTTCACTTATTGCCCATTCGGGCATAAGGCGGCGCAGTATGCCTGAATCAGATTAGTGATTCAACGCCACCTGAATATTATCAATCAGGCGTGCCGGACCAAGGAAAGCCGCGCCCAGAATGACGACTTCCCGGTCGTCTGCGGTCGCCGGAGCCAGGTCGGAAACCCGACGGATTTCGAGGTAGTCGGTACGGAATCCGCGGCTATCAAGACGTTTACGCGCAGCGCTGAGCAGCTCGGTGATATCTTTGCCGGCACTTAAATCGTCGCCGATTTCATTCAGTGTCTGATACAAGCCGGTCGCCAGCTGGCGCTCGTCGGCGCTCAGATAGCCATTGCGTGAGCTCAGTGCCAGACCATCTTCGGCACGTTTGGTCGGTACCGCAACGATAGTAATCGGCATACACAGGTCGGCCACCATTTTGCGGATCACGGCAACCTGCTGAAAATCTTTCTGGCCGAAAAACGCCATATCAGGTTGTACCTGATTGAACAGTTTGGTGACGACTGTGGATACGCCATCAAAGTGTCCCGGACGACTGCCGCCACACAGACCATCGGATACTACCGGCACATGCACAATGCTCTGCTCGTCCTGACCATTGGGGTACATCTCATTGACGTCCGGAGCAAACAGCAGATCACACTCGGCCGCTGCCAGCTTTTCCTGGTCCTGTGGCAGAGTGCGTGGGTAGCGTGCGAGGTCATCTTTATCGTTGAACTGCAGTGGGTTCACAAAAATGCTGGATACCGTAAAGCAGTCTTCCGCGCGGCTGCGTTCGATCAGGCTGATATGGCCTGCATGCAGGTTACCCATGGTCGGCACGAAACCGATTTTACGCCCGGCCTGACGCGCAGCACGGACGTGCTCGCGCAGCTCAGCAATGGTATGAACGGTAATCATGATGCGAAACCGTGCTCCTCACCCGGAAAGGTGCCGGCTTTAACTTCCTCGACGTAGGCAGCGAAGGCTTGCTGTACGTTACGGCCATCAGCCATAAAGTTTTTAACGAACTTTGGCGTGCGGCCGGTATTCAGACCGAGCATATCGTGCATGACCAGTACCTGGGCGTCAGTTGCTGCGCCGGCACCAATACCAATAACCGGAACGTTAACCGCCTGGGTGATGCGCTCGGCCAATGCATTCGGTACGCATTCGAGCAGCAGAATATCGGCACCGGCATCGGCCAGTGCGCGTGAGTGCTCTACCATGGCATCGGCAGCCGCTTCATCACGGCCCTGAACACGGTAGCCGCCAAATTTGTTCACCGATTGCGGCGTCAGACCCAGATGGGCACACACAGGCACGCCCTGACGAGACAGCGCTTCAACCAGCGGTACCAGCCAGTCGTCGCCTTCAAGTTTAACCATCTGAGCACCTGCCTGCATAACAGCGCGAGCGCTTTCCAGACCTTGCTCAACGGTGCCATAGCTCATAAACGGCAGGTCGGTCATGATCAGTGCAGGACGTGCAGCGCGGCGGTTACCACGGGCAACAGACGCTGTGTGATAGGCCATATCGGCAACGGTAACAGGCAGTGTGCTGTCGTGTCCCTGCAGAACATTCCCCAGAGAATCTCCGACCAGCAGAACTTCAACGCCAGCGTCTGCCGCCAACTGGGCAAAGGTCGCGTCGTAGGCGGTCAGGACAGTAAATTTTTCCTGCTGCTCTTTCATATTTTGCAGCGTGCGGATACTGATGGGACTCATGGTCAACCTCCGGTTTACAGCCGCCGGGCGGCATCATTCTGGGAGCGTATGGTGCGGATTGGTAGTTATAAGTCAACTGAAAGTGCGCCGATACGGTGCAATTCACCCCCAAACTCCGGCTCCAGCTCAGCGATGGCGGTGCCATCGGGCAGATGCAGGCCGGGGGCAATTTCCCTTAGCGGCTCCACCACAAAGCTGCGTTTGTGCAGTTCTTTGTGGGGGATAGTCAGTCGGTCACTATCCATAGTGAGTGATCCGTAAAGTAACAGATCAAGATCAATACAGCGTTCACCCCAATGACGGCGTTTGATACGTCCTTGCTGTTGTTCCTGGCTTTGCAGGGCATCGAGCAAAGCCATGGGTTCCAGCTGGGTGTTGATTTCAGCAACAGCATTCACATAGTCGGGCTGATCTTCCGGACCAAGCGGGCGACTGCCATACAGGGATGATACCCGCACCAATGCTGTCTGCGGCAGGGCTGATAAAGCCTGCAGCGCCAGCTCAAGCTGGTGCACAGGATCATCAATATTGGCCCCTAAACCGATGTAACAGCAGGTCATGGCTGAATCAGTTGCCGCTTGGTGGACGGCGGTTGCGCTTGCGCGGTGGACGGCGACGACGACGGCCACCGTCATTGCGGCTGTCGTTGTCTGAACGTTCTTCCCGGAAGCTGCTGCGGCTTGGCACCAGATCCGGGTTCTGTTCCTGCAGGCGGGTCCAGAACGCACCAATGCCTTTCAGGTCTTCACCGGATTGCTCGCGCAGCAGGACAAAGTCATAAGCAGCGCGGAAACGCGGATGTGTGAGTAACTCGGTTACCTTGCGGCTGTTGGTTTTCGCCAGACGTAACTGCAGCTCCCAGATTTCGCGCATCGGAATGGCCAGGCGCTTCGGAATAGCTGTGCTCTGCAATTGCTGCGACATCACCCGGTCTGCGGCTTTTTGCATCGCCGGATGCGCAGCCAGGCCGGCGGCTTCGAATTCGTCTTTGACCCGCAGCAGTGGTGGCCACATTAATGACGCCATAAAGAAATACGGTGTTACCGATTTACCCGCGCGAATACGGGTGTCGGTGTTACGCATGGTATTTTCAACCATCGCCAGTGCCAGCGGGTCGTCACGCAGACATTGCTCGGTGGCCGGGAATAAGGCGCCAAACAGGTTGTATTCGCGTAGCAGGCGTAGTGTTTCCAGTGCCTGGCCGTGCAGGAACAGTTTCAGAACTTCTTCAAACAGTCGTGCTGCCGGAATCTGCTCCAGCAGTGGTGCCATCACCGGGATAGGTTCTGCTGTATAAGCTTCGATTGAGAATCCCAGCTTGGCGGCGAAGCGTACGGCACGCAGCATACGCACAGGGTCTTCGCGGTAACGGGTTTCCGGGTCACCAATCAGACGCAGACGTTTATTGTTCAGGTCATCCCAGCCACCGGCATAGGCATGCACACTGAAATCGGCAATGTCGTAGTACAAGGCGTTGACTGTAAAGTCGCGACGCATCGCGTCTTCATCTTTATTGCCGTAAACATTGTCGCGCAGGATCATGCCCTGATCGCCGGTAGCAGCGATTTTGGTCGAATGTTCATCCGTCGGCGGTGCGCGGAAGGTCGCGACTTCGATCACCTCGCGACCGTAAACCACATGCACCAGTTTAAAACGACGGCCAATCAGGCGGGAGTTACGGAACAGTGCATTAACCTGTTCCGGAGTGGCGTTGGTCGCCACGTCAAAATCTTTAGGGTTCAGACCCAGCAGTGTGTCGCGCACGCCACCACCGACCAGCAGAGCCTGGTAGCCGGCTTTATTCAGGCGATAGAGAACCTTCAGTGCGCTTTCACTGATGTTGCTGCGGCTGATGCTGTGCTCGTCGCGCGGGATAATGCGCAATTCGACTTTTTCAGAACGGGATTTCCGTCCGGACAGGCGTTTCAGGCCTGCGCCCAGCTCTTTTACGGTATTCGAAAGTGATTTGATCAAGGTTTAGCCGTTTACAAATAATGCAAGGTCTGGCGAACAAGCGGGCGAGTGTACCGGGTAGGGTGGTAAACAGGCAAACAAAAAGCCGCACTGGGCGGCTTTTATGGGAGATCCATGTCGTTCTCACTGCTTACTGTGGTGAACCGACTGTTTTGAATAAACAGGCTCCCGCCCTTTATTTTTCTTATTGTTCACAGCTGGTTGGCTGTGTATTCAAAACAGTTTGTTCATATCCAGACCTGTTGTTTTTATTGTTATGTCAGGTCGTAACCGGGCTTTGTTATTTTTATTGTTGCCCGGTATCAGGTTGCGGCGCGTTTTTATTTTTATTGTTCGCTGCGTCCTGTATGTCTGTACTATTGCAGTCGCCGTGCCAGTTTTTGAAAATCCTTTAAAAACAATGGGTTATGGTTTTTATGCCGGGTTTCGTAACCCTTTGTTCGACTAAAGTGTTACCTGGTGTGGGGTGTCTGGTAACAGTTTTTGTTTCTGGGTAACAGTGTGTAACACAATTGGCTGTAATGGGTTTTTCCGTGAGTATGACGCAATTGGTCTGAATGTGTTGGCATGAAACCAGACAGGTTCGAGATAACAGGCAAGTAAGTGACAGAGAGGCTTTGAACAGAGGGAGTAGAGCGTAAGGGAGAGAAGAAAGAGGATTGCTTTGCCGGCTGTTGCTGTCGGCAAAGCAATCATCTGTCAGTGAGTCGGGGCTTATTATTGTTATTGTGAACTCAGAGCCGCGCTTTTTATTTTTATTGTTCCGGCTTTGCACTCTGTTTTTTATTTTTATTTTTTAGAGCGCATTTCTTATTGCTTTAGGAACTATATAGCGAATGCCGTGCCATCTTTTGGGGTTTCAGTAAATTCCTTTAAAATCAAAGGCTTGTGGGGGTTCTTGGGTTGTGACCCGGGAAGTCTTCGACTTAGGTGTTACTGCAGGTGGCGGTATATGACCGAAATTGAGGGTAAAGTGTAACCTTGCGGTTACACTTTCGTTACACAGGGTGTGTTACTTGCTGCCTTTTTTACGTGGGATGCCAAGACGCTGACGGCGTTCCCACAGGCTCTTACGAGAGATGCCCAGCTTGCGCGCCAGGTCGGTCTCCGTCATGTTCTGTTCGTTTTCCAGAACGAAGTGCACAAAATAGTCGTCCAAAGATAGGTCGCCCTGCTGTTGCTGGCCAGTATTTGGCACGTATTGTTCAGTCTGAACCAGGTTGTCGCGCATGCTCTGACTGATATAGCGGTCTGGTGATACGTCGATACCCAGAATACTGGCCGGGATTTCGTCGTCGTCGGCGAGAATGACTGCCCGTTCGACGGCGTTTTCCAGCTCCCGTACGTTACCTGGCCATTGATACTGGCTGATGGCCTGCAATGCATCGTCGGTGAAGTGCATGGTCGACAGCTGCATCTTGTTGCAGGCACGCGAAAGCATCGCTTCGGCAATCTCGACCACATCGTTACCGCGTTCACGCAGTGGCGGCAGGTGCAGTTCTACAACGTTGAGGCGGTAATAGAGGTCTTCACGGAAGTCACCACGGGAAGCCATCTCTTTCAGGTTACGGTGTGTAGCCGCGACCAGGCGAACATCCACTTTCTTGCTTTGTACCGAGCCCACACGGCGGATTTCGCCTTCCTGCAGTACCCGTAACAGGCGTGCCTGAGCTTCCAGTGGCAGCTCACCAATTTCATCAAGAAACAGGGTGCCGCCATCGGCCGCTTCAATCAGGCCCTGACGCATGGCGTTGGCACCGGTGAAGGCGCCTTTTTCATGGCCAAATAATTCGGACTCGATCAGGGTTTCCGGAATTGCCGCGCAGTTCACTGAAATAATCGGTGCCTGCTGGCGGCGGCTCTGCTCGTGCAGGGCACGGGCAACCAGTTCTTTACCGGTACCGGATTCACCCAGAATCAGGACGGTGGCGTCGGTCGGAGCTACTTTGCTGATTTTCTTGAACAGCAGCAGCATCGGTTCACAGCTGCCGATAATGCCGTTGTGCGGATATTCTTTATTTACTTCTGCTTTAAGAGCCGTACTACTGGCCGGTTTATGGCTGAGTTTGGACTCGGTCAGAATACGCTTCACCGCCTGCGCCATTTCTTCGTGATCGAAGGGTTTGGCGATGTAATCCACTGCGCCCATCTTCATGGCGTCAACGGCAGAACGCAGGCTGGCATAACTGGTCATGATCAGCACCGGGGTATCACCGGCCAGTTCTACCAGGTCAGTGCCCTGGCCGCCGGGCAGTCGCAGGTCGCTGATGATCAGATCAAAACTGGTGAGATCCTGCTGTTTCGCCGCATCAATAGAATCCACATCCGTTACCTCATAGTTGTGACGCTGCAGCAGGCGGCGCACGGACTGACGGATAATGGCTTCGTCTTCAACAACCAGAATATGGCTCATACTGCGGGTTCCGGATCTTCATTGGATTGATAGCTTGGCAGGCTGACTTTAACACAAGTGCCACGTTCAGCGGCGACCGGACTTTCGATCGCGATATGGCCGTAGTGTTCTTCAATGATGTTGTACACCAGTGATAACCCGAGGCCAGTGCCTTTACCGACTTCTTTGGTGGTGAAAAAGGGCTCGAAAATGCGGTCGAGTTTGTCCTTTTCTATTCCGTGCCCTTCGTCGATCACGCGGATTACGATCTGGTGTTCGTCGGCACTGGAGCTGACGGTAATCTTCTGGCCAGCTTCGCTGGCATCGCGTGCATTACTTAGCAGGTTAACGAACACCTGCACCAGTCGCTGCGGATCGCCCAGTACCAGAGTGGAGTTGTCACACTGGTTAACGAACTCAATGTCCTGACTGCGTTTGCTCAGGCGTAACAGCTGCATGGCCTCTTCCACTACGTGAGCAATGGCCACCGGTTCATGCTCGGTGCTGTGATTGCCAGCATGGGCGAAGTTCATCAGTGATTGCAGGATGCGGGATACGCGCTTGGTCTGCTCCTGAATCTGTCCTGCAATTTCCAGCAGTTCCGGGTTTTCGGTTTCGTAGCGGATGTTCTGTGCCAGACAGTCGATACCGGTAATCGGGTTGCCGATTTCATGGGCCACACCAGCGGCCAGACGGCCAATGGACGCCAGGCGTTCGCTGTGGATCAGTTCTTCTTCCAGCATCTGGGTTTCGGTCTGATCTTCCATCAGTACCACGATCCCGCCGGGCTGGCTGCCACTGGCTTTGATCACTGACTTATGCAGGCTGTACCAGCGTGGGCGGCCATCGATATCAATCTGCTTTTTATGTTCATGCATCGACTCGCTTTGCACAAAGGTTTGCAGCAGACCAGACCAGGTCGAGGGCAGACGGCTCAGGTGTGCGCCGGTGACCTGCAATGCCTGAATGCCGGTCAGTTCGGTCATGGCCTGGTTCCACATCAGGATTTCCCCATCGTCGGCCAGTGAGCAAACGCCCATGGGCAGACGCTCCAGCGTCTGTCTGTGGTAGCGGCGCAGGTTATCCAGCTCGCCGGCCAGACCACTGAGGCGGTCGTGGAAGCCTTCCAGTCGTTGTTCAATCTGATAGATGTCTTCGCTCAGTTCGGCATTTTCCTGGAACGGCAGGTAACGGGTCACAATATCGTGAGCCACCGTTGGTCCCATCAGACCGGAGAGGTTGGCTTCCAGCCGGGCGCGCAGGCGGCGCAGAGCGTATGGGCGATCCTCATAGGAAGGCAGATCCAGATCGGTCAGCGCCTGATAAACCTCGCGCTCGGCGACGTAACGTCCCAGGGGTTTACTGAGGGCGGTGATGACATCGTTGGAGTTACCAGCAATCAGCGGACGCCGGCTCGGACGTGACAGGGTATCAATGGAACAGGCATCCGCGGCGGAAATCTCGGAAGCCTTCTGTTTGGTCGACAGACTGACCACCACAAATAACAGCACGTTAAGGCCAATAGCGGTCACGGCAGCCAGGTGCCAGTTGCTTTCATCCACAGCGGGCATGGTGAACGGCGGATTCCAGCCCATGCGTGCAGCCGAGAAGGGCAGCAGCATGCCGTACAGCCAGGCAACGATGCCAACGATCAGGCCGGAGAGAAAGCCTTTACGGTTGGATTTAGGCCAGTACAGCAAGCCCAGAACACCGGGCAGGAACTGCAGAGCGGCAACGAAGGCGAGAATCCCCAGGCGATTCAGGTCGAGGTCGACGCCGAGCAAACGGTAGAAGGTGTAGGCCAGCAACAGGATGCCGGCAATCAGAGCGCGGCGCATCCACAGCAACCAGCGGTAGAAATCGTGGCGCGGGCTGGGTTTGTGGAAAGGCAATACCAGATGATTGAGGAACATAGCGGCGGTGGCCAGCGTCATCACAATCATCACCCCGGAGGCGGCTGCCAGGCCACCAAGGAAGGTAATCATTACCAGTAAGGGCGATTGCAGCTGCAGACCGATGCCCAGGGCAAAGTATTCCGGTGGTGTATCAACTTCGAGATACACACCGGCCCACAGAATTGGCGGCACGGCGATACTCATCAGCAAAAGGAATAACGGAAAGCCCCAGCTGGCGGGTTTCAGCGCATCGGTGTTGATGTTTTCGGTAAAGGTCACATGAAACATGTGTGGCATAACGATAGCGGCGGCAAAAAACACGATCAGCAGGGTGCGCCATGGCCCTTCCTGCAGGGTTATCTGCTGGTTCACCAACAGCGCCTGATTGTCGGTCAGCCATTGCTCCAGTCCGCCGACTTGCGGAAATACGCCGAACAGCACGACACCACCCAGAATCAGGATGGCGACCAGTTTCACCAGAGATTCAAACGCCAGGGCAAACACCAGACCTTCGTGCTTCTCGCGCGGTGACACATGGCGTGCACCGAACAGTACCGCGAACAGCACCATCACCATACAGAAGCCGAATGCCAGTGTGGTGGCCGGCCAGTCGCCATTCAGCAGGTGCAGGGTATCGGCCACCGCCGATATCTGCAGGGTCAGCATCGGAATGATGACGGCCAGAGTGAAAATGGATACCAGCATACCTGCCAGGCGACTGCGGTAACGGAAGGCGAGCAGGTCCGCCAGCGAACTCAACTGATAAATGCGGGTAATGTGCAGCAGTGGGCGCAACAGAATCGGCGACATGATAAAGGCGCCGGAAATACCGAGGTAATAGGCCAGAAAACCATAGCCATAATGGCTGGCCATGCCCACTGAACCGTAAAACGCCCAGGCACTGGCGTATACCCCGAGCGAGAAAACGTACACCAGTGGATGGCGTACCCAGCGCCGCGGAACCCAGCCTCGTTCAACGGCGTAGGCGGTAAAAAACAGGGTAAACAGATAGCCGAGAACGATCAGTCCCAGCTGGCCAAGACTAAAGCTCATCATCACCCCGCTTACGGGTCAGCCAGATATGAAAACCGATCAGAAAGAACCAGATTGCAAACGGGTCGTACCAGGCACCTTTGTCGTCCAGCCACCAGTCCATCATCATCGGTGAGAAAAGGTAAAGCACAACCAGTAACGCCAGTCCCAGGCGGTAATCGTACATAGTGTTATGCGGCTACGTAGTGAAAGCGCCAAGGGTAGCACAAAGTTGTCAGACCTCTGAGGCCTGACGCAGATAGCCCTGCGGCGCAGGTAGTGCCTGAATGCCAGCCAGTGCAGCAGGTTGCCAGTGCTGCACTGCCCAGTTAAGCAGTTCCTCCGGGGCACTGCCAGACAGCGACTGTGGCGGCTGTTGCCGTAGCCAGCTGAGAGCGGTGAACAGGGTTTGTTCGCGGCCTTCGCGCTGCAGGGCACGCGCCAGATTCTGTTTGCTAAGCTTCTGGCCGTTTTGCTCCAGTGCTACCGGAATATGCGCATAGTGCGGAATATCAGCGCCGAGTGCCCGGTACAGCAGTCCCTGGCGGGCAGTGGAGTCGATCAGATCAATGCCACGGACAATGTGGGTAATGTTCTGGTCGATATCATCCGTCACCACCGCCAGCTGATACGACCACGGGCCGTCACGACGTTTCAGTATGAAGTCACCTATGTCTGCCAGGTTCTCCTGCCAGTCGCCCTGCAACTGGTCGTTAAAACGGAAATCACCAGAGGGGCAGAGAAAGCGCCAGGCAATATCACTGCTGGCGTTGCACAGGCAGTTACCATGATGCGGCTGGCCGGCCAGCTGTTTGCGTGAACACTGGCAGGGAAAAGCCAGTTGCTGGCGTTGCAGTTGCTGCAGCCTCGCCTGATAGGCCTCGCCACGCTGGCTCTGGTAGCGCACGTCACCATCCCAGTGCAGGCCATAGTCGTCGAGAATCTGCAGAATGCGCGCAGCGGCGGCAGGATCTTCGCGTGGTGGATCAAGGTCTTCGATACGCACCAGCCAGCGGCCGTGATTCGCGCGGGCATCGAGATAACTGGCTAACGCGGCGAGCAAAGAGCCGAAGTGCAGAGGGCCGGTGGGGGATGGGGCAAAGCGCCCGATGTAGGCGGTGGTTTCTGAGGAAGTCATATCAGCGCAGAAACAATAAGGGGATGCAGAAGCATCCCCCGGAGACGTTAAACGCCCAGCTGCTTTTCTTTAATTTCAGCCAGGGTTTTGCAGTCGATGCACAGGTCGGCAGTCGGACGTGCTTCCAGACGGCGAATGCCAATCTCAACGCCACAGGCTTTACAGAAGCCGTAATCGCCTTTGTCGATCAGGTCGAGGGTTTTCTCGATTTTCTTGATCAGTTTGCGCTCGCGATCACGGGTACGCAGTTCCAGGCTGAATTCTTCTTCCTGGCTGGCACGGTCGTTAGGGTCCGCGTAGTTGTTGAGTTCAGTCTGCATATGCTCTTTGGTGCGATCCACCTCTTCCATAAGCTCCTGTTTCCAGGCGCGCAGGATATTGGCGAAGTGCTCCTCTTGAGCCTCGTTCATGTACTCTTCGTCCTTGCCCATTTCATATGGGGTGAAATTGGACAGTGCAAATTCTTTATTTTCTTGCGGCATCGCTTTACTGCCTCACCTTCAGATCCGGCTTGCACCGGGGTCGGTCCCTGAGCTCTGGCGGGAAAACAGTGCTCCACACCAAGGCCCCAAAAATTAATAAGCCCGGGAAACTATCAGATAACCTGCCGGTCGCCAACTATTTATAAGCTCTTTTATTGATGCCAGTCGACCATCTGGCACAATAGGGCGCTTTAGCCCACACCGATGCTGCCTCCGTATGTCTGCTGACCTCCCTCAATCTGTTTCTTCCGGTAACACTTCCCGCGCTCGTGACGTGCGTCCTTTTCAGGTAATGGCCATTCTGGCCGAAGCTCAGGCGCTGCAAGCGGCTGGTCGGGACATTATTCATCTGGAAGTCGGCGAGCCCGATTTCCCCACGCCTGAGCCGATGATCGAAGCCGCTGTCCGCGCATTGCGAGCGGGTAAAACCGGCTACACCCCGGCGCTGGGCTTGCCGCAACTGCGAGAGAAAATTGCGGATTATTACCAGCAGCGTTTTGATGTGGACCTCAGTCCACAGCGTATCGTGCTGGCACCCGGAGCATCGGGCGCCTTATTGCTGCTCACCGCTGCTCGTCTGGATGTGGGGCAGAAACTGATGCTGGCGGATCCGGGCTACCCTTGTAATCGTCACTTTGCCCGGGTGTTTGAAGGCCATGGTCAGTTGATTCCGTGTGGCCCGCAGCAGCGCTATCAGCTGACCGCAGACAATGTTCGCCAGCACTGGACAGCAGAGACCCGGGCTGCGCTGGTGGCGTCACCGGCCAACCCGACCGGCACGGTATTAAGCCCGCAGGAACTGCTTGGCCTGGCTGAGGCGGTGCGCGAGCAACAGGGTGAATTGTGGGTGGATGAGATCTACCAGGGGCTGAACTACACAGGCGATGCGCATAGCGTACTGTCGGTGGCCGATGATGCCGTGGTACTGAACAGCTTTTCCAAGTTCTTTGGCATGACCGGCTGGCGCCTGGGCTGGTGCGTGGTACCGGAAAGCTGGGTGCCGACCATGGATACCCTGGCGCAGAATCTGTTTCTGGCGCCGCCGACGCCAGCGCAATATGCAGCTCTGGCGGCGTTTGAGCCAGAAACCATGGCGATTCTTGAACAGCGCCGGCAGGAGCTGCAGCAGCGGCGTGAATACCTGCTGACGGTATTACCGCAACTGGGCTTTGTTATTCCGGTGCAGCCTGACGGTGCCTTCTATATATATGCCGATGCCAGCCGCTTTACCGATGACAGCCTGAGTTTCTGTTCACGGGTGCTGAATGAAACCGGCGTGGCCGTTACTCCCGGGGTTGATTTTGGCGACTTTGAAGCCAGTACCCATGTGCGTTTTGCCTTTACCACGCGCCTTGAACGTCTGCAGGAAGCCGTGGATCGTTTGCGGGAGTGGTTATGAATTACGATGCGCCACTGGTTAGCGGCCGCTTACTGCGCCGCTATAAGCGGTTTCTGGCTGACATCCAGCTTGATGATGGCCGCGAAGTGACCGCTCACTGTCCGAATACCGGCTCCATGAAACACTGTGCCGACCCGGATAGCCGGGTGTGGCTGTGGGACAGTAACAACCCCAAGCGCAAGTATCAGCTGACCTGGGAATGGGTCGAAGTCGATGACCAATACCGGGCTTGTGTGAATACCGCTCGCGCCAATGCGCTGGTGGCTGAGGCGCTGGAAGCTCAGCGTATTCCCGAACTGGCGGGTAACTATCAGATAAAACGCGAACCGAAAGTGGCCGATGGCCGACTCGATTTTCTGTTGGAAGAAGACGGCGAGGCGCGGGTATATATCGAAGTTAAAAGCGTCACTCTGCTGAGTGAAAGCGAGTCGGGTCTGGGCCGTTTTCCCGATGCGGTTACCGAGCGAGGGCTGAAACACCTGCGCCGCCTGCAGGCGTTAAAAGAGCAGGGCTACCGAGCAGTGTTATTGTTCTGTGTGCCGCACGAGGGCATTGAGCGGGTACAGGCGGCAGCAGCCATAGATCCGGTTTATGCCCGTGCACTGGATGAAGTTGCCGCTGCCGGTGTAGAAGTGCTCGCTTACCGGGTATCGTTCAGTGAGTGGGGCATGCAGCTTGATCGGGCTATTCCGGTGCTGCTGAATGCGCCGGTTGCCGACTGAGCCTCGGACCGTAAATAAACAGGATAGTTACATAATGAAAGCCATCAAACGCAATCTGCTGATTTTACTGATCGGTGCGCTGCTGGGCGCCTGGCTGGGCTCCAACTGGATTCGTGATCGCGACCTGCTGGCCAACCCGTTTAAAGAAGACACCGTGATGGATAAGTTGCGTCACTCCGGCTCTGGTTTGCTCGACAGCGGTAAAGACGCGCTGCACAAACTGACCAACTGAGTCACAGCCTGATCAGAATCTGACCGTCGCGGATTTCATGCTTGATGGCGGTCAGCGACTGGCCGGTGCAGGGGCCGGAGATACATTCGCCACTGTCGATCAGAAATAATGCACCGTGCATGGCACACTGAATCAGGCAGCCATCGGAATCGAGAAACTGATCCGGCATCCACTCCAGATTGATCCCCAGATGCGGGCACTCATTGCGGAACACCGACCAGCGCCCCTGATGATGAACGACAAACAGCGCGACGCCATCGACCTCAAAGCCCTTACTCTTTCCTTCCTCAATGTCACTGGTGTGGCACAATGGGCGCATTTCAACTCCGGGTTAACTGACTGATGAACCAATTATTGCGCGGCAAGCATATCCTGCTGCTGTGCCTGCTGCTACCGCCTGTTTGTCTGGCACTGGCCATTGTTAGTGGCAGTCAGCCGCTTGAGTGGTTGTTCAGTACTGACATTGGCCAGACGGTGCTGTGGCAGATCCGCCTGCCGCGGGTGTTTATGGCGTTTCTCATCGGTGCATCGCTGGCCGGTGCCGGGGTGCTGATTCAGGGCGTTGTGCGTAACCCGCTGGCCGACCCCGGTCTGATTGGTGTCTCCGGCGGTGCTGCGGTCGGTGCCGCGCTGTTTGTTGTGCTGACTGCTGCGGGGCTGACACTGCCGTTCTGGGGGCAGTCGCTGATGGCTTTTGTTGGCGGCTTTGCTGCGCTGATGGTGGTGATGCGGCTGGGTTTTTCCGGTTCGTCATTACAGGCGATGAGTTTTCTGATTCTGGCGGGCATCGCCGTCAATGTGATGGCCAGTGCACTGATTGGCCTGCTGTCTTACGTCGCCACTGATGATGCCCTGCGCCAGATTACCTTCTGGTCGCTGGGCAGTCTGGCTGCTGCTGACTGGCACTGGGTCATTGCTATGAGCCTGCTGCTGCTGGCGGCCTGCTTTTATTGGCCGACCCGTCTGCGTGCTCTGGATGCCTTGTTGCTGGGCGATGTCGAGGCGCGCTCCATGGGGGTGTCGGTTGGCCGTATGCAGCTGATCGTTGTGATTTGGGTGGCTTTGCTGGTAGCGCTGTCGGTGTCGGCCAGTGGTGTCATTGGCTTTGTCGGCCTGATCAGCCCACACCTGGCGCGACTGCTGACCGGTGCATCACACCGGCGGGTGATGCCGCTGGCGGTGGTATTGGGCGGCTGTTTGCTGGTGGCGGCGGATACGCTGTCGCGTACTTTGATAGCTCCGGCAGAGCTGCCGATCGGTATCGTCACCACGCTGCTGGGGGCGCCGCTGTTTATTGCTCTGATGATGCGTGAGAAAAGGCGACTGGCATGGCAGTAAATCCGGTAATTGAAACCCGTGGACTGACTCTTCAGGTGCGTGATGCGGCTGTCGTCGGCGATATCAGTGTGCGTTTTCAGGCGGGAGAGCTGGTCATGCTGGTGGGCCCGAATGGCGCCGGTAAATCGACCCTGCTGCGCATGCTGGCGGGTCAGCAGCAGCCAAGCCGTGGTGGGCTGTTGTTTGCCGGGCGCAGCAGTCGGAGCATGCGCCGTGACGAGTGGGCAAGGCATATCACTTATGTTCCGCAGTTGTCGGCCCTGAGCTTTCCGCTCAGTGTTGAGGAGGTGGTGTCGCTGGGAGGGATGGCGCATGGTCGTTCTGTGGTGGCGCTGCGTCAGCAGGTACAGGAGGCGCTGAGGTTATGGGAAATTGACTATCTCGCCCGGCGCGATGTGCGTTTGTTATCGGGTGGTGAACAACAGCGCTGCCAGTTAGCGCGCAGTTGGGTACAGGTTCAGCAGGAAGGATCGGCGTTGTGGCTGTTGGACGAACCGCTCAGCGCGCTGGATTTGCGTCATCAGCAGCAGTGCATGGCCCGGGTGCGGGAGCTCACTGCTGCCGGTAAAACCGTGGTGATGGTGGTGCACGATCTGAATCTGGCACGTCGTCACGCGGATCGGGTGGTATTGATGGGGTGTGGCCGGGTGGTCGCTGACGGGGCGGCAACCGAGGTTCTTACGGCACGGCAGGTGGCAGATACCTTTCGTCTGGACATTGAACTGGATGGCGATTATCTGCGCTGGCGCTGATTGCCCCCAAAAAAAAGCGCCCCTCACTCTTCAGAAGAAGGGAGGGGCAAAGCAACCGTGATTAGCTTGATGAGAGAGATCACCATCCTGACTGAGAGCACCAGGATGCTGAACACCGGCGTTATCTCTAACGTCGATATGCAAACAATAATGATTCGCATTAGATGAGTCAAGAATAATTCTCATTTAATTTTCATATTCTCCTGTGCGGCCACTCGGGCATAAAAAACGCCGCGTAAAGCGGCGTTCTTGCTGGGGAGTGAAACGATTACGGATCAGCCTTGTGGGGTTTCACCCTTGTCGATCAGTTGCTGGTTGAGGATGGAAATCCGTCGCGCCAGGTTTTCAATCAGGTTCACTGCCGCTTTTGGCTGGGCTTCAATCAGCAGCACGAAATCCTTTTGTGGTACCGCCATAATGGTGCAGGGGGTACGGGCAATCACGGTGGCGGAACGGGGTTCACCGGTAAATACCGCCATGGCACCGAATACTTCTTCTTCGCCGATATCGCCGACTTTCATGCCATCGACGAAGACGTCTGCTTCACCGCTGATGATGGTGTATACATGCTCAGCCGGATCCCCCTGCTGGATGATGACATCGCCGGGCTGCATATTCTGGAAACCTGCGGTCGGACGTACCTGGTCTTTATACAGGTCGGCCAGGTAGTTCAGCATCATGGCATTCAGACACACCAGCAGGTGGCTCCAGTAATGCTGGCGACGCTTATCGGAATAGACGTGACGCAGGAAATGGTCACGGCTGATCGGGATCAGTTCCACATACTCGTCGGTACGCAGAACTGGTGTCGGCATATCAAATGACTGGTGAATACCAATCAGGTCGCCTTCATCAAAACTCAATAAATTCTGACCGTTCTTGCTCAGATGGATCATGCCATCCTGAACAAGAAACAACTGATCGCGGTCGAACAGTTCATACAGGTCATCGACGCCTTCCAGAGAGACTGGCGTTCCTTCGATCTCAAAGTCTTCCAGCAGCACGCGGACGAGTTGTCCCACCCTGTTACGCAGTTGCTCGATAGATTCTGATGGCTTGCCATTCAGATACATGGTTATTCCCCCAACAGTTGCCTCTGCGGGCAATCGATCAGTAATCCAAGAATGTACCGTAAAAACAGGCGGTCTTGAATAAGCAGCGGACAGCTATTTAAGCGGACGCTTTGATCCATGTGCGGAAACTGGGCAATCCGTCACGTTTGGCCCGGCAGGAATGATTCAGTGGCTGTGGCGGATACGAATGCCGTGGCTCACCGACAGCAGAATTTCCTGCGCAGATATGTCTGGCGGAAAGTAACAGCCGCTGATTTTTGCATCGGCCAGGCTGACACCATCCATCCGGCAGCCACGGAAGTCGATGCCACGCAGATCTGAGCCGCGGAAGTAGGCATCGGTAAGATCGGTATCCCGCAGTTCAATGTTGCGCAGGTCCAGTCCGCGCAGGTCAGCACCACGCAGGTCACATTGCCGGCCCTGCGCCCGGGCCTGATTAAAGCCCTGTATGTCATCGTCACGCAGCATCTGATACAGCGGGTCCTGACTGATTATTGGCGTTGGCATGATGAGATTCGTCTGCTGTCGGGTTAGACTCGCAGCCTCCTTTTTATGGCTATTTACTGAGTATAGAGCAGCTGATGACAAACGCCTTTCTGCTGACCAGCAGCTGGCACGATGATGACCAGGGCACGCTGCTGACCTTCTGGTGGCACACGGCTCTGGGGCCGCTGCGTCAGCAGATCAGGCAGCCAGCCATCTGCTTTATTGATGTCAGTGATACTGAGCGCGCGCGTGCCTGCGCAGCGATGCTGAACTGGCCCATAGACATCCGTGAGGTTGGCCTGCGTCGCTTCAGTGGCGAGCCTGCTGCTGCCTGCTATTTGCCTTCGGCGTACCTTTATCGCTGGCGCGATGTATTGCAGGAACAGGGCATCATTTGCCGCGAGCTGGATATCCGTCCCACCGATCGCTATCTGATGGAGCGTTTCGTTTATGGCTTTTGTCAGCTGGACGGTGAATTCAGCGAGGCGCCAGGGGGGCGGTACCAGACATTGTCTGAAGGGCGGATGCGCGCTATCGGTCGTGATGATTCACTGCCGCCATTGAAAATTCTGTCGCTGGATATCGAAACCTCGTTTCCGCGCAAAGGTCAGCCTGACCGGCTATTTTCAGTGGGATTCTACGCTCCGGATTTTCAGCGGGTACTGATGATCGGTAATGCAGCACAAACCGGCGAAGACTTACAACTGGTCGAAGATGAACGTGAGCTTCTGCTGCGCACACTGTCGCTGATTGCAGAATATGATCCGGATGTGATTATCGGCTGGAACGTGGTGCAGTTCGATTTTGAATTCCTGCGCCGTAAATACCTTGAACATGATATTCCGTTTGTCTGTGGGCGTGACGGCAGTGAGCTGCAGTGGCGTCAGAGTGCCAATAATCCCGATCGGATTTATATGCATATTGCTGGCAGGGTGGTGCTGGACGGAATTGAATTACTGCGTAATGCCACCTTTCAGTTTGAGAGTTTTGCGCTGGATGATGTGGCCACGCATTTTCTGCAGGAAGGCAAGTTGCTGCACGGTGAACAGCGGGCGGACGATATTGAATATCTGTTTGCTCACGATAAACCGGCGCTTGCGGCTTACAACCTGAAAGACTGTGAACTGGTGTGGCGCATTTTTGTAAAAGCCGACCTGATGAATTTTGCCATTGAGCGCTCGCATATGACTGGCCTGCTGATGGATCGTATGGGCGGTTCGGTGGCGGCATTCGAAAATCTGTATCTGCCGCGTTTGCATCGCGCAGGCTATGTCGCTCCCAATATCGGTGAAGGCTATCACGAGCAGAAAAGCCCGGGTGGCTATGTGATGGATTCTCGTCCGGGGTTATTCGAGCACGTTCTGGTGCTGGACTTTAAAAGCCTGTATCCGTCGATTATCCGCACGTTCAAAATTGACCCGATGGGTTTGAGTGAAGGTATGGCATTACCGACGTCGTCGGTCGACACTCAACAAGCTGTGCCGGGCTTCTTTGGTGGACGCTTCAGTCAGGAAAAACATATTCTGCCTGAGCTGATCCGTATGCTTGGGGAAAAGCGCGAGCTGGCGAAAAAGGCCGGCAATAAAGCCCTCAGTCAGGCGATTAAAGTCATTATGGCATCCTGCTATGGCGTGCTCGGCTCCGATGGCTGTCGCTTTTACGATACGCGTTTATCCAGCTCTATTACCAAGCGCGGACATGAAATAATTCTGCAGAGTTCGCAATGGATTCGCGAACAGGGCTACGACGTTATTTACGGTGATACCGATTCCGTATTCGTCTGGCTGAAGCGCAGTGTTGCGGATGATGAAGCGGATGCCATTGGCAAACAGTTAATCGCCGGCCTGAACCAGTGGTGGGCAGAACAGCTGCAACAGCGTTTCGCCATTACCAGTTACCTGGAAATGGAATACGAAACCCATTACCGGCGCTTCTTTATGCCCTCTATTCGCGGCGAAGAAACCGGCAGTAAGAAACGCTATGCCGGTCTGATCAGTCATGCAGATGGTTCCGCGGAAATAATATTCAAAGGGCTGGAAGCGGTACGCAGTGACTGGACACCACTGGCGCGGGCATTTCAGCGTGAATTGTATCGGCGGATCTTTGTTGGTGAAGCCTATGGCGACTGGCTGCGGGCTGAAGTCAGAAGCCTGCTTAATGGTGAAAAAGACGATCAGCTGATTTACCGTAAGCGGCTGAGACGCCCGCTGAGTGCGTATCAGAAAAATATTCCCCCGCATGCTCAGGCGGCTGCCCGACTGGAGCAATGGCTGGATATGAAAGGTTTGCCTGCCCGATTTGCACTGCGTGGCGGCTGGATTGAATATCGCATTACGGTTAACGGCCCGGAGCCGGTATGGCCGGATGGCAGCAGTGGCAGTGCAGCGGACTATACCCATTATCTGGAAAAGCAGATCCGGCCAACGGCTGATTCTGTTTTTCAGTTCACCGGCGATGATTTTATTGCGCTTGCCGGACTGCAGCTTTCTCTGTTTTAGTAGTACGACAATAGAAGATTCTTACTCATTTTTGACCAACAGGCGGAGGCCTTCGTGATCAGAACGCTCAGGGTTGATGGCCGTGGTGAATGCACCCGCGGTGGTGAAGAACAGATCGCGCTGTGGCAACAGGACAGTGACAGTCGCATCTGGATTGATTTATGCGGTGGTGACCCGCAGGCCGAAGAACAGACGTTGCTGGCGCTGGGCTGCCACCCGCTGGCGGTTAAGGATGCTTTAAGGGAACGGCATCCGCCTAAACTGGAAGAATTTCCGGATTTCACCTTTATTCTGTATCGCGGTATCGCCCATTTTGATGATGAGCTGAATCACCAGGGGCAACCAATCGCCTTTTTCGTTGGCCAGCGCTGTCTGATTACCCGTCATCCACAAAGCGCACGCAGTATCGAACGTTTATATTCGGAAGACGGTGAGCACTTTCTGGCAAAGGGCAGTACCTTTCTTGCGTTGCGTATTATGCATCTGTCGGCGGGTATTTATCTGGACAACCTGCTGGCATTTGAAGCGTTGCTCAGTGATCTGGAAGATAATCTGTTGCAGGGTGGCAACGACCAGCACATGCGTGAGCTGGTGGCTTATCGTTCGCGTCTGGTGAAATTGCGGCGCATGTTTAACTACCATAAAAACATTACCGATGAGCTGCGTGCGGGGGAGTATCAGATGTTCCCGGAGGAAGAATCGCTGTCGCATGTGATTACCGATCTGCACGATCGTTTTGAACGGTTACACAGTCTGGCGCAGATGTTTTACGAACTGTGTGGTGATCTGGTAGATGCCTATATCTCTATTACCTCGCACCAGCTGAACAGTACCATGCGGGTACTGACGGTGATTACTGCGATCTTTGTACCGCTGAGTTTTCTCGCCGGTCTGTACGGCATGAACTTCGACTATATTCCGGAACTGAAAATCGAGAATGGCTATTTTATTCTGTTAGGGGTGATGGGCGTTCTGTCTGTGGCGCTGATCTGGATGTTTCGTCGCATGCGCTGGCTGTAATCGCCAGCGCAATGGCCGCTGTCAGTTAAATGCGGGCATGTGATCGACGAGAAAAACCAGCAGGCCCAGCCAGAAAATCAGGCCGATGGAAAATACCAGGCGTGAAATACGCTGAAATTTTTCTTCACGTGGCTGGATGCCTTTCAGGCGCATGGTTAACTGAGCGGTAAAGTTCACCGATGCGATGTTGACGGCCAGCAGGGATAACGCGCCCAGCGCTGCCTGCCATTGCTCTGTGCCCAGCATAATGCCAAGGGTTACCGTCGGTGGCAGTAACGCCACGGCGACCATCACACCAACCAGCACCGACGATACGCCGGTGGTAATGGACAGAGCGGCAGCCGCTCCGGATGCCAGTGCCAGCGCCATCGAGGACAGGCCAACATGGGTACGGCTGATTAATTCGTCGGTCATGGTCAGATTGGGATAGACCATACCGATGACATAGGAAATCGCCAGGGCGAGAAAAACGCCAGTGAACAGTGTGCCCAGCGCCCGGCGAACTTCTTTAATATGCCCCAGTGTCGTCGCCATCGACAGCGCCAGGTTTGGTCCCAGCAGGGGCGCAATCACCATAGCGCCGATGATCACGGCCACGTTATTTTCGATCAGGCCGATGGCTGCCACGATGGTCGACAGAATCACCAGCATAATGAAATGCCAGTCCAGATGGCTGTCGGCACTCAGGCGGTTGTAGAGTGACTCCCGGGTCATGGCCGACTTTTTCTGGCTTTCATTGGGTAAGGAAATTTCCAGTGGATACACCAGCACGCGGAAATTGTTTTTACCTTCCATCAGTCCCTGAATCTGATCCAGAACCTTTTGCGATTTTTCATTGCCTAGCAGAATTTTGATGACAACCTGATTGTCACGCTGACCACTGATCCAGACGTCGCTGACTTCATTGCGGCGCGCCAGGCGAAGGATGTCATCCTCGCTGGAGGCCGGTGCGACGGCTTCAATTACCAACATAGTGTTCTCCTGAACTCCTGAGTACGCAGCATAAAAAAAGGCTGCCGTAGCAGCCTTTTATACCAGCAGGGATTAGAAATGATAGCCCATACCGAGGTGAATGCCGTCGGTGTTGCCAGCGTCGTCGTTCTGCAGCTGATAATCCGCTTTGAAAACAACATTTTCGTGTGGGAAATAGCTGACGCCGATGTCGGTCTGAGCGGCGTTCAGATCTTCCTGCAGCGACCAGTTGCTCTGGGGGTTCTACCCCGTTTTCACGGACAGTTTAATAAAACACTAAATCTCTGATCTTGTGCTGCCAGTCTACGTCTCATTCTCGGGT
>NZ_JAEDAH010000090.1:1039-21575 GCF_020320395.1 Thalassolituus marinus | reverse complement strand
GACCAAGCGCGAATGAACTCGAAAACGTATCAGATAAATTGGGAGTTTTTAGCTTCGGATAAAGCAGAAGAAAATGAGTGGCGCGCTCGGGAGGATTCGAACCTCCGACCGCCTGGTTCGTAGCCAGGTACTCTATCCAGCTGAGCTACGAGCGCGCATCATATTGTAACCACGGGGGACATCTAATCTTTGGGGATTAAATGGCGCGCTCGGGAGGATTCGAACCTCCGACCGCCTGGTTCGTAGCCAGGTACTCTATCCAGCTGAGCTACGAGCGCGCATCGTGGGGCGCGTATTATAGGTAGTTGGCATTAGCTGTCAACGTCTATTTTACGCATCTGCATGAAGCAGAAAGAACGTGGCGGAGAGAGAGGGATTCGAACCCTCGATAGGGGTAAACCTATACACCCTTAGCAGGGGTGCGCCTTCAGCCACTCGGCCATCTCTCCGGAGCACGGCGCGCATAATACCACGTTCATCGAAAATTCAAAGGAAAAATTTTAACGAAATTAAGGCGTTAGTAATTTCCGTTGGTTTCGTCGCCATCTTTCTCGCGCTGAATGCGCTGATAAATTTCTTCACGGTGTACCGCAACTTCTTTCGGTGCATTTACACCGATACGAACCTGGTTACCTTTTACACCGAGTACGGTGACGGTGACTTCGTCACCAACCATTAATGTTTCGCCTACGCGACGGGTCAAAATAAGCATAGGAGGTCTCCTGACATTCCTGTTCAAATCTAGGGTGCTATGGTGGCTTGCGCCGGTATCCTCACGTTCCCGTTTTCAGTATTGACCATTACAGTCAGTTTTGTAGGACTTGCTGAGAATTTTTAGTTATTAGAGGGCGCCAGTCATTGGCGCCCTGCGAGGGCTGGTCGAATTACTCTTCGGTTGCCTCTGCATCCAGACCGAATGCAGTGTGCAGTGCACGTACAGCCAGCTCCAGATACTTTTCAGCGATCACAACAGAGATTTTGATCTCTGAGGTCGTGATGGCCTGAATATTGATATTTTCATCAGCCAGGACTTTGAACATCTTGCTGGCCACACCGGCGTGTGAACGCATGCCCACACCCACCATAGACACTTTACAGATGTCATCAGTTCCGGTGACTTCGCGTGCGTTGATTTCTTCACCGATGGTTTTCAGCAGGCCCAGAGCTTTCTGATACTCGCTGCGGTTAACAGTGAAGGTGAAGTCAGTAGTACCATCTTCTGATACGTTCTGAACGATCATGTCCACTTCAATGTTGGCTTCGCTGACAGGAACCAGGATACGGGAAGCAACACCCGGAATATCCGGTACACCTTTAACAGTCAGTTTGGCTTCATCACGGTTAAACGCGATACCTGAAATTACTGGATTTTCCACGGAGCTGTTCTCCTCCATTGTGATCAGGGTGCCGTTGCCTTCCTTAAATGAAGAAAGCACGCGCAGCGGTACTTTGTATTTGCCGGCAAATTCTACCGAACGGATCTGCAGAACCTTGGAGCCCAGGCTGGCCATTTCCAGCATTTCTTCAAAGGTTACTTTTTCCATGCGGCGTGCCGCTGGAACAACGCGAGGGTCGGTGGTGTATACACCGTCAACGTCGGTATAGATCTGGCACTCGTCAGCCTTCAGAGCGGCTGCCAGCGCAACGCCGGTGGTATCAGAACCACCACGACCCAGCGTGGTAATGTTGTTGTCGTCGTCAATACCCTGGAAGCCAGCCACAATGACCACACCGCCGGCGTCCAGTTGCGCACGCATGGAGCTGGTATCGATGTCTTCGATACGGGCTTTCATGTAAGAGCTGTCGGTTTTAATACCAACCTGCCAGCCAGTGTATGAACGGGCATTAATGCCGCGCTTCTTCAGTGCCATAGACAGCAGGGCAATAGTCACCTGCTCGCCGGTGGATACCAGAACGTCCATCTCGCGTGGATCCGGGGTCTCCGAAATACCTTTTGCGAGTCCGATAAGGCGATTGGTTTCTCCGCTCATTGCCGACACGGCTACGACCATCTGATGGCCGGCGTCATGGAATGACTTAACCTTGTCTGCAACCGCTTCGATGCGTTCGATCGTGCCTACGGATGTGCCGCCGTATTTCTGTACGTATAACGCCATGATTGCTCTTAGGGGTTGACTGTGTGAAAGGGCGCAATTAAACAACAATTGATCAGTTCAGGAAAGATACCATCCCGGTTATTTGCATGAACTTTGGTCAATCATCGCCCACAAAAAAGCGGGCCGCAGCCCGCTTTCTGACGACAAGGGTGACTGAATCAGAGTACGGATTCAGCCCACTTGCCGAAGGCTGCCAGAGCGTCAGCGATACCTTCCGGTTTCTGACCACCCGCCTGAGCCATTTCCGGCTTACCACCGCCACGGCCGTCAACGTATGGCGCACACTCTTTCACTGCGTCACCGGCTTTGGCTTTACCGATCAGGTCTTTGCTGACACCCGCCAGCAGGGTTACCTTACCTTCGCTTTCAGAGGCCAGCATAATCACCGCGGAACCAAGCTTGTTCTTCAGCTGATCCATAGTGGTACGCAGTGCCGCAACATCAGCGCCGTCCAGCTGTGCCGCCAGTACCTTAACGCCGTTAACGTCTTGCGCCTGACCAGCCAGATCGGAACCAGCACTGGATGCCAGCTTGCCTTTCAGTGCTTCGATTTCTTTTTCCAGCAGACGGGTACGCGCCAGCATCTGTTCGACTTTGTCACCAACATTATCGGTGGAGCCTTTCAATGCGCGGGCAATACCGCTCAGCGTGGATTCTTCACGAGCAACAAAGTCCAGCGCTGCCTGACCAACCACCGCTTCAATACGACGGATGCCCGCAGCAATACCGCTTTCAGAGCTGATCTTCAGCAGGCCGATATCACCGGTACGCTTGGCGTGGGTACCGCCACACAGCTCAACCGAGAAGTTATCCACACCCATGCTCAGCACACGCACTTCGTCGTCGTACTTCTCGCCGAACAGTGCCATGGCACCGGAGGCTTTGGCATCTTCGATGTTCATCAGACGAGTGCTGACTTCGGTGTTCGCACGAATCTGGGCGTTAACGATGTTTTCGATTTGCACCAGTTCTTCGGCTTTTACGCCTTCCAGATGAGAGAAATCGAAACGCAGTTTGTCGTAGGTTACCAGCGAGCCTTTCTGTGCCACGTGCTCACCCAGAACCTGACGCAGAGCTGCGTGCAGTAAGTGAGTGGCAGAGTGATGCAGTGCCGTCGCCTGACGTTTTTCAGCATCGACTTCCGCCGTCAGCTGATCGCCAACCTTCACACTGCCTTCCACCAGCACGCCCTGGTGCAGGTGATTCTTACCTTCTTTGGTGGTGTCCGTAACCTGGAACACAACACCGCTAGCTTTCAGGAAGCCGCTGTCGCCCGCCTGACCACCGCTTTCTGCATAGAATGCAGTTTCGTCCAGCACCAGAATGGCTTCGTCACCAGCATTCAGAGTGTCTGCGGCTTCGCCATTAACGAACAGTGCTTTAACGGTGCCGGTGTTTTCCAGCTGCTCGTAACCGAGAAAGCCGGTCGCACCTTCAATTTCCAGTCCTTTGCCATAGTTACCGGCAAAGTTACCAGCGGCACGGGCCATTTCACGCTGCTTATCCATGGCGCTGTTGAAGCCATCTTCGTCGACTTTCAGGTCGCGTTCACGAGCAACGTCAGCGGTCAGATCCAGCGGGAAGCCGTAGGTATCATAGAGTTTGAATGCGGTTTCGCCCGGAATGGTGTCGCCGTCCAGATCAGCAATAGCATCATTCAGAATCGCCATGCCCTTATCGAGGGTTTTGGCAAACTGCTCTTCTTCCAGACGCAGTACTTTCTGTACGTGCTCCTGCAGAGTGATCAGTTCAGGGTAGGCGTCGCCCATCTGTTCAGACAGCGCTGGCACCAGCTTGTGGAAGAAGCCAATCGGTGCACCCAGCATATGACCATGACGGATAGCACGGCGAATAATACGACGCAGTACGTAACCGCGGCCTTCGTTGGATGGCAGTACGCCATCAACAATCAGGAAGCTGGTTGAACGGATATGGTCAGCAATTACACGCAGAGACTTGTTCTCGGTGTCTTTACAGCCAGTCAGCTCACCGGCGGCCGCCAGCAACGCCTGGAACAGGTCGATTTCGTAGTTGCTGTGCACGCCCTGCATGATGGCCGAGATACGCTCGAGGCCCATACCGGTATCAACAGAAGGCTTAGGCAGTGGAATCATCTCGCCATCTGGCTGACGATCGAACTGCATGAATACGTTGTTCCAGATTTCTATGAAACGGTCACCGTCTTCTTCCGGAGATCCTGGCGGCCCACCCCAGATGTGTTCGCCGTGGTCAAAGAAGATTTCAGTACATGGACCACAAGGACCGGTATCACCCATCGCCCAGAAGTTATCCGACGCGTAACGGGCACCTTTGTTGTCACCGATGCGAACGATCTTCTCTGCCGGTACGCCAACCTGTTTGTTCCAGATGTCGTAGGCTTCATCGTCTTCGGCGTAAACCGTCACCATCAGTTTTTCTACTGGCAGGTTCAGCCACTTGTCAGAGGTCAGAAATTCCCAGGCGAACTTGATCGCATCTTCTTTGAAGTAATCACCAAAGCTGAAGTTACCCAGCATTTCAAAGAAGGTGTGGTGACGTGCGGTGTAACCGACGTTTTCCAGGTCATTGTGTTTGCCGCCAGCACGCACACAACGCTGAGACGATGTAGCACGGGTATAGCTGCGCTGGTCTTTACCTAGGAAGCAGTCCTTGAACTGAACCATACCGGCGTTAGTGAACAGCAGGGTCGGGTCATTACCTGGTACCAGTGGGCTGGACGCGACAACTTCGTGTCCCTGGGAGGCAAAGTAATCAAGGAAAGCCTTGCGAATCTCTGAGCTTTTCATACGGCTGCGGGTATCCGGAAGCAGTTAATCTGTAAAAGTCCGGCAGTATAGCGGTTTGCAGAGCTGGCGCCGAGTCCCCCGCTGGTGTTTTCTGACGCCAATAGAGTCCGGCAAACAATCTGATATAAAAAATTACTTGACGACAGACCGACTTAAGATAACTATATAAGCATATTCTAATTTAGAGAAGGGTAATACCTATGAACGTCGATCGCTTTGTCTTTGCGTTTGCGGGTCTGATGATTCTGGTGTCTGTCGGCCTGTCCCAGGTGCACAGCGTGAACTGGCTCTGGTTCACAGCATTCGTGGGCGCCAACATGTTTCAGGCGGCTTTTTCAGGCTTCTGCCCTCTCGCTATGATTCTGAAAAAACTGGGCGTACAGCCAGGAAAGGCTTTCCAGTAATTCAGCCTGGCCGGATCTCACCCGGTCAAACACAGCACCCTAGTTATAATCGCCCTCCTCGGAGGGCATTATGCGTTTATTCTTTTTACTCTTTTTAGCTGTCGTACCCGCGCTTCACGCAGAAGACTGGCAACCATACGACTCGCAACTGCAGCAGTTTGACTATTCCGGCGACGCACTGCGCGAATACTGGCCGCTGCTGAATTCCGCTCCGGGCCTGCCTCATCCCGATCAGCAGTGGCTGACGGATTTCTTTGAACAATACCCAGCTGTCAGACAACTCAGCCTGGAACTTGCGGCTGAAACGGATGCGCCCGCGGCGCTGGTCGCTTTGCTGCACGGCGATAACGCACCACTGGCTCTGGCTGTCGCCGATGTCTGGCGCCTGCATTACCAGGGTAATTTCCAGCAGGCCTATGATCTGGGTATGTCTCTGGGGCCAGCAGGCGCTATTCCCGCCCTCTATTCCAAGCTGATGTACGCCACCTTACTGGTTGATGAGCGCGAAAGCCGTTTGCGATTGTTTAAAGAAGCGGCCGAAGCCTCAGAAAAACTGCTGCCTCTGGCCAGAGAAAATGCCTTCGCTCGATTCGGACTGGCCTATGCCCACGCCCGCACGCTGGAGATGCTCGACACCGGTGACGCGACCTCCAGTGGCTATCTCGGCCCAACGCAGCAAACCCTGTATGAATTAATCGAAGAAGATCCGGCCAATGCGATGTACCCGGCCATGCTGGGTGGCATTCATGCAGGCGTTGTTGATCGTGTGGGCTCTTTTATCGGTCGTATGACCTACGGCTCGACCGAGAAACGCGCGCTGAAGGCGTTCAATGATGCACTGAAAAATAATGATCAGCTGGCGGTTATTTATTACGAATACGCCAAAGCATTGGGACTGATGGATGCAGACGAGTACCATGACAAACGTCTGGAACTGCTCAGCCAGTGCACTCAACTGACAGTGTACAGCGCCGAAGAGGCGCTTAATCAAAAGGCATGTTCCGGCTTACTGGTAAAGCTGCAACAGGAACAATGACATGATTAATCCGTGGGTGATCGCCGCCATGATTCCGGCGATGGTGATCCTGATGGTCCATTTCGCCATCGGTCCGTTCGGCCACCCGACCCGTTTACACTGGCACATGCGCTGGCGCGCATGGCCAATGACCTTCAAAGCGCCACTACTCACACTGTCAGTGATATTACTGGCGGCGGGCACCAGCCATGCTCTGGGGCTATGGCTGTGGCCTGAGGGTAACTGACCACACTCACCCCATACTGAACAAGGCTGGCAATGGAACATTTCCGCATTCATAACGGCGACATACAACTGGATGTACGAGCGGCAGGGCCTGCCTGGGGGGAGGTCATGGTATTGCTGCATGGTTTCCCGGAATGCTGGAATACCTGGCGGCATCAGATTGGCCCACTGACCGCCGCTGGCTATCGGGTATACGTTCCCGATATGCGTGGTTACGGCCATTCCTCTGCACCCAAAGACTATCGCCGCTATGCACTGGACGAACTGATCACCGATATTGAGGCAATCCGCCAGCACAGCGGACGTGAGCAGATCCATCTGGTCGGCCACGACTGGGGCGCTGCAGTTGCCTGGTGGTATGCCATTCACCATGAGTCGGCTCTGCTCAGCCTGAGCATCCTCAATGTGCCTCACCCGGTGGCTTTCCTGAACACCCTGAAATCCAGCCCTCTGCAGATGCTTAAGAGCTGGTATATCTTCTTTTTCCAGCTGCCATGGCTACCGGAATGGCTGCTCAGACGTTCAGACTTTGCCATCCTTAAGACCATGCTGCAGAAGAGTTCATTACCGGGCTCATACACTCAGGAAGATATGATCCAGCTGACCCATACCTGGGCTCAACCGGGCTGCGCGCGCGGCATGGTGAACTACTATCGCGCGATGCTGCGCATGATCCGCATCCCTGAAAATGATGGCCGCTTATCAGTCCCGACCCGTATCCTCTGGGGCGAACAGGATATTGCTCTGTCGTTGCCCATGGCCAAAGCCAGCCTGGACTACCTGTCCGCCGGGGAGCTGGTTACCTACCCGGATGCCACTCACTGGCTTGCGCACGACAAACCCCAACAGGTGAGCGAACAGCTGATCAGCCATTTCCGTCAAAATACGCCGCAGAGCAAAAGCGAAACCGCTTAACTGACCGATAACCCGTCGACGAGAGCCAATATTGCACTTTTATGTACGAATGCGGCCACATATGACCGCATTGTCCGTATAATCGATGCAGTTTTTAAGTTCAGGAGTTCTTATGGAACGCATCGTCATCGTCGGCGGCGGGGCCGGCGGGCTGGAGTTAGCAACTCAGCTCGGCCGGGTTCTCGGTCGCCGCAAGAAAGCTCAGGTTGAGCTTATTGATGCGAATCCAACGCACCTGTGGAAGCCACTGTTACATGAGGTTGCCACCGGCGCTCTGGATTCGGGCATCGATGAACTCAATTACCGCGCACACGGTAAAGTACATGGATTCAGTTTTCAGCTGGGCAGAATGTCTGGTCTGGATCGGGCCAGCAAGGAGATTATCCTCAGCCCGATGACGGACGAACAGGGAGATATTATTGTTCCTGAACGTCGGGTCGGCTACGACACTCTGGTACTGGCCATTGGCAGTGTGACTAATGATTTCGGCACCAAAGGCGCCAAAGATAACTGCTTCTTCCTCGATAGCCGCCGTCAGGCTGAGCGTTTTCATCAAACGCTGCTGAATGAGTTTCTACGCGCCAATTCCAAAGAAGGTGATGAACCACAGGATCTGGAAATTGCCATTGTCGGCGCAGGTGCGACCGGCGTTGAACTATCGGCAGAGCTTTACAACACCGCCGAAGAGTTGGTCAGTTATGGTCTCAACAAGCTGACACCAGCGAACCTGAAGGTCAGTCTGGTGGAAGCCGGCCCACGCATTTTGCCTGCACTGCCGGAGCGTATTTCCGCTGCGGCCACGCATGAGCTGGAAAAGCTGGGGGTCAGCGTTCTTACACAGACGCTGATTACCGAAGCCACCGCCGAAGGCTTTCACACCAAAGACGGACGCGTTATTCCGGCACGGCTGATGGTATGGGCCGCCGGGGTTAAAGCACCGGACTTCATGGCAAACCTTGGCCTGGAAACCAACCGCGCCAACCAGCTGATGGTCAATGCCAGTCTGCAGACCGAAGACGAGAACATCTTCGCCCTGGGTGACTGCTGCTGCGTGCTGGACAAGGATGGTAAGCCTGTACCGCCTCGGGCCCAGGCTGCTCATCAGCAAGCCAGCCATCTGTTCAAGGCACTGAAAGCACGCCATCAGGGACGTTCCCTGCCGGAATTCGTATATCGCGACAAGGGATCTCTGGTATCTCTGAGCCGTTACAGCACCGTTGGCAGTCTGATGGGGAACCTGTCGAAAGGCTCAATGATGATCGAAGGCCGCCTGGCGCGTATCGTGTACGTTTCACTGTACCGATTACACCAGATTGCCTTACATGGCTATTGGCACACTTTACTGCTGACTCTCGTAGGTCACATTAATAAAGTGATCCGCCCACGCCTCAAACTGCACTGATCAGGCGTTACTCAGTGCATCGCTCTGCGCCTGGCGATAATCGCCGGGCGTTGCGCCTGTCCAGCGGCGAAACGCTTTGTAAAACGCGCTCGGCTCGGCATAGCCAACCATATAAGCAATTTCATATAACGGCGAAGATTCATCGCGAATAAGCTTCAGCGCCAGATTCTGACGACTTTCATCCAGCAACATCTGATAGGTCGTACCCAATGCTTTCAGGCGACGTTGCAGGTTGCGCACACTGATACCCAGCTGACCGGCAACATCTTCCTGCGCCACATGACGGCGTAGCAAACAGGCTTCAATAATGTCCTGCAATTCTGAATAGAGCGTCAGGTGCTCTGCCAGCTTCTGCTCCTTACGCTGCAATTCGCGCAACGTATTCGAATACACAAGCGCCTGATGATTCGGATTTAACTGCAACCAGGCAGCAGCTGAAACCGACAGTGATGCGTGCTCTCCACGTACAACCGGAATCGCCAGCAACGCTTCAGCGGCGGCAGTATCCAGCTCGTAATCCACCGTCATATTCAGATCGGCCGGAGAGCAGGCTGCGCCCAGCGTCTCCCGACACAATACCGTCAGGGCGGCCAGCGTCTGCTGTTTTTCAAATACTGTAAGCTCTGAACCATCCAGCGCTTTGGGTAACAGCTCGACGCCGGACTCGATCGATTTAATTTCGAGCGTCGCAATACCAACCGTACGATGGGCAAAACGAATAGCCGCGGGTAATCCCTGCGCAAGGTTCTCTGCGCAGCTGATTAACTCACCCATAGGCAAATGACGGGCTGCAAGATAGCAGCCAGTTTCAAACCCCAGCATCGTGCTTTCACGACCAGCGAATACTAACGCCTGAGCACTACGTAGCTTATCGGCACTCACCCAGGGTGGTAACGGACTGACATCAGATATCCCCAGTGACACCAGCACTGGAGCGACATCGATTCCCTGCTCATCCCAGAAGTTGAGTAAATGCTGCACCAGTACGATATCGACCTGGACAGTTGGGCCCATATCCTCCCCCAGCACCATTATAATTTTTCCCCCGGTCTCCGCCGGATTAACAATTGTTCTTTTATCAATAACAACTGTCGATCATCGGATTGACTGAGAAAGGTGTCAATAGACTGAGGCGACAGGTCCCGGTTTGGCAGGAAAAAGGCAGTTTAGTCAGTAAAAGTTGTATCTTCACCCGTGCTTATACGAGCCATAGCGAACTGAATCTGACCAGTAGTAAACCCACGATAGGCGAGAAAGCGGGCCACCTTCGCTTTGAGTTTCATGTCACTCAGATCGGCATGCAGGCCAAACTTGCGTCGAGCAACGTCCAGCGCCTTTTCATTCCAGTCGGTATCCTGATCTGCGAACGCATCTTGAATATCATCACTGGCTACGCCTTTGCTGCGTAAATCGTGCTTCACTCTGACCGGGCCATGGCCACGATTAATTCGACTGTTAACGAAGGTTTCGGCAAAACGGGAATCAGACTGCCAGCGTCGCTCGGCAAGTTCATCCAACAGCTGGTTGAGCTCGTCGACGGATGCGGCTTTAGGCAGAAGCTTACGATGCAGCTCCTGGCGGGAATGATCACGCCGGGACAGCAGATCAACCGCTGCCCGGCGCAATTCAGGTAAGGTCAGCGGATCAGGCTTCTGCTTCTTCATCCACTTCGCTGTCTTCTGTGCTGGCTGCAGTAACCGTCAGCAGCTGAGCACGGATCTGTGCTTCAATTTCGGCAGCCAGTTCTTTGTGTTCATCCAGATAGGCTGCAGCATTGGCCTTGCCCTGGCCAATTTTGTCGCCTTTATAGCTGTACCAGGCACCGGACTTATCAACCAGGTTGCACTTCACACCCAGGTCGATCACTTCGCCCATGTGGTAAATGCCCTGACCATACATAATCTGGAACTCTGCCTGTTTGAACGGTGGGGAAACCTTGTTCTTAACCACTTTTACACGGGTCTCGTTACCCACTACTTCATCACCCTGTTTCACCGAGCCAGTGCGACGAATATCCAGACGAACGGAGGAGTAGAATTTCAGTGCGTTACCACCAGTAGTGGTTTCAGGGCTACCGAACATCACACCGATCTTCATACGAATCTGGTTAATGAAAATCACCAGACAGTTAGCGTTTTTCACATTACCGGTGATTTTACGCAGTGCCTGCGACATCAGACGGGCCTGCAGACCAACGTGGCTGTCGCCCATTTCGCCTTCAATCTCTGCTTTCGGGGTCAGAGCAGCAACCGAGTCAACGACGATAACGTCTACCGCGTTGGAGCGAACCAGGCTGTCACAGATTTCCAGCGCCTGCTCACCGGTATCCGGCTGAGACACCAGCAGAGTATCCAGATCTACACCCAGCTTTTCAGCATACAGAGGGTCGAGTGCGTGCTCAGCATCGATGATGGCAACGGTTTTACCGGCTTTCTGCGCCTGCGCCATAACCGACAGACACATGGTGGTTTTACCGGAGCTTTCCGGACCGTAGATTTCTACGATACGACCAACAGGCAGACCGCCGATGCCGAGTGCGATGTCCAGCCCCAGAGAACCAGTAGAAATCGCCGGAATGGCTTCGCGTGGCTGCTCACCCATTTTCATAATGGCGCCTTTACCAAACTGGCGTTCAATCTGGCTCAGTGCCGCATCAAGTGCTTTCTGCTTATTCGCGTCCATTAGTCTGTCCTGTATTGAGGCTGTGGTGGAGACCCTGTGATCCCAACCAGTTAAATCACTGTAAATTTAACCAGTATTTAAGCACAGCTTATTTCTGTCGCCAACCCCTCTTTTACAACTCAGCAACAGAGCCAGCGACAAAGCCCGCGAATGCCATGTAATACCGCCTGTTCGCGCACAGACTCACGGTCTCCGTCAAAGTGACAGCACTCGGTAATCTGCTGGTCTTCATTGCCCCAGGCGAACCAGACCGTGCCAACAGGTTTTTCCAGCGAACCGCCGCCCGGGCCTGCGATACCACTCACAGCCACTGCCAGATCCCCCAGACTGTTGTTCACTGCACCGGCAACCATTTCCCGTACGGTCTGTTCGCTGACCGCACCGAACTCTTCGATGACCAGTGGTGAAACATCCAGATAGCGGCTTTTGGCCTCATTTGAGTAAGTCACAAAGCCGCATTCAAACCAGGAAGAGCTGCCTGCAACATCGGTTAATGCACTGGCGATGCCACCACCGGTACAGGATTCTGCGGTCACAACCCGCAGATTCCGGGCCGTCAGCATTTCTGCCAGTGCCTGAACTGAAGCTAACCGTTCAGCGTCCATTTTTTTATCCTCGCCGAATCACATACAATCGCCCTTCAGATTAACACAAGGACATCCGGAAATGACTCAGGCTACCGCCAAACACACCCCTATGATGCATTGGTGTTAGACTTTTGATTTTAAAGGACTTTTAATCACTCAATCGTAAATACTACACCATACATTACACTTTTAAATACTCAGTTACTGGCTCCAGTCTTTCACTGAGAAACGCAAAGCCTGTACACTCCGGTCCTACTGCTTATCCTCAGGACACAGGTATGGAAACCTTTGAGCAACCCCCAGCACCCAATAGCCCTCCGAGAGCGGCCTCACCTCTTGAAGCCGCAATTTATGAATATGAGCAGAGAGCTGCCAAGTATCACAAAGACGTTCTGGCAACGAATAGTCAGCGGCATAGCCCTGAAAAACTGAAAAAGCTTCGGGAAAAACACAGAGCCGACCTTGACGCCCTCAAACTTGAGCGCCACCGCATCAAGGCTCTGGCACAGATTCAACAAGGTCTCGAAGATTACCGAAAGCAGTGCAAGACATCTTCCGCTAAAACTCTTATGAAGGAAGACTACCACCCGACTGCTTTGCTCGCAGACAACTTAAGAGCTGTTGGTGAACCAAAACCTGCTAAGTCCTATGAAGCTCACCACATAATTCCCGGCAAGGGTCAGTATCGACAGACTGACCTGTACTTTGCCCGCCTGTATATGCACGTCGCCGGGGTTGGGATTAACGACCCAAGAAATGGATTGTGGATGCCAAGTAACAACTGTGATCGAGGCCACTGGGGTGCCCCTAAATGTCCTTCACACAAAGAAATCCACAGGTACAACTATGAGACTTGGATAGTTCATAATTTCGGCCTACACGAGATACCTGAAATGGTATTGATACAAAAGCTTAAGACAGTGAAGCAAGAGATACTCTCAGGCATGCTTCCTTCAGAAGTCTTGAAACCGAAAAATGTTCAATGGGATGGAGCAGCATGACTGTTTATCAAGTCAAAGGGGATACCCTCAGATACCAAGCGGTCCACTTAACACCTATGGACATAATGGACCAAATCAGTGACGACGCTGACGAGATGACTTACCTAAGGTTCCCTATGCGTATCACTCCCATTAAGGATATATGGGTAAACTTCAAAACCAGTTTTTACAAAGAATCACCCAAAGCCGACGATCTGCCTGACGTCATGATCTGGCTGGGTGGCGTATTATGTATGACACCGAAAGCTAAAAGCTTACTTGAAGAAAGCTTAACACCTTGCGGTGAATTCCTACCTATAACAATTGATAACAGCCCTTATTACTTCTTCCACTGCACAACCTACGGCAAGGAAGACCCTGAGCTAACATTGAATGAATATTCAGATGGAACCTTGATTGGCCTTAAGCACTTGGTATTCCTTGAATCAGATATCGCAAGTAAGACAGTATTCCTCTCAGAACGCTCACGCAGTTCAATTATTTATTGCACCAATAGCTTCAAAACTTTGTGTGAAACCCATGATCTTAAGGGCCTTATCTTTGATGAAAAACTGCTCAATCCATTCATTGAGTAATGCATTTGGAGTCTGCAGCATAAAAACCTGGCAGTATCGCCAGGTTAAAAGGAAAGCGAATCGAAAGCCGAGTTATGGTCATTTCTGGTGTACGGGGAGATAGAAGGATGGCGTATCCTGTTGATTGATTCCGGCAAGAGTGATACACAATGGAGAGAATGCTAACAGTCAATACATCGTGCGAATCGAGGAGCTTATGGAAACGCTGGACTGGTGGGCCAAATACATCTTCTACATCGCCATCCCCTATTTTCTGGTCCTGATGGCCTGGGAGTGGTTCGCCCTGCGCCGCGCCAAGAGCAAGGGCAAAAGGGGCTACGAGATCAAGGACAGCAGCGTCAGCATCTCGCTGGGCCTGATCAAGCTCGGCATGCTGGCCCTGTGCGCAGGCTATACCGGCTGGCTGTTTGCTTTCGTCTATGAACATCGCCTGTTCACGCTCTCGCCCCTCGTCTGGTGGACCTGGGTGCTGCTGTTCTTCGCCGACGACTTTACCTATTACTGGTATCACCGCAGCGCGCACCGTTGCCGCCTGTTCTGGATGGAGCACGTCAATCATCATTCCAGCGAGCACTACAACCTCAGTACTGCGCTGCGCCAGTCGACCCTGGGCCCGGCGTATACCTTCGTGTTCTACCTGCCGCTGGCCTTCGTCGGCTTTCACCCGCTGGCGATTGCGGTGCAATTCGGCATCAGCCTGATCTACCAGTACTGGATCCACACCGAGGCCATCGACCGCCTGGGCTTCCTCGAAAAGTTCATGAACACGCCCTCGCATCACCGCGGCCACCACGGCAGCAACGGCATCTACATCGACAAGAACTACGCTGGCATCCTCATTATCTGGGACAAGCTGTTCGGCACCTTCCAGGAAGAGCGCCGCGACGTCCCGGTGAAATACGGCCTGGTGCACGACCTCAAGACCTTCAGCCTGCCCACCGTGATTTTCCACGAGACCGCCTTCATGCTGCGCCAGGTCTGGAACGCCAAGGGCTGGCGCAACAAGCTGGGCTGGATTTTCGGCCCGCCGGAGTGGTCGCCGGACGGTCCGCAATATCCGCCGGATCACCCCTACTGGCAGACGCAAGCGGCCACCAAGGCAAGCTGAAATCGCCGGCATGCGGGCTCACACGATTGCAGGATTCGCCCGCACATTGCCGTCTGCTTCAATAAACCAGATTCCTCATACGGAAACGCCATGCGCTTCGACAATCAGGTGGTGATGATTACCGGCGCGGCCGGCTCTCTCGGCAAGGCGGTTGCCGCAGGCTTTGCTGCTGGTGGCGCCAGGCTGGCGCTGGCCGACGTCAGCGAGGCCGTGCTGCAACAAGCGTATCCCGGCACCGCCGACACACGCCTGCTGCTGCCGGCCAACCTGCTCGACTCTGCCTCGGCGCAGAATGCGGTTAACGCCGCGATGCAGAAGTTCGGCCGTCTCGACGCCCTCTGCAACATCGCCGGCGGTTTCGCCATGGGCACCCCGGTGCATGCCACTGCGGCAGCCGACTGGCAAAAGATGCAGGACATCAACGTCGGCACCCTGCTCAATGCCGTGCGCGCCGCGGTACCGGCGATGCTGGCGGGCGGCGGCGGGAAGATTGTCAACGTCGGCGCTGGCGCCGGCCAGAAAGGCGTGGCGCAGATGGGGGCCTACAGCGCCTCGAAGAGCGCGGTGATCCGCATCACCGAAGCCATGGCCGGCGAACTGCGCGAGCAGAACATCAACGTCAACTGCGTGCTGCCCAGCATCATCGACACGCCACCGAATCGCGCCGCGATGCCAGACGCCGATCCGAAGAAATGGGTCGCGCCGGGCGATCTGGCGGCAGTCATCACCTTCCTCTGCTCCGAGCAGGCGCGCGCGGTGCACGGCGTCGCGCTGCCGGTCGTGGGATTGAGCTGATGAGCGGCAAGACGCGCGAACAGCAGCTCGACGAACTGCTCGACAAGCAGGCGATTTACGAGCTGATCATGGCCTACTGCAACGCTGCCGACCGCCACGATCACGTCAAGATGCGTACGCTCTATCACGAGGATGCGATTGACGATCACGGCCACTTCGCCAAGGGCCTGGCGATGGAATTCATCGACAAGCTGCCGGAAATCCAGAAGGCCATGGAAATCCTGCATCACAACGTGACGACCGTGAACCTCAAGCTAGCCGGCGACCGCGCCGAGGGCGAGGTCGGGTATAGGAAGTTCAACCGCCCTTTTTTGCGAGTCTGGCAGGTAGGAAGCGGCCGCGCAAGCGCCGCTTTGGGCACAGATCGGGCACAGATCGGGGGTTCATGCGTGGGTTTTCGACATCGCGGGGCCACGCAGCGGCTCAGTGCGTAGCCATTTCTCACCGAATCCCGGCACAGGGCCGAGCGCAGCCCTGCGGGGTCGTGGCCGCATCGGATCGGACTCTGGCTTGGCTGCCGGCTGCGTGGCCGGCACCTCGTCACGCGGCCGGCGGCGGGGCGCGCGCTGCGGGCCGGTAGTGCGCTTGCTCCAGCGCGCCGTGTTTCTCGAAGTGGGCGAGGATGGCGCGAATGGCCTTGGGGTCTTCGATGCTGGCGACGATCCGCACCGCGCCGCCGCAGTTGGCGCAGGTGGTGACGTCGATGGAAAAGACCCGCTTGAGCCGTTGCGCCCAGCTCATCGCACGGCGCTTCTGCTCGGGGCTGCGCGGTTCGTCGTGGGCGCTGACGTCCACCGGCACTGCATCGCTCGCAGGCCGCTTGCCGCGCCCCGATGGCGTCAGCTGCGCGCGCAGGTTTGCATTCGGGGCGAATACGCCGTGGAAGCGGGTGAGATGCGCGCGAGGTGGCGGGACCAGTGCCGCCAGCTTGGCGATGAAGTCCACCGCATCCCATTCGACATGCGTGGTCCCATTGCGCCACGGCGTCTTGAGCTGGTAACGCACCCTACCCTGCGGTGAGATCGACAGCCGCTGCTCGCTGATCGCCGGGCGCGTGATGTAGCGGCACAGCTTTTCGAGCTTGTGGCTCTCGTGTGCTTCCGCGGCCACGCCGGCATGCAGCGAGAAGCCGCCGACCTTGCCGGCATCGCCCTCCAGCGAGCCTGCGTCACCGGGCAATGTTTGCAGCGTGACGACCTTGCGGCCAGCGTCGCGACCGGTGGCGATGCGGTAGGTCATCGAACTCATCCGCAGCCCATCCATGCCGTCGTCGCTACCCGCGCTGTCGGACAGGAACACGGATTCGTCTTCGCCTTCGAGCCAGCCGCGGCGCGACAGGTGCCGGCACACGCGATGCGCGATGGTGTTGGCGAGCTGCGTCAGTTGCGCAGAGGTGGGGGCACGGGCGCGGCGCAGGCGCGGCTTGCGCCGCGGGGGCTCGACGTTCGCGTCGTACACGCCGTCGAGCCACAGCATGTGGAAGTGAACATTCAGGTTCAGCGCGCTGCCGAAGCGCTGGATCAGGGTCACCGCACCGCATTGCGCCGTATCCCGCGGCACGCCGGCCTGATCGGCAAGCCAACCGGCGATCAGCTGGCATTGACCCTGCTGACCGGTAATGCCGGCAGCCTGTCTACGGCCTTTGCCACCGTGGTCCAGCGCGGCTATTCCCGGCAGGCGGAAACGCTCGCCGACGGACATGCCATCGCCGCAGTGAAGAAACTTTATGGTCACGCCGGCGGCGGCGCTTCGGTATTCGAGACTTTTGCGGCTTATCACACCGAACACGGCGGTGAAGCACCGTCCCTGCTCTCGACGCATCCGCTGGACGCCGAGCGCATCGAGCGGCTGCGGCAGGCCGCCGCGGATTGGGACCCTGTCCGTCAACCCCTGCGGCCACTGGCCCTGCCCATGCCGCCCCCTCAGTAAGGCTCAACCGGCCGCCGCCTGTCGCGTACGTGCCGGCGCGTGCCCGGTCCAGCGCTTGTAGGCACGCGCAAAGGCGCTCTGCTCGGAATACCCCAGCAGAAAAGCGATGTCCGTGAGACTCAGCGAGGCATCTTCCAGATAGCGTTCAGCCATTTCCTTGCGCACGCCATCGACCAGCTGGGTAAAACTTTCACCATGCTCCTGGAGCTTGCGCTGGAAGGTCCGTGGCGAGACGTGCAGCGCCGAGGCGACATGACTCAGCTCCAGTTCGCCATCTCCCAGCCGCTGCGCGATCAGGCGGCGGGCGCGGACCAGCGGATCGTCCGTGCGCGTGAGCGTCAGCAATTGCTGCTGGGCCAGGCGATCCATCAACTGGCGCATGGCGGGGTCCGGCTGGATCAGGCCCAGTCCCTGCCACGACTTCGGCACGATCATGCGGTAACTGTCCTGCCGGAAGCGTATCGGGCAGGCGAACACACGGCGCTGCTCGTCCAGGCGCTGCGGCGCCTCGTATGTGAAATCGACGCCCAGCGGAGAGATCGCCTGTCCGGTGATCCAGCGCACAAAAGTCAGCATGCCGGCGAGATTGAACTCCGCAAGCTGGCGGTAGCGGAGATCGGTCGAACGGTTCCAGCTCAACACGATCGCTTCGGCGTCGATCCGCACGTCCACCGGCGCAACGGTGATCACCAGCCCCTGATAGCGCTGCTGGGCGAGCATGGCCTCGCCCAGGGTCGTACAGGCCATGGCGACATAGCCGAGAACGCCGTAATGCCCTGGCCGGATGTGCTCGGCAACATGCACGCCGAGATCAGGATCCTGGGCCAGCACGGCGGCGCGATTGAACAATTCAGCCGCCTCCAGCTCGCTGACGCGCGCATCGCGGTCGTTGAGATCCACGTTCAGGCTCCGCTGCAGTTCGGTCGCATCGATCTGCCGCAGGCGCAAATAGTCGAACAAGGCCAGCAGATAGCTGACCGCGGTGCTGGGCGCGAGGGCCGCAGGGTCGTCGACTCCGGTCTTGGCGCGTGCTGTCATACAGATTGTCGTGCGGGGTCAAGCGGCAAGTGCCAGAAACAGCCTTAATCGAACGTAACCACCACACCAAACATGCAAGTTACTTATTAGCGCGACTTCCTGATCCAATTTCACTCAACCCTTCCGCAGGATCAACCCCGAGCGCTTTGCAGTATCGGACATACTCGACGACATCCAGACGTCTCTCGCCCTGCTCAGTTTTACCGACGAAGGAATGCGGAGTGTCGAGCTTCTCAGCCAACTCTCTCATTGTCATATTCTGACGCTCTCTGCAGCTTTTCAGCCAAGCCCTCAAGCGATCATGTTCCGGGGAATTCAATGATTTAAACATTGTTCCCATTCTAGGTACGCGATACCATGTACCCGTTTCAGGTACAAGATCAGCATAGGACCTGAAGTAACACCCTTGATCAAAAATTAAACGGCAATCAGATAGAGCATCGAATAAAAGATCCATCTCGCAGCACCGACCAGAGATACAGGGCATGCAGAGTTGATAGCATCTTGAGGTTGAGTTTCTAAGAACTCACAAGCGATATCCTTGCCCGCAAACATATTGAATGGAGAATCAGAATGAAAAAACTGGGAGTTGTCGTTGCTTTAGCTGGAGCACTCATGGGATGTAGTGATCCAGAACCCAACGTCGAAATTGAAACCTTCAACAGAGTGAACGAGCTGTTTGGCGTCAAATATGTCGAAGTTAAGGTTAAGGCTATTCAGGATCAGGTGACGGTCGAAGACATAATCGTAAATAAAGGCAACTGCAAGATTGAAAATCTTAACGGCTTTACCAGAAAACCGATTATTCCGAAGCAGCTGAAGTTTGGGGAGTCCGTGTCCGTAGCATTTACTGCCCCATGCGAAGCCACCCAAGTCGATGTCGTCACGAGCGACGGAAGCTGGACTGTTTCGTACTAATGAATATCCAATCTGGCAAGCACATCCCACAGGAAGCGCCTGCCAGATTTAATCAAATTTGAGTTCGTTCCAGGCGGCTGGCAATAAAACTGATAAAACCTCAGTTTGTTCCAAAAGTAGCAAGTCTCAATCCATTTGGTCTCAAAATGGGTATACCTTAGATACGTCAGGAACCTCCCCGTTTACCAGTACTTTGACGTATACCTTTTCTTCAGAGCCGGCTTTAGTGATTTCGACAACATAGAATCCAGGTCCGCTTTCTTTCAGAACGACCTGATCTTTGCTGATACTCTGCCAACTGCTATCCAGTTGTCCTGCTGTAAATCCATAATCGCGTATTGTCATTTTCTGCACTACGCGGGCTGCCAGCCCCATGGCGCCTCGCTCATCAAGCATGCCGTGGTCGCCGTGGGCTTGCGCAGTTCCGCTGAATGCAGACAACGTCAGAAGGGCGGATAGTAATAATGCTTTCATAGAGTGACTCCTGTTACTTGTTAGCGATTTACATCGCATGAGGATTTTCGTACTGACCTTCAAAAAATAGCTGAATGGTGATGTCTTGTTGACTATCGTTGCGGAAATACCAGCCATGGGTTCCCGCAAACGGCGCCGTAAAACTGCCTTTCATTTCACTAGTTGTGGCAATGGCATAACTTTTAAAATAGCCACTGGGATCGTTAAAGGGTTCGCCGTGAGTATCAACATAAATACTGGCACCATCGGTGATCCATTCAAAATCAACCTGACCGCCTTCTGTCACTTCCAGTTTGAACTCTTTACCGCTGCCAGCCGGGATAACCAGGGTGGTCAAACCATCCATATTCGCTAAGTTACTCAGGGCTGACGGTGCTTCATTCAGTTTCTCCGGTGACAGCGCGGTTAAGCCCAGCTGAGTACCAATGCCGGTCGGATCTATATTGTATTCCGCTGGCATAATGACGATAACCAGCGTAAGTAGTCCAGTCGCAAATGCGGCCAGTGTGGCCAGCCAGAGCTGTTTGGCCGGAATCTGTGCGTT
>NZ_JAEDAH010000090.1:0-867 GCF_020320395.1 Thalassolituus marinus | reverse complement strand
ACCTTTGTACACCACTGAAAGGCCGATGATGGCATCAATCAGGTAAGCGTTAACCTGAATATTGGCCAGAACGCCCGACATCAGAGTAATGCTGTGTCCCAGAGTAAACAGACTGACGTAGAGGAGAACTTCCCGGCTACGGAACAGAAAGAAGATTACTCCCAGCAGGAACAGCAGGTGATCGTATCCTGTGATCATGTGCTTGGCGCCGATATACAGGAAAGGGACGAACTGCACGCCGGTATTCTGTTGCAGAAATGTGCGGGTATTGTCATCAACGCCATGGGCCACAGCGAAGGACGCTGTGGTTAACATGGCGAGTAAAAGTACAAGACGTGTTATAGACAATTTCATGCATTTCCTCGTTTTTCACTACGATGAACCAGGCGGTACAGCGCCGGAATCACAAACAAGGTCAGAATCGTAGAAGAAATAACACCACCAATCACGACGGTTGCCAGTGGTCGTTGTACTTCGGAGCCGATGCCTGTATTCAGTGCCATCGGGACAAAACCCAGCGACGCTACCAATGCTGTGGTAATCACCGGACGCAGACGCGTCAGCGCACCTTCAACGATAGCCTGCTCAAGACTTTGCCCAGAGCGCTGTAATTCACGGATAAATGACACCATCACCAGTGCGTTCAGAATAGCGATCCCCGACAGGGCAATAAACCCAACGGCGGCAGAAATCGAAAAGGGTATATCACGCAGCGTCAGCGCCAGTACGCCACCGGTTAAGGCCAGTGGCACACCGGTAAAAATGACCAGTGCATCGCGCACAGAATTCAGTGCCAACACCAGCAAACCTACAATCAGCACGAGTGTTAGTGGCACAACAATCATCAGTCTTTGTGACGCGGACTGC
>NZ_JAEDAH010000089.1 GCF_020320395.1 Thalassolituus marinus | reverse complement strand
CTCCATGCATATGACGGTCGGTGAGTCGACATTAGCAAAATGGAATAAGGTGAAAGAAGAATGCCCGGATATGTCGATCACTGAAGAGTTTGGTGAATTGCCATGGCCGCTGTTTAAAGAAAAACCGGGAAAGAAAGTTAAAGAGCGGGAAGTCAAGGACGCTGGAGAGCCGCAGTTTATTCCTCACAAGTCGTAATTATCTGTTAGCCAGAGAAAGTGGACGTCGATGCAGGTTGAAGTTGTTGAAGAATACACCGCGTGACCATGGGATAACAGGTAGAGTTTCTATGTGGGACTGGCTTAAATTTTTTCCGTACGCTAAAGCTTTAGATGAACGACCTGTCGTTACAGAAATCCGTGGCCCCTATTTTACTAAGCCCCGGCAAAAAAAGTGGATATTTGGCGATCTCGGCTTCTACTTCAGTGCGCCGCCCGCCAACCCTGTACTTGGACTGGTTAATCGGTGGGAAAGTGTCGATTCACGTAAACCAGGACTTACTAACATTCTGAAAGGTAACTGGGAGCGGGTGTACAGTGGCAATCGCGATGCTCCTCCTGACTTCTGGGACAGAGATTTCTTTTATGAGAACACCTGGTATTTCGTTGGTCCGTGGTTTGTCGGCAGGCAGGCAGACCTGTCTTCATCTGCATTACTGATTTCTGCCGATAAGAACTCACGCTTTTTAAAGTCCAGCATGTTTCATCCCAAAGTCTTTGAGATGGCCATCGCAGATTACCTTGATACAAGCTATGGATATCGTCGATCAGGGAATCAACCAGATTATCGGGGTCCATTAAATTGGCGGGTGTTACCTTTATCTGAAACGGTTCAGGGGGTCGTTTTTGATATCCATCAAATAGATAACAATACTAAGGATAATCCACTGCTTAGGCGGCTTGTTTTTTTTCCGGTCTCTGATCATCAATTTGTTCGGATTATTTTTAATTTTGGTGGAGTAGAAATCTACCGCGACAAGATGAGAACCAAACCTTTAATGGAATTATGCGATTCGATTATCAACTCCATGCATATGACGGTCGGTGAGTCGACATTAGCAAAATGGAATAAGGTGAAAGAAGAATGCCCGGATATGTCG
>NZ_JAEDAH010000001.1 GCF_020320395.1 Thalassolituus marinus | reverse complement strand
TATGGGTACCGGGACAACGACTACTTCTTTTTGAAAATCAAAGCGGCGTTTCCCGGTAAAGTGCGATGAACCTTTTTTTATGGGCTTACACTCTGAAATTTCCAACAGCAGACTTCAATGTATTCGCCTGAGAATGCAGCCCATCGACGGAACGGACGATTTCGTCGGTGCTGCGTGAGCCATCGGAACTGAGATCTTTTGCTGCCACCAGATTTTCGTTGATGGTGTTAATAACTGAGGTTTGCTCTTCGATGGCAGAAGCGACCTGCAGTATTCGGTCACTGATACTTACCATCGATCCGGAAATATTCTGAATACTGGTTTCCGACTGACTGGCATACTCGACGGTCTTCTCTGCTTTCTGCTGACTTTCATCCATAGTTTCTACGGCTCGGCTAACACCCGCGCGCAGTTTTTCGATCATGACGTTAATGTCGCCGGTGGATTGCTGGGTCTTGCTTGCCAGGGTTCTGACCTCATCTGCTACCACGGCAAAACCCCGACCCTGTTCGCCAGCGCGGGCGGCTTCGATTGCGGCGTTCAACGCCAGCAGGTTTGTCTGTTCAGCAATGCCCTTAATTACATCAAGTACTGAGGCAATGTTCGTGGTCTCGGCTACCAGTTCCTGAATAACATCACCGGAATTGTTAACGTTTTCAGCCAGGGACTGAATTTCATTCATCGCCTGACGAAACTGTGTTGAAACAGCCCGGGCTGCCAGGTCAGCGCTTTTGGCTTCTTCGGAGACCTGCTGGGTATTCGACGATACTTCCTGAATGGCCAGCCCCATTTCATGGTTGGCCGTCGCGACGGTGTCCATAACATCGGCGTATTCAGCGCTGATGCGACGGCTGGCATCTGAACTGCTCTTGAGATGGTCGGATGCGCCGCCCACTGTGTCTGCAACCTGCTGAATATCACTGATCATTTGCTGCATGCCATTGATAAAGCGGTTGAAGTTATGGGCCATTTTACCAATTTCGTCATTGCCCATTCGCGGCATACGGGTGGTCAGGTCACCACGACCGTCAGCCATCTGACCAAGCACTGCACTTAACTGATTGACCGGGCCAGTGATGAGTTTGGGGAATGTGACGCCAACAGCGATGGCTATGACCAGGGCAACGGCAACCAGCGTGAAAATGGTCGTCATAGCGCTGGACTGAGCCTGCAGGGCTTCCTGCTGAAGGTTTTCGGCCTCTTTCCCCAGCATTTCGCCGAGTACGTCCAGAACATCGCGAATACTTTCGAATTCCTGATCGAGACTGCCTGTGCTCTGTTCCGCTGATTGTGCGAAAGATAACTGGCCGCTGCGAACGTCAGCGACCAGTTTTTCTGTTTTCGGACGCCAGCGGGAGAAGGCCTGTAAAAATTTCTGAGCCTGCGCCTTAGCTTGCGGAGAGATGTCGGATGCCGCCACTTTGCCCAGACGTGTCGCAACCTGATCAAGGTTCTCTTTGTGCATCGTGCTGAAGTTATCACCAGCATTGCCTAATGCCATGGTGCGCTCAGCGATCTGAGCCTGATACAGGTCGCGATCGGCGTTCAGCACCAGCTGCAGCGCTGGCAGGTATTTTTCGTTGATGTGGCTGTAATCTGACGAGATAGAGTTCAGTGTCGCTATCTGAATTGCCGACAGAACGGCCAGCAAGGTGCTCAATACCGCAATGGGCAACACAATCTTTTTCGCCAGACTGAGATCAGACCAACTCATCGGGGGACTCCTACAACTTATAAGCGTTTACCTGAAGTGTAGAAGTGATCCCTGCTCTGACAAGCAGGGATTTAATGCTTATCGCTTCTGATCAGCGAGGCGGGTCGATACGTTCTGCGGTGGAGGCATTCAGCCGGAACCAGCCGGCGATACTGTAACGATCACCGTTGGCCGGCAGTACCTCATGTGGAAACTCTTCACTGAGGAATGTAACCAGCGTGCCGCTGAAAGGTGTCACACGGGTGAGCTCTTTGTCGTGATCATCATCGCGATAAATCACCAGTTCTCCACCGTTGTCAGGATTCCAGGTCGGATTCAGGTAAAGCACGGTGGTCAGTACCCGGTTGGCCTGGCCGCGAAATGCGTCCATATGTTTGCGGTAGAAATCGCCCGGGCGGTAGTGAGCAAAATGGCATTCATAACTGAACAGGCCGAGGTAGAGACGGCGATTCAGGTACTGCTTCAGATCGGCCATGTAATTCAGCCAGCTTTGCTCCGCCGGGTCGTCGCCACTGAGCCAGCGAATCTTATCGCGACGGATAGAGCGATCCAGCTGGTGCTCCTGCTGCCGTCCGGTGCCGGCCTGAATAAATGCCTGTTCCTGCAGAGACTGCACGCGCTGTTGCAGCCCTGCGGTAAGAGCAGACGGGAGAACGCCATGAACGATACTGTAGCCGTCGCTACGCAGGCTGTCGGCAATCAGTGCAAACAGCTGCTCGTCGGCTAAAGAGTGGGCCTGGTTCATCGGCGCTCCGCAAAGGTGATCGGGAGCGCGTTTTATCCCATAGCCCGACAGGCTGGAAACGAATTAATCTGATCGTAACGATCAGATTAATCACTGGTTTGTCTGTTGCATCACCAGAGCCTGCCTGATCAGTGTAAACAGGTCTTAGCCAAGCACTACCCAGATTGCCATGGCAATAAACAGAACACTGGTCAGATAGTGAGCCGCTTTCATTGGCATACGGCGCATCAGCTGTTCGCCGAAAATGACGACCGGCACGTTTGCCAGCATCATGCCGAGAGTGGTACCTACCGTAACCCACAGTACGGAGCTGAACTCTGCCCCCAGCAGCACAGTAGCGACCTGGGTTTTGTCGCCGATTTCGGCCAGAAAAAACAGGAAGGTGGTTGCCAGAAAAGCCCCCCATGCCTGATGGGTATCGGTATCGTCGTCTTCCTTATCGGGAATCAGAATCCACAGCGCCATGGCAATGAAACCGCCAGCCAGCAGCCAGCGCGCCAGGTCGCTGTTCATCCAGCTGTTCAGGCTTTCACCCAGCCACACACCGAGCCATGCGGATGCAGCATGATTCAGCAGGGTTGCCACCAGAATACCCATGACGATAGCCAGCTTGTTGCGAAACTTGATTGCCAGCAGCAGTGACAGCAGTTGAGTTTTGTCGCCGATTTCAGCCAGTGCCACAACGAGGGTGGAGGCCAGTACAGCAGAGTGACTGATGTTGTCAGTCAGTAAGGTAAGGTCAGGCAAGGATAGACTCATCACGTAATCACCGGGCGGAGAATTATAACCAAAGACAAACGACGCGGCTCCGCCAGATGGCCACGGCATTTGTCTCAGGTCTCACCAAACCAGCGGATCATACCGCGGTCGCCGGCGCCATGAGCATGAGGCTCAAGTCTGTTGACGCAGGCGCTCTGTTTCCAGAGCAGGTTACTCCCCCAAGAGCCCGGCGATTATATCGCCAGTGGCTGATTCTGTCAGCCGCTTTATAAAAGCGCTTTATCCACAGGAATAAAAAATTTCGATTTACCGTCAGAGACCTTGGTGAAACTATGCCGCCGTTAACGGGAGGGACTTATGAGCCAACAACGCGAATACACTGAATACGATGAATTCGACGATCTCCCGAACAGCCGCAGCAAGCACCGTGGCCGCAGCGCTGACTACGATAAAAAACGTCGTCGCGCTGAACGGATTCTGGAACAGACCCGCTTGCGCGAGTTGTTCGGTTATGACGTCGAGTATGATGACTGAACCACAGAAACCAGCCTGCTGATTATTTGTAATAACAGAGGCGCAGGTCTGTATAGGCCTGCGCCTTTTTTCATGCCATGATCTTTGAAACCCTGATCACTTCGGAGTGACTGTGAAAGACCGTACCGGTTTTCTCGATATTCTTAAAAGCCTGATGCGCAGCCCGGCTGTTGTTGGTGCCGAGCATTCTTTTTTTCGCGTACTGCAGCGTGAGCTGGAGGAGCGGGGCGCGCGCGTGACCTGGTACGAAGGGGTGCTGGTGGCGCAGGGGAATGACCCTATGAGCCTTATGTTTTCTGCGCACATTGACCGTCACGGTCTGGTGTGTACCGGGCCCAATGAATTTCAGTACGCTGCATTTGTGTCCGGTGGTCGTTCCGATCTGCTGGGTAACTCCGTCTCTGAAGAACTGATGCTGCAGATCGTTGATCGTTTTTCCGATGTCGGTGTCTTTGCTTATGAGCCCTGGTCAGGCGCATACCGTGGGAAAGGACAAATTGAAAATGCCTACATTTGTCCACATCGCAATAACCTGATTTTTGAGCTGTCGGGCATGGAACACCTGGTGGCTGGAACGCCTGTAGCCTTTCGTGATGTGTTGCGCACAGAACAAGGCCGTTATCTGGGGCAGCTGGATAACGTGCTGACGGCCGCGATGCTGGTGTATCTGTTTGAGCTGGGTTTTCAGGGCACGGCCTTTTTTACCGCACAGGAAGAAGCCGGACGCAGCTGGCGTTACCTGCTGGAATGGTTCCGTCGCTTTGGTGGCTCTACTAACCAGCTGGTGGTGGTGGATACCAGTCCGTACCCTGACAATGCTGCAGCCAATGAGCAGCAACTGGTGCTGCGTCACAGCGATGCCAATGCCACCTTCAACCGCGAATTAACTGAGCGACTGGAAGAACGTTGCCGGCGATTGGGGATTAAGGTCAGCTTTAAGGACGATTATATCCGCCGCCAGAACGAGCTGAATGCCACGCAGGGCCTGCCGCAGAAATCACTGGGTAGTACCGAGATGGGGCGAATTATTGCAGCCTCGGGTGGCCTGGTGGATGGCACAACACTGCAGATTCCGACGACGGGCTATCACACGATGGACGAAAGTGCTTCAGTGGAAGCCTGTGATGCATTTCTGCGTATTCTTTGTGATCTGGCCGGTGTGCGTTATCCATACTGGCGATACGAGCCGATAGCCTGATGAGTAAGATGATTTGTGAAAGGGTGGCCGATCTGCCGGAGGTATCCGACGAGCCATCATCCGATATAGCCTGTTTCATTCGTCGTGGTGATGAATCCCAGCCGCATTTGCTGGTGTATGAGTGTCATCGTGACTTCCAGTCGGTACCTCGCACCTGGGCGGTTGTGACACTGACTTGTCCGGATCCGGATGCCTTTATGCTGAATACCGGCGATGAGGAGTTACCGGAAGATGTGGGGGTTTATCGCTGGCTGGAATCGACGGCTGCTACCGACGAAGCGCCTCATCATCTGGTGCTGGTCAGTCGTCAGCGAGCGGTGGAAGTCGTTTGCGCAGAATTCAGTTTACTGGAGCGGGTTTACCACGCTGCAGATGCTGCTCAGGCGATGGTGCAGCACCTGCGTAGCGAATAGGCCGGGCTTTTATTCTTCAGCGTCTGCGTGCTCGTCCATGATCAGCGGGCGCTCGGGCTTTTTCACCGCTTTCAGAATATGAAAACCCAGCGAGGTTTTAACCGGGCCCACATATGGCTGTTGTTCATCGTGTTCGTACAGCGCGTGGACCAATTCACCAGGCAGTCGGTCGGTGTGATGGAAACCGGCAAAGCCTTCATTGCTGGCGGATGGACAGGCAGAGTATTCGCTTGCCATTTCTCCGAAATCAGCACCGAGCTGCAGTTCCTGCATAACATCGCTGGCCAGTAACGGGCTTTTCAGAAGAATATGGTGAACAGGGATTGTGGACATGATGCCTCCGTCGTCGCTAACCGCTTAAGTGTAGTTCAGGCTGAGGCATTTTCATGCCCGATCAGCGATCGGGCAGCGTGACGTTCAGCTCAAGTACCGAGGTGGTACCTTGCTGTTCAAGGCTGACATTGACGTCCTCATCATCGATAACGACGTATTTACGGATCACCGCCAGCAGCTCCTGCTGCATTTTTGGCAGGTAGTCCGGCCCATTGGTCCGCACCCGGTCGTGGGCGACCAGAATCTGCAAACGCTCTTTGGCAACCGAAGCGCTGCTTTTTTCTTCCTTGCGGAAATATCCCAGCAAACTCATATCAGCCTCCGAATACGCGTTTCAGGAAGCCCTTTTTCTGCTTCTCCAGGAAGCGGTGCGGGCGGTCTTCGCCAAGGTAGCGGGACACGGCATCATCGTAGGCCTGGCCGGCGTCGCTGGCATCATCATGGACCACAGGTACCCCCTGGTTGGACGCTTTCAGGACGGCTTCAGATTCCGGAATCACGCCCAGTAGCGGGATGGCCAGAATATCTTCCACGTCCTGCACTGAAAGCATTTCACCGCGTTCTACGCGTTCAGGGTTATAGCGTGTCAGCAGCAGATGCTCTTTTACGCTTTTGCCTTCTTCAGCGAGTCGGGATTTGCTCTGCAGAATGCCAATAATACGGTCGGAGTCGCGTACGGATGATACTTCCGGGTTGGTCACGATGACGGCTTCTTCGGCAAAGTAGAGTGCCATCTGAGCACCGTGCTCAATACCGGCCGGAGAATCACAGACGATGTAATCAAACTCTGCGCGCAGGTCGTTCAGAACTTTTTCAACACCTTCCGGCTTCAGAGCATCTTTATCACGAGTCTGGGATGCTGGCAGGACAAACAGATTGTCCAGGCGCTTGTCTTTAATCAGAGCCTGTTTCAGTGATGCTTCGCCCTGCACGACGTTAACAAAGTCGTACACCACACGGCGTTCACAACCCATAACCAGATCGAGGTTGCGCAGGCCTACGTCAAAGTCGATAACGACGGTTTTGTGTCCCTTCATAGCCAGAGCGGCAGAAAAGGCTGCGCTGGTGGTGGTTTTGCCTACGCCACCCTTACCTGATGTAACGACGATGATTTTAGCCAAAGCCTTAATTCCCTGAAAAAACTGTGTGTCGCGCAGTATTTATCAAACGCTGGTGATGTTCAAGTTGCCCTCAGCGAGGCTGATGACAACGGCTTTCTGATGGTCTTCCGGTGCAGCTTCAAACAGACGGTACTGGCCGGCAACGGACACCAGTTCAGCATCAAATTGCTGACAGGCAATAACCGCTTGCTCATCACCTTTGACACCGGCCAGAGCACGGCCGCGCAAAGCTCCGAAAATGTGAATATCGCCGGTGGCCAGCACTTCGGCACCATTACTGACCATGCCAAGAATAATCAGGTCGCCATCGGTGTACAGTTGCTGGCCCGAACGTACGTTGCCGGTGTGAACCTTTACGCTGCGTTGCGGTGTTTCCGTCGCGGTGTTCTCGCTGGTTTTCACGGCTTGTCGCGCATTACCCTTGCCGAGGTCGGCGAGCCCTAATTCGCTTGCCTGCTGGCGTTGAATCTCACTGGCATTGCGCACACCAACCGGCAGCATACCGGCATCACGACAGAGCGTATGCAGAGCATTTACATCCAGCATCTGCGCAGCATCACTCAGGTCGAGTACGCAGGGCAGGTTCTGAAACAGAGCCGGAGCTTCTGCCTTTTTGGTTGCCAGCTCCTGCTGAATGCTGTCGATATCTGCTGCGCTGAAACTGAGAGTTGTCAGCGGTACCAGACCGGCTTTTAAAACAACCGCATTGCTCATAGTCAGGACTTCTGAGTCAGCGGAAACTGGTCAAAGGTAATGTTTTCCAGACCTTCACGCAGAACACGACGCAGGTTGTGGTGATTATCTGCTTCAGGGGTGGCCAGCACATCGCGGTAGTGCTCACCAAAACAGCGCAGAGTCTGTTCCTGGCTCAGGCCCAGGTGCTGTGCCAGAGCAAAGACTTTGCAGCTGCCCTGATTCTGATCGACGCTGTTCGCCACATTGCCATTCATAAAGGCAGACGGTGTGAAGTCAAACCACCCGGCAATAAATTCCAGCGTGCTGCTGAACAGATGGTCGTCCGCTTCGATGGCGGTCAGAAAATCAGATTTGGCTTGTTCAAAAGTGCTCACAACGGCTTTCCCATAACAAAACATTCGAAAATCGGCGCTAAGGCTATCACTGCGGACAGGGGCTGTCATGGTTGTTGATTTTGATGCTGTATGTATATACAGTTCTTTTATTGGTGTCATGAGTTACAGGAATGAGGGTCGCCGACGATGGATGCACAGCCAGATCCGAAGGCAACACAGCGTAAGGTTATTCACATCGATTGCGATTGTTTCTTTGCCTCGGTGGAGATGCGTGACAACCCGGCGCTGCGTGATGTGCCTATTGCCATTGGCGGTGAAGCAGACCGGCGCGGGGTGATTGCTACCTGTAACTATCCGGCTCGCGCTTTTGGTGTGCGTTCTGCCATGGCCACGGCACAGGCCCGTAAGTTATGCCCAGCGTTGATTCTGGTGCCGGGGCGTATGAATGTTTACCGCGAAGTCTCTGCGCAGCTGATGGCTATTCTGGAGGAGTATGCCTTGCAACTGGAGCAGGTGTCGGTGGATGAAGCCTACTTGGAAATTGCCAGTCATCTGAATGCGACTGACATCGCCGCGCAGATTCGCCTGCGGGTAAAGGAAGAGTTAGGGATTACCGTATCTGCTGGTATTGCTCCCAATAAATTTCTGGCAAAAATTGCCTCCGACTGGAATAAGCCAGATGGCCAGTGGGTCGTCAGGCCCGACCAGGTCGATGCCTTTGTGCGTGAGCTGCCACTGAATAAAATTCCCGGCATAGGCCCGGCAATGGAAAAGAAGCTGGCGCTGTATAAGTTGTTTACCTGTGAGGATGTACGCCAGTGGCCGTTAACTGATCTGGTGCGATTGTTCGGACGTACGGGGGCTACTTTATACGAACGTGCGCGGGGTATTGATCACCGTTTACTGAACCTCGAACGGCCGCGAAAGTCATTAAGCGTTGAGCGAACGTTTGCGCAGGATCTGAGTGGTGAAGAGGCCTGTATTGGCCAGCTTGGCACCTTGTGGGAGCGTTGGCTGGAACGGGTTGAACGCAGTGGCTGGCAGCCGGCGGCACTGGCGCCATTTGTAAAGGTTAAGTTTGCCGACTTTACCCAGACGACACTGGCCGACAGCCATGAACAGGCCAGTGTTGGTGGTTTTGAACGTTTGCTGAAGCTGGCGCTGCAGCGTGAAAATAAAGCCGTCCGTTTGCTCGGGATCGGTGGCCGTTTACCGGATGTTGATCGCAGTCAGATGACTTTATTCTGAGCGCTTACACAGCGCTCGCAGCAAACATACCAGCCGGCCACAGCATCAGTGACAGATTGCTGATCAGTAATCCCAGTGTGGCACCGACCAGAACATCGGTCGGGTAGTGCATGCCAAGAATGACCCGTGACAGGGCAACCAGCAAAGCAAAAGGCACAACCAGCCAGAACAGTGGCGGATAAAATACTGAGAACATCACAGCAAAGTTCACCGCGTTCATGGTATGGCCGGATGGGAAACTGTACAGATCCAGTGGTGCCGTGTGAGCGCGGATTTCTCTCCACGAAATGAATGGTCGCTGGCGAACGAGGCGGTTCTTCAACTGGCTGTATATGGCGACACACACAAGTCCGCTGACGGCGATATGGCCAATAGCAGCAAGCCCCTGTTCCAGCCCCATAAGTAAAGGCAAAGACAATGCCAGCGTATACCAGAAAACCCCATCTCCGAGGCGACTGATGCCTTTAAAAAACAGGCGAATGCCACGGAAGTGACCGGTACGGTTCAGCAGCTGACACAGGGTCAGTTCGAGGCGGTCTGCCTTACTGAACAGCAGCGCGTTTTGGGGCTGTAATGTTTTGCTCTGATTCATAGCGAGCCTCCTCATTCTGAACGCCGCTCAGGCGTTGCATAAAGTCATTCACAATACTGTTCCAGCCGATCGTTTCGGCGTGGCTGCGCGCAGCTGCACGAACCTTGTTCAGCAGATTCGGGCGGTCTGCCAGCGCGAACACGTTGTTGGTAAAGGCACGCTCATCCGCAAAGGGGGCCAGCATGCCGTTCATTTCATGGCGAATATATTCGTGACCAGCGGCGTAGTCGAAGCTGACCACGGCCAGTCCGCTGGCGAGGGCTTCTGTGACGACGTTGCCGAAGGTGTCGGTGAGACTCGGGAACAGGAATATGTCGCCGCTGGCGTAATGGCGTGCCAGATCTTCACCGCGCTTGATGCCACAGCAGATAACATCGGGGTACTGCTGCCGAATCGAATTCAGTGATGGCCCATCGCCGACCAGAACCAGGCGCACGCGCTCGTCGGTCTGACGCATAGAGCGATAACTGCTGAGGGCCAGACTGAGATTTTTCTCTGGCGCAATGCGGCCGACGTAAAGCAGCACCAGATCGTCCTCACGTACGCCCCACTGGCGACGCAGTGCCTGATCGCGGCGAGCCGGTGAGAACAGCTGGCTGTCGACGCCACGCGACATCACGGCAACATTATTGAAGCCATGTGCGCTCAATTCCTGTTGCTGTACTGAGGTTGGTACCAGAGTGGCAGCAGTGAGGTTATGAAAATGGCGCAGGTAGCGATATGCCACTGTTTCCAGCACACCGAGGCGGTAGTGTTCGATGTACTGGTGAAAATTGGTGTGAAAGCCACTGATTACGCGGATGCCCTGCGCCCGAGCCGCCTTTACCGCTGCCCAGCCCATAGGTCCTTCTGTGGCGACATAAACGGCCTGGGGACGGAACTCGCGCAGAGAACGGGCAATACGACCGAGAACCGGTAAACCAAAGCGCATACTGTTGTAGCCTGGTATTGGTAATCCTGGCAGCAGTACAGTGTCGGAGTCAGCCTGTTCCTTGCGCTGCTGACGTGGGCGGATGACCTGAACTTCAACACCGCGCTGACGCAGACCATTCACCAGATGACCGAGCGTGTGGGCAACCCCGTTGACTTCCGGTGCAAAGGTTTCGGTAACAATGGTGACGCGTTGCAGGTTGCTTAGCTTCATAGTTCTTAACGTTTATGGCTGTTAAGACCTACTTTGCGCAGCAAGTATGACAGTTATCTTTCAGTGAGGTGACGGTCTGGTGAAGTCACAGCAATCCGTTGCTGTGAATCGATTCAACCCTGACGTTCTTCGCGGTAATAAGACGGTGCGTGCTGTGTCCAGCGGCGGAATGCCTTACGGAAGTTAGATGGGTCGGAGTAACCGACCAGAGCTGCCAGCTCTTCAATCGGCAGGTTGGAATTGCGCAGGTATTCAATCGCCATCTCTTTACGAACCTCATCCAGAATACGCTGGTAAGAGGTACCTACATCCTGCAGGCTGCGGCTCAGAGTACGGGTTGAGGTCGCCAGTTGGCTGGCCACTTCGTCAACCGGCGGGAAAGTCCCGGGGTTGCGCAACAGAATTCGCCGCACCTTGGCAACAATGCCTTCTTTCGGCCCCATGCGGGTGAGAATTTCCGCACACTGTGATTCCGCCATTGCCGCCGTTGCACTGTCGGCCATAGCAACCGGAATATCCAGAATATGGGTATCAAATACGATTTCAGTACGTGGCTGATCAAACAGTACCGGGCACTGGCACAGGGCTTCATAAGCTTCAACATACTGCGGGCGGGGATGGTTGAGGTGAACCTCCCGGGCCTGTATGTCATTGCGACCACTGAGGAAGCGCGCCAGTGTCACAAAAATTCCGACAAACACGTCACACAGCATGCGATACATGCTCTCAAACGGAATATGAGAGGTCAGGCGAATAGCCGTGGTGTCATCGTTTTCCGCCATTTCGAAGGTAAATGCCGGATCAACCAGAGTGTGGTATTTCAGCCCGAGACGCACGGCACTGCGCAGGTCGGCACAGCTGAGAATGGCATAGCCGAGCATGCCGAACTGATTGATATTGATGGCCTTGCCCAGGTCCAGACCCAGGGTTTCATCCGGGTACAGGCGTATAAGATTCTCAGCCAGCAGCAGCATTTGCTGGTAGGTGAGACGGGCGCTGGGATCAGACAGTTGCTCTGATGTGATACCCGTACGGGCTAAAAGCTCGTCCTGAGTAATGCCTTTATCCTGGCCTACACGAAGCATGGTCGCGGGAATATTCACCGGAACCAGTGGTTCGGTCAGGCTCCAAGTACCTCGGATCATGTGAGTACCATTATTGTTATAGTTGCCGATAGGATGACAGGCTTGCCCAGTAAATCAAGGGGGTAATGGTCAATTCGGGCCTGTTTTTGGCGTAATGTACCCCGGGTGAGTATACGCCATGGCGTATTCACTGGTTTCTGAAAGGATGGTTCTGACGGCTCAGCCAGCGGCCGAATTCCAGGATTTGCTGGCTGGAGCGATTATTGAGCAGGTTGAGCATGATCTGATTCAGCTTGCGGTTGTTCTTGCGGCCCACCAGAAATACGAGATCACTGCGACGCCACTCAAATTCACCCATCACAGCCGGAAGCTCGGCGCGGCTGATCAGGTCGAACATCGGGTAAGCGCTGTCGCGCGTCAGCAACAGCAGCCAGTAATCACTGCGAATCCGGTCCAGTGCTTTCTGATTCACGCCTTCGATACTCAGCGTGGCCTGGATATTTGCGTTACGCTGTTTTTGCTGGGCATAGCGCAGTGCCGCCGCGAATGCCGGCGAATCGCCATTGTTTATCCAGTAGTAACGTCCGTCCCACTCGCGGTAAACCATGCGGTGCGGCTTGTTGCTGTCGGGAAAGGCATCACGCAGATTGCGGTCAAAATCGTCTTCCGACTCAAAACTGATTGAGCCACAGGTGTGTTCGGCCCAGGACAGCAGATTGGGCCACTCTTCTTCCTGACTGCTTTGCTCCAGACCATCCAGCGCCATAATCGACACCGGCCGCTTCAGCTCGCGCTCTGTTACCAGCTTGCTGAGTAATTCGGAGAGGTCTTTCCAGTCACTGTCATGGGCCTGTAAGGACTCTGACAGCGCAGCCACGATGGCGTGCAGGCTCATCCAGCGATGACAAAGGAAGCTGTTCGGATTAAGGACGCCCAGTGGCTGCAGACGCATTTCCCGCGCCGCCTGTTTGGCATACCAGGCGGGAAACAGGCTTTGCAGTATCCGGTTAAAGAAGCCTTCGATGTCCAGAGGATCGGCGTTTGTGCCTTCCGTTTCCTTCATTATGCGGTGAATTCCTGATTGGCAGTCTATTCTGATATCAATTAAGTAAAGCATGTATGGGAGCATTGGCTATGTCAGGTCCCTCCGAAATACCATCGCCACTGGAAGTGCTGGCGCGAATCGACGCTGCACTGGAAGCCTCGGGGCTTAAGTCGCCGGGTGCTGAACGGGAGCCGTTGCCGCTCTACTGGCAGCTGCTGAATGAATGGCTGATCAGTCAGCATCAGCCTGAAATGGCTACAGCGGATGAGGCGACGCTGACCGAATGCCTGCGACAGTTACCGCCGGCAGCGGTGCGCAAGGCATTACAACGCATTCGCAATGAGGCACTCGATTTGTGTCGCGCTCATAAAACGCTGAATGACTGGAATCAGCGCGACATGGAAAGTCTTTACCAGCGTTTGTTGCTGGCAATTGCCAGGCCTGATCAGGCGGCTGGTGCAGGATTCTGATGACGGCTTGCTCGGGGTATACTGCCGCGCTTTTACCCCGGAGGTTTTATGGCAAAGGTTTATCTGGCGGTTGGTACGGTGACAGGCACCGCGACCGCCGTAGCTCAGGCATTGGCCGCCCGTCTTGAAGAGTGTGGTCATTCTGCGATCGTGGATACGACACCAGGTGTCGAAGCGCTGAATGACAGTGCTGCGGATGCTGTACTGATCTGTACCTCGACCACTGGCCGCGGCAATCTGCCGGCGAATATCGCCCCTTTCTATATGCAGCTGGAGCAACAGTGTCCGTTGCAGAACGGGCGTCCGTTCGGTGTCATCAGTCTGGGGGATTCATCCTACGACAGTACTTTCTGTGCCGCTGGTGGCTTGCTGCAGGAGCGTTTCCTGGAGTTGCAGGGTACTGAGCCAGTACCCCGCGTCACTATTGATGCAACCGAAACCGTTACCCCGGATGACGATGCATTGTTCTGGCTGAACGAGTGGATTGAAAAAGCCCTGTAAGCCTCAGAAACGGAATGCCAGCGTCAGGTGGGTCTGATGGTTGTGGTATTCCGTGCCTTCCGGTGGTTGCGTGTCCCAGCGACTCTGCCATTGCCATTTCAGGTCAGTCTGGCTGGCGACAGGGAGAGTGATCGCCAGCTGCCATAGCGCGCGCACATCGTCGACGTCGTCAACTGACGGCTGCACATAAATGGTTGTCTGAATCATGCTCGGGTTCAGCCGCCATTGCAGGTGGCTGTACAGATTCAGGCGAGTCAGCTGATTACTGTATTCAGTCCCCTCAGCACGTTCCTGCAGTTGTTCATGAAAAACACCCACGCCCTGAAACCAGCGACTCTCCTGAGCGAAGCTCTGCTGGTGACGTACACCGGCACCGATAAGCATACGGTGCAGTAAGGCGGCAAACGGATCTCGCTCAAACTGTGCAAAGCCTTCCTGCGACCAGCTGGCCATATGGTTATGCACGAAACGGGCATGAACGAAGGTGTCATCGTCAGTGCGGGCACCATTACTGGTGCCGTACGCACGGTTCCCCCAGGCGAAAAACCGGTCGGTTTCGTTCTGCCAGCTGGTATTAAGGCCAACGCGCCATTTTCGTTTTTCATTGTTTCCGGACTCGGCGTCGAAGCCGACCTCCGCTTTACTGTGCCAGCCCGGTTTTTCATCGACGGCACGTTTTTCTTCGACATTGGTGATGGCCGCAGCCGGGAAACAAAGGGCTGCTAACAGGGCAGCGGATAAGAAGCGCATGGCGGTCCTCCGGGAAAAGGGCACCATTATACAGATGTGGAATAAGACTTCTTACTGAAGTGGGCGAGCGGAGGCAATGTTGTGAATCAGGGTGTGCAGTTTACTCACCTGCTGACGTTCACTGTATGCGACTCCCTTTACTGCAAACTGGTCCACGGCATCATCCAGCAGAGCGACGGCATTAATGGTGTCTTCTTCACTGAGCTCTGCACGTGCGGTGTTAATGACAGCAAATGCGTTCAGATCCTGGCCACTGACCAGCCCGTATTGTTGCAGACGTTGTTGCAGGCTGGAGGTATCGCTGGCGCTGAGCGCAGTAACATCGAAGTCGGTTGCCACGGCGCTGACCATCAGTGCTCGTTGTGATGGAGCGTAAAGTGCATTTTCCGGGGAGTCTGCAGAGCTATCGGTGACAGCCTGGCTTGCCTGAATGTCGGCCGCACTGCCTGTCTCTTCGCTCAGGGGCAGTGGCTGATTCTGCAGGTAATTGGTGAGTGCACTGATCATGATAAATCCTCCGGTCAGGAGGAATATTGCAGATCCTGTGCCAGTCTCCGGGGGCTGGGCGATAGCCCCCGTAAACCCGTATCAGAAGCGGTATGAGGCACTGAGAACCGGGCCGAAAGCGGCAATTTGCCAGCGCGGAGCGTCAGCCTTTGCCGTTTCCGTAACCAGCTTGCCGCTGTTGTACAGATACTCAGTCGCGAGCATGTGCTCTGGCGCTGACAGGATCTTAACTTCGGAGGCAACCACGCCGGTAATGAAGGTCATCCAGCCATCGGCAACGCGGCCATCATCTTTGGCAACGGCCAGTCCGGCCAGACCATTCACCACAGACGCCAGAACATGGTTGAGCGTACTTTGCTCATAGCGTTCACGTTCGGCAGCAATTTTCATCCAGGCTTCGGCTCTGGCCAGTTTGCTGTAGCGCTGTTCCGGTGTGTTCTCTGGCATTGCCCGTAGCTGCTCAGCAAAACTGTGAGTGCGCATAGGGTTCAGTAACATGTCGGCGGCACCAAGGAAGCTTGTGGTGAAACCGACTTTGCGATCGTAGCGGTTGTGCTCACCTTCTGTCTGAGAGTAGGCAATGCCGTTAACAGCAGCGACTCCGGAGAACAAACCAAACCAGCCGTACTGCCACAGTTGTGAATCAGGAGCGGCCTGAGCAAAGCGCATATTGAGGAAATGCAACTTATCTGTGTCATCTGCGGCCATAACACTGGCACTGCCTGACAGGAAAAGTGTACAAAGTAGCCGCAAAGATATCTTCGCCGTGAATACGGATTTCATTGGGTGCCCTCTTGTTGTTTGAGTTATTGGGTGAGCCTATCAAACAGTAAAGTGGAACATCTGTACAGTTTTGTCTGCTGTGTCAGTGAAGTTTTGCCTATTCAGTGTCACCGTGCGACGATAAAGCGTTTTCAATTGGTTGTCTGATAGTCACAATGTGAACAATTTTCAGGTGACCCGTTCAGGAGAAGGAGATGGTATTGGCTGCTGAATCAGCAACGGATAAATCGAAACCGCTGCAGTATCAGGGACGTAAGGCGATTCGTGCTAAAAGCGAGCATCGCCGTCGGGTTATTCTGGAAGCCGCGTTGCGCATTGTTATCAGTGAAGGTGTACGCGGTATTCGCCATCGTGCGGTGGCAAAGGAAGCAGGCGTGCCTCTGGCTGCCACGACCTATTATTTCAAGGATATTCAGGAGCTGATCGTCGATACCTTTACCCTTTACACGGAAAAGGCGTTGGAAACGGTTAGTGAATTTACCAATCAGTTCTACCAGCCAATGATCTCGATGACGGGAACCGGAATCAATCTGGCGACGGCGGAGGGGCAGGAAGCTCTGCTGGAGTACATGGTCGAGCAGATGACGCAGTACCTGAAAGATCAGGTGACAGTCCAGCGCGATATGCTGGTGGCAGAACAGGCCTTCCGTTATGAGGCGATTGTGAATGAGAACATCCGCCACCTTGCACAGATGCATCGTAAAGCGCTGTTTGATCGTGCCGCTGAATTCTTTTCAACCGTGGCGCGTTCTTCCAGTCCGGCGGAAGACGCTGAGATTATCCTCGGTCTTTTTCACTCGCTGGAGTATCGCTGGTTACTGAATAATGAGCCGGAAGATATGACCTTCCTGACCTCGACGCTGCGACGCTATATAAGCATCATGCTGCCGAGTCTGTTGAAAAATGGCGCCTCCTGAGGCGCCATTTTTTTTAAGCGCTTACAGCGCGAAATGGTAACCGGCCTGGCCAAGCATCATGCGCATCAGTTTCAGCTCGGTGTCAGAGAAAGAGTGTACGCTGGCGCAATGTTCACAGACGTACGTACCGTGTTTTTTCAAGGTCTCCAGACAGATGTCTGTGCTTTCCGTGCAGTCATCGCAGTGAAGAGGGATCATCACCTTGCCCGACAGGATGACACTGATATCGCCCGTGCTGGTCATGGGTTCTTCTACCGGTAACGGCTGGCTCATATAAGTCCCCTTGCGATTGATATTTTCTTAACAACTGTTCTTAGAATAGCAGGCGTTTGACTAATGCTTGTGTCGTATCAGGGCGTTATGGTGAGCATTCGTAACACTTAATGTGACTGTGTATGACTGCCCGGTGAACAGTGTATCGCTTCAGTAACATAAAAGTACAATCTATGTCCTGAGCGGAATATAGGGTCTTAACCCCATGATTTCCGGTGTTTATTTACCGAAAATACGGCTGACAGATAAATCAGCAAACGACTTTTCTTCATGCCATTTGTAACAGCTCTGTTACTTCCTGAGCAATGGCAAGGGACGACGTCAGGCCCGGACTTTCGATACCGAACAAATGTATAGCTGCGGGCGTTACATGAGTCAGGCGTATATCGAAGTCGGCGGCAGGCTGACTGGCGCTGTGCAGCTTGGGGCGGATACCGGCATAGTCGGCGTGCAGACGCTGCCTGTCGATGCCGGGGAAGTAATTGCGGATGGCGGCGTAAAAGGCGGACTCGCGCTCAGTTGGCACCTGATAGTCGTCAATCTGATTCCGGTGCAGGTACTGGGTGTCTGGCCCGAAGCGCACCTGGCCACTCAGGTCCAGCGTGGCGTGGATGCCCAGACCGGTGAGGTTGTCTTCTGGCAGCGGGTAGATCAGATGTGAAAATGGCGCTTTCCCTGAGTAACTGAAATAGTGCCCGCGGCAGGGATACAGCGGCGGAATATCTGCGCTGTTCATGTCGCACTGTGATGCCAGCTGCTGCGCGTGCAAGCCTGTGGCGTTGATGAATACACTGGCCGATGTCTGATAGGGGCCATCACTGGTTTGCAGATCAATCTGCCAATGGTTGTTTTTAACTCGGGCGGCACTGACGTGGGTCTGGCGCATCAGCAGTGCGTTGTTGGCTTGTGCCAGCTGTGCCAGCGTCTGCATATAGTGGTGGCTGTCGATGATGCCCGTGGTGGGTGACAGTAACGCACATTGCCCCTGCACGTCGGGTTCCAGAGCGGTCAGCGCATGCTGATCCAGATACTGCAGGGGAATATTCAGGCGTGCGGCGGTGGTTTGCAGTGCCTGGATTTTCGGATGGTTTGCTGTCGGGGCGATAATCAGCTTGCCGGTTCTGCGGTAGGGGACATTATGCCGATTGCAGAAATCGTACAGTAAGGCTTTGCCCTGCAGGCACAGGCGTTCTTTCAGTGAGCCAGCCGGGTAGTACAGACCAGCATGGATAACCTCACTGTTGCGGCTACTGGTTTCCGAACCAAACAGGTCGTTTTTTTCTGCCAGCAAGACAGAGCCGGATCGGCTGAGTGCTCTGGCGATTGCCAGACCGACAACCCCGCCCCCGGCAATGCAGAAATCAAATTCAGCCATGAGTGCTCAACATCCGTTACTCGCCTGCAGGCATTGTAACGGATGTGTCAGGAATTCATCAGCCCTCAAGCTTTTCTGCACACTCATAGTGGCCTGGTTCGGCACGACAGCGGAGACGGAACATCAGTTTCATCATGCGTGGATCGTAGACGCCATCATTGGTCAGACTGACACGGATCTGACGCAGCATTTCCTTGTAGTCCGTTTCCATTTCAGGCGGTAACTTCTGCCAGTAATTTTGCGGAATATCACTCTCGGCCTGACGGATGTGCTCCATTGCCTGATCAAAATGGCGGAAGGCGTAATCACGACTGGCCTGGGCAAAGCCCTGAGGAAAACGGTCGGCCTGAACAACCAGCTGGAAATTCATCTGCGCCAGACTGAACTGGTAGATACCGCCTTTTTCGCCAAGCCCTTTGTACATTTCGAAAGGCTGGTAGGCAATAGCAGGCGCGTAAGCGATATCCACATCACCATTATTAAAGCGCGGGGCAAAGGTAGCCACAGTTGAAGGCACCATGGTGGCACCGATGTGCTCCACGACTTTCAGCGATGCCTGGTCGTAATCCAGTGTGGCTATGCGTTTACCCGCGGCGGCTTCCACTGAATTGATAGCCTTGTCGCGCACAAAAACGTACACCGCCCCGCCTGGCATGATGCCGGCAACTTCATACTTCCCCTGCTTCATGTACTTGCTGGCTTGTGGCTTGGCCAGCATGGCAATCAGGGTCTGCAACTGCTGGTAATCGCTGACACCACCGAGAGCTTCGATACTGGCGGTAAAGCTGTTATAGGGACGTACGCGGGTTCCGGTAACTCCCATCGCGTCACATTTCCCGGCGTTAAAATCGGCCGTGACTACGGCTTCGCTGGTGTAGGCCCTTAATTCAAAGTTCACGCCCCAGCCTAACGCTGCTGCCTGATAATCGCGCATGGCATCGAATACCGGCCCCTTCGCACCCACCGGGTCAAAAACACAGAACGAGCGGTCGATGATTTCTGCCGTAGCGGCTGAGCTGATAGTGAGCAGAGCTGACGTTGCAAGGGTCAGCAGAACGGAACAGGCGCGCAAACGCATGTTAGTTACCTCTTTATTATTATTTGAAATGGTACGTGAGTCTGACGCCGGACATCATACCCGGGGTAGCGCTGCAGTGCAGCCCTGAGTAACATACGCGCTCTTTTTGGATGCTAAGCACGGGCCCCTGATATGAATGCAGAACAGTTTGAAAGCCTTTCCATGACAATCGGTATAACGATTCTCATCGGTTTTATGTTCTTCATTGTCTGGGATCTTGGTAAGCGTTCCAATGCCGGTAAATTTGGTATGTTTATCCTGTTTTTCGCCCTGGGACTGGGCATGTTGGGTTTTATTATCAAAACGGTTCTGGTTGAATTTCTCGACTTCTGAGGCTCTGGGCAAGGCCGCCAGCTGACACTCTGGACGAGTTGATTCGCAGTTGGCCGAATATTTGTCTATACATGGATGAAGGCTTCCCGGTGAAGCGAACAACAAGGAGTTGTTATGAGTCTGTCAACGGCGACGGCGCTGCACGATGCTGCGTACACGCTGAATCAGCCTGCTGCGGTGTATCGCCGTGATGGTCTGGCTGCCAGTGTGGTGAATATTCCCGATGATCCGAAACGCCAGGGTGTCGTAGGGTTCACTCCGCAGCTATCGCAGTTAATTGATGACGCCTGGCCGTTGATCTGGCACCAGATGGATCGCATCGGTGCTACGGCTTCTCTGCCACTTTATTTTTTCTACGTTAATCCCCGTGACCCGGTTGCTGACAACGCAGCAGCCCTGCTGTCGCTACTGACTTCCTGTCAGGGACGTCCGCTGGTTTGGGCCCCGCTGTCGACCAGTCATGCTGCCATTCTGCATACATTGCGGCTGATTTTGCCGGAGCTGTCCACTCTGGATCTGCAACAGGCAACGCTGTTGTATGTCGGCGACAATGCTAACCGTGCGCCGCTGCAGGCGATGGCAAAGCAGAGCCGGATTCCATTCAGTTTCCACGCCTTGTATTGATCTGGATTAGCCTTGAACCGTTGGCTGTTGTTAGACTGAGGTATCTGAACGAGGAATGAAGTTATGCCCAGGAATGAACTGAAACAACAGCTGCAGGCGCTGCATGAAACCCTGAAGGAATCCCCACAGGTTGATGATGAAACCCAGTCCCTGCTGCAACAGATTGCTGTCGATATCGGCGAGCTGGAAGTTGGCAATGCTGCTGACCTGAGTGAGCGGGTGCAGGAACAGGCTGTTCAGTTTGAACAGGAGCATCCGGCACTGGCAGAAATTCTGCGTCAGATCGTTGATACACTCGGACGCATCGGCGTCTGATCAACAGGAGACAGTTATGCGTCATATGCCAACACTTGCAGAGGTCATGACGGCCTTTCCGGTACATGTGGATGAAAGCCTGCCGTTGCCGCAGGCGGCTGAGGTGATGGCTGAACATAACTGTCATCACCTGCCGGTAATGAATGGTCATGAGGTGGTTGGCCTGCTGACTACTGAAGATCTGCGCCTGGCGCAGCAGCCGGGGCACTCAGTGACCGAGCTGGGTGAGTTGTCCGCCGGTGATATGTGCCGACGCCAGTTGAAACAGGTCGATCTTCATACCCGGCTGGATGTGGTTCTGCTTGGTATGGCGGAGCAGGGAATTTCTGCAGTGCTGGTGATGCGTCAGGACAAACTGGCCGGCATTCTGACCAGTCAGGATGCTTGTCGGGGATTCGCCCATTGGTTGCAGAAAGAGTATCTGCCTGCGGATGATCCGGGTGTGGCCTGATTATAAAACACACAATCTGCACCAAAATGATTCCCGGCGAATCCCGCAATGTTAACAAATGGCGCATTTAATGCGCCGTTTGTCGTTTTAAATCCTGATTTTGCGCGTTGAATCCCTTGATTCCTGCGTTTTCAGCGTATTTGACAGAGCTGGTACGGTCTTTGCGAAGGCATAAGTATTCAGGAGGAACAGCCTATGCCTATGTACAAGATTGCCGATATGCAGGATTACCGTCAGAACGCCGCTAACAGTGCTATGCCAGGAGCCTGGCTGAACTGTGTAACGGAAATTCTGGAAAGCCGTTACCACGATGACGAAAGCATTCAGCAGCTGCTGATGCTGGTGGCTGAGCAAACGGGGTTGAGTAATGTCTCTATTGCTCTGCCGGACGCTCCAAGCCGCTTCAAGGCTCAGTATTGCTCAACGGGTGTGACTAACGGTGTTTACAGCTTTGCTGTACAGCATGCGTTGTGCCGTCAGTTTGAGTCCCGTGAGTGGCTGGTGATCAAAGAGGGTAGTGAACGTCCGGAACGCTTCGAGCCGTACGCTGACTCTCTGAGCAAAACTGACCGTTGTCTGCTGGTGCCATTGCTGCTGCGTCAGTCTGTGCTGGCCGTCATGGTGATTGACCTGCGCGGTGCCCGTAGTGCTGAGCTTGACCTGTCACTGGTTAACTTCTTTGCTGCTCAGATCGCACACCTGTTGGCCACTCAGGTGGTACCAAACTTTAAAACGCTGTATGCCCGTCCTTACCAGCGTGTACAGGCCGATGAACTGAGCGATATTCATGCCGCCATTGAAAAGTGCAGTGGTAACAAGACCATGGCCGCCAAAGTTCTGGGGCTGACCCCTCGCCAGCTGCGCTACCGACTGTCGAAACTGTCTGCTGAGTGCTGAGCCAGAGGCTGTTCTTCATTAAAGTGTCATGGACGCGACGGCACACTGGAGTCTGAAGTCCCAGAGTGTTGTCTGTTCATGAATACCCTTCGCTTAGCGGTTGTCACCGAAACCTACGTTCCCGACGTTAACGGTGTCGCCAATTCCCTGCGTCAGCTGCTGAAGTCGCTGTCGGCTGATATCCGCATTCAGATTATCCGTACCCGTCCTGACCGGGACTGGTGTCCAGAGCACGAAGAAGTCTGGACGCCGGGTGTACGTATTCCTATGTATCCTGACCTGCAACTCGGTTTACCGGTAAGACGGCGGATTACCCGCGTGTGGGACAGCTATCAGCCGGATGTGGTGTACATTGCTACGGAGGGGCCGCTGGGCTGGGCCGCTTTCAATGAAGCCCGCTTGCGTGGCATTCCGGTGGTCAGTGCTTTTCACACCAATTTCCATCGCTACAGTGGTTACTACGGTATCGGCTGGCTGAAAACTCTGGCGCTGGCCTGGTTACGACGTTTCCACAATCGTACGGCACGAACCATCGTGCCTTCGGCGGACGTGGCGAATGATTTGTGCGCCAGCGGCTTCCAGCGTGTTGAAGTATTGCCGCACGGTGTTGATTGTCAGTTATTTCATCCTCAGGCACGCTCATCGCACCTGCGTGAACAATGGGGGGCCGATAGTGCAGTACCCGTGCTGTTGTATGTGGGGCGGATTGCCGCTGAAAAAAACATCCCGCTGGCGATAAAGGCCTGGCAGCGCGCCTGTCTGAGTCGGCCTGACACTCGTCTGGTTATGGTTGGCGATGGCCCTTTGCGTACTGAATTACAGCAGCGGTTCCCGCAGATTATCTTTGCCGGCGTGCAGACCGGCGAAGCGCTGGCGCGTCATTTTGCTTCAGCTGATGCCTTTATTTTTCCAAGTCTGACGGAAACCTTTGGTCTTGTCGTTCTTGAGGCGATGGCCAGCGGTTTGCCTGTGGTGGCGTTTGATATGGCAGCGGCTGCACTTCATGTGTGCTCCGGAAAGAACGGTGAACTGGCAAAGTGCACAAATGATGAAGAATTCATTCAGGCCACGTTAACGCTGCTGGCGTCTGATGTAAAAAAACAGGGAATCGAGGCTCGTAAAGAAGCAGAGAAAGCCAGCTGGCATAGCGTGGCGGGGCGCTTTGAGCGGATTCTTCACGAAGTGATACGCGAAGCAGAAGGTAAAGCTCAGTCGACAGTTGAAACTCTGGTATGAGCATTGCAACCCGGTAGGTAATGATAATTTCTATCATTAACAGAATGTCATGCTGCCGGGGGAAAGCACATGGAATTTAACCGTCGTAACATTGCTTTACTGCAGAAAATAAAACGACTTGCTAAAGAAGAGCAGGGTTGTGTGATTCACTACGATTCACCAACGCTGGAGCACGACCTGCGTCTGCTGGTGAAAAGTGGCGTCAGCCACGAATTGCTGCAGATGATTGAAGACTTTCTGCCATCGGAAGAACCATCCGCTGCTCAGGTTGAAGTGGTGAGGGTTTACCGCGGCAGTGCGGTGCTGATGGATGATGCCAGTCGCACGGCGAATCGCTCTCAGAAAATCTACCGCGGACAGGTTGTCGCCTGATTCTTCTGCACCGGCTGGTGCTGTGATAGGGTTCCGGAATACTGAACAGGAACGGAATCTCTGATGCGGCTCCAGCGCAAACGCCTGCCGGCAATGGCAGGTGTTGTTATTACCTTCTTATTTCTGATTCTGGCGCTGCAACCACAGGGGGCATCGCGTTGGCTCAGTCGTCTCGATTACCTGCTCTATGACTGGCGTTTTACCACGGCGCTTTCTTTAAAACCCACTCCTATCGGTGAGCAGCCGATTGTTATTATCGACATTGATGAGCAATCGTTGGCGCAGGAAGGTCGCTGGCCCTGGAGTCGCCATAAGCTGGCAGAGCTGGTAGCTGCCCTGGCAGGCTATGGCGTGACTGTCGTGGCCTTTGATGTGGTCTTTTCTGAGCCTGAACGTAATCCTGTCGATGAAATTCGCCAGCGCCTGCTGCGCGATGGCGAAGACTGGAAAGCACCGGAACACTGGCGTCGTCAGGTCGATGGTGATCAGCATTTCGCTGAAGAACTCCCGGCGACGGATGTCGTGCTGGGTTTCTTCTTTCTCGATGAGGCAATCTCAGTCGGCCAGTTGCCTGACGGCATCGATAGCCTGACAGGCAGCGCCGGAGACAGTCTGGTGGTGGTTAACAAGCCAGGTTATGCCGCCAATCTGCCACTGTTGCAATCAGCTGCGGCTGGCGGTGGCTTTGTAACCACCTTTGCTGATTCTGACGGTGCTATTCGTCGTTCCCCGCTGTTGATCCGGCATGATGGGCAGCTGTACCCCTCACTCTCGCTGGCCACGCTGATGGCTTATCTGTTTGATCGCAATGTGAATATTGATACGGCGCGAATCGGTTCGGTAGAAGCGATCCGCAATATCACGCTCAGCGGACTGAAGGCGCGCACGGACGCTTCCGGTTGGGTGACAGTGCCGTATCGTGGTGGGCGCCGTACTTTCCCCTATGTTCCGGCAGCAGACGTCCTCAGCGGTCGTGCAGACACGAAGCAGCTGGAGGGTGCCATCGTTCTGGTCGGTACATCGGCACTGGGCTTGTCGGACCTCAGAGCCACTCCGGTTGGCACTCAGTATCCCGGGGTCGAGGTTCACGCCAATATCATTGATGCCATGCTGAACGATGGCTTCCCTTACCGGCCAGAGTGGGAAGCGGGAGCGACCGCTGCGGCTCTGTGCCTGATCGGTCTGATACTCGCTTTCTGGCTACCGGCAGCAGGCCCGGTGGCGTCTATTGCGCTCAGCGGAGCGGCAGCTTTACTGGTGATAGCCGGTAACCTCTGGTTGTGGATGGTGCACCGGCTGGACTTACCCATGGCTTCTTTGCTGTTGATGGTTGGCAGCCTGACCATGATGAATATGGCATGGGGTTTTATTCGTGAAAGCGTGAGCCGCCGGGTACTGAAAGGTATGTTTGATCAGTACGTGCCGCCAGCGCATATTGATCGCATGCTGGCCGATCCGGCGGCCTATCAGTTTGCCGGTGAAAGTAAGGAAATGACGGTACTGTTCAGCGATATACGCAGCTTCACCAATATGTCGGAGAGCCTGACAGCTTCCGAGCTGAAAGCCTTACTGAACAGTTATTTTACGCCGGTGACGAAAGTGATTTTTGATCACGAGGGCACCATTGATAAATACGTCGGCGACATGGTGATGGCATTCTGGGGGGCGCCTCTGGATGATCAGCAGCATGCTCATCATGCGGTTGCCGCCGCGCTTCAGATGCAGGAAACCACGACCGCCCTCAGTGCAGATTTTGTTGCTCGCGGCTGGCCTCCGATTGCCATCGGAATTGGTATCAATACGGGGCCAATGAACGTTGGTGACATGGGCTCCTCCTACCGTCGTGCTTATACGGTGCTGGGTGATTCTGTGAATCTGGGCTCGCGTCTGGAAAGCATCACTAAGTACTACGGGGCAAAAATTCTCGTCAGTGAGACGACTCAGGCTCAGGCTCCCGGATTCGTTTATCGCTTTGTCGATCGTATTCAGGTGAAGGGTAAGAATGAGCCAGTCAGCGTGTTTGAACCACTATGTCCACAAGGGCAGGTGAGTGCCGCTGAACAGCATGAATTACAGCACTATCAGTGCATGATAGAAGCGTACCGGTCACAAAACTGGCAACAGGCACTGGCTGTTCTGGATGAGCTGCAAAGTGAATCAGATCGTGTGCTGTATCAGGTATATCGCCAGCGTATTGAATCGCTGCAACAGAATCCGCCGGCGGAAGGCTGGGATGGGGTCTTCCGCCACACGGAGAAGTGACTTTTACTGCGGCAGGTCGGTGATGCTGCCAATCGGCGACAACGGCCAGGCGACCAGCCCATCTGCAGTTTGCACAACACCCGTTCCAGCAGCATCGATGGTGCGGAAATGATAAGCACCGACGAACGCTTGCAGCGCGGTTGAACCGGTAAGGAATCCGCCCAGCTTGCTGTTGACCAGATCCATCTCTGACATGTTCTCTGACATGTTCTCTGACAAATCAGTGAGATCACCGTAGGTCAGGTTCATCGTTACATTCGGACTGTTGGTTGAGCCGTTACCGCGAATGGAACCATCAAATTCGGCATACCAGTTAGTGGAAACGGATTCCGGTGCCGTACCGTAGGACAGATTGATGTTGCCGTTGGAGATGATGCCACTGCTGAAGTCGAGATCGAAACTGCCACTGCTGTACAGAATCTGCTCTCCTTCGCTGTTGGTACCGAGCGCTTCGCTGCCACTGAATGACACACTTCCCGTCATGGCTGCAACGACGGTTTCCTGAATCGGCTCAGCTGCCAGCCAGAAAACCGGGGTTTCGACGTTGGTTACTTCGTTACTGTCGTCGGTCAGATACTGCTCAACCGGCGTTGCCACACTGCCGTTCCAGATACCCCATTCGACATCACCGACACCGGCTGGTACCAGAATTTCTGCTGCCGTACCGGCATAGCTGAAGCGGGTAATATCGACGCCTTCACCATCGACTACCAGGAATACCGGCTGGTCGTTGGCATCACGAATAACGGCTGCTGTCTGTGTTCCGTTTTCTGTCAGCAGAATGCCCCCCTCAGTGCTGGTAAGCAGTGATGTGTATTCATCATCGCTGAGGCGTACGTCAGGTGAAATGCGGGTGGCAATATCAACAGGAGGCTCCGGAGTGCCGTTGCCATTGTCGGTATTATCGTCATCCGGATCGTTGACCAGGCCCTGTTCTTTCAGCGATTCCAGCGTGTTGCCGTCATCGTCCTGATCCAGTGGATTCGGAACCGGGTTGCCTTCCTCTCGTTGTGCGTTGTCCGTACCGCTGGCAGAGCCAGACGTATCGTCCTGAGGACCTTCGCTATCGTCAACGCCAGCGTCGTCACCGCTCTGATCGCTGCCCTCTGTCGGGCTGTCACCCAGTTCATCCGGTGGCGTCATCATGCCGGTGAAACCATTGCTGCCAAGGCTGCCGAAGGCATAATCAGCGCCCATGCCAAGGTCATAACTACCACTGTCATTAGATAAACGGATACCACCTTTCCAGACACCGGCAAACAGCTGGCCCTGACTCACCAGTGCGCTGTAGAGGGTGCCGCGAATACCAATAGAGGCTACAGGAGTGTCGACCTGATAGGCCTCCTTATTTCCTTTGCCGATGGTGCCAGTCAGCGTGCGGAATCCACCCTCGACCAGCTCCATCAGAACTTTTTCCTGCTCCGGGGCATCGGCATTCTGGTTGTATGAGTGAATCGCCAGCTGGCTATTGGCCTGCAAAGCGAGCAGGCCATTATCAATAAAACGAATCTGCACCCGGCTGCTTTCGCCGGTAGTGATGGTGTCGGAGACAAAGACCGGGTCACGGCGCTTCAGAGCACGCTGGTTACCATCGCCGGTTGCGGCGGAGACATCACCCTTGACCATGATGATGTGACCCGCAATGTCAGCAGCATGGGCCGTCAGGCTGAGGACGGCGGTGAAAAACAGGGTGGTGAGTGTCAGTCCGGTTGTTTTAAGTAATTCCATTTTTCGTCCCCCGCTCAGAATGCCAGGTTGAGGCCCGCTTCGGTCAGCGTGCGGTCGTATTCATAAAGATCAATGTTGCTGTCGTAATCGATGTAGGCCACCTGAGTGTACAGGCTGAGCCAGCTGCGCAGGCTGTGGCTGTAGCCCAGTGACAGCTGCAGCATACGTTCGTCACGGGTCTGGCCACCGGCGAAAGCATTTTCATCCGGGTATTCACCCTGGAAATCGTACTTGCGCAGCAGCAGTGTGCTGTAGAGTGTTCCAGCGCTGCCTGTCAGGAACTGAGCACCGAGGGACAGCGATATGGCGTCACGAGCCTGATAATCGGCATCCCCCTGATCTGACGATACACTCAGCGCGGATTGCAGCGAGTAACCGGCGCTGAAATAGTTGGCGGAGACTTGCAGCTCCGGCGTCAGCAGGTCCAGGTCATCATTCAGTTCGTTGTCCTGCTGGCGTAGCGATAATGTCGTACGAAGCTGAACAGGCTGCAGGTCATAGCGCCATTCACCACTGGCAGAAAGTTCATTCAGCAGCGACTGGTCGCCCAGCCAGTACTGGCTGACCCGAGCGCTGACACGGAACTGATGCTCATTGCGCACCAGTCGCAGTCCGGCACTGGCGAACAGATTATCGAGATCGTAGATGTCGTCAGCGGCGTTGTCCTTGCGGCTGGCGCCGAGCTGAATATCCCATGCGCTGCGCATCGACAGCGGGCTGATGTAACTGGTCATGCCACGCAGCTGATAGTAACCACTGGCTTTCTTGCGGTCGTCTTTATCAATGATGGCGCGGAACACCCCGTCATAGATATCCACCTGCTCAATACTGGTGGCGCTGTTAAAGTTCGTGTCATAGCCCGCCGCCGTTCCGACCATGGCTGACCAGCTGGGTTGAAACGCCAGACGCTGTTGCTCAATTCGCTGCAGAAAACGGTCGATGGTGGCGGTGACATTGGCCGGAGGATTAGCTTTTCTTACGATCTGAAACTGCTCTTCAGCCGCGTCAGCATTGCCCAGATAGAAGTACGTTCTGGCCAGTTCCAGTCGATAGCGCAGCACCGAAGGGTAGCTGGCGACCAGACGTTCAAATGGAAACAGCGCATCGTTGTACTGCCCCAGCTGTGCTGCGGCAAAGCCGTAATGGAAATCAAATACTGCATCACCTTCCATCTCATTGAGGTGGGTACTGCCCAGCGTAAAGGCCTGCTCGTAAGCCTTGTCTGCTATCAGCTTTTCCAGTTGCTGATTTACCGTCTGAGGAGATTGGTTGGCATCAGCCGCTTGCGAGTCAGGCTGGTCTGTCGGCAACGAAGCGTTATCGTTGCGGTCGGAGCGTGCTTCCTCTACCGGCTGGAGTTCTGTCACTGGCTGTTCCTGCTCAGCGTCGCTGGCAGTCTGAGATTCCTCTGTGATGACCAGAGGGGGTGTCTGCGCAGCATCCCCTGTCTCTTCGGCAACGCTGCTGTGGACGCCGATCAGCAGTGTCAGTGGCAAAAGCGATGTCAGATTGATCACAGATTTCACGGATGTCTTCCCTTACTGGATTCAGTTCCCACCGGTTGGTATGTCTGCCCCGGTTGTTATTGAGTTATTACTCTTCAATGTCGCCTGTAACCCGCGTCATGACTGGCTTGCAGGCGGCGGTGGCAGAAGGTGCCATAGTGCTTCCAGCTTATAAGAGCTCAAATACGATCACCAGCGCTTTGACCAACTATGCTGAATAAAAATGGCAATTGTCCGGAGTTGGTAAATATGAAGACTGCATCTGGCCTGAGCAGAGCTCAGGTTGTGATGGTTCTGGGGAAGGTTCCGTTCTTTCGCGCCTTCTCGCTGGCCGAAAGGGAGCGTCTGGCAGAAGAAGCGGCATCGTTTCTGGTTGCCACGGAAGGTGAGACGATTATGAAGGCCGGTGAGCTGGATGCATCCTTCTATATTCTGCTTTCCGGTGGTATTGAAGTGATCGCAGATCAGGGCAAGCCAGCCATTGCATTAGAGCCTGGTGAGGTGATCGGCGAAATCGGGTTCCTTGCTCAGAGCGTCAGAACACGGTCAGTTGTCGCCCGTGAAGCTTCGATTCTTATGTGTATTGATCAATCACTGATGAAACATCTGCGCTGCGAGATGCGGGAAAAGATCAAGGACGAGCTCATTCGGCGGTTGCTGCAACGCGTTCTTCCTGAGCAAGCTTCAGACCATTTTTCATCATAACTGCATGGTTATTTGACCTGTATCAAACCTCGCGCCGCTGTAGGTTAACGGCGATTTTTCACTTGATTTGGGTCAATTCTGCCTCGTCAGCCGTTGCTACAGTTACTTCAACGACAGCGAACGAGCAGACAGAAATCGCTCAACGCTATTAACCCGGATGCGCCAGGCAGGCACTTGCCTGCGGTCCAGCTCAATATGTGAGGTGATGATTATGTTTATGGATGAAGTGGTATTTGCTGGTCTGCTGATTGTTACTCTGACCTGCGTCTTTTTCGCTGGCGTCTACATTGCGGTTAAAAACGATATCAAGAAACACGGTACTGGCGAGTAATCGACTGTACAGTGACTCCGGAGTCGACAGGGCCCGGGGGCAGCAGCACTGAGCTGCTGTAAAAGGTCGTGCACCTATCCTGTTTCTGCGCTGAGTACCTTGCCTCTGGGCCTTACCTTTGTGGTGATGGCCCTTTTTTTTATGCCTTAAAGCTGGTGTTCTGCCAGCAGCAGAGGCGAGGCAATGTTAATGTTTTTCAGCTTTGCCAGTACCTCATTAAGAGCATCGCCTTCCGGTACTGGTCCGATACGTACTTTATGCAGCGGGCGCTCTCCATCACTGGTGGATATGCCTACCGGCCAGTTCAGTGGCAACAGACCGCGTTGCAGCTCCTGTTGCAGGCGCATAGCCGCTTTAATATCAGACAAAGCGCTGACCTGAACCCAACGTACAGATTCGGCGGATGGCGGCTGTATCACTTCCACATCGACCAGCGCTGTACCCTGCTTATTAATACCCAGACGAACGGCTGCTGCATAGGACAGGTCGATAATACGGCCGTCGTGAAACGGTCCGCGGTCGTTAACCCGCACAATAACGGACTCGCCGCTGTCCACGCGTGTTACGCGAACATAGCTGGGTAACGGCAGCGTTTTGTGGGCCGCAGTGAACTGATAGACGTCGTAGATTTCACCATTTGAGGTCTGGTGGCCATGAAATTTCATGCCGTACCAGGAGGCTGTTCCCCGTTCCTTATAGCCCTGCGCTGTCGGCAGGACTTCATACTCCTTACCCCAAACGGTATAGCGACTGGGGTTGCCCATGGCGCTGCGCGGTTCCAGTTTCGGTGTTGGCTCCTGCAGAGTACTCAGGTCATGAATCGGCTCAGGAGTGAAATCCTGAGCGTGCTGATAGCGGGAGACCGAGCAGCCCTGCAGAATCAATACGCTGATCAGCAGGGCAAGGGTCAGCTTCAATGCAGGGCCTCACTGAGCTGATAAACGGCCATCGCATACAGACGACTGTGGTTGTAACGGGTTATGACGTAGAAGTTGTATTCGCCGAGCCAGAATTCAGCCCCTTTCTTGCCCTGCAGGCGGATCAGGTTGGCATCTTTATCGTCCGCTACGCTTTCGGTCGGTTTGACCCCCAGTGCTTTTAACTCGGCTACTGTCCACTTTGGTTTGAGGTTGTCATTGACCAGATCCTGATAGCGGTCGCCTTCAATCTGTACGCGCTGGGTGATGGCTTCACCACTGCGCCAGCCATGGCGTTTAAAGTAATTGGCAACGCTGAAAATAGCATCCGCAGGATTCCCCCACAGGTCGCGCTTACCGTCACCGTCGCCATCCACGGCGTAGTTCAGAAAGCTGGTCGGGATAAACTGACCGTAACCCATCGCGCCAGCGTAGGAACCTTTGATATTGGCCGGATCCAGTTTCTCTTTTTCAGTCAGGGCAAAGAACGCTTTCAGCTCGCGCCAGAACAGAGGACGTTTCGGGTAATCAAACGCCAGGGTCGACAGTGAGTCGAGTACCCGGTAGCTACCCTGACGAGTACCGTAAAACGTTTCTACGCCAATAATGGCTGCAATAATCTCTTTTTTAACGCCGTATTTTTTTTCAGCCTGTTGTAACAGGTCAGCATGTTTTTCGATGAAGGCTTTGCCGGCGTTAATGCGCTTGCTGGTGAGAAAAATATCCTGATATTCATCCCATTCTTTGGTGCGTTCAGCTGGGCGCTGGATGGCGTCCAGTACCGACTGCATTTTTTCAGCCTGAGATAACCACTGACGAATCTCCTGCGGATCCAGATCGTATTCGTCACTGGCTTCGGCAATAAAAGCCTCAGTTTTTTCATGGCTATCGTAGCTCGCTGCAGCTGGTAACGCAGATGACAATAAAATACCGCAGCCGAGTCCGAAAACGTTCTTCCACAAATTACGCATTTTTCTTCCTGATAATTACGGGTTTTGCCGGTGAGTCGCCATGGACATCAGAACACCAAAGGCTGTCAGCAGACTGACAACCGATGTACCACCGTAGCTCACCAAAGGTAAGGGTACGCCTACCACTGGTAAGATGCCACTCACCATGCCGATGTTCACGAACACATAAATAAAAAATGTGACCGATAAACTTCCGGACAACAAGCGACCGAATAAAGTTTCGCATTGAGCCGATAAATACAGGCAACGCATGATGATGAAAAAATACAAAGTGAGCAGTGCCAGTACGCCAATCAGGCCGAGCTCTTCGGCCAGTACGGCGATAATAAAATCGGTATGGCTTTCCGGCAGGAACTCGAGTTGTGATTGTGTGCCCTGCAAAAAGCCTTTGCCATCAATACCGCCTGAGCCAATGGCCGTTTTCGACTGAATAATATTCCAGCCAGATCCCAGTGGGTCACTTTCCGGGTTGAGGAAGGTCAGTACCCGTTGCTTCTGGTAATCACGCATCACAAAAAACCACATCGCCGGAGCACTGGCTGCCAGCAGAGCGCCGCCACTGATGATCAGTTTCCATGACATGCCGGCGAAAAACAGCACCAGGACACCTGAAGCACCGATCAGGATTGAGGTGCCGAGATCCGGCTGCTTGAGAATCATCACCGTGGGCAGGCCGATAATGATCATGGCTTTGACCAGCACGGAAAATTTCGGTGGTACAGGATGGCGCGCCATGTACCAGGCAACGGTTAATGGCAGCGCCAGTTTAACCAGCTCTGATGGCTGGAAACGTGGTAAACCGGGAATTGCCAGCCAGCGCTGCGCACCTTTGGCGCCAACACCCATGATCAGCACCAGTAGCAGGGCGACCAGACCGACCAGATATGCCCAGGGAGCTATTGCCTGATAAAAGCGCGGTGGCAGCTGTGCAGCGGTAATCATTACCACCAGACCGATGGCAAAGTGAATGGCCTGACGTTTGACCATTCCCCATTCCTGGCCACTACCGCTGTAAAGTATGGCCAGCCCGCAAATGGTCAGGGCTAGAATCAGCAGGGTCAGTGGCAGATCCAGGTGGATACGCTCGAACAATGCCTGACTGCGGCTGAAACCGTGGTGGTGACCGCTGCCGATGGTGCGGCTGAAATCTGTACTGGCCATCAGCCCTCTGCGCCTCCAAGGTATTCGTTGATGATGCTCTGGGCAATCGGACCCGCGGTACGACCAGCGGACTCTCCATTTTCAATGACCACGGCAACGGCAATTTCCGGTTTGTCGACCGGAGCAAAGGCAATAAACAGAGCGTGGTCGCGCAAACGTTCCTTAAGGGACTCGGAGTCGTATTCCTCATCCTGCTTGATACCCACTACCTGCGCCGTGCCGGTTTTACCGGCAATAGGAAAGTCGAGACGACTCAGTAAGCGGCGAGCGGTACCGTGGGTGCCGGTAATTACCTTAGACATGGCATTGCTCATTCGATCCCAGTCTTTGACATTGTTCAGTTCAATATCCGGGATGTCGCCGTGCGGAACTTCGTCAATCACATCGTCATGGGCGTAAATCAGGCGTGGCACTTTCCATTCACCGTGGCTGGCCAGAACCGAGGTGGCGGTCGCCAGCTGCAGTGGCGTAACCAGCATAAAGCCCTGGCCGATACCGAGGTTTACTGTGTCACCGGCATACCAGAAAGATTTACGACGAGCACGTTTCCAGTCGCGGTCTGGTAACAGGCCGGGCAGAGCATTAATAACATCGAGCGTCATGTCCCGGCCGAAGCCGAACTGGGCAAGAAAAGGCGAAATTGTATCGATACCGGCGCGAACCGCCATTTCATAGAAATAGGTATCACAGGATTCGACAATCGCGCGCTCCAGGTTTACAACGCCATGGCCGGTTCTTTTCCAGTCGCGATACAGGCGCTCATCATTTTCCAGCTGGAACCAGCCCTGATCGTCGATGGTTTCGCCCCAGTTGGTAATGCCGGAATTAACGGCTGCCAGTCCGATAAAAGGCTTCAGTGTTGATGCTGGTGGATACTGACCACGGATGGTGCGATCGAACAGTGGCAGGTCCGGGTTGTCGCGCAGGTCGGAGTAGTCTTTGTGGGAGATCCCGGTGACGAACAGGTTGGGGTCGAAGCTCGGGTTGCTGTACAGACTGAGGATACCGCCAGTCGCCACTTCAATGGCCACCAGAGCGCCGCGCATCCCTTTCATCTCTTTCTGTGCCAGAGTCTGCAGGCGTGAGTCGAGATGTAATGTAATGTCCTGGCCTGGTGTCGGGTCCTGTTGCTCAAGCACCTGAATAATCCGGCCACGGGCGTTGGTTTCGACCTTCTGGTATCCGACTTCGCCGTGAAGATCGGCTTCGTAACGTTTTTCTACGCCAAGCTTACCTATGTACTGGGTTGCGCTGTAGCGGCGCTTGGTTTCTGCATCAGCATCCAGCGTTGCCTGCTCTTTCTGATTGATACGACCGACGTAGCCCAGTACGTGGGCAAAGGATTCACCCAGCGGATAATGGCGCACCAGCTGTGCTTCCACATCAACACCTGGAAGGTACATACGGTTGACCATAACCTGAGCGATCTCTTCCTCGCTCAGTTTATGACGCAGAACAATGGGTTCGAACGGACGGCGACGCAGTTTCTTGCGTTTGTCGAACTGCTCACGATCACGCTCGCTGACACCAATCAGGGTGTCCAGAAACTCGATGGTTTTGTCCATGTCGGTCACCCGTTCAGGGACCAGAACCAGACTGTATGAGGGGACGTTTTCCGCCAGCAGCACACCGTTGCGGTCGTAGATCAGTCCGCGATTGGGAGCAATGGGCTGCAGCTGAATGCGATTGTTTTCAGAAAGGTCTTTGTATTTATCGTGCAGTGTGATCTGCAGATAGGCCATACGCCAGACCAGAATGCTGATCATCAGTAATATAAAGACGGCCAGGGTGATCGCCCGCGAGCGAAAGAGTCTGGTTTCGGCAGCTTTATCCCTGAATGAATGCTCCCACATGGTTCCGTCTCTTATTTATGGTAGGGATGACCCTGCAGGATGGTCCATGCGCGGTACAGTTGTTCCGCCAGCATCACGCGCACCAGAGGGTGGGGCAGCGTCAGTGCCGACAGCGACCAGCGCTGACTGGCCAGAGACAGAATATCAGGCGTCATGCCGTCCGGGCCGCCGATTAGCAGGGCCACATCGCCACCCTGCATGCGCCAGCCTTCGAGCTGCTGCGACAGTTTTTCGGTAGACCAGGTTGCACCCAGAACATCGAGTGCAACGACGTGGTCGCCAGGACGTATGGCCTTACGCAAGGCGTCAGCTTCCTGCTGCATAGCCTTTTCCTTGCTGGTGTTTTTTGCCCGGTGTCCCGGAGCAATTTCGACCAGTTCCAGAGCACAGTCGGCTGGCAGGCGCTTTGCGTATTCGGCAAAGCCCTGTTCAACCCAGCCCGGCATCTTATGGCCTACCGCCAGCAGGCGTAGCTTCATGCGTCAGCAGATCCCTGCTTACCTGACTCGTCCGGCTCGCCCCACAGGCGTTCCAGATCATAGAAGTGGCGGGCCTGATCGGTCATGACGTGTACGACGACATCGAACAGGTCAATCAGAACCCAGTCGGATGCGCCACGACCTTCTGTGCCGTTAGGGCGCAGGCCTGCGTGTTTCGCTTTTTCTTCAACGTTACCGACAACAGCGGAAACGTGACGGCTGGACGTACCGGTGGCGATTACCATCCAGTCAGTAACGGATGTACGGCCGCGAACGTCCAGTACGGTGATGTTCTGCGCCTTCATATCTTCAAGGGCGTCAACCACCAGGGATTTTATTTGCTCAGTTTGCATTCAGTTCTATCGATAGAGTTGTTGTTGAATGATGTATTCCAGCACCGCGTCCGGTGTCAGAAAGGTGACATTGTCGCCCTGCTTGATAGCCCGGCGCAAGTCAGAGGCGGATATATCCAGTTCAGGCCAGTGATGCAGACATATATGTCCGGCACTGAATCCCAATAATTGCGGCAAATCGCACTCACGTTGTTCCAGTTGCAGCTCCTGCCAGTGACTGACACTGCGTACTCCGGGGCGGCTGATGACCAGCAGGTTGGCCTGCTCCAGCAGTTCCAGCGGTTTGTACCAGTGTTCAAATCCTTGCCAGGCATCCTGCCCCATCACCCAGGTGAAGCCAACGTCCGGATACTGGGCTCGCAGCGCAGCAACGGTAACGGCGCTGTAGCTCAGGTCGTCGCGTTCCAGCTCAATACTGCAGGGTTCGACACCGGTCAGGTTCTGACAGGCGAGGGCCAGCATTGCCAGGCGTTGCTTGCCGGTCGCCTGCGGTTGCGGGCGATGAGGGGGAATGCTGTTGGGAATCAGCAAAACTTTATCAAAGCCCTGATCCCTCAGCTGCACAGCGATACGCAGGTGTCCGATATGAATCGGATCGAAGGTGCCGCCCAGCAGCGCCCATCGTTGCGGGCGCTGCGGGTCAGGCTTATTTACGGACTTCGCCATTGCCGAGTACGACGTACTTCTGCGAAGTCAGACCATCCAGGCCTACCGGGCCGCGGGCGTGAATTTTATCGGTGGAGATACCGATTTCAGCCCCCAGACCGTATTCAAAGCCGTCAGCAAAACGGGTCGAGGCATTGATCATTACTGAACTGGAGTCCACTTCGGTAAGGAAGCGGCGTGCCAGTGTGTAGTTCTCGGACACGATGGAATCGGTGTGGTGCGAGCCATAGTGATTGATGTGATCAATGGCGCTGTCCATATCATCGACAATGCGGATGGACAGGATCGGAGCCAGATATTCTGTCGCCCAGTCTTCATTCGTCGCTGAGTTAATATCGGTCAGCAGTTCACGGGTACGCTCACAGCCACGCAGTTCAACGCCAATGCCCTGATAGGCTTCGGCCAGTTCCGGCAGAACATCCGCAGCAACGGCCTGGTGCACCAGCAGGGTTTCCATGGTGTTGCAGGTCCCGTAGCGGTGGGTCTTGGCGTTGATGGCAATGTTGATTGCTTTGGTTTTGTCGGCGAATTCGTCGATATAAACGTGACAGATACCATCCAGGTGTTTAATCACGGTGACCTTGGCGTCGCGGCTGATACGTTCGATCAGGCCTTTACCACCACGAGGTACAACCACATCAACGTATTCCGGCATGGTGATCAGTGCGCCTACAGCCTCGCGGTCGGTCGTTTCCACCACCTGCACGGCACTGGCTGGCAGGCCTGCGGCTTCGAGACCGGTGCTGATACATTCGGCCAGGGCGCGGTTGGCTTCAATGGCTTCTGAGCCGCCGCGCAGAATGGCAGCATTACCAGACTTCAGACACAGGCTGGCTGCTTCAATGGTTACGTTCGGACGACTTTCGTAAATGATGCCGATAACGCCCAGTGGTACACGCATTTTGCCCACCTGAATGCCGCTTGGACGGTATTTCAGGTCGGTGATCTCACCCACTGGGTCGGCCAGCGTGGCAACCTGATGCAGGCCTTCGATCATGGTGTCGATGCGCTCGTCAGTCAGTTCCAGACGATCCAGCAGCGCAGCATCCAGACCATTTTCCTGGCCTCGGATCATATCGCGCTGGTTAGCGGCTTTTACGGCTTCGCGCTGTTCGCTGATGGCTTCAGCGATGGCGAGAAGGGCTTTGTTTTTGTCCTGGGTGCTGGCGCGGGCCATGGCGCGGGCGGCCTTGCGGGCGTTCTGCCCCAGAGTCTGCATGTACTCAGATACGTTCATCGGTATAACCTGAACAGCCTGTAACGGATAAAGTGCGCTAGTATAACTGGAATAGATAGCGCCTCAAAAAATAATCAGATAACAGGAAGCAGAGAAGCGGACGCTCACCTCTATGGAAAAAGTTAAGTTTCACAACCTGGTGATGTTGCAGGTTAAAGTCGTCTACTGTCTGCTGACGGCACTGGGTCTCAGTGTGATTGCAGCTCTGGACCTGCTGGAAGACAAAAAGCACTTCGCCATTATTGCCGCCAGTTTCTCGCTGCTGCTGGTGCTGTATGCGGCTTATATGCTGGTGCGTCGCCGCAAGGGCTCGTCGCCATACCCGGAATGGATACTGGTAGGTCTGCTACTGGTGTTTACCCTGTTTGGCATGCATCAGCGGCCGGAAGTTGCTCACTGGACCTACCTGGTGCCGGTCTATACCTATTTCCTGTTTCCGTTTCGCACTGCCAGTTACATCACTCTGGCCTACAGTCTGGCGCTGGTGATACTGGTGCTGGACGACTTTGACAGTTTTACCCGCCTGCAGGTGCTGTTCACTTATGCTGCCTGCTACGCATTCTCGGTGATGTACGCTCTGATCAATGAGCGCACTAATCACGCGCTGACGGAAATTGTAAATACTGACCCGCTGACTCAGGTGTACAACGAGCATCAGTTGTATCTCGACCTCAACAAAGAAATGACCCGCGCTGATCGTCAGCGCTCGTCAATGACGGTGCTGGCGATTGCGACGCCAGCGGACTGGCACGCGCTGAAAGAAGAAGATTACGAACAGCGGCTTGGCTATCTGGGACGCAAGTTACGCCAGTGTCTGCGCAGCTTTGATGCCTGCTACCGATTGAATACCGATGACTTCGTTATTCTTATGCCGGATTCAGATGAAGATGATGCCCGCGGTCTGACTCAGGCACTGGAGCAACTGCTGCTTGATAATCGTCATCCGGAGCTACGTTCGTTGCTGGTTCACGCTGAGAGTTATCGTCCGGACGATGATGCGCAGGCGTTGATCGCCCGGGTACGCGGAGGTCTGTATGCTGCATGATCTGTCACAGGAAGAGTTGTTGCCGCGTCTGCAGACGCTGGTGTACATGCTGGCGTCACTGGCGATTGGTATTCTGATGTACGACCAGTATCGCCAGGGGCTGTATTCACTGGTACTGACTAACGCTATCGCCATTCCTGCGTTCGCCTTCAGTGCGGTCTACATCTATGTAAACCGCGATCGGGATACTTATCGTTGGGTGAATTATCCGTTGATTCTGACGCTGGCAGGGCTGGCGATTTATCAGTTGCCGCAGTATCCGGAACTGATGAAGCACTATTTGTTTGGCTTGCCGTTATTCAGCTATTTCGCCTTACCACTGTATCAGGCGACGCTGTTCAATATAGCCGTCGCCGTGGTGATGACCGCCCTGATCTGGCTGGATTTTGGCATGATGAAGGCCCTGCGCACCGGTACCAATTATGGACTGTTGCTGGGGGCCGCCTGGTGTTTCGCTTATCTGACTACTCTGAAAAACTGGTCGCTGAAGCGTCTGGCGCTGACCGATCAGGCCTCCGGAGCCTACAATCGCCGTCACTTTTTACAGACGCTGGAACGGGAGATTGCCCGATGTGACTCTACTCGTCAGAGCTTCAGCCTGATTGGACTGGCCATCGATGATTATCGCCAGCTGATTGATATCCACGGTAATCGGGTGATGACCCAGTTTCTGCCGCGTTTTACCGAGCGTACGCAGCGTCTGATCCGTGCCGGTGATGAAGTGTTTCGTCTGGCTGATGATCTGTTTGTACTGGTGTTGCCCAACTGTCAGGAAGACGGTGCCATCGTGTTGATGGAGCGGGTCAAACGCAGCCTGCAGCAACAGACCTGGAAGCCATTTGCGGAGATCTCCGTCAGTGCTTCGGCGGTTGGCTGGCAGAATGGTGAGGAAAGTCGCGATCTGGAAAAACGCTTACTGGCCAAACTGAAGAAACAGAAGCGTACCAGCCTGCAGCTGGCCGCTTTTCAGGACTGAATCTGGCGGTGGTATCCGCTGTGCTTACACAGCGCAGCGGATCAGTCGTACCAGCGTTGCGGTTTTGGCGCGTGGCAGATTGAGTTGTTCGTAAAAGCTCGCCGGGTCGTGTACCTCTACGCCGGCAAATCCATCTTCGCTGAATCCGGCACGGATGGCTTCGTCGGAAGGGTAGTGCAATGGCCAATCGCCACGGGTAAAGAAACCCACCAGACCCTGAGCGAACTTCACATACTTGTATGAAGGATGATCGGCAAAATCCGGGTACAGGTCGGTGACATAATAACCCGCCGGAAAGGCTTTCAGACCATCTGCCATACGGGCCCAGACCTGACGAATCACTGGCAGTTCAAAATAATTCACCAGGCCTTCGGTGACGATGGCGGTTTTCTTACCCGGATCAAGCGTGGCCAGCAGGGCGGCAATGGACTCATCGCCACTTTCTTCGAGAATATTGCAGGCCCGGACCTGGTGTTGGGCACCAACACCGATTTTCTTTAATAGTGATCCTTTGCGTGCTGCCATGCCTGGCAGGTCGGCTTCGATATAGGTCAGCTGCGGATATTTCTGGCGCAGACGATAGCCCCGTGGTGATAAACCGGCGGCGATTTCGACAATCTGCTCGACGCCCTGTTCTTCAACCAGCTGGCTGACCAGATGATCAATCACGTTATGACGCTGTAGCAGAAAGGTATCAATACTGGCGCCGGCGACTTTACGCAGAAAAGCGTTGATCGGGGTCAGGGCGGCGTTGGCTACACGGCCGGCAACAGTAACGAAATCCGGTGCAGAAAGACCGTGGCGGTACCAGACATAGCCGGTGTAATGGGCGCTGATGCTGATGCGGGATGTATCCTTGGCATCGGAGGATAGAATGCTCATGAGCTGTATTTATTGTTGTTATGCTGAGGTGCCAGAATACGGCCTTGCACGAGTGAAGTCTATGAAGGAGAGCACGGCCTGTGATTGATGATTGGATGGCAGGTACTGAGTGGACAGTACTGACGCTTATCTTCGCGGTGGGGATGCTGGCATTTCTGGAGTCGTTGCTGCTGGTCGGGTTGCTTATACCTGGTGTGGCGCTGCTATCAGCTCTGGTGTTGCTGGCAGTGGCAGCCGGCATTTCCCTGCACTGGCTGTTGCTGGCCGGTTTTGTTGGTGCGCTGCTCGGTGATGGCATCAGCTTTCATATCGGCTACAGCACGCGCCAGCGTATTTATCACTGGGGAGTGTTCCGCAATCATCCGGACTGGCTCAGACGCAGTCAGCAGTTTTTTGACCGATACGGGGTGATGAGCATTGCCTTTGGCCGTTTTATTGGCCCGCTGCGGCCACTGATTCCGGCAACCGCCGGTGCCTGTGCTATGTCGCCGCTGCGTTTCTGGCTGGTGAATCTGGTTTCTTCCGTTGCCTGGAGCCTGGCTTATATTGCACCGCTTTACTGGCTTGGGGATGAACTGAAGGGCAGTCAGCTGAGTGCCTGGCTGGCGCTGGTGGTGATTGTCGCTACCGCTATCGCGTTGCTGATCAGTCGTTATTTGCTGCGCCGTTCCTGAGTGCACGCAGTTCGTTGTTGGCCTGAGTCAGCTGAAACTGCAGATCTGCGACTTTTTGCTTCATCTCTTTAGCGGTTTGGGCTTCCTGCTGGTGCTGATCAGCGATCGCCTGCATATCTCTTTTTGCCTGTTCGATCTGACTCTGCCATCGACGGGACAGCAGGTAGCCTGCACTTCCTGCGCCGATAATGATGCCTGCCAGCACAGCGAATACGATGATCATGTTATCTCCTGCGGGTGATTCGGTTGCGGGTCGGAGCATAACGCAAAAACTGGTACACTGCGCGCCATTGTACCGGGCTGACCGGTGTCTGCAGACAGTAGGACAAGATCGTGACCATTGGTGAATTAGTAAGCAAAAGTGGCGCACAGATGCGCGTATTCGATATGGGCCGCCGGATTGAAGAGATTCCGCTGGACCGCTTTGCCTCGTTCGAGCAGCTGGCCACGCCCCATGCGTCACCTTATCTCAAACATGCATGGCTGGGCATTCTCAGCTGGAATCCGGATCAGCCGGGTCAGCACAATATCTGGTTCCTGAAACTGCCACTGGATGAACAGAACATCCTGCAGCCGGGTTTCCGTGATGGCTTTATTCAGCACTGGCTGCGTGTCGCTGCCAACCCGGATAAAGAACACGGTGAGGCGCCTTGTACCTATAAGCCAGACCCATCGCGTATGGCCTATTTCCATGCCCAGGCTTTGCAGACTCTGGGTCAACCGGCGACGCAGTTTTATGCCACTGCGCGCGCTTACCTGAGTGGTGATATCGGCTGGGATAACTGGCAGCAGCTGGGCTTGCAGGGGCTCGCGGAAGTGGTTGCCCGTCTGGATGAAGAACACAACAGTTTACTGGTGCAGAAAGCTCTGCCGCATTTACCTGCGGTGCCGCGCAATGCACTGCTGAATTTCCTTGAGAACGCCACTCCGGATCAGGGGCTGACCTCGGCACTGAACGATACCTTGTCGGCGGTAGTGGCAGCGGGGGCAACGGTGGCCGATCTGGCGGCTTTCGTTCGAGCGTTATCGTACAGCGTAAACGCCGATCAGCGCGTGTTGTTGCTACAGGTGATTCTGGCCCATCCGTTGAAACATGACGTTGAATTACTGGCCGCTATTGGCAGTCGCTGCTGGCGCGACCTCGAGGGTGGCTTGTTACTGATGTATCTGGAATGTCTGGCTGCGAACGCACAGGGAGAAGGCGCATTTAATGCCCTGGTGGCTGATTTGCTGGCTCTGCCTGGTATGCGTGAGCGTTTCATGCTGGTTCTGGGTTCACCTGAACGCAGTGAAAAACTCAGTCAGATGGTCGGGCAGTTATTTGCGCTCGCACGCCAGGCGGATGGTGGGCTGCAGTAATGCTGTGTCCGTGCCACTCTGGCCAGGTTTATAAACAGTGCTGTAAACCGCTGCATGATGGTCAGCCTGCGGCATCACCGCAGGCGTTAATGCGGTCGCGCTATGCGGCGTTTGCGCTGGACAAAGCCGACTACCTGTTAAGCAGCTGGGATGCCCGCACACGTCCTGCGAATCTTGAATTTACGCAAGACACGCAATGGTTCTCACTGCAGATTCATGAGTCTGCACAGCAGGGCAATGAGGGTAGTGTGCGCTTTACCGCGCGTTTTCGCGAAGGCAGTGAGTGGCTGGAGCTGACGGAAATATCCCGCTTCAGTCTCGGCGATGATGGTTACTGGCGCTACCTGGATGGCAATGCCGATTTTCATCGCTGGCAGCCGGGGCGCAATGACCTTTGCCCCTGCGGCAGCGAGAAAAAATTCAAGAAGTGCTGCGCTCGCTGAGCGGGCCTATTAATCTTTTGGGCGACTCATGCCGCGCAGCATCATGCCCCATACCATGGCAAAGGTGCCGGCAATCGAAACCAGCATCATCAGATTGACCAGAATGGTGTGGCGTTGGTAATAACTGATCTGAGGTTGCTCAGAATCACTGCACACGCCATTGATAAAGTCATAATGGCCTCCGCTCTGGGTGCAGTCGGTCAGCGCCGACATTTCAATACCATAGAGCGACAGCAGAATAACTGCTGGCAGTGCGAATAACAGGGAACCGGCACGAAGCCACATAAATACTCTCCAACCTGAAAGAAACTTGACATTTGACGCCAGAATTCTGCATCTTACAGGGTGATTGCGCCTAATAAAATGATAACAACGACGAGCTGCTGTTCATGAAAAACATCCTTATGCCTCTTTGGTTGTCTGCTGCGGTACTGGTATCCGTTCCGGCTGACGCTGCAACAGAGAGTCTCGAGAAACTGCTCGGCGGTATTAAAGCCGATATTGCAGCCAAACGCCTTTCCAGCCCATCGGGGAATAACGCGCTGGAAAAAATTGACGCTTTCCGTGAGGAAGCGCCATTCGATTTCCGTGTCGTGCCACTGACGTATGAGTGGGGCGAAGCGTATGTTGCACTGGCTGAGTCTGCGATCGCCTCAAAAGATTATGCAAAAGCTCAGGGATACCTCGATAAGGTATGGCTGGTTGCCTCGCTGACCCCTGGTCTTGAAGACGCACAAGCGACACTTGATAAAGTGTATAAAGGCGCACCTGCAGTAGCAGCCAAAGCGGAAGACAAAGGTCCAAGCAAGGAAGAGCTGGCGCGTCAGAAAAAACTGGCTGAAGCAGCGGCTAAAGAGAAAGCTCGTGTAGAAGCCGAACGTAAGCGCAAGGCGGAAGAAGAAAAACGCCTGGCTGCTGAAGCGAAGAAACAAGCTGAAGCTGATCGTAAGCGTAAAGCGGAAGAAGAGCGCCTGCGTCGTGCGGAAGCTGAAAAAGCCGAAAAAGCAGCGGCGGCCAAACGCGTAGCGGATGCTGAAAAAGCCCGCACTCAGCAGGCAAAACCTGCTGCGGCGCCTGCACCGGTTGTTGTGCAGAAGCCCAAGCCGGAAGCACCTAAAGTGATTGCTGTTGCCAGTCGTCAGCAGCGCTCAGAAGTATCTGGCCTGTGGAAAGATGCAAAAGAAGAATCGGCGCCTCTGGCCAGTTATCCGGTATCAGCTGAGATGCTGAGTGAGCGAGATCGTGACATTGTGGATTCGCTGGAGCCGGTTTGTAAGGCGATTCTTGATAACGATGCGTCCGTGGTGGTGCATACCTCTGACAAGGCCGATTACCGTTGGCTGACAGTGCGTCTGACTCTGTGTATGCGTCGTCTGGATAAAACCTTCCGTCTGCGTCACAGCTATGAATCGGTTGCGGATGCGGAGCCGTTTGTGAGCCTGCACCCGTCACGTGAAGTGTCTCTGGTGCGTCAGTCAACAGACTGATTTGCTCAGCGAAAAAGCCGGCTGATGCCGGCTTTTTTTGTATCTGCTGGTTTATTTTCAGCCAGTAGGAACTCTCTGTAGTACTCGGGGTCACTGTAAACGGTGGGTTCGAGTGCCGGTACCTGCAAAAAATCGACAGCGTGTTACAATGCGCGCCCGTGTATATCTTACGGTTCAGAGTTTTAATTATGCGATTGTTATCCGTACTGTTTTTTACTGTCTGGGCATCTGTTGCCCAGGCTGCTGTTATTGTTCCTAAAGCCCCGGATCTGGACGCAACTGCTTACATTCTGCTGGATGCGGACAGTGGCGAAATCCTGGTGGAGCACAATGCTGATGAGCAGCTGCCGCCAGCCAGTCTGACCAAAATGATGACCAGCTACATTGCTGTGCATGAGCTGGAACTGGGCAACGTTAACGAAAATACGCTGGTGCCGATCAGTGAAAAAGCCTGGCGTAAGGGCGGCTCGAAGATGTTCGTTCGTGTCGGCACTCAGGTTCCTCTGATTGATTTGCTGCGCGGCATTATCGTTCAGTCTGGTAATGATGCATCTGTTGCGGTAGCGGAATATTTTGCAGGCTCTGAAGATGCGTTTGCTGAGTGGATGAATCAGTACGCGGCGCGCTTCGGTATGAATAACACGCATTTTGTAAACGCCACTGGCTGGCCGGCCGAGAATCACCTGACCACTGCGCGTGATCTGGCGACTCTGTCATTGCGTATTGTTAAAGATCATCCGCATTACTACTCGCTGTATGCGGAGAAGTACTTTGAGTACAACAACATTCGCCAGCCCAACCGCAATAAGTTGCTGTGGCGTGACCCTTCGGTTGATGGTTTGAAAACAGGCCATACTGATGAAGCAGGTTTCTGTCTGGCGGCGTCGGCGGTAAAAGAAAATACCCGACTGATTGCCGTTGTGATGGGCACTCGCAGTGAAGAGGCTCGCGCCCGTGAAACTCAGAAGTTGCTGGCCTATGGCTTCCGCTATTTTGAAACCCGTAAGGTTTACAGCGCCGGTGACTCGCTGAAAACCAGCAAGGTCTGGCTGGGTAAGTCAGCTGAGCTGAACATCGGTATTGAAGATGAGCTGTATCTGACTCTGCCACGCGGTCTGAAAGGCGAGCTGGATGTGAACATCGTGACTGAAGACTTCCTGGAAGCACCGATCAGTAAAGGTCAGGTCGTCGGTCGTCTGGTTCTGAGCCAGGAAGGTGAAGTACGTGCTGAGCGCCCGCTGATTGCCCTCAATGATGTTGAGGAAGCTGGCTTCTTTGGTCGTCTGTGGGGCAGTATTAAGCTGTTCTTTGCCCGCTTGTTCGCCTGATTCTGTCTCTTCTGCGCTGCCGGCTACGCCCAAAGTCCGGTAGCGCTTGAAATCCATCCGGGTTACAACCATATATGGGCGTTAATCTGTTACGAGGGCACTGTCTTGAGTCAGCCTGAAGCTCCCAAAATCGAATTTCCCTGTGAAAACTATCCGGTCAAAATACTCGGCCGCTGTTGCGATGACTATTCTGACGTCGTCCTTGAAATCGTGAGTGTCCACGCGCCGGGGTTTGACGCTAAACGCATTCAGGTGCGCGACAGTGCCAAAGGTACCTTTCGCTCGCTGACGGTTTTCATTACCGCGACCGGAATGGATCAGCTGCGCAATCTGCACCAGGACCTGATGGCTCACGACTACGTAACAATGGTGATCTGATGTCTGAAATCCGGGTTCGTCAGCTGGGTGTCTGCCCTTATGGCGCTGTTTACGACGATATGCTGTCTTTCACAGCAGAGCGTGATGACAGCACAGTTGATGAACTCTGGTTTCTGCAGCATGAACGCGTATTCACCCAGGGGCAGGCGGGCAAGGCAGAGCATGTGCTGATGCCTGGCGATATTCCCGTTATTCAGTCAGATCGTGGTGGCCAGGTTACTTACCATGGACCGGGCCAGCTGGTCGTGTATCTGATGCTGGATCTCAAGCGCAAAGGGTGGGGGCCGCGGGCTCTGGTGACAGCCATAGAGCAGGCGATTGTTGCTGCTCTGGCAACCTTTGGTATCGATTCGGCGCCGCGCGATGACGCGCCGGGAGTGTACGTCGGCGGCTGCAAGATCGCCTCGCTGGGGTTGCGGATTAAGAATGGTCGGTCTTTCCATGGGCTGGCGCTTAACATTGACATGGATCTGGAGCCCTTTCATCGCATTAACCCGTGCGGGTATGCGGGAATGGAAATGACACAGGTGGTTGCCGAAACCGCCGCACCGGTCACCTTCGATGAGGTTGCCGGTGAATTAGAAGTTCAGCTGCTGAGACATCTCTGTCAGCCCGGAGCGTGACATGACAGATAAAGTAAAAGTGGTTCAGGGTGAAAAGCTGCGAGGTGCCGACAAGGTAGCCCGTATTCCGATTAAGGTTATTCCAACCGAAGAGTTGCCGCGTAAACCGGACTGGATCCGGGTTCGTATTCCGGCTACCCCGAAGATTGCTGAAATCAAAGAGAAGCTGCGCAAGCACAAACTGCACACTGTTTGTGAAGAAGCCAGCTGTCCGAACATTGGCGAGTGCTTTGGCGGTGGTACCGCAACCTTCATGATCATGGGTGATATCTGTACCCGTCGCTGTCCGTTCTGTGATGTGGGCCATGGTCGTCCCAACCCACTGGATACGGATGAGCCAGCTAATCTGGCAACCGCCATTGCCGATATGGGGCTTAAGTACGTGGTTATTACCTCGGTGGATCGTGATGATCTGCGCGACGGTGGTGCCCAGCACTTTGCCGATTGTATTCGTCTGACCCGTGAAGGCTCGCCGGGTATTCAGATCGAAACCCTGGTGCCTGATTTCCGCGGTCGTATGGAAATTGCGCTGGAAATTCTCGGTGCAACCCCACCGGATGTGTTTAATCACAATCTGGAGACCGTGCCACGCCTGTACAAAGAGTGTCGCCCGGGTTCCGATTATCAGTGGTCACTGGACCTGCTGAAAGCCTACAAGGCCAGCAACCCGGATATCATCACTAAGTCTGGCCTGATGCTGGGACTGGGCGAAACCAATGAGGAAGTGGTTGAGGTCATGCGCGATATGCGTGCGCATAACATTGATCACATCACGCTGGGCCAGTATCTGCAGCCAAGCCGCGATCATTCGCCGGTGAAGCGCTTTGTCACGCCTGAGGAGTTTAAGCAGCTGGGTGATATGGCTAAAGAGATGGGCTTTATCCGCGTAACCAGTGGTCCGCTGGTACGCTCTTCCTATCATGCCGACCTGCAGGCGCAGGGCGAGGATGTCGGTAGCATCTGAGCCTCAGTGATAAAAAAAGCCCGGTATGAACCGGGCTTTTTTGTGTCTGACACAGGCCCTTATCAGGCTTCCTTCAGCATCGCATACAGGTCATCTTTCAGGTGCAGGCGGCGTATCTTCAGGCCTTCCAGGCGCTCGTCTGACGCTGGTTCTACTTCCTCTTCAATGCGGCGTACTTCGCGATCAACGTCATGGTATTCGTCGAACAAACGGGCGAAGTGACGGTCTTTCATCTTCAGGGCGCGAATCTGATCGCCCATTTCCGGAAATTCGTTGTGCAGGTTGTGGTTTTCGATAGTCATGCGCAGGTCTCCTTGTTGTATGAGTTCAGATTGCCTTGTCTGTGAAAAACAGTCTTGACGTAGATCACGTAGTCCTAGTAGGGGTTTTTCCCCTGTTGATCTGAGTCAAATGGATAAAACTATCAGGGAGTTTCCGTTATGCCTTCGGGAAGAATTACTCTGTTGGATGATGATGCTGCAGCGGTGCGAGTGCTTAGTCTGGCGCTGAAAGATTATGATCTGGTGACATACCGTAATGTTGAGGGCTTTCTGTCGGGTCTGGATCAGGAGGTGGATTGCTACCTGCTGGATATTAATATGCCGGATGCCTGTGGCTACGATATCTGCCGGGTGCTGCGCTCCAGAGAGCAAAGTCGACATACGCCGGTGATTTTTATCTCCGGCCAGACGGGTATTCACGATCGCCTGCAGGGCTACGCCGCTGGCGGTGATGACTTCATTGGCAAGCCCTTTGATGTCGATGAGCTACGCGCCAAAGTTGATCGGGCCTTGCGTCAGGTTGAGCGTCAGAAAGCCTGGCAAGTGTCTGCAGATGATGCGCGAATGGCAGCATTTGAGGCGATGACGCACTCTGCAGAGCAGGGGGAAGTGTGTCGCTTTATCGAACAGTCGATCGCCTGTAATGTCCCGGAAGAGGTGGCGGAACAGCTGGTTGCTACCCTGAAAAGCTTTGGCCTGAATGCTGTGGTTGCTGTGTGGGAGCAGGGTGGCGGCTTTTTCTCACATGCTGCTGAGGTTCGTCCACTGGAAGCTGAGCTTATGCGTTCCTGTCGGTGTGTCGGTCGTATCGTCGAAATGGAGCGGCGTCTGCAGGTCAACTATCAGGGTGTATCTGTGCTGATTAAGAACACACCGTTTGATGACAGCGGACGCTATGGTCGGCTTAAGGATCACCTGTGTGTATTGATGAGTGGTGCTAATGCACGCCTCGCTTCGCTGGCCAGTGAGCAGCGTTATACCCAGCAGCAGACGCTGCTGGAGGCGCTGGATGAAGTTCAGCAGTCTCTTGAGTCTTTGCAGTATACACAACAGCGCCAACTTGATATGGCCAGGGATGCAGCAGCTGAACTGCGTATGTTATTCGTCGAGGAGCTGATGCTGCTGAACCTCGATGCTGATCAGGAATCTCAGCTTACCCAGCTGATTACCGCACACCTGACCGAGCTAGGCCATATGTACCATCGCAGTGCCGACCTGAAGGGGCTGCTTGAGCCGGTATTGTCGGTGCTGCGTCATATGGCCGGAGTGCGTGATGCTCAGGAAGACTTTATCAGTGCCTGAGTAATCCACTGTTGTAACTGCTGGGCTGGCAGTGCGCCAGCCAGGCGGTCTACCTCGCGCCCCTTGTGAAACACGATCAGGGTTGGGATGCTGCGAATGCCATACTGTGCACTGACCTGCTGAGCGACTTCGGTGTTAACTTTCGCAAAGCGAGCCTTGTGCTGCATGTGATTGCACACTTCCTTGAAAATTGGCGCCATCATCTGACACGGGCCACACCAGCTGGCCCAGAAGTCGACCACCACCGGCATATCGTTCTTGTTTATAAAGCGTTGAAAGTCGGCGTCGGTTAAATCGATCGGTACACCGTTGAACAGATCCTGTTTGCAGCGGCCGCAGGTACCTTGCTGGTCCTGTTTGTCGTCAGGAATTCGATTGATCGCGCCGCAGGAAGGGCAGGTGTAGTGCATGATGAATCTCCGGAATCGCGTGAATAAACACTATATGCGTCCGGAGTAATGAAGAATCAAGGGGTCAGAAACGGGTTCTTTGCAGAAATTCGTCTTTGCTCAGCTCGCCGGTGATGCGCGTTGCTTCGATTTCCTGACCGTTGGCGAAGAACAGAATGGTTGGTGGGCCAAAAATGCCGTGGCTCTGCATAAAGCGAATCTGTTCGGGGCTGTTGTCGGTCACATCCAGTTGCAGCCAGACGACGTCGGCCAGTTCTGCCTGAACATCATTTTGGGCAAAGATTTCTTCTTCCATCACTTTGCAGCTAATGCACCAGTCGGCATAGAGATCGACCATCACCACCTGCTGGCTGTTGCCGATGCGCTGTTCAATCTCCGCCACCGAGTCGGTGCGGTAAAACAGACTCTTGTGTACTTCATTGGTGCTGCTGATGTTGCTGCCGGCAGTGAGAGTATGCAGCGGCTGCAACGGATTGCCATTGCCCATCAGAGCCCCTGCAAGTGCCATAACACCATACAGCAACAACACCCAGGCGATGCCTTTGACCAGACGGGCACGACCGCTGTCGGCCTGTTCAAAGGCGCCCAGTACCACGGCGTAAACAATCGCCAGCAGTGCCCACAGCAGCAAGCTGATGGTGGCAGGCAGAATACGACTCAGCAGCCAGATGGCGACGGCCAGCAGCAGAATGCCAAAGAACACTTTAATCTGGTTCATCCAGCCACCGGCTTTCGGCAGAACGGAGGCGCCTGTGGTGCCCAGAGCAATGAGTGGTGCTCCCATACCCAGACCCAATGCCAGTAAGGCGGAGAAGCCCGTAACGGCATCGCCCGTGGTGCTTATATACACCAGCGCTCCCGCCAGAGGTGCCGATACGCAGGGCGACACAACCAGTGCAGACAGTACACCGATGACAAAAACACTCAGAGCCTGGCCGCCCTGCTGCTTCTGGCTCATGGCGTTCAGACGGTTGCGCAGGCCCGATGGCAGTTGCAGCTCGTAAACGCCAAACATCGCCAGTGCCAGCAGGCCAAAAAGGATGGCAAAGGCGATCAGTACGGAAGGTGTCTGCATCCACGCCTGAATGTTGGCGCCAGCACCCAGCAGGCCAACGGTCAGTCCAGCCAGAGCGTAGGTAATTGCCATGCCCAGTACGTAGATGCTGGAGAGAATAAAGCCTTTTTTGCCAGACGTATTTCCCTGCCCCAGCACCACGCTGGTCAGAATCGGAATCATGGGTAATACGCAAGGGGTGAAGGTCAGGCCCAGTCCTAGCAGGAAGAAGAGACCAATGACGGCAGCAAAACTGCGGTTGGCGAACCAGCTGTCGTTGTTGGTCGTTGCTGGTTTATCAGTGCTCGGCAGTACTTCTGACGTGGTTATATCTGCAGCTGTTAATGCAATGGTTTCACGCTGGGGCGGATAGCACAGGCCTGCATCGGCACAGCCCTGGTAATTCAGTGTGACTTCACCGGGTTGCAGGGTGCTAAGGTCAAACACAACATCCAGATCACCGTAGAATGCAGTGACCAAGCCAAAAGCTTCGTCTTCTTTTTCTTTGCCCGGGTGGGAAAACGACAGAGGCTCAACTTTGACGTCACCCTGCTTCAGAAAGATACGATGCTGGTACAGGTAATAGCCGTCCGGCGTTGACCAGTTCGCGAGTAACTGGCCATCTTTAAGCTGATAGTAAAGCGGGAAGGCCTGATCGACCGGCAGGAATTCAGGTTCGTCGTTGCCGACCAGGCTATCCAGTACACCGGCCTGTGTAACCAATGTGGCCTGCAGGCCAATGAACAGGAACAGCAGTTGAATCAGTCTGGTCACGGGAACTCCGTATTATTATTGGTTGCGTTTAACCGCCAGCAGAGCCAGAGCATCCAGTGCATTTCGGGCTTCGCTGTCTGGCAGAATTGCCAGCTGAGCACGAGCGCGTTCAATGCATTCATCGGCTTTCTGGCGGGTGTAGTCGATAGACCCCAGTTCATGCACGATGTTCAGTACGTCGCTTATATCGTCCAGTCCGCCTTTACGGATAACGGAACGGATCAGTTTGCGCTGTTCTTCGCTGCCGTTGGCCATGGCGTGAATCAGTGGCAGGGTTGGCTTGCCTTCGGCCAGGTCGTCCCCCACGTTCTTGCCCATGGTTTCGGCATCGCCGTCATAGTCGAGCACGTCGTCAATCAGCTGGAATGCTAAACCAAGTTCGCGGCCATAGATGCGCATCGCTTCACGTTCTTCGTCAGAGCGGTTCATCAGGCTGGCCATACCCCAGGTAGACGCTTCAAACAGCATGGCGGTTTTGCCGTGGATAACGTCCATATACTGCTGTTCGGTGGTGTCCGGGTTTTTGACGTTGGTGAGCTGCAGCACTTCGCCTTCAGCAATCACGCTGGTGGCCTTGGCCAGAATCTGCATGACAGGCAGGCATTCCAGTTCGACCAGCATTTCAAACGAGCGGCTGTAGAGGAAGTCACCCACCAGAACACTTGGCGCGTTGCCCCATTTGGCGTTGGCAGTCGGATTGCCACGGCGCATATCGGAGGTATCGACCACATCGTCATGCAGCAGGGTGGCGGTATGCAGAAACTCGATGACAGTTGCCAGCTTGACGGCGTCTGCTTCCTTGTTGGCAAAGGCTTTGGCGGTCATTAGTACCAGCAGCGGGCGGATACGCTTACCACCACTGCTGACAATGTAGTCTGCGATTTTTTCCACCAACGGCACACGTGAAGCCAGTTGTGCGTGGATCAGGCGATCCACCGCCTGAAATTCTTCGCTCACAACCGCGAGAATGTCTTGAATCTGCATGAATGATAGAGCCTTGTACTTAAGGTGTCGGTCGGAAATCACCGCCATGGTCAGTTCAGGTGGTGCTAAACCACCCGCAGACGCGGAGTTTAACGAGCCGTTCGGCAGGCGACAACGACCGACTGCGCAAAATGGGGCGATAGGCTCGTTACACTGCCTGTTCGCGGTCAGAAATGTTGTTTCAAACCGGCTTGCGCCAGTTTATGGGATGCGGTATAGTCTCGCGCCCCGAAATTCTGCTCCCTGCCATATGGAAACCAGAGCGTTGCCAGTAGAAGCCAGGTCTTTTAAGTAGCAGTCGTTAAGCGCCCTGATGGGCACAAGTGGAGATGTACAATATGTACGCTGTAGTGGTAACTGGCGGTAAGCAATACCGTGTTGAAGAAGGCCAGACTCTGAAAGTTGAAAAACTGGAAGTTGCAACTGGTGAAGCTGTTGAACTGGAAAAAGTTCTGCTGATCGGTAACGGCGACGATGTTAAAATCGGCGCACCGGTTGTAGAAGGCGCTAAAGTGACTGCAGAAGTTGTAGCTCACGGTCGTCACAAGAAAGTGAAGATCCTGAAGTTCAAGCGTCGTAAGCACCACATGAAGCAGATGGGCCACCGTCAGTGGTTCACTGAACTGAAAATCACCAGCATCGCTGGCTAATTATCGATTAATCCAGGGGCCCGTGCCGGTTAGCCAAACCGCCGCATCCGCAGAGTTGTAGTGGTCCCAGAACAGGAGAAAAGACAATGGCACACAAAAAAGCTGGTGGTAGTACCCGTAACGGACGTGATTCCGAGAGCAAACGCCTTGGTGTGAAACTGTTCGGCGGTCAGGCTGCTAAAGCAGGTAACATTCTGGTTCGTCAGCGCGGCACTAAGTTCCACGCTGGTACTAACGTTCGCGTTGGTCGTGACCACACTCTGTTCGCTACCTCTGACGGCGTAGTGACTTTCGAAGTGAAAGGTCCACAGAACCGTAAATTCGTAAGCATCGTTCCAGCATCTTAATTCGCTGAAACCGCTTACCCGGCGCCCTGGCTTCAATTTTATTGCGGTCGGGGCGTTTTTGTTTGTCACACAGTCTGCAGATCGCAGGCATCATCTGAGGTTTATGAAATGAAGTTCGTCGACGAGGCACCAATCTCCGTTCAGGCGGGTAAAGGCGGCAACGGCTGCGTGAGTTTCCGTCGGGAGAAATTCATTCCTAAAGGTGGCCCGGATGGTGGCGACGGTGGTGATGGCGGTTCTGTGTATCTGGAAGGCAGTGAGTCGATCAATACACTGATTGACTATCGTTTTACCCGTCACTATCAGGCGCAGAATGGTCAGGGCGGTTCAAGCCGCAACTGTACCGGTGCCAAGGGTGAGGATCTGATTCTGAAGGTGCCTGTTGGTACGACTGCCATCGATGAAGATACCGGAGAAACTCTGGGTGATATTACCGAGCCGGGTCAGCGTCTGATGGTGGTGCGCGGTGGTTTCCATGGTCTGGGCAATACGCGTTATAAGTCCAGTACCAACCAGTCGCCAACTCAGTCCAAGCCGGGTCAGCCGGGTGAGTCCCGTAACATCAAGCTGGAGCTGAAAGTGCTCGCTGATGTGGGCTTGCTGGGCTTGCCGAATGCTGGCAAATCTACCTTTATTCGTGCGGTATCGGCAGCCAAGCCGAAGGTTGCTGATTATCCGTTTACCACGCTGGTGCCAAACCTGGGCGTGGTGAAAATTGAAAACCATCGCAGCTTTGTCATTGCCGACATTCCGGGTCTGATTCCTGGTGCGTCGGACGGTGCTGGCCTGGGAACGCGCTTTCTGAAACATCTGGTGCGTACTCAGTTGATGCTGCATATCGTGGATATGGCGCCGTTCGATGATTCAGACCCAGCAGAAAACATGCAGGCCATTGCCAATGAGCTGGAGCAGTTCTCTCCGGGTCTGGCTGAGCGTGATCGCTGGCTGGTATTGAATAAGCTGGACCTGATTCCAGAGGAAGAGCGCGAAGCTCGCTGTCAGGACGTGGTTGATCGTCTGCAGTGGACAGGTCCTGTGTATAAAATCGCGGCGATCAGTCAGGAAGGTACTTTCCCGCTGTGTGGCGATATCATGAAATACATTGAAGAGCGTCGTCAGCGTGCGGAAGAAGATGAAGACTTCGCACAGCAGATTCAGGCTGAGCGAGAGCAGGTGGAAGCGGAAGCGCGCGAGCATATCGAGATGCTGCGCGAGCGTCGCCGTCAGCTGCGTGAGCTTGAAGATGAAGACGACGATGATGATGACTACGACGTAGAGGTTGTCTACGTTCGCGAGTGATGCCAGATAGCATCAGGTTGAGATTCTGTACGTTTGCCCGGCAGGGCTACATGAGAGTGACTGAGCGAAAATGACCGCTGTTGAGTGGCAGGAAACCCGCGGCAAGCTGGCACAGCAAAAGCGCTGGGTGATAAAAATTGGCAGTGCCTTGCTGACTGATGATGGTCGGGGGCTGAATCTGGCTGGTATGCAGGGCTGGGTTGATCAGATTGCAGGTCTGCTGGCGCAGGGCCATGAAGTGGTTCTGGTTTCTTCCGGTTCTGTGGCTGCGGGCATGACGCGTCTCGGCTGGTCAAGTCGACCGGATGAAGTCTGTAAGCTGCAGGCTGCTGCTGCTGTGGGGCAGATGGGGTTGGTACAGGCCTATGAGACGGCGTTTGCTGGTCATGGTCGTGCGACTGCGCAGATTCTGCTGACCCACGACGATCTCAGTGATCGTAAGCGTTATCTTAATGCCCGCTCGACGCTGCGTACTCTGTTGTCGCTGGGTGTTGTGCCGGTGATTAATGAGAATGATACCGTGGTTACCGATGAAATCCGCTTTGGTGACAACGATACCCTGGGCGCGCTGGTAGCGAATCTGGTTGAAGCCGACGTGCTGGTCATTCTTACCGATCAGCTGGGTTTATTTACCGCTGATCCTCGTTCCAATCCTGATGCTGAGCTGATTGTTCAGGGGCGGGCTGCTGATCCGCAATATATGGCCATGGCGGGTGGTGCTGGCTCGCTTGGGCGTGGCGGCATGATTACCAAGGTGAAGGCTGCACGCCTGGCGGCGCGTTCCGGTGCGGATACTGTGATTGTGGGGGGGCGTATTGATAATGTGCTTACCCGTCTGCGAGCAGGTGAATTGATTGGTACCATGCTGGTGCCTGACGACGAGCCGGATGCTGCGCGTAAACAGTGGATTGCCGGTCATCTGCAAACTCATGGAGAGCTGGTGCTGGACGCAGGTGCTGTGAAGGCGTTGCGTGAATCCGGGCGCAGTCTGCTGCCGATTGGTGTGGTGGCAGCAAATGGTCGTTTTGAGCGTGGTCAGGTTGTGGCTTGTCGCGATGAGCAGGGCAATCTGGTGGCGAAAGGGCTGGTGAATTACAGTCAGGTTGATGCACAGAAAATTGTGCGTACGCCAACGAAAGGTATTGAGGCTGCGCTGGGCTATATTGCTGAGCCAGAGATTATCCACCGGGATAATCTGGTAGTCTTGTGATCCGCATTTCGGCGGGTATGGAAATAATAATCCGATAATACAACGGGGATTCTGATGATTGAGGTTGTTAAGGTAGCCGGGCTGGATGTCAGCAACGAAACGCCTTTTACGCTGTTTGGCGGTATGAATGTTCTGGAAAGCCGCGATCTGGCAATGACTATCTGTGAACACTACGTCAAGGTAACCGAAAAACTGGGTATTCCTTACGTTTTCAAGGCGTCTTTTGATAAGGCGAACCGCTCTTCTATCAACTCCTATCGTGGTCCGGGTATGGAAGAAGGCCTGAAAATCTTCGAAGAGATCAAAAAGACCTTCAATGTACCGCTGATTACCGACGTTCACGAACCATATCAGGCTGCTCCGGTAGCGGAAGTGGTTGATGTGATTCAGCTGCCTGCATTCCTTGCGCGCCAGACAGATCTGGTTGTCGCTATGGCGGAAACCGGTGCGGCGATTAACGTGAAAAAGCCTCAGTTCCTGGCTCCGCATGAAATGCGTCATATCATCAAAAAGTTTGCCGAAGCCGGTAATGAAAAGGTGATGCTGTGTGAGCGTGGTTCCAGCTTTGGTTACAACAACCTGGTGGTTGATATGCTGGGTATGGACGAAATGAAGGGTATGGCTCCGGTGATTTTCGATGCAACCCACGCATTGCAGCGTCCGGGTGGTCGTGCCGATTCTGCAGATGGTCGTCGTCAGCAGGCATTTCAGCTGGCTCGTTCCGGCATGGCGCTGGGTATTGCAGGTCTGTTCCTGGAAGCTCACCCGAATCCGGCTGAAGCAAAATGTGACGGCCCATGTGCTCTGCCGCTGGATAAACTGGAGCCGTATCTGGCCCAGATGAAAGCGGTTGATGAGCTGGTGAAGTCATTTGAGAAGGTAATCGTCGACTAATCTGCAGCAGACTTTAAAAGTCTTGTCTGATCAGTTGACAAGGTGGGGGCGCGTCTGGATAATCTCGGCCCTCTAAGATTTGATTGAATAACCAATTTTGAGGAGCCGACTGTGGCAAATTCCGCTGGTTCTCGTAAACGCGCCCGTCAGGCTATCAAACGTCGTGCTCGCACAGTAGCCCTGCGCTCTATGGTCCGTACTTACATCAAGAAAGTACAGGCAGCTGTAGCGACTAACGACTATGAGCAAGCCCAGGCTGCGTTTACTAAAGCACAACCTTATATCGACAAGATGGTAAACAAAGGTATTCTGCACAAAAATACTGCTGCACGTACCAAGAGCCGTCTGAACGCTAAGGTATTCGCTCTGAAAGGCTGATTTCAGCTTCAGGTGAAGAAAAAACCCGCTCTTGCGGGTTTTTTTATGCCTGAACGAAATTACCGTGAGCGGGTCTGTTGTCCTGCCTGCTAATGCAGCATCACATTTTTACATCACCCAGGGAATGATATGAGTGAGTCTACGCCGAAAGCTCCATCCGCGGAGGTTAAGCAGCCGGGTCTGCTGCGTTCGTCCTCAATTGTGAGTGTGCTGACTCTGCTCAGTCGGGTGCTGGGGTTGATCCGCGATGTGGTGGTGGCACAGTACTTTGGCGCTCGCGCTGATGCCTTCTTTGTGGCCTTCAAGATTCCTAACTTCTTCCGTCGCTTATTTGCGGAGGGGGCTTTCTCGGTGGCCTTTGTCCCGGTACTCAGCGAGTATCGTCGCTTACGTCCGATTGATGAAGTTCGCTTGCTGATTGCCAGAACGTCCGGTGTACTGGGGGCGGCTTTGCTCGGGGTTACTGTACTGGCGCTGATAGGTGCGGACTATCTGCCCTGGGTGTTTTCGCCGGGCTTTCGTGATGACCCTGCCAAGTTTGCTCTGACCGGCGACCTGCTGCGTATTACCTTTCCGTATCTGCTGTTTATTTCACTTACTGCGTTTGCCTCCAGCGTGCTGAATGCCTATGGGCGTTTTGCTGTGCCTGCCTTTACACCGGTACTGCTGAATGTGTGCCTTATTTTCGCTGCGGTGGTGATGAGTGACTGGTTTGAGGAGCCACTGTTTGGTCTGGCCTGGGGTGTGTTCCTGGCGGGTCTGGTGCAGTTTGTATTCCAGCTGCCATTTGTTGCCCGTCTGGGCCTGCTGGCGCGACCACAGTACAACGCACAGGACGAAGGCGTACGTCGTATTGGCAAGCTGATGGTGCCGGCGTTGTTCGGGGTGTCGGTCAGCCAGATTAATCTGTTGCTGGATACGCTGCTGGCGTCATTTCTTGAAGCTGGCTCTGTCAGTTGGCTGTATTACTCCGACCGCCTGAATAACCTGCCGCTGGGGGTTTTTGCCATTGCCATCGGTGTGGTCATTTTGCCAGCGTTGTCGGGTAAGCATGCTGCCGATGAAAAAGACGGTTTCTCGCGTACCCTCGACTGGGCGGTGCGTATGGTATTCCTGATTGCTCTGCCTGCAGCTCTGGCGCTGGTGGTGCTGGCAATGCCACTGATGTCTACCATCTTCTATCACGGTGAAGTGACCGCTTATGACGTCGGTAAGATGACCATGAGCTTGCAGGCTTACGGCTGCGGCCTGATGGCCTTTATGCTGATCAAGGTACTGGCGCCGGGTTATTACGCCCGTCAGGACACGGCTACCCCGGTAAAAATCGGTATTCAGGCCATGGTTGTGAACATGGTGCTGAACCTGATTCTGGTGTTCCCGCTGCAGCACGCTGGCCTTGCTCTGGCGACATCGTTGTCGGCCTATTACAACGTGTGGATGTTGTATCGCGGCCTGCGCAAGCAAGGGGTGTATGAGCACCAGAAGGGCTGGATGGGCTTTGCTCTGAAATTGCTATTGGCCAATGGAGCACTGGTTGCATTGATGCTGGTACTGATGGGGCCGGCGGCGCAATGGCTGGACTGGTCTGCAGCGCAGCGTGCAGGGTGGATGACGCTGATTGTGGTTGCTTCGGTCGCTATGTATTTCGCGATTCTGGTCAGTGCTGGTCTGCGTGTGCGACATCTGCGCGGTGAGGTGTTCTGACGTCAGCATGTAAGTGGTTACTGACTGGCTAAATGGCTGTTATGCGGAGGTCAGGTTAGCTATAATCCGGCATTTTCTTTGGGCAGGTTAACCGCGAATGCGTTTATTGCGAGGGCTTCACACAATCCCGGCCGATTTTCCCGGTTGTGTGGCGACTATCGGTAACTTCGATGGTTTACATCTTGGTCATCAGGGCATCCTCAATGCGCTGAAAGCGGAGTCGCAGAAGCTGGGTGTACCAACGCTGGTGATGATGTTTGAGCCTCAGCCAAAAGAATTCTTTGCTCCGGAAGCAGCCCCGGCACGGTTAGCTAATCTGCGGGAAAAATTGCAGGATCTGGAAGCCGCAGGCGCTGATTACGTACTTTGCCTGCCGTTTAACCAGGCGTTGCGTTCTATGTCGGCGCAATCATTTATTCACGACATTCTGGTAAATGCCCTGGCGGTTCGTCATCTGATTGTCGGTGATGACTTTCGTTTCGGCTGCGATCGCAGTGGTGATTATCATGCACTGGCAGCAGCCGGCCGCGAGCATGGCTTCAGCGTGCAGGATACACCGACGCTGGAGCTGGATAGCGAGCGCGTAAGCAGTACGCGCGTACGTTCTGAGCTGAAGGTGAATAATCTGTCGCGGGTTGCTCATCTGCTGGGGCGTCCGTACCGCATGTCCGGGCGGGTGATTTATGGTCGTCAGTTGGGACGACAGCTGAATACGCCAACTGCGAACGTGATGGTTCGTCGCAGTAAATTGCCGTTTACCGGAGTGTATGCGGTGCAGGCAACAATTGAGGAAAGCGGTCGGCAGTTTACCGGCGTGGCCAATATTGGTGTTAAGCCGACAGTTGCTGGTCAGCCAGAGCCTTCTCTGGAAGTGCATGTGTTCGATTTTAATGGCGATCTTTATCACCGCCATCTGACTGTCGAATTTATGCATAAAATCCGTGATGAGCAGAAGTTTGCCGGCATTGAGCAGCTGCAAGCGGCCATCGAAAACGATAAACAATCAGCGCGCGATTATTTTGCCGCTGCCAAATCTTCTGTGTGAATTTGGTTTTACTGAATTTAATTTATAAGTGACCCAGTTATGAACGATAAAGTGGAAAGCCAGTACAAAGCGACGCTGAATCTTCCGGATACCGAGTTCCCTATGCGCGGTAATCTGGCCAACCGTGAGCCGGAAATGCTCGCCCGTTGGGAACAGACCGGCTTGTACCAGAAAATTCGTCAGGCACGTGCGGGTCGTGATCAGTTTATTCTGCACGATGGCCCTCCTTACGCGAACGGCAATATCCACATTGGTCACGCAGTAAATAAAATTCTGAAAGATGTGATTGTTAAATCTCAGACGCTGAGTGGTAAGGATGCTCCTTACATTCCGGGCTGGGACTGCCATGGCCTGCCGATCGAACTGAAAGTTGAAGAGAAAGTTGGCAAGGTTGGTGACAAGGTTACTGCTGCTGAATTCCGTAAACACTGCCGCGAGTATGCCGCTGAGCAGGTTGATGGCCAGCGTCGTGATTTTAAGCGTTTGATGGTGCTGGGTGATTGGGATAATCCATACCTGACCATGGACTTCAAAACTGAAGCCGACATTATCCGCACGCTGGGTAAAATTGCCGATAACGGCCACCTGCAGAAAGGCTTTAAGCCGGTTAACTGGTGTTCTGACTGTGGCTCTGCTCTGGCTGAAGCTGAAGTGGAATATCACGACAAGCAGTCCATTGCTATCGATGTGAAGTTTGCTTTTGCTGACCGCGAAGGTCTGCTGGCGGCATTTGCTGCCGACAGCGCACTGGCGGCTAAAAATATCAGCATCGTTATCTGGACCACTACTCCGTGGACATTACCTGCTAACGAAGGCGTGTCGGTTCACCCGTCGCTGGAATATTCCCTGGTGCTGCTGAAAGAGCAGGATGAAATCCTGCTGCTGGCAGCTGACCTGGTGAAAGATGCTATGCAGCGTTACGGCATCGAAGAATTTGAAGTAGTGGCAACCGCCAAAGGTTCAGCCTTCGGTCAGACTGAAGACCAGGCCAGTGCGCCGTTTGTTGTGCAGCATCCGTTTATGCTGGCTGAAGATGGCAGTGCGAAAATGGTTCCGGTTATCACTGGCGACCATGTAACCGCCGACTCCGGTACCGGTTCTGTTCACACTGCGCCAATGCACGGTGCTGATGACTTTGTGGTATCTAACAAATACGGCATCAGCTCTACGCAGATGCTGGTGGGAGCAGACGGTAACTTTATTTCTACCCCTGCGCTGGACGCTCTGGAGCTGAGTGGCCTGAGTACCGCTGACAAAGGTAATTTCCGGGTGCTGGGCATCCTGGCAGAAAAAGGCGCGCTGATTAAGAAAGAAAAAATCAAGCACAGCTACCCGCATTGCTGGCGCCATAAATCCCCGATCATTTTCCGTGCGACACCACAGTGGTTTATCAGCATGAATCAGGCGGGGCTGCTGGATAAAGCCATGCACGAAGTGGAAAACACCGTTGAATGGCGACCGGGTTGGGGTAAAGCCCGTATCGAAAGCATGATGACCGATCGTCCTGACTGGTGTATTTCCCGTCAGCGTACCTGGGGCGTGCCGATCGCGTTGTTCGTTCACAAAGAAACCAGTGAGCTGCACCCGAATACGTCTGAGCTGATTGAAAAAGTCGCTCAGAAAGTCGAAGAAAAAGGCATTGATGCCTGGTTCGACCTGGATGCCTCTGAACTGCTGGGTGGCGAAGCGGATCAGTACGTCAAAGTAACCGATACCCTCGACGTCTGGTTCGATTCCGGTGTCACTCACACCTCGGTGTTGCGTCAGCGTGCGGAACTGAAATTCCCGGCGGAAATGTATCTGGAAGGCTCGGATCAGCACCGTGGCTGGTTCCAGAGTTCCCTGCTGACCAGCGTTGCCGCTTATGGCGAAGCACCATACAAAACGGTGCTGACCCACGGTTTCACAGTGGATGGTGAAGGCCGCAAAATGTCCAAGTCGCTGGGCAACACCGTTGAGCCGCAGAAAGTGATTAACCAGCTCGGTGGTGACATCCTGCGCTGGTGGGTAGCCGATACCGATTACAGCGGTGAAATGACGGTATCCGACGTGATCCTGAAGCGTAACGCCGATGCTTATCGTCGTGTACGTAACACCTGTCGTTTCCTGCTGGCCAATATCAACGGCTTTAATCCGGAAACCGATATGGTTGCGGGTAATGAACTGCTGCCGCTGGATGCGTGGATGGTGAACTTCACCCGCAAGCTGCAGGATAAAGTGATTGCCTACTACCACAACTACGACTTCAAAGGCCTGACTAAAGCGCTGATGAATTTCTGTGTGGCAGAGCTGGGTGGTTTCTACCTCGACGTTATTAAAGACCGTCAGTACACCTGTAAGGCCGACGGTCTGGCACGTCGCAGTGCGCAGACCGCACTGTTCCATGTGCTGGAAGCCATGAGCCGCTGGATTGCGCCTGTACTGTCCTTTACCGCAGAAGAAATCTGGGAATGTTTGCCAGGCAAGCGTGAAGAATCTGTCATGCTGGCTGAGTGGTACACAGCGTTTCCGGATACTGGCAGCAGTGAGTTCGACGACACTTTCTGGAACGATATTCTGGAAGCCAAAACTGCTGTTAACGGCGTGCTGGAAAAAGCCCGTGCCGATAAAACCATCGGTGCCAGCCTGAGTGCGGAAGTTGTACTGTACGCCGGCGATGACCTGAAAGCTCAGCTGGAAAAGCTGGGTGATGAGCTGCGCTTTATTCTGATTACCTCAGGTGTTGAGCTGTGCGACTTCGATGAAAGCGCCGGTGTAGAAACTGAGCTGGGTGATCTGCGTGTGACGGTGAAAGCATCTGAGCATGAGAAATGCGAGCGCTGCTGGCACCACAGTGATTCTGTTGGCCAGAACCAGCAGCATCCTACTCTGTGTGGTCGTTGTGTAGAGAACGTGGAGGGCGACGGAGAAGTTCGTCGCTTTGGCTGATGGCTGATAATCGTTCTGCGCTGATCTGGTTGTGGCTGGCGGTTGTGGTCTGTTTGCTGGATCAGGCCACTAAGGTGTTGGCGGAATCTGTGCTGACATATGGCCAGCCGGTTTATGTTCTGCCAGTGCTGGATTTCACACTGTTGTATAACCCGGGCGCGGCGTTCAGTTTCCTGGCTGATCAGGGAGGCTGGCAGCGCTGGTTCTTTACCGCCGTTTCTGTCGCCGTCAGCATCATGCTGGCGGTATGGCTCAAGCGCCTGCCACGCGAACAGGTCTGGTTGCCGGTTGCGCTGGCGTTGATATTGGGTGGTGCTGTCGGCAATTTATTCGACCGCATCGTTTACGGACATGTAGTGGACTTTATCTCTGTGCATTGGGATAAATCCTATTTTCCAGCGTTTAATCTGGCGGATTCAGCGATTACAGTCGGAGCAGCCATGATGGCCCTCGATGTGGTACGCGAATTCTGGCAGGAACGAAAACAGGCGCAGTCCTGAACTGATTAGTGTTAGCAGCCTTAACACAAGAGAGACGATTATGAGTGTTGGAGTTATTTCCCAGGGTAGTCAGATCAGCATGCATTTTGCGCTGAAACTGGAAGATGGCCAGGTGGTTGATTCCACGTTCGAGCGTGAGCCGGCGAAATTTACACTGGGCGATGGCAATCTGCTGCCGGGCTTTGAAGAGTATCTGCTTGGTCTCACGACGGGTGATCATAAGACGTTGCAGATTCCGCCGGAGAAAGCGTTTGGTCAGCCAAATCCGCAAAATGTGCAGGAAATGAAACGTAATACTTTCCCGGTGGATATGCCGGTTGCCGAAGGTCTCATGGTTTCGTTTGCTGATGCGCAGGGTGCTGAGCTTCCTGGTGTAATTTCAGCCGTAGAAGGCGACTGGGTGACGGTTGATTTTAACCACCCACTGGCTGGTAAAACTCTGGATTTCGAAGTACAGATTCTGGAAGTCAGCAATGAAGATTAAACTGGCCAATCCACGCGGATTCTGTGCCGGTGTTGACCGGGCGATTGACATTGTTAACCGCGCGCTCGATTTATTTGAACCACCGATTTATGTGCGTCATGAAGTGGTGCATAACAAATTCGTGGTGAATGGCCTGCGTGATCGCGGCGCAATTTTTGTCGATGAACTTGATGAAGTGCCGGACGACAGTATCGTTATTTTTTCTGCTCATGGCGTATCGCAGCAGGTGCGGAAAAATGCAGCAGACCGTGGTTTGCGCGTATTTGATGCAACCTGCCCATTGGTAACCAAAGTTCATCTGGAAGTTGCCCGTTACAGTGCGGATGGCAGTGAGTGTCTGTTAATTGGTCATAAAGGTCACCCGGAAGTTGAGGGAACCATGGGCCAGTACGACGACAGTAAGGGTGGTCATATTTATCTTGTGGAAGATGAAGCTGACGCTGCCAATCTGGATGTTAATGATCCTCAGAAGCTGTTCTACGTCACGCAAACGACGTTGTCGATGGATGATACCTCACGTGTTATCGATGCGCTGCGCGCGAAGTTTCCGGATATTCAGGGACCGCGTAAGGACGATATCTGTTACGCCACACAGAATCGTCAGGATGCTGTAAAAACACTGTCAGCGGATTGTGATCTGCTGTTAGTGGTTGGCTCGCCGAACAGTTCAAACTCTAATCGTTTACGCGAACTGGGTGAGCGCATGGGGGCTAAGGCTTACCTGATCGACAGTGCAGATGAAATCGAAGCTGCATGGCTGCAAGGTGTAAATGCGGTCGGTATCACTGCGGGAGCATCTGCACCTGAAGTGCTGGTGAAAGCGGTGGTGGAAAAACTGGTCTCACTTGGTGGAGAGCAGCCGCAGGAGATTGAGGGGATTCCGGAGAATGTAGTGTTTTCTCTGCCGAAAGAGCTTCGCTTGCAGGAAGTTTAAAGCCAATAAAAAAGCCACCGTAAGGTCACTGCTGTCCCACAGTTTCGGGATCATATAACGAGCCTCATCTGAGGCTCGTTTTTGTTTGGGTCGGGCGGTGACGGATTAAG
>NZ_JAEDAH010000088.1:143526-193403 GCF_020320395.1 Thalassolituus marinus | reverse complement strand
TCGGTTTTGTTTGGGTTTTGGCGAATGCAAACTTAACCGATTTTACTGCCGTTCTCATTTTTCACGCTTAAATGCGATGAACCAAAAAAAAAGCCCGGAATGAACCGGGCTTTCTTTAATCAGGCTTCCACTTTCGCTTTAGGTGGACGGCCACGACGCTTTGGCGCTGCCGCCGCAGCAGATGCTGCTGGCTTCGCTTTCGCTGGACGACCACGACGCTTAGGCGCTGCTGCAGGTGCAGCGGCTTTTGCCTTAGCCGGACGACCACGACGCTTCGGCGCTGCTGCTTCAGCTGCTGGCTTCGCCTTTGGTGGACGACCGCGACGCTTAGGTGCCGCATCTGCCGCTGGCTTAGCTTTAGCCGGACGGCCACGACGCTTAGGCGCTGCTGCAGGCTTAGTCAGAGCTTCTGCTTTGGCTTTCAGCTTTTTAGCTTCAGCCGCTGCTTTTGTATTCTCTTTTTTAGTGCGTGCCGCAACTTTAGCTGCATCCTGCTTGCTGCGGGTTTTCTTCCACTTAGCTTCAAAAGCGGCAACGGCTTTAGCCAGATCAGCATCTGCTTTAGCGGCCAGTGTGGCAGCAAAAGCTTCAACAGCTGCTTTCGCTTTAGCAGCGGCTTCTTCGCCTTTCGCTTCAATTTCAGCCGCTTTAACTGCGATGGTGGCAGTACGTGCAGCTGCTTTCAGAGAAGCCAGTTTTGCTTTTTCTGCTTTCAGAGCTGCTGCAGCAGTTGCCGCCGCACGCTTACCAGCAGGGGTTGTTTTTGCTTTAGCAGCATCTGCTTTTTTACCAGCAGCTTCTACCTTAGCCATTTGTTTAGTGACGGCTGCGGCTGCTTTTTCAGCTGCGGCTGCTGCTTTTGCTACAACAGCAGGTACTGCATCAGCAGCTTTAGTCGCTGCCGGCTTACGACCGCGTTTAGCTGGAGCTTTTTTAGGTCTGGCCATTTTGCTTTCCTCTGAAGTTTTTCTGATCAGGTAATCTGAACGCTAGCACAAATATATATGCACTGAAGCTAACCAGAATCAATAATAGTATTTTTATTATACAAATACCAAAATATTTAACGGACTAAGCAGGCCAGAGCGGTCTTTTTACTTACCGGGTGTAAAATAAGGCGCCGATATTTATTCTCGCGAGTCGTTAAATCATAAAGCCGGAAAATGAATATCACTCTGCCAGAGGATTATATAACCGAACCTCAGTTCGTATTAATGGAATGAATTCTTCTGACTTATAAACTGTTAAGTAAATACAGAAGCCGATATTCAATTAAGGTAACTTATTGAATGTCCTGAAAAAAGTTTGACTATTCAGTGACGCTTTACGGTTTTCTTACTATCCGGCTGAATACGCCGTGCACAAAAAAAGGGCCTTACGGCCCTTTTCTTCAATCGCGTCTGTTACTTCTGCAGAGAAGCCATTACACGATCAGTGATTTCCTGCAGGGAGCCAATACCTGGAATATGAGCATACTCAGGAGCCGCTTCACCTTTTTCTGCACGCAGAGACTTATAGAAGCTAACCAGAGGGGCAGTCTGATCGTGATAGATCGCCAGACGTTTACGAACGGTCTCTTCCTGGTCGTCATCACGCTGAACCAGATCTTCACCTGATTCGTCGTCTTTACCTTCCACTTTTGGTGGATTGTAAACAACATGATAAACACGACCGGAACCCGGATGAACACGACGGCCGCTCAGACGTTTTACAATCTCTTCATCAGCAACATCGATTTCAACAACATAGTCGATATCAACGCCTGCTTCGAGCAGCGCTTCAGCCTGAGGAATGGTGCGCGGGAAACCATCAAACAGGAAACCATTTGCACAATCTGCTTCCTGAATACGCTCTTTCACCAGACCGATGATGAGTTCATCAGAAACCAGACCACCGGTTTCCATGATTTCTTTTACTTTCAGGCCGAGTTCAGTACCAGCTTTCACCGCTGCACGCAGCATATCGCCAGTTGAAATCTGCGGAATAGCAAATTTGTCACAAATAAACTGAGCCTGAGTACCTTTACCAGCACCTGGCGCACCCAACAGAATTACGCGCATGCGCATACTCCTCGTGGTTAATAGAAACTGTTCAGCAGGCCTAAATTGTTCAATTTTCGACCAGCCTTGAGAAAAATAGGCCTAACCTTACTCCGAGCGCCACTATTGCTCAAGTGATTGTCACGAAAATACAGCCGTGAGAACGCCAGACTTTGGTATAGACGACAAAAAGAAACCGCGCCAATACTGGCGCGGTGCGGGGAATCAGCCAGTGTTACGCATACCAGCGGCGATGCCGGCCATACTGACTTTTAACGCCTTTTCAACTTCAGCGCTGATCACATCCTGATCCTGACGCTCGCGATAGAGCAACTCAGCCTGCAGGTAGTGCAAAGGATCTGTGTATGGATTACGTACACTCATCGACTGCTGCAATGCCAGGTTATTCTGCAGCAGGCTTTGCTGCTCCTTAATCTGCAGAACATGAGCACGAATAGTGGCCATACGACTGCGAAGCTGACTTCCAAGTGGCTGCAATTCAGGCTCCACCAGGCGCGCTTCATAATAATGGGCGATTTCTGCATCGGCTTTCGACAACACCATTTCCAGCATATCGATATAAGTACGGAAAAATGGCCAGCCCTGATACATCGATCGTAGCTCATCAAGCTTTCCGGCAGCTATTGCTGTGCCGAGAGCTTCGTCAGAGCCTAACCATGCGGGTAACATCAGACGCATTTGCGTCCAGGCAAAAATCCACGGAATTGCACGCAAGGTTTCAATACCACCACCGCTTTTACGCCGCGCCGGACGGCTACCTAATGCCAGCTTGCCCAGTTCCTGCTCAGGGGTTGCTGAACGAAAATAACGAACAAAGTCGGCGGTATCGCGCACCATCGCCCGATAGGATTTGACGCCGTCAGCAGCCAGCTGCTCCATCATCTCACGCCATTCCTCACCCGGAGCTTCTGGCGGTAGCAGGTTCGCTTCGAGTACAGCAGAAACGTATACCTTCAGGTTACGGGTAGCGACGTCGGGTAAACCGAATTTAAAGCGGATCATTTCGCCCTGCTCTGTCACCCGCAAACCATTTGCCACTGAACCCGGCGGCTGCGCCAGAATCGCCCGGTGAGCAGGGCCACCACCACGCCCAACGCTGCCACCGCGACCATGGAACAGGCGCAGACGAATGCCTTTGTCGCGAGCCACCGCAGATAACGATTCCTGCGCCCGGTACTGGGCCCATACCGCAGCCAGCTGTCCGGCATCCTTGGATGAATCGGAGTAGCCGATCATCACTTGCTGAGCGCCCTGACAGTAATCACGGTACCATTCCAGTGACCACAGTTTTTCCATACGTGGTGATGACTGTTTCAGGTCATCCAGGGTTTCAAACAAGGGGACAATGGGCAGATGATCACGTACGCCACAGGCTTGTAACAGCAATGCAACGGCCAGCACATCCGATGGCTCACTTGCCATGGAAATGATGTAACACGACACCCCGTCGCCGGCTCTGGTAGCCAGTACGTTCATAGTATCCAGTACTTCCTGTGCTTCAGCCGAGGGCTGCCAGCTGACCGGTATCAAAGGACGGCGCGACTTCAGTTCAGTGATCAGAAACGTCTGCTTTTTCTCTTCGTCCCAGCTGTGGTAATCACCCCAGCCGTAAAAATGACAAATCTCCTGCAACACATCAGCATGACGCGTAGATTCCTGACGAACATCCAGTCGCAATAAAGTCAGGCCAAAACAGGCAACGCGGCGCAGGGTATCAAGGAGCAGGCCATTAGCGACGCTCTCCTGTCCGCAGTCGACCAGGCTGTGATAGCAAAGCATTAACGGTTGCAGCAGCTCTTCTTCATCCAATAATGGCTGGCAGTGGCTGTCCTGACCTTTCGCCATCGCCGCCGCCCACACCTTGGTATCTTCCAGGCGTTCTCGCACGCTATGCAGACAACGCCGGTACGGCTCAAGCGTTTCCTCGCCAATGTAATGTTTCAGCTCGGCAGATGCTGCAGACATCGATAACTGCATGCTTAACTCTTCAACGTCGCGTAAAAACAGATCGGCCGCCATCCAGCGTGCCAGATGCAGCACTTCACGGGTAACCACTGAGGTTACGTTCGGATTGCCATCACGGTCCCCCCCCATCCAGGAAGAGAAACGCACCGGTGCCGCGGTCAGTGGTAATGCACCGGCACCACGCTCACGCAATGATTCATCCAGATTGCGCAGTAAATCCGGCACAGCCTGCCACAACGAATTTTCAATAACGGCAAAACCCCATTTTGCCTCATCTACAGCAGTAGGACGCACCTGACGAATTTCATCGGTGTACCAGATTTCTTCCACCAGAGAAGACAATTGCTGTTCTATGTGTGGCAGCGATGGATGGTCATCACGCAGGTCATCACGCTGTTGTAGCAGACTCGCGATCAGGTCGTATTTCTGAATAAGGGTCCGGCGGGTAATTTCAGTAGGGTGAGCCGTCAGTACCAGCTCAATATTGGTATCGGCCACTTTGTGTGTCAGTTCGACACCATCCACACCGGAGGCCTGCAGCCGGTCGAGCAGGGAATTAAACATCTGCTCGACTTCATCCTGATGAAAATCCTGACGGCGCCAGCTGGCTCCATGCTGTTGCTCAGCAATATTGGCGAGATTCAGGAACTGATTGAAACCTCGCACTACAGGAACCAGTGCGTCATCCGGCATGGTTTTCAGCAGTGCCAGCAGGCGATCACGTTCAGCGTTGTCACCAGCACGGGCTTTTTTCGCCTGTTTACGGATATCTTCAATACGCCGCAGCATTTCGTCGCCGTACTGATTTTCGATGGTGTGACCGAGAAGGTTTCCCAGCAGGCGGACTTTATCTCTCAGCAAGGGGTCTAACTGCAAGGCTTCCTGTTTGCTCATAACTGCTCCTCTGCCCATGATTCTATGAGTGTGCGGAAATTCCATGAGTAGCAATATGGCACTGAAACAGCAACCGATGCCACACCCTTTCCACGATAGTCGTACAGGCCACAAATTGCATCAAATGTCAGGATTTCGGTAACACTTTGTTGACGAAGCAACCTTTCTCCCCACGAACGTTCTAAGCTGAAGGAACTCAGCAAAGGAATTAACCGCATGAAAGCTTCAGAATTATTAACCCATTGGGAAAAGGAATTTGGCGAGCCGCTGACCGAAACTCAGTATGCGCTGCCATTAAATGTACGCGATGCTGCACGACTGGAAGCACTGGCAGAAATGTTTCCAGGATGTACGAAAGAAAGACTGTTGAGAGACCTGATCAGCGCTGCTCTGTCTGATCTGACCAGCGGATTCCCATACGTCGCCGGAGACAAAGTCATTGAACGCGATGAAGAAGGCTTCCCGGTGTATGAAGATGTCGGGCCAACGCCACAATTTCTGGAGCTGACCCGAAAGCATATGGTACGCCTGCAGAAAGACGCACATTAACAGGGCTCAGTCTGCCTTAGCTTCCTGTTGCTTGGCGTACTGCCAGGCACTTTCCATGCTGTCCTGGGTGGCGGTTTGCCAGCCACCCTGTTCGGCTATGCGCTTTTCAACGTCGGCAAAGCGCCGACTGAAACGATCATTGGCTGAGCGTAAAGCAGTTTCTGGGTCAATTTTCACGTGCCGTGCCAGATTGGTCACAGCAAATAAAAGGTCACCGATTTCATGCTGCAGCCGGGACTCATCCCTTTGCTCCAGCTCGTCCTCCACTTCGGCCAGTTCTTCGCGGATTTTATCCACAACGCCTGCGATATCAGGCCAGTCAAAGCCCACCTTGCTGACTTTCTTCTGAATTTTCACCGAACGTGTCAGCGCCGGCATTGCCACCGGAACATCGTCCAGCATACTTTCCGCTATCTGTGGCTTAAGGGCTTTTTCCTGCTGCTTGATCGCATCCCAGTTGGCATTAATCTCTGCCTCTTGCGGACTGACCGCCGGGTCGCGCTCACTGTGCAGGGTTCCCAGTGGAAAAACATGAGGATGACGGCGAATCAGCTTTTCCACCAGGCGGTGGATTATTGACCCTAAGTTAAACAGCTTACGTTCATCAGCAATCTGGCCATAGAAGATCACCTGAAACAAAAGATCGCCCAGCTCTTCTTCCACATGCGACCAGTCCTGGCGTTCAATGGCATCAGCCACTTCATAAGCCTCTTCCAGCGTATGCGGAACGATAGTGGCGAAATCCTGCTTCAGATCCCACGGACAGCCGGTCTGCGGATCACGCAGACGGCGCATCAGATACAGCAGATCGTCGAGCTGATACATCACAGACGCGCTCCATTGCGCACGCGTTTGGCAGATACCACGTTCGGCAGCTGTGCAATTTTATTCATCAGACGACCAAAGCGCTCAAGGCTCTCAACCTCGATGGTTATCTGCATGTTGGCCGTGTTCTCACCCTGATTCGACAGCGTGTTCACGGCGATAACGTTAACCCGTTCATTCGCCAGCACAGCCGACACATCACGTAGCAAACCAGTCCGGTCGTACGCCTGAATCAGCATGTCCACAGGGTAAGTGTGGTGCGGACGGTTACCCCAGCTTACCTGCAACACCCGCTGTGGTTCGGTCGCTTCCATATGCAGCAAATTGTCGCAGTCACTGCGATGCACGGTCACGCCACGCCCGATGGTGATGTAGCCTTTGATATCGTCACCCGGCACCGGCTGACAGCATTGCGCCAGATGGGTCAGCAGATTGCCGACGCCTTCAATATAAATGCCGTCAGATTCAGTATTACGCGTCGCGGGCTCAGAGCGGCGTGCCAGCGGCAGCTCCTGCTGCGGGGTACCAGAATCCACTCGCTTCAGTACCGCATGTACAATCTGACCGACCCGCAGGTCTCCGGCGCCAACAGCAGCGTACATGTCGTCAACGGACTTCATGTTCATGTCCTGCGCGACATCCACCAGCGGTTCGTTGGCCAGATCAAGACGGTCCAGCTCGCGCAGCACCATCTGCCGGCCTTCGTCGATATTCTGATCGCGTGCCTGTAATTTAAACCAGTGCGCAACTTTAGCCCGCGCCCGCGTGGTGTGAATATAACCCGCATCCGGATACAACCAGTCGCGGCTTGGGTGGGCATTGGCGCTGGTGAGAATTTCAACCTGCTCACCGTTTTTAAGCAGATACGTCAGCGGTACGATGCGGCCATTTACTTTAGCCCCACGACATTTATTGCCGACTTCGGTGTGCACGCGGTAAGCGAAATCAACCGGGGTTGCCTTCGGCGGCAGATCCACCACGTGACCTTCCGGAGTGAACACGTAAATCCGATCCGGATTAATATCTGCACGTAATTCACCCGCCAGTTCCGGCAGGTCGTCCAGTTCTTCGTGCCATTCCAGTACCTGACGCAGCCAGGCGATTTTCTGTTCGTAGCCCTGATCCTTGGCATTGAGGTCAGTGCCTTTGTATAACCAGTGAGCACAGACACCAAGCTCGGCATCTTCGTGCATAGAGTCTGTACGAATCTGTACCTCAAGCACTTTCCCTTCCGGCCCGATTACCGCGGTATGCAGAGAGCGATAGCCGTTTTCTTTCGGGTTGGCGATGTAGTCATCAAATTCGTTGGGAATATGTCGCCACTGGCTGTGAACAATACCAAGCACGGCGTAACAATCGCGTACTTCCGGCACCAGAATACGCACTGCGCGAATATCGTAAATCTGAGAAAAATCCAGATTTTTACGATTCATTTTACGCCAGATACTGTAGATATGTTTGGCCCGGCCATACACATCACATTTGATACCAACGCCGTGAATTTCTTCACGCAGGCGTTGCACCACTTCATTAATGTAGTCCTGCCGTGCCAGACGTTTTTCATCCAGCAGCTTAGCAATTTTCTTGTAGGAATCCGGCTGCAGATAACGGAAGGCCAGATCTTCCAGCTCCCACTTCAGATGACCAATACCCAGACGGTGAGCCAGTGGCGCATAAACGTTAAAGACTTCTTCCGCCACACGACGACGCTTGTCTTCCGGGCCATCTTTTACCGCACGAATGGCGGTGGTTCGTTCGGCCAGCTTGATCAGGGCGACACGGACGTCATCAATCATGGCAACCAGCATTTTGCGCAGGTTTTCCACCTGAGCTTCACGCTGACCCAGCACGATTTTATCGCTGGTTTTCTGAATCGCGCTGATGGCCGCCATACGCAACACACCTTCAATCAGTTTGGCGACTTCTTCACCAAACTCACGCTCAACTTTCAATAACGCCAGACGACCTTCACGCACCGCTCTGTAGAGTACGGCCGCAACCAGAGAGGCACTGTCAAGGCGCAGATCGAGAAGAATCTGAGCCATTTCCATACCCATCTGCATACTGTCGATAGACCAGTAAGTACGGTTGGCGATTGCTTCATCGGAAACCTGTTTGGCAATATGCAAAGCACGACCAAGGACCTCCGGGTCCTTGATGTCATATTGCTGCTTAACGTTCTGCAGCCAGCTCTCTACATCCAGTGAGCCGTCATGAAGCAGTGGGTGGTCTTCTCTGACCTTAACCATGACTATTAGCCTTCTGTCGTCGCCTGAAACCGTACGCAGGATTCAGGGCTTATATAATGATTGTCTTATGACACGTCAGACGTGCCATCCATTCCCTTGTTCAGCTGTCAGCGACGACCCGCTTCCAGCAACACCATGGTTTCAACATGGTGCGTCTGCGGGAACATATCCATGATCCCGGCTTTTTTAACTTTATAACCTGCAGCCACCAGCACATTCAGGTCTCGCGCCAGCGTCGCGGCATCACATGACACATAAAGTACGCGCGGTACCTTACGTTCGACGAGCTCGTTCATCACACCTGCGGCACCGGCACGCGGTGGGTCCAGCAGCACGGCATCCGGTTGTGGCAGATCAGCCAGCCCGCCCTGACCACTGAGGTCGGCGCATTTTGCCTGCAAAGGAAGGGCCAACTTCTCAGACTGTTGGCTTAGACTGGCCACCATAGTCTCGTCGCCTTCCACCGCAAAAACACCTGAACAGCGTTTTGCCAGCGGCATACTGAAATTGCCGTGGCCGGCGAACAGATCCCACAACACTTCGTTCTCACCTGGCGCAAGCCATGTCATTGCCTGCTCAACCATGGCCCGGTTGACCGCACCATTCACCTGAACGAAATCATCCGGCTGAATACGCAGCTCCATGCCATCGACGACGTGGTGCAGAGGCTGAGGCTTATCCGGCCAGACGCAATGTGGCGGCTGGTCTTTGTCTGTTTTCAGCCACAACTGCAACTCTACGTCCGACGCCAGCTCCTGCAGGGCATCAGTCAGAACCTGCTGATCAGCGGCGGATAACGGTTTGAGAACGCGCAGCACCAGAGCCAGAGCATTATCTGCGAGTAAGGGTTCAATCTGAGTGATTACCGCCCGCCCCTGCAGCTGCTGAATCAGCTCGCGCCACCAGGCCCAGTCGAGTGCCGGGTTGTCGTCCAGTACCGGACAGCGATCAATGTTGGTCAGGTGCTTCGATGCCGCCTCTCGGAAGCCAACGAAAACCTCATCACGCTCCTTGCTTGAGCGCACACCCAGGCGGGCTTTGCGACGGTAGTGCCAGGGTTGGCCGGTAATAGCATCCGCCCACTCAGGCACGTCAACCTTCTGACGCATCAGTTCACGCGCGACGCGATCCTGCTTAAAGCTGACCTGGCCCGCATACGCCAGATGCTGAAGATCACAACCGCCGCAGCGCTGATAATGAGGGCATTGCGGTTGTACGCGCTGGTCGGAGGTTTGAATAATATTAAGCAGGCGAGTCTGCCAGACTTTGCGGCGACGCCCGTCCAGAACGACTTCCACCTCTTCTCCCGGCAAGGCTCCGGGTACGAAATAGATGTCCCTGTTGCGACGGGCAACCCCTTCCCCGTCGGAAGTGAGGTTATCAATCTGAAGTGTGAGTCGTTGTGAAGAGCTGGCCGGTTTCACCTGTAATCCTTATCGTCGTGGCGATGGCCACGGAGTCTGGCGCACAGTATGGGGGCCAGCCAGCCTTTTTCAACCGTTAACGCGGGGCAAAGACCCCGGATGACAGGTAGCGGTCACCGCGATCACAGATAATCGCGACAATCGTGGCGTTCGTGACCTGCTCGGCGATACGCAGCGCCCCTGCAACAGCACCACCAGATGATACACCGCAGAAGATACCTTCACGACGCGCCAACTCGCGCATGGTGTGTTCTGCCTCCTCCTGACTGATATCCAGTATCTGATCGACGCGATCACGTTCGAAGATGGTCGGCAAGTACGCCTCCGGCCAGCGACGAATCCCCGGAATAGCAGCGCACTCTGCGGGCTGCAGACCAACAATCTCAATCGCCGGGTTCTGTTCCTTCAGGTAACGTGACGTGCCCATAATGGTGCCGGTTGTTCCCATTGAACTCACAAAGTGGGTAATCTGCCCCTGGGTCTGGGCCCACAGCTCCGGACCTGTGCTGTAATAGTGAGCTTCCGGGTTATCGCCGTTACCGAACTGATTAAGCACCTTGCCTTCGCCCTTCGCTTCCATCGCCAGTGCGAGATCGCGCGCGCCTTCCATGCCTTCTTCTTTGGACACCAGAATCAGTTGTGCTCCGTAGGCTTCCATCGCCCAGCGACGTTCCATGGTGGCGTTGTCCGGCATAATCAGAATCATGCGATAGCCTTTGATCGCCGCCGCCATGGCCAGCGCAATCCCCGTGTTACCGCTGGTTGCTTCAATCAGCGTATCACCCGGATGAATATCGCCCCGGCTTTCAGCCAGATTAATCATCGACAGTGCCGGGCGATCCTTCACCGAACCCGCCGGATTGTTACCTTCAAGCTTCAGCAATACGGTATTGCTGCTGTCGGCAGGCAGCAGGCGCTGCAGGCGAACCAGAGGAGTATTGCCAACGCAATCGGCAATAGTAGGGTAACGAATATCGGTCACGGTGAATCTCACTTATCACTGCTTATAACTGAAAGGCGCACAGTGTAACTGCGACTACCGGGCTGCGGTAATATCAATTGGTGATTTGGTTATATCTTCTGCCGCCCACCTGCGGCGTGTGTGTCCATTGCGCCCCGCCGGGCAGACCTTTATTCTGGCCCTTTACTCCATCGTTACCGGGTCACTATGAAAAGCTGGACCATTCAGAGCCGTATTCTGTTTCTGGCCTTATTGCCAGGCATTATTATTTCGCTGATTCTCGGCAGCTTTTTTATGACGCAGCATTCCGGCAATCTCGATGACCTGCTGGACCAGCGTGCTCTGGCTATGGCCAAACAACTGGCGCCAACCTGTGAGTACGGCATCATGACCGGCAACAGTGGCATCCTGCAGAACATCGCCAACAATATGCTGGAAGAACGCGACGTCCGCTCCGTCAGTATCTACAACCAGGACGTCGAGATTCTGGCTCACTCCGGGCCGAAAATGCTCACTGAACGTATTGGCTCAGCCGAACTGACCGATAACCAGCTGCAACTGCTGAACACCGAAGGCTCCGTGCGGGTGCGCGCGCCGGTATTCGCCCAGAATCTGGTAATTCCGGATCAGCTGTCGGATCAGTTTTACGCTCTCGAAGCACAGGAAATCCGCCTGCTGGGCTGGGCCGAACTGGAACTATCGACGGCCAATACTCAGCTCGCCCGCTACCAGCACATTGCAACGTCATCGACGGTAATCCTGCTGACCCTGCTGATCTGTACCCTGATTGCCCTGCGTGTAAGCCGCCAGATCTCCGAGCCGCTGTCGAATATTGTTGGCGCCATCCGCAATCTTGAAGACGGCCAGCTGGATACGCGCCTGCACATTTCCGGCGCAACGGAATTTCAGCAGCTGTCGTCCGGTATTAATGCGATGGCCAGCGCACTGCAGCGGGCCAACAGTGAGCAGCAACAGAATATTGAACAGACCACCCGCGACTTGCAGGAAACGCTGGATGAACTGGAAGTACGTAACCGCGAGCTGAACATCGGCCGTAAGCAGGCACTGGAAGCCAGCCGTATGAAATCTGAGTTCCTCGCCAACGTCAGCCATGAAATTCGTACGCCTCTGAATGGCATTATCGGCTTCAGTGACCTGCTGGCACGCACCCACGTCGATGACCGCCAGACCGACTACCTGCAGACTATTCGTCGCTCGTCCTCCGACCTGCTTAAAATCATCGACGATATTCTCGATCTGTCGAAAATTGATGCTGGCAAACTCATCATTGAACGCACCGCCTTTAACCTGCGCGATGTTATCGACGAAGTGCTGACGATGCTTGCACCGGTGGCCTACGCCAAGGGACTGGAGCTGTCTCATCTGATTTACTCCGAAGTGCCGGTCCACATTCAGGGTGATCCACTGCGCCTGAAACAGATTCTGACCAACCTGATCAACAATGCCATTAAATTCACTGAACGCGGTGGCGTAACCCTGCGTGTGTCGCTGATCAGCAGTGACGACAAACGCGCCAGTATCAACTTCGACATTCAGGATACCGGCATCGGTATGAGCGATGAGCAGATCAGTAAGATCTTCACCGCCTTTACTCAGGCCGACGCCAGCACCACCCGCCAGTTCGGTGGTACCGGACTGGGTCTGATTATTTCCCGTGCTCTGGTTGAGGCCATGCACGGCGACATCCGCGTCAGTAGTCAGCAAGGTCGCGGTTCGACCTTCTCGTTCCACATTCAGACCGGCCTCAGCGAACCAGTGAATGCGCTTGCCCCACTTGAAACCGGCAATGTGCTGCTGCTTGAGCCGTCGTTGCTCAATCGCATGAATATCGCTGCCCTGCTGACCCAGTGGCAGGTTAATCACCAGGAGTTTGAAACACGCAACCAGCTGCTGGATCTCATCAGCAGCGGTGCAACGTCCGGCTGTGTAGTGCTGTCGGTATCTCGTGCCCAGCTGCGTGACACGGCAACCATGTCGCTGCTGAGCCGTCTTGATGCTATGCAGGTCGATGTACTGGCCATGGTCGACAGTGTGCGCCATGAAGACCTGGACCTGCTCAAATCCTATGGCGCTCGCATCAGCCTGAGCCAGCCGTTCAGCCACCGCAAACTGCATCAGGCGCTGGCGCATATTTTACGTGGTGATGAGCTCAGCGATCACAATCAGCAAAACCTTGCTCAGGGTGGCCAGCTGGCACCTCAGGAAGCGCCAGTGGTACTGGCAGTCGATGACAATGACGCCAACCTGAAACTGGTGGTTACCCTGCTCACCGAGCTGGGAGTTAAAACCCTGTCGGCAAACAGCGGCCGCGAAGCCATCGACATGGTGGCCGAAACCCAGGTTGATATGGTGTTCATGGATATCCAGATGCCGGGCATGAACGGCCTGGAAGCCACACAGGAAATTCGTTTACTGCCAGGACGCAGCTCTCTGCCGATTGTGGCTCTGACCGCCCACGCGATGGCTGACGAAAAAGAAGCACTGCTGAAGGCAGGCATGAACGACTACCAGACCAAGCCAATCAGCCAGGAGCAGTTATCAGCCTGCGTTGAACGCTGGACCGGCTTCCACTGTGCGCTGGCTGAAGAAGCAGAAACCCAGCCGTTAGCCGTCAGTCCTGAACGTGACAGCCGTTGCGATCAGGTCTTTGACGCTCACACAGCACTGCGCTGCGCCAGTCGTAAACTGGATCTCGCCGAAGATATGTTCACTATGTTGCTCGACTCTATGAGCAAAGATATGGAAGTGGCGATGGAGGCCTGGGAAGAGGAGAACCTCGACCTGCTGCTGGAGAAAGTGCATCGCATACATGGCGCTACCCGCTACTGCGGTGTGCCCTGCCTGCGCAGTACACTGGAACGCTTTGAAACCAGCCTCAAATCAGGCAATAGCGGTGACTATCCGGCGCTGATGCGGCAGCTGACCGAAGATGCCGCCACTCTGCAAAACTGGGCACACACTAACAACTGGCGTCAGATTCTGGCAGCAGCGCTGAACGATCCAGCTCAGCAAAGCACAGAAAACGCCTGAATCAGATCGCCTTCGTCGGACAAACTGACGAAGGCCTTTTGCCCACCCAGCGCCTGCAGACGCTCAGCCGCAGCACCATACAGAGTCACCAGCGGAGCTCCCGCGTCATCAGCAAGCACTTCCAGTTGCTGAAAGCCCACGCCTTTCGCAATACCGGTGCCCAAGGCTTTCGCCAGCGCCTCTTTGGCGGCGTAACGTTTGGCGAGAAAATTCAGGCTGTCAGCGCGCTGATGATAAATCTGCTGTTCCCGCTCAGTCAGAATGCGCTTAACAAAGCGTTCACCGTGACGCGCCAGCGCGGCTACGATGCGCTGTGAATCCAGCAGGTCGGTACCGATTCCGACCACCTGCTCCAGCGGAAATTCCGGTTGCTCATTCATGGGCGAAAAGTAGCGGCTTCCAGTAAATCACGCATCTCACGCACGGCGTCTTTCAGGCCGACAAATACCGCACGCGCGACAATAGCGTGGCCAATGTTAAGCTCATTCATGTACGGAATGGCCGCGATGGCTTCAACATTGTGGTAATTAAGACCATGGCCCGCATTAACGATCAGGCCTTTGTCGTGGGCATAACTGGCAGCATGACGAATACGCTCCAGTTCGGCCTGCTGTTCCGCTTCACTTTCGGCATCCGCATAACGACCGGTGTGCAATTCAATCACCGGGGCGCCGACACGCACCGTGGCGTCAATCTGTGCTTCATCGGGGTCGATAAACAAAGAAACTTCCGAGCCGATCGCCTGCAGGCGCTCCACCGCACGACGGATATGCTCTTCCTGACCACAGACATCCAGACCGCCTTCAGTGGTCAACTCTTCGCGTTTTTCCGGTACCAGACAAGTGGCCGGCGGCATGACTTCTTCCGCCAGCTCGAGCATGGCATCAGTGACCGCCATTTCCAGATTCATGCGTGTGGCCAGAGTTTCTGCCAGCACGTAAACATCACGGGTCTGGATGTGACGACGATCTTCACGCGGATGAATAGTAATGCCATCGGCGCCGGCTTCTTCAGCGATAAATGCCGCCTGAACCGGATCGGGATACGTAGTACCACGGGCCTGACGCAAGGTCGCCACATGGTCAATGTTCACACCCAACAGTACACGTTTTGGATTTTTCACTTTGGCTCCTTAACCTTCCCGGCTGGGATCGGCATAAATAATTCACGGCTGGTTAACGGCCGCTCCAGAAGATCATCGATGGCGATGCGCAGCACCTGCTTGGCCGTAACCCATGCTGCCGGATTGTCACGTTCTGTGCGGGCAAAGGCAATCAGATCAGCTCCCTTAATACCCCGCTCGCTGATGGCGAAGCCTTCACGCGGCACGAACAGGTAACGGCTGTCAGCCTGCAGCGGTTGCCCCTGAGCATCCTGCTGCCAGGAGAACCCATAGCCCAGCGCGCTGAGTAATCGCACTTCAAATAATCGTAACCAGGGGTCGGGCAGCTGACTGACCGCCAGTGCCTGCAGCGTTTCCTGATACGCCAGAAAGACGTCCGGCAACGCTTCACCACGGGGCAGTAAGCGTGTCAGCAACTCCGTGATATACAGGGCGCAATACAGCGCGGGACCTTTCAGCGAGGATGCCTGCGCAGGACGCAAGCCACGGATACGAGGCCAGTCTTCGGCACTGACCCAGTCTCCATCACAGCACTGTAATAAATCAGGAATCTGGTTACTGCGACCAGCAACCACAGACAGTCGGCCGTGCTGCTGCGAAAAAATATCCAGCAGCCATTCATGTTCACGCAATGGCTGCCGGCGCAGCAGATACAGGCTGGCCATATCAGCTCAGGCGGTCGTCGTAACCCAGACTGCGCAAGGCGCGCTCGTCGTCAGACCAGTTGGCTTTAACTTTCACCCAAAGCTTGAGCATGACCTTACAGTCGAACAGAATTTCCATGTCCTTGCGCGCTTCAATACCGATCTGTTTGATACGGTAACCACCATCGCCAATCACGATGCGTTTCTGCGACGCCCGCTCAACCAGAATCAGCGCAGAGATTTCAATCAGCTCGCCTGAATGAATGAATTCTTCCACTTCCACGGTCATGGAATACGGCAATTCATCACCTAACTGGCGCATGATTTTTTCACGCACCAGTTCGGCTGCCAGAAAACGTGAGGTACGATCGGTGATCTGATCTTCCGGATAGAAATAACCACTTTCCGGCATATAGCTTTCGATCAGACTTTCCAGACGTTCGACGTTGTGACCGGTTTTAGCGCTGACCGGAATCACCTGGTCGAAGGTGTGCTTTTTACTGACCTCTTCCAGAAATGGCAGCAGCTCTTCTTTTTCACGAATAAAGTCGACTTTATTCACCACCAGAATAGCCGGCGCTCGTTGCGACTTAACTGCCTGCAACGCCATTTCATCTTCATCGGTCCAGCGCAGACGATCGATCATCAGGATAATCAGATCCACATCTTTCACGGCTGTAGTAGCCGCTTTATTCATGTAGCGATTGATCGCCTTATCGTTAATCTTGTGAATCCCCGGGGTATCCACATACACCACCTGCACATCGTTCTCGGTTTTGATACCGAGGATCTGATGCCGGGTTGTCTGCGGCTTACGTGAGGTGATAGAAAGCTTTTGCCCCAGAATACGATTCAGCAGAGTGGACTTGCCCACATTCGGACGACCAACAATGGCTACATAGCCGGTACGCTGTGTCATTCCTCTTCTCCTGTAGTATCTGTTTCACCAAGCATAGTCAGCATCTGCGCCGCCGCTGTCTGTTCTGCAGCGCGACGGCTGGTACCCTGGGCGACAATAGCATCTGCCTGCTCAGGAATACGCACCTCGACGGTAAAGATCTGTTCGTTTGTCGGGCCTTCTACATTCAGCACTTCGTAGCGTGGCAGGCTGGATTTATTAGCCTGCTGGTATTCCTGCAGACGGGTTTTCGGATCTTTGATCGGATCTTCCAGCGTCAGCTCGTTCAGCCGCGTCTCAAACCAGCTCAGAATGCGTTCACGAACAACATCCATGCCTGCATCCAGATAGATCGCACCGATAAGCGCTTCAACACTGTCAGCGAGGATCGAATCGCGCTTATGACCGCCACTTTTTAATTCACCTGAACCCAGCAGCAAAAAATCGCCCAGGCCGAATTCACGGGCAATGGCTGCCAGCGTATGGCCTTTCACCATACGCGCACGCAGGCGGCTGAGTTTGCCTTCTTTCGCCTGACTGAAACGACGGAATAAATCTTCGGCAATAACAAAATTAAGAATGGAGTCGCCGAGAAATTCGAGGCGTTCGTTGTTGGTGCCACCTTTACTGCGGTGGGTCAGCGCCAGGGTCACCAGCGCTTCGTCTTTGAATTCGTAGCCGAGACGCTGGGAAAGCTTAAGCAGAGGGTTATTCACTGTGGGTAAATTCTTTGTGCTGATTAAAGCGGACAACCAGATCGACGTTGGCCAGCCAGGTTCCGCGAACTTCGTATGGCCAGTCGAGAACCAGCGCGTGTTTGTGAGGTTGAATAGTCAACTGGTCAAAGTTCATACGCAGGCCGTTGCGCAGCATGCGCTGCTCCAGCAACTGCTTTACTTTGTTGGGCTTGGAATCAATGGTCACTTCACCGGATTCCGCCATGGTGTCGAGAACGGTGGTCAGCATTTTGTTATCCCAGTACATAGGGACAATAGCAATTGCCGCTTTGATCAGCAGCGCAATTAAGGCTACCAGTGCAACCACCGACGAAAATGACATACCGCTCTGACGACGCATGTTAAAACTCCAGCTTAATCATCAACTTTAAGTACTGCGAGGAAAGCAGACTGTGGAATCTCCACGCTACCGATCTGCTTCATACGCTTCTTACCTTCTTTCTGCTTCTGCAGCAGTTTCTTCTTACGGCTGACGTCACCACCATAACACTTGGCGGTAACGTTCTTACGTAATGCTTTCACTGTGGTCCGTGCCACCACCTGATTACCAATGGCTGCCTGGATTGCCACGTCGAACATCTGGCGCGGAATCAGCTCTTTCATTTTTTCAGTCAGGGAAGCACCACGGCGGCGAACGCTGTCACGGTGCATAATCACTGCCAGAGCATCCACTTTCTCGCCGTTAACCAGTACGTCCAGACGCACCAGCGGTGCCTCCTGGAAGCGAACGAAGCTGTAGTCCAGTGAAGCAAAGCCTCGGCTGGCAGACTTCAGACGGTCGAAGAAATCCATAACCACTTCGGCCAGCGGAATTTCATAGCGCAGTGAGACCTGAGTACCTGTGTACTGCATATCAACCTGCACACCACGTTTCTCGATACACAGCGAGATCACATTACCCAGATAATCCTGTGGCACCAGAATATTACATTCAGCGATTGGCTCGCGCATTTCTTCGATAATGCCGGCATCCGGCAGTTTCGATGGGTTATCGACGCGCAGGGTTTCGCCCTTACGGGTAACCACTTCGTAAATTACCGTTGGTGCGGTGGTGATCAGATCGAGATCGTATTCGCGCTCCAGACGCTCCTGAATGATTTCCATGTGCAGCATACCGAGGAAGCCACAGCGGAAACCAAAGCCCAGTGCATCGGAGTTTTCCGGTTCATAGAACAGCGAGGCATCGTTCAGCGACAGCTTTTCCAGCGCATCACGGAAAGCTTCAAAATCATCGGACGATACCGGGAACAGACCGGCATACACCTGTGGCTTCACTTTCTGGAAGCCTGGCAGCGACGGAATATCGTCTGCATTTTTGGTGGTTACGATGGTATCGCCAACTGGCGCACCGTGAATGTCCTTGATGCTGGCCACCAGATAACCTACTTCACCGGTACCCAGCTGCGGGCGCTTGGTCATCTTCGGTGTGAAGTAACCCACATCGTCAACGATATGGTCGCGACCAGTCGACTTCAGACGCACCTTGTCGCCTTTTTTGATGGAGCCGTTTTTCACCCGGATCAGGGACACAACCCCCAGGTAGGAGTCAAACCAGGAGTCGATGATCAGTGCCTGCAATGGTGCTTCCGGATCACCTTCCGGTGGCGGAATGTGAGCCACCAGATCTTCCAGCACGTCTTCAACATTCAGGCCGCTCTTGGCACTGCAACGCACCGCTTCGGTGGCATCAATACCAATAATCTCTTCAATTTCCTGTGCCACTTTGTCCGGATCAGCCTGTGGCAGGTCCATTTTGTTCAGAACCGGACGAACTTCCAGGCCCTGCTCAATGGCGGTATAGCAGTTGGCTACCGACTGAGCTTCCACACCCTGAGCCGCATCCACCACCAGCAGCGCACCTTCACAGGCAGCCAGCGAGCGTGATACTTCATAGCTGAAGTCAACGTGTCCAGGGGTATCAATAAAGTTCAGCTGGTAGGTTTCACCGTTACGGGCTTTGTATTCCAGCGTTACGCTCTGGGCTTTAATGGTAATACCACGCTCTCGTTCGATATCCATCGAATCCAGAACCTGGGCCTGCATTTCACGGTCGGAGAGGCCGCCACATACCTGAATAAAACGGTCAGACAGTGTCGATTTGCCGTGGTCGATATGGGCAATGATGGAGAAGTTACGGATGTGGTCCAGCTGGCTCACAGAATAAAACCCGGTCAGTAATTGAAATGGCTGGGGATTTTACTTGAAAGGCTGATCAAAGGCTATTTGTCAGCTTAGGAAGTGATCAGGCCCGGTGTGATACCGGGCCTGATGAGCGTTCGACCGGTGCTTACTCAGCGATACGCAGAGGGATAAACATTGCGGCTCCGCGGCGCACAATGCGCATAGGTACGCTGCGGTTGGCCGGAATATCGGCGACGATACGCTCAAAGTCTTCCACCGAACGTACCGGCTCACCCGAGATCATAGTGATCACGTCGCCGTTAACCAATCCGGCGAATGCTGCCGGGCCACGCGTCACTTCGCGCACCACAACACCGTCACCAGTCGATTTACGCTGGGCGTCGCTCAGCTCACCGATTACCACCCCCAGGCGCTTACTGCTGTGCTCCTGAGGGTTGCTGCTGTTCATGGCCAGCTCGGCACCATCACCATCCGGCAAGGTACCAATGGTTACCTTGATACGCTTACGCTTGCCGTTACGCACAACATCCAGCGTTGACTCCTTGCCCGGTTTCACCCGGCCTACCTGATGTGGCAGGTCAGAAGACAGATTGATAGCACGGCCATTAAAATGCGTAATGATATCGCCATTCTTCACGCCCGCAGCTTCCGCAGGACTGCCCGGAACCACCTGAGCGACCAGCGCACCTGCGGCCTTTTCCAGACCGAAGGATTCCGCCAGATCCTTGCTTACTTCCTGAATCACGACGCCCAGCCAGCCGCGGCTGACCTTGCCTTTTTCTTTCAGCTGGTCAGCGACATCCATAGCCACATTGATCGGAATAGCGAAGGAAACGCCCATAAAACCACCAGAGCGGGTATAAATCTGGGAGTTGATGCCAACCACTTTGCCATCGAGATTAAACAGCGGACCACCGGAGTTGCCCGGGTTGATGGCCACGTCAGTCTGAATGAATGGCACATAGCTTTCATTTGGCAGGCTGCGGCCCTTGGCGCTGACAATACCGGCGGTCACGGAGTAATCGAAGCCGAATGGCGACCCGATAGCGACCACCCACTCACCCACTTCAAGCTTGTCTGAATTCCCCAGCTCAACGGTGGGCAGGTCATCGGCTTCTACCTTCAGCAGCGCCAGATCCGAGCTTTCATCAGCACCAATCAGTTTTGCATCCAGCTCACGACGATCATTCAGGCGGACGACGATTTCGTCGGCATCCTTGATCACATGATTGTTGGTCAGAATGTAGCCGTCGTCAGAAACAATAAAGCCGGAACCCAGTGAAGAGCGCTCCTGCTCACCACCACCCGGAGACTGTGGGGCACCAAAGAAGTGGCGGAAAATCTCCGGCACATCCTGAGGCAGACCGTAGCGTTGCTGGAAACCCGTTTGCGTCACATGCTGAACGGTACTGATATTCACCACCGCCGGAGAGGTTTCTTTTACCAGCTCGCGGAAATCCGGTAACTCGGCCCGGGCGCCTGCGGCAACAAACAGCAGGAGGGCAATGGTCAAACGCTGAAGCAAAACACTCATAGAGATTCCCTACTTAACTTCTACATGAGGAATAAGTGCGCATCCCGGAACAATTCGCGGTTCCCAACGATGCTTAACCTGTTCTGAAATCCTGCGGGCAGCGAAGAATCCGGCAGTCAGGCCCGTCAGACCGAAAATGGCAGCGAGCAGATCACCAGACGACTGGCCCAGCGCCATGCCGACGATCAGGCCCAGTAATGGCAGGCCGTACAGCAGCAAAGCGCTCAGCGCGAGCCCGCCGGATGGGATACTGAGAACCACTTCCTGCCCGGCTTGCAGGTGTTCACCACCAGCTACCCAGAGGCGCATTGGTCGCCCCAGTTTGCTCAGACTGTGCTGACCACAGCCAGAGCGGGCATTACAGCTGTTACAGGCACTGCGTTGTACCGCCTCGACCCAGACACCGCCATCCGCGATTTCTGTAACTTTGACGATTTCCTGCGACATGAATTCCCACCCTGACAATTATTTACTCTCAACGGCCTGATAAGCGACGGAGCCCGCGATCTTTAAGATAGCGTCACTCGGTAGTTCGCCCACCGCCGTAATGCGATAGCGGAGTTTATCATGGGTAAGATAGCGCACAGCAGCAGAGGTCGCGCCCCATTGCGAAACAATTTCCGGCAAGCCTTCAGCCCCGGCGGGATCAACGAACAGAGTGAACGACGCCAGACCATCGGAATACATCAGCCGCAGAGGCTGTGCATCGTCCTCGTTACCCGGCTCTACCGCGACCTGTCCTGCAGACGCCAGCTGAAAACCCTGCGGTACCCAGGCAGGTACCCAGTTCACGGCCTCTGCCGGGGTTTCGTTAATAGTTTCATGACGATGCTGCGCCAGAGTATGGCCATCACCTTGCGGAGAAAAATCGTCTTCCGTCAGATTCAGGCCGATATTGATATCGGCAAACTGGAAGCGTTCCAGTACCTGTTGCTGCAGATTCACCAGCTCTGAGCGCAACAGCAGACCGGTTTCCTGATCCAGCCAAAGGTTGTAACCGTAACGGAAATTATCCTGCGGAATAACACGGATATGCTGAGCATAACGACCGGCTACCCGGCTGACTTCGCGCATCTGGAATTCATAGACCGCGCCAATATCCGAGCCGCCATCGTAGCCAACCAGAGGAACAGGCAAGGCAGTGTCCAGACGGGTGCTGTGTTCACCTGGGTGAATGCAGGTGGTTTCATCGCCACGGCGAATGATTTCGCGGGGGATGCCGGTCAGATGCCGGAATTTTTCATACTCGGTATTGTTGATCAGAGCATGGCTGACCGACAGTGTCTGCCACTGCCGGTCATTACCAAATATAAGTACACCCTGATAACTGGACTCACGAAAGGCTTTGCTCATGCGCTCAAGCCACTCGCTGGCCCCCTGCTCTGCTGCGTGTCCAGTCAGTACCGGAACCAACAGCGACAACAACAGCCAGCGTCTCATAATCAGCGCTTCTCCTCTTCGGTCGCAAAATTAACGACCCGGGCGTACGGCATCATGCCGCGACTGGCTGGCAGCGTTGCCTGCTCGGTATGCTGCAGCACATATTCCTGCAGCTTACGCTGAGCTTCTTCCAGTTTCTGTTCATTCAAAGGCTGACCATCGGCAGCTGCCAGGCGAGTCACACTGACCGGAGCCTGTACCACCGGGGCTACATCGCTGCCATCGGCAACCATCAGCGACTGATCATCGCCTTGCATACCACGCACTCCCAGTAGCACGGCAAGCGTCACACTGGCTGCCACAGCACCGGATGCCAGCCAGCGCATACGTCCACCAGCTGCTGCATGAGCGGCCGTTGCCGGTTGCGCTACTTCGTCCATTGGCTCACCGTCGATGGCCTGCATAATGCCACGCGACAGGTCAACGGTTGACGCGGCTTCACCACGCATCAGAGCACCAATGGTCTGGTAACGCTGCCAGGTTGCACGCAGTTCTTCGTCTTTATCCAGCTCGTTGAGTAAACGGCGGACTTCCAGTTCATCGGTTTCACCGTCAACCAGAGCGGATAAGGACTCATTCATACGATCATTCATGCTGCTTCCTCAGGCGATGGCGTTGTGGGTTTCAGACAGCAACGGCTGCATCTTGCGATCAATGGCTTCACGCGCGCGGAAAATCCGCGAGCGCACAGTACCGATCGGGCAATCCATCACTTCTGCGATTTCTTCATAGCTGAGACCCTCAAGCTCACGCAGGGTAACCGCCATGCGCAACTCTTCCGGCAATGCTTCAATGGCGTCAAACACCACTTTCTGCAGCTGATCTCGCTGCAGCAGGCCGTCCGGGGTCTCGGTATCTTTCATATTAGCTTCATCAGCAAAGAACTCCGCATCATCCAGATCAATATCCCGGACGGGGGTTTTACGGCCTTTGCTGACCAGATAATTTTTGGCGGTATTCACCGCAATACGGTACATCCAGGTGTAAAACTGGCTGTCTCCGCGAAAAGAAGGAAGAGCACGATACGCTTTGATAAAGGCTTCCTGCGTCACATCCTGGGCTTCAGCGAAGTCCGCGATAAAGCGGCTGACCAGAGCCAGAATCCGGTGCTGATACTTGATAACCAGCAGATCGAAGGCCCGCTTATCGCCTTTCTGTACCCGGGCGACCAGCTGTCGGTCGTTATGTTGTTGATCTGTCATGCCCTGTTCCGCTGTCGTTGGCTTAATTGCCAGCGCCGTCGCTGTTGTCATGTGTCCTGCTCCTGTGTCCTGGTAGACCAGATTCAGGGGTGTAGAGGCAGAATATTCGGAATAGTTCCGCTCCGGTGTATCATTGGCACATTATAGGGTGGGATTGACCTGAAAATCGGCCATTCCACCAACCTTTTCCTAATTCTGACGTACTCCTGATCATGAGCCAATCCTATAGTTACGATGTTCTTATTATTGGTAGTGGTGCTGCCGGTCTGACCCTGGGTCTGTCGTTGCCCGAGCACCTCAATGCGGCCATCATCAGCAAGGATGAACTGGATGCAGGCTCTACCCGCTGGGCTCAGGGGGGCGTGGCAGCCGTGCTCGACGAAGAAGACAGCGTTGAAGCTCACGTACAGGATACGCTGATCGCCGGCGCCGGCTTGTGCCACGAGCCTTCAGTGCGCTACACGGTAGAGAACTCCACCGCCGCGATTCAGTGGCTGATTGATATCGGTGTGCCTTTCACTCAGGACAGCCCTGACCACTTCCACCTGACCCGTGAAGGTGGCCACAGTGCCCGTCGGATTATCCATGCCGCCGACGCCACAGGCTTCGCCATTTCCGAGACCCTGCTGGCGCGCGCCAGAGAAAAGAAAAACCTGCATCTGAAACAGAACTACATTGCCATCGACCTGATCACCCATGAGAAACTGGGCGTTGAAGGCCATGGCTGCATCGGCGGTTATTTCCTCAACAATGAAACCGGCGATGTCGATGTCATTACCGCGCGCGCGGTGGTGCTGGCCACCGGCGGTGCATCAAAGGTTTACCTCTACACCAGCAATCCGGACGGTGCCTCCGGTGACGGTATTGCCATGGCCTGGCGCGCCGGCTGCCGTATCGCCAATATGGAATTCAATCAGTTTCATCCGACCTGCCTCTACCACCCGCAGGCGGGTTCATTTCTAATCACTGAAGCCGTGCGTGGTGAAGGCGGCAAGCTGCTGCTACCCGATGGCTCACGCTTTATGCACCACTTTGATGAGCGTGAAGAACTGGCTCCGCGCGACATCGTTGCCCGCGCCATCGACCATGAGATGAAGCGTCTGGGTGCCGACTGCCTGTTCCTCGATATCTCGCACAAACCGGCTGAGTTTATTCAGGAACACTTCCCGACCATCTATGAGCGCTGCCTGGAGCTGGGCATCGACATCACCAGAGAACCGATTCCGGTGGTGCCGGCCGCACACTACACCTGCGGCGGCGTGGTCACCGATACCCGTGGCCGTACCGATATTGAAAACCTGTACGCCATCGGCGAAACCGCCTGTACCGGCTTACATGGCGCCAACCGTCTGGCCAGTAACTCGCTGCTCGAATGTCTGGTGTTTGCCCGGTCGGCAGCGGAAAGCATTGCCAGCGATATCGACTTCTCACAGCCGGCCCCGGATGCACCGGCCTGGGACTCCAGTAAAGTGACCGACTCCGACGAGGACGTTGTGATTGCCCACAACTGGGATGAACTGCGGCGCTTTATGTGGGACTACGTTGGTATCGTACGCACCACCAAACGCCTGCTGCGGGCAAAGCATCGGGTGGAGTTACTGCGTCAGGAAATTCAGGAGTTCTACAGCAACTACCGGGTAAGTAACGACTTACTTGAGCTGCGTAACCTGGTGGATGTCGCCGATGTGATTATCCGTTCGGCGCTGCTGCGTAAGGAAAGCCGTGGCCTGCACTTCAGCCGCGACTACCCGCAACCATTGCCGCGTGCCTTCGATACGGTATTAACACCTAAGTACCTGAAAGAGCTGGGTGAGCTGTAAGCACACAGCTACAAAATATATACGTTTCATATATACTCCGCATAAATTGATTATGCGGAGTTCCTTTTATGGGCATCGTTAAAATATCTGATCAGCTGCACGAAGAAATTCGTGACGCCAGCGCAGTCATGGCGCGCTCCATCAATGCCCAGGCAGAATTCTGGATCAAAATCGGCATGCTGGCCGAGTTCTATCCTGAACTGAACTACAACCAGCTCACACGTAAACTGCTGGAAAGTCCGGAGCTGCCACTGGCACGCCTGCGCAACGAAAGCACCGCGGAGGCCAGCTGATGAGTATCCACCTGAAATCTGCCGACGAACTGGCCCTGATGCGCGAAGCCGGTCAGTTGCTGGCCCGTGTATTCGCGATGCTGGATGACTTTATCGTTGCTGGTGTCAGTACTATGGACATCAACAATCGCGTCGAAGATTACATCGTTAACGACCTGCAGGCGCGACCAGCCAGTAAGGGACAGTACGATTATCCCTATGTGCTCAATACCTCAATCAATCATGTTGTGTGTCACGGCATGCCGAAAGACGGCCAGCTGCTGCGCAAAGGTGACATCATTAACTGCGACATCACACTGGAAAAGAATGGCTTTATTGCCGACTCCAGCAAGATGTACTGCGTTGATGCGGTTTCACCAATTGCCGAGCGTCTGGTGCGTACCACCTACGATGCCATGTGGGCCGGTATCCGCACGGTAAAACCGGGCGCCACCCTGGGCGATGTAGGCTACGCAGTACAGAAAGTTGCCGAAGCCGCGGGTTACAGCGTAGTTCGCGAATACTGTGGCCATGGCATTGGCCGCGAAATGCATGAAGAGCCGGAAGTCACTCATTATGGCCGCCCGGGAACCGGGCTGACGTTAAAGCCAGGGATGGTGTTCACCATCGAGCCGATGATTAATCAGGGCAGCCACAAGCTGAAGCATATGAGCGATGGCTGGACTGTGATTACCCGCGATAAGAAATTGTCAGCGCAATGGGAACATACCATTGCCGTTACCGACGACGGCTTTGAGGTACTGACACTGCGCGAAGAAGAGCGACTGGCGGGGCTATAAGCCCGCCGTTCACCAGCTCTCGTAGAGCCGCGCTTTGAGGCGGCGAAAGTCATCCGCCGAGTTCAGACTGTCAGCCCGCAGCAGCAGATTATCACCGGGGCGCCATGACCAGCGCAGACTCACATAATGGCGCTTACGCACCGAACCACTGCGCCACTGCACATACTGACGCTGCTGGTGCTGTTCGATCCACCAGCCATGATCGTCCACACCCAGACGCTGAACATCGGGCCCGGGCAATGCCATGACCATCAGCAGAATGAGGGTTGTGAGCAAAAACCAGTCGACAGAACCGAGCAGAAACATCAGAAGGGAAAAGACCGCCAGCAACAGCGCATTCAGACGTCGCTGTTGCCTCGACGGTCGCAGCTGCCACTCAGCGGCTGCGCGCATGCTCACGAACAATCTCAACGATGCGAGCCATATCGGCATCGTCAGGCGTGATGTGTTCCATGAACCAGGTAAACAGATCCGGGTCCTCACGTTCGAGCAGGTCACGATAACGTTGCTGATCGTCGTCGCTCAGGTCGGCGTAGGCTTCCTCAGCAAAAGGCACCAGCAATACATCCAGTTCCAGCATGCCACGACGGCTATGCCAGCGAACGCGTTTTACATCAATTTCATCAGCCACTTGCATCTCCTGTATTCACTGCCGGACCGCTCCGGCGGCGGCAGTATAACAAAAACCCGGTCACTGCCGTGAACGCTGTGTTGCGCTGCCAGCTGTGTGCTTTTTGCAGTAGAATCGGCACTTCACTGATATCAGGAGGCACCATGACCGACGCCAATCCACTTCCCATCGTCAACCTGAACCGCTTCGCTTTACTGTGCATCGATGGCGCAGATGCCGAACGCTTCCTGCAGGGCCAGCTGACCTGCGACGTGGTGAAACTCGCGGATATGCATTGGGAACTGGGTGCCTGCTGCACCGCCAAAGGCCGTATGGTGGCAAACTTTGTCATTGCCCGCATCGGCAATGCGTACTGGTTGCGCCTGCCGCAGGCTCAGGCTGAAGCACTGAAACAGCACCTGTCGCGCTACGCCGTATTCTACAAAACCAGCATGACGCTGGTTAGTGACCACGTACTGTGGGGTACCCTGCCTGCGCAAGCGCTGCAAGTCACCGCTGCCGGTCAGCACGCGGTCAGCCGTAGTGACGAGCTGATTACGCTCAGCTGGCCTGACGGGCGCTGCGAATACTGGGGAACCACTGCACCAGACAGCACTTCAGATGAAGGCTGGCAGGCTCTGGATATTGCTATGGGCGTGGTGTGGGTTAACGCCGACAGCCATGAAGCCTGGGTACCTCAGTATATCGACTGGCAGGATCAGGGCGGCATTAACTTTCGCAAAGGCTGCTACACAGGTCAGGAGATCGTGGCCCGCCTGCAGTATCTGGGCAAAACCAAGAAGCACCTGGCCAGCGCCACGGCTTCTGAGCCTCTGAGCCTGGCTGTCGGCGAGCAGCTGAGCGACAGCGATGGTAAGCACATTGCCGAAGTCGCCAGCTGGCAAGGTCAGAACGGACTGGTGATTATCAGCGGTGAAGTACCGGCCAATGCCTTCTTTGGGGAAAAATCCGTCACTCTGGGTCAGCTTTTCTATACTGAAGATCAGGATTCATCTTCAACCCCGTAATAGCCCGCCCTACTCAGTTAGCGCCGGGCAGTGAGGCTTCAGCATGACGAACCTGGCGCTACAGGTAAAAGACGATATCGTCGCTCAGATTAAAAATGACGAACTGGTACTCCCGACGCTGCCGGAAATCGCCCTGCGGGTGCGGGAAGTAGCAGAAGATGCCAACGCCACCATTCCCCAGCTGACGCAGATCATTACTCAGGATCCGGCGCTCAGTGCGCGTATTGTTAAAGTCTCCAACAGCCCGCTGATTCGTGCCAGCTCACCGGTCACCGACCTGTCGACGGCCATCTCCCGACTGGGCATTAACTTCACCAGCAATCTCGCGGTGGGGCTGGCGATGGAGCAGATGTTTCAGGCCACCCACGACATTGTCGACCGCCGTATGCGTGAATGCTGGTCGCGGGCCATGGAAGTAGCGGCCGCCGCACAGGTACTGGCCAAACACTTTACCCGCCTGCACCCGGATCAGGCGTTGCTCGCAGGCCTGGTGCACCAGATAGGTATGCTACCGATTCTGGCTTACGCCGAGACCCATGAAGATCTGCTGGCCGACAGCCTGACACTGGATAAAGTGATCGAAAAACTGCACCCGTCACTCGGTGCCTACATTCTGCGCAGCTGGGAGTTTATTCCCGAACTGGTAGCGGTTCCGAAAGACTATCTGAACCTGAACCGCGAAGCTGACCAGGTCGATTACTGGACCTGGTGCAGGTCGCCACCTTGCAGGCTTATGCCGGGACCGAACACCCGTTAGGTAAAGTAAATCGATCAGAAGTTGGCTCGTTCCAGCGCCTGGGCCTGGACGCCGATGACGAAGTCACCCAGTGGGAAGAGCTGTCAGAAGAAATGGACGCCGCAGAGAGCGCCCTGCGCATCTGAGCGCTCAGAGATCGCGCAGCGGGTGTTCAGCGGCAGGCCATGGTGACTTCATCAGGCCTTCGACCCAGCTGCGTGGTACCTCGTCCACACTCGCATGCTGCCATTGCGGGCGGAAGTCTTTATCCACCACCATGGCGCGAATACCTTCGGCAAAATCCGGATGACGGACGGACTGGTAGGCCAGCACCAGCTCCCACTGCACCGCCTCTTTCAGGCTCATACACTGGCCACGTTGCAACTGTTCCATAATCAGGTGTGCGGTTGCAGGACAGCCAGCCTGAAACTGACGAATCCCCTGCTGCACCCACTCGTTGCTGCCAGCGTAGGCTGCAAAGCGCTGTGAAATTGCCTTCAGGTCGTAATCCACCAGCAATGCCGAAATATCGTCCCATGCCGGATGCATCTGGCTTTCTGGCAGCCCCTGCGGACAATCCGCTTCCAGCCGGTGCAGGCAATCCCGCACCCGATGATGATTCTCAGCGTTGTTGGCAGTCCACTCGGTGTTTTTCAGCAAGGCTTTCATATCATCGAACTGGCTGTGAGCCAGCGCATATTGCGTGAGTCTGAGTTCGCGACAATCCACGGCATTCATCTGCATGCCGGTTAACGCCATCCAGTAACCCACCGGTTGTGTCAGATGTGACAGATACCAGGTGGCCGCCACATCCGGAAACAGGCCGATACGCACCTCTGGCCAGGCCAGCTTCAAGGTTTCCGTGCCAACACGGTGATTGGCACCGATAAACAGCCCCAGACCACCGCCCATCACAAAGCCATTACCCCAGGCAATCAGCGGTTTGGTAAACAAATGAACACGATAGTTCTTACCATACTCACCACTGAAAAACTGATCGGCGTAGCGGTATCGCTCGTCACCTTCAGCACACATGCTGTCATACAGCTTGCGGATATCGCCGCCGGCACTGAACGCTTTGTCGCCGGCGCCACGCATAATCACCGCCACCACGTCGTCGTTTTCTTCCCAGCGTTTCAGCTGGCGATCAATGCGGTTGACCATATCAAGATCCACCGCGTTCATCGCCGCCGGCGCATTCAGCGTCAGCAATCCCAGCTTGTGGCCGGAGCGGGTTGCAACAGTACGAAAGATGACGGGTTTTTCAGCAACAGATGACAAATCGGGCGCCCTCAGTAAACAGCATTCGGTGCAGGTGACGAATAATAAGGAGTGTTACACTCTTCGGCAAAACCTCATTGGATGAGCTTATGCAGACAACGCTGATGATTCCGTTGCTCAGCCTGTTCGTGGTCGCGCTGATTATCGGCCTGATGATCTTCCTGCTGCTAGTCGACTCAGGTCGCAGAGGGGCCGCACTGCGCGCAGCCGGTGAGGCACTGGGACTGAGTTACCGCCCGTACGCCAGCGTCAGCCAGCGCATCATCGATGCCCACTTTCATCTGCTCGATATCGGCCAGTTTCGTCATTTTCGCCATTTGCTTGAGGGGCGACTGAACGCCGGTCCGCATGTAAACCTGTTTGATTACAGTCTGGTGGTTCCCGCTGGCACCTCCACCCAGACCCTGTTATTGGTTGAAGCACCGCTGCAAGGCCTGTCGGCATTCAGCATTAACCGCGACCACTGGCTCAGCAGCGACACCTTCAGTGAGTCCCATCATCACCCGCGCCAGCCTCTGCGTAACGAGCAGAAGCCGCTGTTATTACGCCGCTGGCAGGTAAAAGCCGCCAATCCGCAGCAACTGTGGCCCAGACTTACGCCTGAAGTCTGTGACTGGCTTTTGGCGCATCCTCACCTTCACATTGAGTGGTCTGATGGCATTCTGCTGGTCTGTCGTCCCGGCCTGCTGCTGGAGGCAGAGCAGCTGCAACCCGCCATTGACCAGGCCTGCTTGTTTATCGCGCTGCTGCAACACACACAACAATAATCACAGGAACTCACGCTATGTTCAAAATCACCCGGGGAAATGCCACCCGTACCCTGCTGTCTGTGCTCGCAGCCGGTGCCTTACTGACGACAGGCTGTACCGCCAATCAACAGGATGCCCTGTACCACAAAGTCGTTGAACTGGGCCGCGATGCAGCAGGCTTTGAAGTGAAAAACCTGCTCACCACCGACGTCAACATGACCTATATGGAACGCGCAGGTAGTGGCCCGGTCGTGCTGATGGTGCATGGTTTTTCCGCCAACAAAGACACCTGGCTGAAACTGGCAATGGAACTGCCCGCGGATTACCGCCTGATTGCTCCGGACCTCGCCGGCCACGGCCAGACACCCGCTCCGGACAGCAACAGCTACGACCTGGTTGATCAGGCTGAGCGTCTGCACGCCCTGATGCAGAAACTGGGTGTAAGCCGCTTCCACATTGCCGGTAACTCCATGGGCGGCGCCATCAGTGCCATCTACGCCACGCAGTATCCGGATGAAATTCAGAGTCTGATTCTGATTGACTCCGCCGGTGTTGATGCACCGCAGCCAAGCGAATTTATTCAGGGGCTGGCGCAGGGTAACAACCCGCTGATCGCCACTGACGAAGAAAGCTTTGAAACCCGCTGGAATCTGGTGATGCACAAGCCACCGATGTTGCCATGGCCACTGCGTCCGGCGCTGGTACGCGACACCGTTGCCCGTGCAGACATCAATAAGGAAATCTTCGACGATATGCTGGCCACCCGCGAGCGCCTGCTGAATATCAACTTCGAGCAGCAGCTGCAGGACAAAGTGCATATGCCAGCGATGATTCTGTGGGGTGAACAGGACCAGGTACTGGATGTCTCAATGGTTGATGTTTTCAAAGAAAAGCTGCCACAGGCAGAAGTGAAAATTCTGAAAGATATTGGCCACGTTCCGATGATGGAAAGCCCGGTGGAAACCGCCACTGTGATGTCGCAGTTTATTGCTGGCGTCGAATAAAAACAGGGGGCTTAGCCCCCTGTTTTCGGGGATCCCCCCAGATTAAACCGACCGCTCAGATTGATATCGTCGCGAAGAAATAACACTTTCCTCAGGCGTTAATCTGCAGCGGTCAGTGCCTTCGCTTACTGACGCGTAAAGCTCTTGCTGAAACTTTCCTGATACTCGCCACTCACCTTATCCACGGTTACGGCCGTCGCAGTCAGCTGATCGCCTTCCACCACCAGATAGAAGAAGCCCAGCGTGTCACCCTGCTGCCAGTAGGCATCATTGCGCTCAGTGTCTTTCAGTGAACGACTCTTGGCACCGGCACCGGAAACAATGTGCAGGGTTTTGCCACAGGAATCATCGGCTTGCAGCAACTGCATATCATGATCGTGACCGGCGATAATCAGATCTGCACGATCGCAAACGTGTTTGCGCAGCATGTCATAGTAAATAACACCGGCGCCAGGTACACCATCGTACATACCGGCGTTACCGTGATTACCGTTAGACAGGAACGGGTGGTGAGCAAAAGCGATTTTCCATGGGGCGACGGAGGTTTCCATCACGTTATCCAGCCATTCTGCCTCTTTCTTTTTGTACGGCAGTTGCCAGTACTCAGCATCGGCATCACCCACCGCCGCCAACGGGTTAGAATCCATTGAGATGAAAGTAATCAGCGGTGTTTCCTCTGCCAGTGGCGCATTAAAGGTGTAATAACGTGCAGGCATGTTCCATTTATCGCTCTGACGATTTTCATGGTAGTGATAATCCACCTGAATATCGCCACGATCGTTGTCCAGCCCATCACCACCAAACAACCAGCTGTTATCGTGATTACCCAGTGTCATGTAGAACGGCATATTGAGCGCAGCGTATGGCTGCTCAAACTTGGTGACAAACTGCAGATCATCGACGTCATCGACGCCGGATTCATACACGTTATCCCCCAGACCGAGAGCAAAATCGCAGCCCTTCTGTTCACACAGCGCCTGCATGGCCGCAGCCACTTTGTACTGACCATCTTCACCGGTGCCAGTGTCACCAACCGCGATAAACCGCACGGTTTTATTTACGGTGCCCTGATCTGGCAGAGCATCCGGGGTTCCTGACATGGCCATTGCGCCTGCTGCAGGGAGGAGCAGCATAGCAGTCATCATTGTATTCAGTTTCATTGTGCGTATCCGAAGTTAGTGAGGGGGCCCATGCTGCCGATGGATCGTTGCATTTTTGTTATCGGTTAATGACAGTGGGCGAAATAACAGCACGATCGTACCAATTAATACAGGACAATCAGCGACAAGCGGGCCAGCAATCGATGTCATTCGGGCCATAGCGACACGCGAAAGAGTCGATTAGACTCCGGCCTCCACTGAAAAAGAAGAATGGTTATGGCTAAATCAAACCGCCTCAGCTCTGTTGTTAGTAAAGTTAATAAGCTTCCGGAAGGTCTTCGTCCCTGGGCTCTGTCGAAAGTCATGGGCAAAGTGATTCCTTTTGCTGGCACGTCAGGTACCCGAGTAGAGAAGCTGACTCCGCAGGAGTGCGTCATTGTGATGCGCAACAAAAAGAAAGTTCAGAACCACATTGGCAGCGTGCACGCAGCCGCTATGGGTCTGCTGGCGGAATCGGCAACCGGTTTTATGTGTGGCATGAGCGTACCGGACGACCGCATTATTGTTATCCGGTCAATGGAACTGGAATATCTGAAGCGTGCCAGTGGTGACATGACCGCAGTCGCCAGTTTTTCTGACGAGCAACTTGCGTACGTGAAAAACACCGAAAAAGGAGACATTCAGGTGCCGGTAAAAATTACCGATGCGACCGGCACCGAAACAGTGAAGGCCACCATGATCTGGGCCTGGACTCCGAAGAAGAAATAAATTCTCTGCGCTGCAGATTAATTATTTTGCCCTGCGCTGGTATTACTCGATACCAGCGCTGCACTCTGCATTAGCAGGTTCAATTTTACAGCGTACCTTACGCTGCAACGTCAGCATTTTACCGTCGTAATAACCACGATCACGCAGTGCCACCCTGGCCTCCTGCATAAGTACCTGATATTCGCTCTTTTCCTGATCGGTAATGGCTATCCATACTGATTGAGGTATATCTCCGGTCTGCTGTTCAACCTGAGCTTCAATTTCATGGAAATGACGGTAGAAATCTTCACGCACCAATTGCGCAACCTCAGTCGGAAATTTATCGCGACGACCAATCAGCTGCAGTGTCAGCTGAGAAAACGGATAATCCACAATGCCGCCTTTCTCACCCATACCGCGGTACAGTTCAAGAATGTTGTAGGCCACCAGCGGTGCAGGTAATACATCAACTGAATTATTATTGAACTTACTACCCGCGCTGACCGTACTGGTCGGAACCGGATTTGCGCCCAGTCCGAGAATCATCTCGGCCTGCACCGGATCGTAATCCATCACCGCAATACGCTTACCTGCAGCCTTGGCAAGCGTACTGATCTGGCGATCATTGACAAAGATATACGCTGACCCCATCGGTGCGAATCCCATCACCACAAAATCGTTTTCTTCCATATTGGCTGCACTGGATGGATGAGAAAGCACTTTCATCAGCAAATTCATATGCTGTGGCGAAGGAACCGCTCCGATAGCATCGAGCGTACCGGTAAAGCGATTAAAGCTACGCGCACGCAAACCGGTCATCAGCGCCGCATCACACTGCCCCGCCTTCAGGTCTTCTGCCAGCACGCCTTCATTGGTGTAGGCATCCATTTCCACCTGCACACCCAGGTCCAGCAATTTTGCCTGCTGGTCCTGAGCAGCCGCATAGATGGGCCCTCGTTTACCCAGCAAGTCCCAGACACAGACACGTCGTCGCGGAATACGGCCATCCTGCATTTGCTGCGGATACAGCGCAGCAATGGCTTGCATACGCTGCGCCTGTGTCAGTGACGGGTCCATCGCTCTGGACGACAGGCTCTGCTCGCTCTGAGCAGTCACCAGAGATGAGAACAGCAGACCACCGATCAGTAGCCCACGGTAGATAGAGGACAAGGAGCGCATAGGATTTACCATGTGATTATTATTATGGCTTACAGAGTAAAGGCATCAGGGCTAAAGCCGGGGGGTGAATTTACGCGGATTTCATCCACTCGCTGGCAGGATCATCCCGCTGCCCACCTTCAGCAAACTGCGGATATAAAAAAAGGAGCCGAAGCCACTGCTGTCCCACAAATTTTTATTTGAACTTTTGTGAAATATTCATAGCCCCTTGTCCTCATAGAGGGGCCTTCCGAAACGTCGGACCGCCCCTATCGCCGGACGGGCGTGACTCCTGACCGCCATGGATGGCGGAAATGCAGGTTTTGCAGGAGCTAAAACCGGCCCGCTTCGCGCTGTCCTGGCTCGTTTACCCTTGAAACCTTGATATTTCCTGACCTCGCGCCCCATCGGCCATCCATGGCCGGGGCCGCTTGCCCGAGTCCCTTCGGGCTGGTCGGAAATATCTACACTTTCTGCGGCGAGCCCAGAGGCGCTGTGTTAGTTAACCTCACAGCCTTATTTCAAACGTCACCCAGAATCTGAACTTCATGTCTCTGACTGAAATTCAGAGTAGGCGTTGTACTAAAAAGCAGCTTTAGAGGAAGCCATTCCTTCGCATTCTGGAGCGCCGAAATGAACGATGATTTTTCCGGTCCGCCGGGCAAGGATGCCCGGCGAGCGGACGGCGACAGGGATGTCGCATGGGCGCGTGGCTGAAAAATCGAGGGAGTGAGGGTAACGCTCCAGGAGCGAAAAGCTGGGGTCGGCCCTGCCGGCCAGGGGATAAGTTCCCCTGGTAGGCAGTAGGCATTGCAGATTTAAAAGTCGTTTATAGAAAACAGATATCTTTAAAACTGTGGGACAGCAGTGAGCCGAAGCTCCCTTTCGGCAGATTCTGCCCGATCAGCCAGCAGAGGCCATATACTCACGACGTTTCTGCTCGCCGTCGATGTATTTGATCCATTGGTCGGCCATTTTCTCAGCTTCAGGATAATCCTTCGCTTTAGCAAACATATCGTGCGCGTAGCCCAGATCATCGAGGTTGAAAAGAATATTGCCTTTCAGGATATAGGCTGCTGAGGTCTTTTTCAGATCACCCGCGCTGATCGCAGCATTAACGTTATCCAGTGCCAGCTTCCATTCCTGACGCTCGGTATGAATCTGCGCCAGTTTAAAGAAGTCATCACCGGCTCCGGAGGCTTTAGCCGCCTGTGCCATAACGACAATGGCTTTATCGTATTCTTTGGCCAGCATCCAGGCATCACCCAGGGTCGACAGGTTCTTGGCGGTTGGCTTAATCACCTCATCTTTCAGACCTTTCTCCAGCACTTTGGCTGCTTTAAAAGGAATCTCCTGCCCCATCAATGCGTAAGCAAGATTCATCAGTTCGCCTTCACGGGTCAGCATATTCTGATCGTAAGCGTTTTCCAGCGCAGTCAGCTCTTTCAGTGGCTGACCTAGCTCACTGTATACCGCCGCCAACTGCACCCAGTACTGTCCTTTAGGATATAAGGTCGCCAGGTCCTGCAGACAGCGTGCAAGGTTCTTGAAATCCTTGTTCTGGTAGTAAACAGCACGCTCAAGCATCAGCCAGTTTTCTTTCGGCTTATTGCCCTGCTCTTTCACCATAGCGATGGCTTTCTTCACATCCGGAAGTGCTTTTGAATACTGCTCCAGCTGGAACTGCATCTGCGCACGCAGAATAAAGGCTTCCGCTCCCGGCTTTTCGACAACCGTGAACCATTTATTCAGGGTCGTCAGAGACTCTTTGTAGTTTTCCTGCATCAGGTAAAGCTTGGCCAGACTGTACAGTGTGGTCTGCTCAAGGCTTTCTGGAATATTATCGACTGCCAGTACATTGTTGTAGGCACCGATAGCACCAGCGTAATCTTCTTTATTGAAGTACACGTAGGCATACATATTGTGAGTCATCGCCTGCTCGTAAGAGTTGCGACGAACTTTTTCTACAGAAGCCAGATCATCCAATGCTTCGTCATACTTTTTCTCGTCGGCCAGCGCACGTACAGCATCAAGCTTCTTGAAGATTACCGGGCGCAGAGTCTGTGCACGACGTACACGCTTTTTGCTGGCTTCTTCAGTCTGTTCAGCCGCCTGCGCCTGACTGACTACCGGTGTTACAGCCACCAGGCCATAGGCCAGTACAGCGCTCATCAGAATGGAAACGGATTTGTTCATATCCAGCTCCTTAGTCGGGTTGGGCGCGCTGAAAAATCAGCGCGCGCTTTTATCTAATTCAAAACGGATAATGTTGCGTACGCCTTTCACTTCGATTGGCTTACCATTTTCCATTTTTGGTTTGTACTTGAACTTGGTCACTGCCTGAGTCGCTGCGCGGTCAAAAATTCCCGGCGGATCGGCTTCGATCACCCGGGGGTCAACCACAGTACCCAGTGTTGTGACGGTAAACTCAACCACGACATACCCTTCGATGCCCTTCTGAGCAGCTCGGCGAGGGTAAGTCGGTGCAACTTTCACAATTGGCAGATATTCACCATCACCGGTACCACCGCCAAGTCCCGCATCAACATTCAGGTCGGCCGATAAATCGAAACCGCCCACGTCAAAAGCAGAGGTATCAGCTTTGGCAAACTCAGGCTGCTGCATTTCCGGCTTAGGCGGCTCTTCCGGTGGCGTTGGTGGCTTGCGCGGTTTACGGTCTTTTGTCTGAACATCGTCATCCGGTTTGCTCATTACAAAACTCTGTAATTTACCGAAATCCTGTTCATTCAATACCGAGCCACCACTGCTGATCAGGCTTTGCATTACCCAGAAAACAGCAAAAGTGGCTACCGCTGCTACCGCCAGTGCTGAGCCGAAGCGAAGCATGGTGGATTGCATGATTACTTCTCCGTCGCCAGCGAAACATCGTACACACCAGCAGCTCGGGCAGAATCCATGACCGATACCAGCAGGCGGGTTTTCGCTTCCTCGTCAGCCTGAATCACCACGGTTCCCTGTGGATTTTCGGCGTGCATACGTTCGATGTTTGCGCGCACCTGGCTTTCATCAACCTTACGTTTATCAATCCAGATTTCGCCCAGATCGTTAATCGCAATCAGAATGTTGGCGCGCGGCTTAGCCTGTGAGGTGCTGGCGTCCGGACGATTAACTTCAATGCCCGATTCTTTTACGAAAGAAGCCGTCACAATAAAGAAAATCAGCATGATAAAAACCACGTCGAGCATTGGCGTGATGTCGATTTCGCCTTCTGCTTCCTGAGCGGCCATATTTGAGAAACCACGTCTCATAACAGTAATCCTGAATTAATGATCAAAAGTTAACTGGTCTTCAAGGTGAATTCTTTCACGCTTGATAAAACGTTCGAGCAACGACTGAGCAAACACCCCGGTCAGTGCACCAACCATCCCCGCCATGGTAGGAATAGTGGCTTTGGAAATACCGGAAGCCATTGCTTTCGGACTGCCATTCCCGAGAAACGCCATCACATCAAACACCTCAATCATGCCGGTAACTGTACCGAGCAGACCGAACAGAGGTGCCAGGCCAATAAGCATTTTGATAGTGCTCATATTGGCGTTCAGATCGATGGTCAGAGTGCTGATCAGATCCTGACGAATCTGATGCGCTGCCCATGAGCGACGTTCATTTCGGGCTTCCCACTCGGCAACGGCTGTTGCCACTGCCTTGCGGTGAGCAAAAATAAAGTACGCGCCACGTTCAAGAACCAGTAACCAGAGGATAAAAATCAGTCCGAAGATGGCGTAGAGGACGTCGCCTCCACGCTCCATGAACAGATATACGGGTTCGTAAAAATCGACGAACATAATGAATTACGCCGCTTTAGCCTGTTGCTGTTCAGCCTGGCGAGCCAGGATACCGGTTGCACGCTCTTCGAGAATCATCATCAGCTCACGGGAACGGTTGTTGGTCAGGGTGTGCAGGAATACACAAGGAATTGCTGCTACCAGACCCAGAACGGTTGTTACCAGTGCCTGAGAAATACCGCCGGCCATCAGTTTCGGATCACCGGTGCCAAACAGAGACATGGTTTCAAACACGTCGATCATACCGGTCACAGTACCCAGCAGACCCAGTAGCGGTGCGACCACAGAGATAATTTTGATCCAGCCAATTGCACGGGTCAGACGTGGAATTTCAGCAGCGATGGCTTCACCCAGGTGCAGTTCCAGTGTTTCAGTGTCGGCGTTTTTATTGGCATTAAACACAGCCATTACACGACCAAGAGCATTATTCTCGTTCGCGTTATCAGACTTCATCTGTGCCTTAATACGACCCGCTTCGCCGTACAGAACGATCATGCGCCATACCGCCAGCAGCACACCGATAGCACCCAGAACCATAATGATGTAGCCAACCACACCACCCTGATCAACACGGTCGCCCAGCTCTGGTGACTGACCCATGATTTTCAGTAACTGGCCACGGGAAGGATCAACCCAGAAACCGGTTAGTTCAGTACCAGAAGCACTTTCCAGTTCAGCAGCCGGACCGTTGTAACGGCCACCCGGTTGCTTATCCAGCTCAACCAGACGACCCGCTTCCAGATCCCAGTTCAGGTAGTTGCCCGCCGCTACGGCATTGAAGCCACCAACACGAACAACCGTTTTTTCAACGGTTTCACCGGATGGCATAACCACTTCGGCGTTGTAACGGGAAATACGGCCGCTGTAAGTCGCTTCGCGCTGCATTTCAAACCACAGTTTTTCCAGATCCTGAATGGATGGCAGCTTCGAGGAAGAGCCCGCAGTCTGGATAAGATCGGTCAGGAAGGCTTCGCGGCCTGGCAGCTCTGAGCTGACAACAGAGCCTTCAAATACCGATTTGGTATCGCCAGCAACCTGTTGCAGAACACCGAACAGTTCCTTCAGGGAACCCAGACGGTTAGTCAGACGCTCCTGCGCTTCAGCGATCGCTGTTTCATTTTGCTGGAACTGTGCTTCTTTGCTGGCACTCAGTTGCTCCAGACGGCTGCGCTCATCCTGCGCATTACTGACCAGTTTTTCCTGTTCTGCTTTAGACGCATTAAAGCGTGCCATGCGAGCTTTAAAAGATTTGTCATCACGGGCCTGGCCCTGTTCTACCAGCTTCAGCAGGTCATCAACCGTCAGGGTATCCGCGGCCTGAGCAGGCATGGAGATGGCAACAGTGGCTGCAACAGCCATGAAAATAGAACGCAGTTTCATTAGTTTGCCTCCTGGTTAGCGCTTACCGGCGCAGCAACAGGTACTTTAATCAGATCAGGTGCTGACTGTTCGCGAGCGATACGAATACCCGCCATCAGCTTGCTTTTATAGGATGGGTCCAGTGTTTCCCATTGCGCAGAAGCCGTGTTCCACACGCCCAGATTCTGGCCATCAAGTGACTGGTACATCAGCGCAATACGACCAACACGCAGGAAATCGACTTCACGTGCTTCACCGGCAACATCCAGCGTTCCACGGTAAGATTCGATGGTGCGACCGTAGTCGACTTCAGCCTGATAGGCTTCCATTACCTTGCGGTATTTTTCCGCAACGGTAACGTCGGAACGCCCCATCAGATCTTTCAGTCCCTGCACACGCTGGCTGCGCTCATCTTTCAGGAAAGGCACGTCAGCCGCGACGAATTGATCAACAGCGTCGATCATGCGCAGCATCAGAGGAGTAATCTGGCGCTCTACCAGCGTCACATTTTTGATGCTTGCTTCAATGCTGGCCATCTCATCTTCCTGAGCAGCCAGTTGTTTATCCAACTGCTGGATATAAACATTCAGGCCGTCGATTTCCTTAATCAGGCCACGGTACTCACGCTCAGCAGAACGGATGCTGCTGTCGATGGAGTCAATCTTCTGCTGTGATTTTTGTGCTGTTTCAGCACGGTTAACACCTTTGTCCAGTGCGCTGTCGATGGTCGCAGCGGTAGCGCTCATTGCCATACCTGCGCTCAGAACGGCCGCAGCCAGAAGGTGACGAGTTTGCAGTTGCATATCTAATACCCGTTGTGATCGATAACACCTGCCAGAGCAGGATCTCAGAATTCGGGAAGCAAGATACTGCAGTTCTGTGACAGTTCTGTGACATGACAGAATGGCTGCAGTTTTGTGACAGCGATAAAACGCGGAAGAATTTCAGGCAAAAAAAAACGGCACCCGAAGGTGCCGTTTTCATCAGGCAGGTAATTACTTACTCGCCCTGGGTCTCGATTCCGTCCATAGAACCTTCGATCACCCAACCGTACCACCATGCATCTGCTTCAGCAGTACCCGGAGCAACAGCACCGACATAGTTAGTAGGCTGGAACGCAAAGCCAGAACCGTTATCTACTGGTTCCCAGGTAGTCACGCTAACAGTGCTGGAAGTCAGAGCTGCGGCTTCGTCCAGGTCGATAGTCGCTGCACCTACAGTACCGTTCTCGTGATCAGCGTCACGCTTAGCGTAGAACTTGTCATCGCAAGAACCGATAACGTTGGTCAGAGTCACGTCAGATACTGCATCGATACCAGTTGGCATACCAGTACCGGTAGTAGCTTCGTTTTCATCAGTGTCAGCATCGTCGATACGAACACAGTCGTCGAAGTTCAGAACCAGAGAGTTATAGAGACGTGCAGTCAGAGCACCACGCAGACGCATGCCTGGCTGCAGGCCATCGCCTTTGCTGTTTTCTGCTTTGTTCACTTCAGAACCAACGATGGTGATGTTGGCCAGTGCACCTTCAGTTTCCCGAACGAACTCAGCGTCAGAAGAGTTCGCTTCAATACCACGTGGATCGTTAGAACCGGATGGAGCAGTTTTGGTAGGGTTCTTACGCACGATAGCGAATTGGATGTTACCTTTGTAACCAGTATCGAAATCGATATCGTCGTCGTCGTTGCTGGTCAGTACAGCGTGGGTTACGTTAACAGTACCACCGAACCACTCGATACCATCATCCAGGTTAGCGTGAACCTGTACGTAATCGATGGTAGTACCATGACCAACACCCTGCAGAGTCAGACCGTTGATTTCGTTGTTAGGACCAGCCACTTTACCGCCTTCGGCGATACGAACGTATTTCAGAGTACCGGAGTTATCCGCTGGCTCGTTACCGCCGTAGAAACCTACGCCAGTGCCGCCTTCACCCTGAACGTTACATACTTCGTCAGTGTTACCTACGAAACATGCACCAGTACCACCAACACCATACTGTGGAGCGAAGCCCTGGATGATCACACCACCCCATTCGCCTTCGCCGTCCAGGTTATCATCCTGGTAAGAAGAGAATGTGATTGGTGCCGCAGGAGTACCAACGGCTTCCAGTTTAGAACCACGAGTTACCAGCAGAACACCGTCGTTCAGAGCACGTACGTGAGTGCCTTCTTCAACAGTCAGAGTTACACCGTTGTCTTTCAGTGCCTGTACGTCTGCAGCGCTGCTCACGCCACCGTTACCCAGACCTACTTTAACAAAGCCACTCAGTACCCAGGTTTTGTCAGCAGTCAGAGTGTAATCTTCGTCGATAGTACCGCTCAGAGTACAAACGTCGTTTTCACAGCTTACGAACGAGTCCGCTGAATCGTTGCTGCTTGAGCTGCTGTCGCCGCCACAACCAACCAGAGTTGCAGACAGTACGGCGAGTGCCAGGTAGTGTTTTTTGAGTTCCATCGAATAAATCCTCGGTAGATGTTTTTAATTCTCGCCGGCTATTCTCAGCCGGCTTTATTACACTAAAATTACAAATCGTTTAATCAGAACAAATATTCCAGCGATGCAGTGATATCAGCACCGTTGTAATAGCTTTCAATTTCCTGATCAGCACGTGCATACGCGACTTTTGCATCGGTAATATTTTTAGCTTTCGCTTTTACTGTCATGACATCGCTTACGTCATAGCGATACACCAGATCCAGAGTGGTGCGACCACGCTCTACTTCGTATTCCAGATCACCACGGTTAGCGGCATAAATACGATCGTCGAAGTAATTCACCAGCAGCGTCAGTGACTGGCCACTGGTCAGATGATCAAAACCGAACTGCAGGTTAGCCAGATATTTTGACTGTCCCTGCAGCTGACGGCTGTCACGGCCTTCCAGTTTGGCGGTTTCCGGGCTCAGGGTTACTTCCGCATCGATATACGTCAGGTTGCCGGAAATAAAGCCGGTCAGACTGTCGGTATCGAGGGTATTTTTACGGAAATCAATTTCGACACCACTCAGATCCGCAGTGTCTTCATTGCGGAAGGTAAAACCAGTTGCTGCAGAACCATCGGCATTCGCTACGGTGCGTTCGATCGGTGAATCAACGGTTTTGTTGAACAGTGCCAGTGTGATGTTTTCTTCATCAGAGAAGTAATATTCAGCACGCAGATCCAGGTTAGTAATATCGGAAATTTCCAGATCCGGATTACCCTGCAGTGGATCGTCTGTTTCAGGATCGTACTGCACAGAAGCAGAACGTTCAGTCAGACCCGGACGCGAAATTGTCTGGCTGAAGCTGGCACGGAATTGCAGTTCGTCATTGGCGCGCCAGATCATACCGGCCATTGGCAGCACTTTATCGGAAGTTAATTCATTATCAGACGCCGAGGCATCCGGATATTCCAGTGTCTGCGTCGAGCTTTCCATGCGCGCACCAGCAATCATGGTCACACTGGCAACATCCACTTCACCCGCCAGATAACCAGCCAGCATCTCATCGGTAGCGTCGTAATTGTCGGTTTCTGTGGTCAGTGTATTAATCGCGTAGTCATAGTTTTCAAATGCGGTATCACTGAGAATTTCTTCCAGCGTACCCACCTGAGAAGCATCACTGTTCAGTCGCTGAACACCGAAACGCCCCATAGTGACTTCACGGTCTTTATTGCTGACCATAAAGCCGGTCTTCATACGGATATAAAGATCGTCACCGGCGAGCATTTCCATTTTATAATCCAGACCAAGATCCATTGCTGTTTCTGTCAGTTCAGAGTAACGACGTTCCAGAGAACCGGTCAGAATGTTTTCGTTAATGAACTGATAGCTACGACGATCCGGTTCGTAACGCGTGGTCTGTGCAATACCAGCACGCCAATTGATGGTGTGTTCGGTATCACCTGAATTAAAGATATGTTCACCCGAGATCTGTTCACCCAGATACTGACGCTCTACCCATTGCAGCAGTACGGAATCAACCTGCTGATCCTTGGAGTCGTCGTATACCGACTTGGTGGAAATGGTGTCGTCCGTCTTACGCAGCAGAATCGTCTTGCTGCTGTAGCTGCTGTTTTCATCTTCCATGCCAGCAACGAAGTAACCAGCAACGTCGATATTGCGTTTTGTACGTTCATACGTACCGTAAACACCACCATCGTCAACCTGGGCATCGTGACGGGCAGACCATTTATCTTTGTATGAGAATGCACCGTACAGACCAACGCCAGAATCCAGCAGTTTACCGGTCGACAGCGAGAAACCTTTTTCAGGACGCGCCTGAACCTGGTCTACGTTGTAAATATTTTCAAACGACTTACTCAGTTCAACACCCTGATCCGGTGTCAGGCACAGAGCCGCGTTAGAGCAGTAGTTGATTGAATCACGACCACCGTTGGTCAGAGAGTCTGCATAGGATGGCAGCTCACGGGTGCCATCATCAAAGCCCATAAAGTCATATTCACCACCTTCATAGCCATTCACATCGCTGAAGGTCGTGCGGGTATTAAGACCCAGAGTAACGGTCGCTTTTGAGCCGTCTTCATCCGGCATACCTTTGGTGCTCATACGAATGGCACCACCGGTTGAATCTCCCGGCATATCGGCAGTGAAGGTCTTCTGAATATCGATACCACCGAGTACAGAAGCCGGGAACAGATCGAGTGGAACATCGCGACGCATAGGGTCGGTACTTGGCATCGGGCTACCATTCAGGGTGGCTGAGATATAACGACCTGCCATACCACGTACAACGGCGAACTGACCGCCAACTACCGATACACCGGCAACACGGGTCAGCGCAGATGCTGCACTGGAATCACCGAAGCGAGCCATCTGCTCGGCACCAATCGCATCCAGAACCGCAGAGGAATCACGTTCCTGTGCAGTGGCGGTTGAAGGAATATAGGAACCGACCGCTACCACTTCTTCGATCATGCCATCGCCGGACATACTCATAGTCAGGTTAACGCCGGTATTAACGTTACCCATCACGCGGATGCCAGACACATCGCGCTTACCGTAGTTCGGGTGATTAACGACAACATCGTAAGCACCGCGCGGTAATTCAAAGCTGAAAAAACCGTCGTTGTCTGTCATTACAGCCAGCTCCGTACCTTCGACCGTTACGCGAGCACCACTGACCGGACCACCGGTTTCTTCCGACTGCAGATAGCCGGAGATCTGACCCAGTGCGACTACCTGTTCTTGTCCCGGGGTATAAACATTAATGTCTGGCATGGCTTCACCACCCAGCATTTCTACCTGAACTTCCGCATTTTGCTGGCTGTTTTCAGTTTCGAAATTGAACTCACCCAGCCATTCACCATATTGGGAAAGCTCGACTTTATGGTCGCCATTTTCGATATCAAACACGACAAAGCCGGAAGAACTGACCAGTTTTTTCTTGCCGTCGACAGTCACTGCCAGATCGCGCACAGCGCTACCTTCTTCAGTCACATAAAACACAGCCTGGCCAGCCATTACCTGCACGGTGAACAGTGCAGAAGCAGCACCGAGCAGTATTGGATTCAGTTTCATTTTGCCCCCTATGGAACGCAGGATTTCTTCACTTCAGAAAATGTCCGGTGGGCGTTATTCAGTATTTTTGCCGCAATATTGCAGCATCGGAAAACGACCGCACCACGATTAAACGCGGTGCAGTATGTTGCGAATATGTGACACTTAGATGACAGACTGACGAATAGAAATCGTCACAGTGTGCGGATAGAAGGAACGATTGCGGTTAGCGGCAAACAGGTAAACACCGAGGTCATGGCAGCATCCAGTTTACCATTTCGGCTTTCTGCAACGATGATATCCAGTGCTTTCTCCAGCGGTACAGCCGGTTTATAAGGCCGGTCCGTTGCGGTGAGTGCATCAAAAATATCGCAGATAGCCATAATCTTTGCCCCCGGCGGAATATCGGCAGCTTTTAATCCATACGGGTAGCCACTGCCATCCAGTTTTTCATGGTGTGCTCCGGCAATTAACGGCACTGAACTGAGCTGCGTGGTCCAGGGGATAGTTTCGAGAAAGCGAATGGTGTGACTGACATGACTTTCAATTTCCCGGCGCTCACCGTCGGTTAGCGATCCCCTGCGCACTGCGAGGGCGAGAAAATCGTGGTCATCCAGCAGTGGTACATCCTGACCGTCGGCATCAGTGAAGCGCTCTTCACACAGAGCCTTCAGTGACTCGAAAGTATCGTCACCCAGTACGCTGGGTTCATTCGCCAGTGTCACGGCCTCTTTCATGGCCTGCAAGCGCTGTAAGGCCTGAGCCTCCTGCTGGTGCAGTTGCTCTTCTCGTTCACTGCTCAGCCGGTGTTCACGTTGCAGCGCCAGACGCTGGCGCAGAAAATGATTCATCACTCTTTCACGCTGAAGCTCTATACGGTACTGAAATCGTAACCAGGACTCGGGAGTCAGTTTTCTTGCCTTCACCAGCACATGCTCACGCACGCCCACTTTACCAAAGTCGTGCAGCAGCGCCGCATAGCGCAGTTCCCGCATCTGTTCACTACTGAAACGCAGAGAAGCAAGCTCATGCTGCCGGCTGCTATCAACGGCTTCAGCCAGTGCAACGGTCAGGTCGGCAACGCGGAAAGAATGGCCACTGGTGGTTGGATCACGTTGTTCAATGGCATGAACCGATGCCCGCACGAACCCTTCAAACAGGTTATTTATCTGCTCCAGCAACTGATTATTTTCGATGGCGACCGCCGCCTGACTGGCCATGGTTTCCAGCAACCTGACCAGAGGCTCATCAAACGCCAGAGTTTCGGTCTTACACAGCTGAGCTGTGGTCAGCTTCTGCTGCCGGTTTTTTTTACGGTTAATAAACTGAATGACACCAACAACGCGGCCATCGTGGCGCTTCATCGGAATCACCAGCATTGAACGTGTGCGATAACCGGTACTGAGATCAAAGGCTTTGTTAAAACGATAAGGGCTGACCTGAGGAAGTCGGTATACATCACTGAAGTTCAGCACCTCTCCGGACAACGCTGCGAAGCCTGCCAGCGAGGTACGATCTAACGGGAAGCGTTGCTCGCTCACATCAAACGCCACGGAATCATTCTGTGTCAGTTTGAACACCAGCTGCTCTCTGCCATCATCACCAGGCTCGATGAGGAAAATGGAGGCCGCATCACAACTGGCAAACTCGCGCGCCTCGCGCACAATCAACGCCAGTAATCGCTGATGATCCTGCTCTGCGGACAGGGCAATGCCAATCGACATAAGTCGCTCGAACTGCCGTTGCTGAAACTCACTGTCAGCGTTCAGGCTGTCGGCCTGCTGCTGTAACTGCCAGTGGCGGATAACCTGAGTAAGGGCGTTACGAAGAAAAGCAGGAGGAAAGTTTTCCGGAATGAGGAAGTTTGCCAGCTCCGTGTCTGGATGGCCGGCTTCAATCAGATACAGAGTAGCGGCATCATCACTATCCGCGCGGAAATCGCTGTGCCTGCCCAGAATTACGATATCGGCTGTTTCCGCATCGGTCGGCAACAGGCTACCGGCCTGTATAACCGCCGACAGCTGGCTGAGCGTTTGCTCAGGCAACTGATCACAATAACAACCGGGTATCCGGGCCATACGATCTCCCCTGATCTGACCAACAGATTCAGACTAGCAGGGAGGTGAGCGCACGGCCAGAACCTCAGCTTACGGGCATGTCCGGGAATTCAAGTAATTCCCGAAAGGCCGCCATCATTTCTTCTGCGCTGCAATTTTCGTGCAGCATGGTCTCGAGTTTATCGACCTCTTCAACAATAAAGTCGATAAATACCCTTACCTTACGTGGCAGATACTGACGTGACGGATACGCCAGCGTAACGGGGACTGGCTTCAGCTGCCAATTGTGGAAGATGGGGACCAACTGCCCGGTGAGGATGTATTCAATCGCCAGCAGATAGGGAATGCTACCAATACCACCACCCTGCAAAATTGCCCCCAGAGCAGTATCCATAAGGTTTGTGATCAGCTTAGGGCGCAAACTGATGGAACAACTTTCGCCACTATCGCTGACCAGCTCATGCACCTGATCCTGTGCACCGGTACCCAGCTTGATACAGTAGAGACCGATGATATCGCGCGGATGCTGGGGATAGCCGATTTTTTTCAGATAGGATGGCGATGCACACAGCACAGAGTCAGCATCCAGAATCTGCCGGCCGATTAAGGTCGAATCAGGCATCTCACCCTGAAACAGTCCGACATCAAATCCTTCCTGAATCAGATTGACACTCTCGTCATAGTGGACCAGTTCAACACGAATATCAGGATACAACGCCTGAAAACGCGAAGCGTAACGCCCCATAATGGTCGTGCCTGAGTTCATTGGTGACGCTATACGCAGAATGCCCTGAGGGTTTTCCTCCCGGTCGGCAATCATTTCGTGAGTGTCGAGGATCTCGACGACCAGATGCCGGCAGCGATTGTAGTAGGCTGCCCCAACCTCAGTCAGACTGAGCTGGCGCGTGGTGCGCTGCAAAAGACGCGCTCCCAGTTTGTCTTCGAGATCAGCCACCATCCGACTGACGCGGGACTTGGGCATTCCCAGTACTTTACCCGCGCCGGTAAAGCTTCCCTCATCCACCACGCGGATGAAGACACTGAGTTCGTTAAGATCGAGCATGACTATCACGCCTTATTTGTAATTTTTCTGACTGAAACGAAAAAACCTTGGCAAATCAAACACCTGGAGAGGATGTTCGGAAGCACTGTTTTGTAGAGTCAGAAGTCCGCTTGTGGTACGATGGTGACACTACAAAAATAATAAATCAGGCTTCACCATGAACACGTCCTGGAATAAATGCGCCCTGGCGTTGGCTATGTCATCCTTTCTTGCCGCATGTAGCAGCGGTTCTGGCAGCAGCTCGTCTGCGTCAGCCTCCGATACTTCATCAGACTCTGCAGATAATGCAGAACAGACCGTTGTGGCTAAGAAAACGCCGGTAGACTATTCCCTTATCAGCGATGCTAACTTCAGTCAGTGTCTGCAGGACACTGGAATCGCGTTCACAGAACAGCTGCAGATGCTGGAGTGCGCCGACTATAACATTCAAACTATAGACGGAATTGAACAGTTTCAGGAACTCAGAGTCCTGAATTTGAAACTGAACAAGGTAGAGGATGCCACCCCACTGGCGTCCGTTATGAAGCTCGCTCATCTGGATATCAGTCATAATGGCGTTCAGGATCTGAGCATACTGGCACCTCTGTCCAGCCTGAAGACTCTGGTAGCTAATGACAACGCCCTGACCTCGCTGAATGGCGTTGAAGCGCTGTCTTCACTGACTCGTCTGTACGTCAGCAATAATCGTATTGCCAGCCTTGAACCAGTCTCCTCGCTCAATGCTATTGAACACCTGACAGCCGAAAATAATCCGGCGGCGTTGCCACTGAGCATGCCTGGTACACTGCAAACCTTCCGTATCTGATAAGAAGTACACACCCTGCTGACTATCATTTCAGCAGGCATAAAAAACCGGCATCAGCCCACTAGTGTCCCACAAATTTTCATTTGAACTTTTGTGGGATATTCCGGGCCCCTTGTCCTCATAGAGGGGCCTTCCGATACGTCGGACCGCCCCTATCGCCGGACGGGCTTAACTCCTGACCGCCAAGGATGGCGGAAATGCAGGTTTTGCAGGAGCAAAAACCGGCCCGCTTCGCGCTGTTCTGGCTCGTTTACCCTTGAAACCTTGATATTTCCTGACCTCGCGA
>NZ_JAEDAH010000088.1:87220-143339 GCF_020320395.1 Thalassolituus marinus | reverse complement strand
TCCCCTGGGAGGCAGTAGGCACTGCGGATTTAAAAGTCGTTTATAGAAAACAGATACCTTTAAAACTGTGGGACAGCAGTGGGCATCAGCCGGTTTTTTTATGCCATACACTCAGTTGGTGTTGTATGTCTGCGACCAGGAAGGCAGTGTATTGATATCGCCATAGTTGGTGTTTCCACCATACAGCTGGAACTTAGGATGGTTAGGGAAATAGTTATTCGGGTGCTGACCTTCCTGCGTTTTCGCAATCAGACCACCATCGCCGCCCAGGTTAATCCAGAAACCAGGAGAAGTAACCTCAGGTGAAAAGCCCTGCACAGCACTCCACTGAATTGAACGGGTTCCCATAGAAAAGAAGAACGCATTGGTATGGTTCAGATAATTCGATTGCACCGGAAATAACTGTGGATGCGGTGACTCATCCAGAAGTTTTTCAGGGCTGGTAACTAAAAGTGATGCAGCCCCGCTTACATTGGTTAAATCCAGTGTTTTGGTGTCCAACCAACCCACCGTACGTACACCGCCAAGAAAGGCTTCAAGTGAAATCGACCCCAACGGCAACTTTCCCAAAGCACCAAGATCCAGCTCAACATCCGCGGTAATGGTTGGCCGGATAAACCCGGAAATTACGTCAATAATATTCCCCTGATAACCGAACGATTCTTCGGCACCAAGACGAAAACCCACCAGTTTTCTCACACCACTGGATTCATCAAAAGCAAACTCCAGGTACGGGTTCTCCTGCACAAACGGCAGCAGCTCGTAAACGCCATTCCCCTTATTAATCGCCTGCCCCATAGTGACGTCACGTAGCTTGATATCGACGCCACCATCCGGTTTAAAGCCCCCCGGGAACACGCTTTCATCGAAGAAACTTTTTTCCCCACCCGTATCATGGGTCAAAGCCGATGACACATACTGATCACTGCCCAGCCCCACCGAGCCACAGGGATTAGCAGTACAAGCCCATTTCACATTATCGTCATAGGTTACGGGCACAACGTTGTTGTAACAGATCTTGTCACCACCAGCACCACCAGTACAGTTAGTTCCTTCCGGACGCCAGTAACGACCCAACGAAATTTCTTCAATGTTAGCGTTTAATTCAACACGAGCTCCAATGGTTAAACGCAACATTTCCAGGGTTGAGCCATCAGCCTGAGACACCCCCTGATCGGTTACTTCAAAAATAGCCTGCCCAAAGGTTTCGGACAGAGCCTGCTCATCCATTGCCTGTAAAGCAGCAGTGGCGGATGGCGAAATTAATACAGCGCCCAGAGCCAAGGTTGTTATTATTTTCATTGTTTTTAACCTACTTTGTCGCAAATACGCTCATGGTAGTTTGCGCAGGAAACTGCAGACTACCATCCATTTCCACCGACATTAAAAAACGAGAGGAGGTATTCTTAACCTTCTCACTGCTCATGTACAAGCCATCGGTTTTTAATTCATCAAATACAATTTCATCCGGCATGGTCCACTGAATAGCACCCGCATTACCTGTAGGTCCGAAGTCGCTGACCAGATCAATTTTCAGACCTTTGACCTCAATCGCACCGGTAATATTGTCTATCACCAACCAGTAATCCTGCCCATCGGCATAGTCTGCATCTTCATTAGTGTAACTGATGCGGGTGCCAGCATCGAATTCTGCACGGGCACTCAGAGTAACGCCGGCCTGACCGCTGGTACTCTGCAGCTCAGACTCCGTTAACTCACTCATTTCAGCCGCGGCAGCCAGAGGCCACAAAGCCATTAAACACAGCGCTTTTTTCATCATCATTAAAGGTCCTGTGTTGTGAATACGAGGCGTTGAATCTCAATCCCTTTAATTTCAATCACGTTCTGATTCGGAATAAACGGAATTTCATTACCGGGGTTATTGTCATTGTAAATGGCAACCTGTTCATTATAAGTAACGGTTTTAGGCACAAAAGCACGATGGGTAACGTCTGCGACGGTATCAACGACAAAACCATTTTCGTCACGCAGGTAAATGTCTTCCACACCGGTAATAATTTCCGGGTCATTCTCATCACCAAAGGCGATTGACTGAATATAGATATTCCCCTGAGGGGCTTGTCCTACATCCTGTGGCAAGCCAGCAATTTCCACACGCAACTGAGTTGTCGCCGGAAGATACTGAGGATTTTTCCAGGTGCCACGCTGAATCTGCGAATACTGTACCGTACTGATGGTCAACGGTTGATCAACAGAACCCAGCGGCAGATAGGCATCCACACCACGCAGTTCAAGCACGCTGGAAGCGGCACCGGTAGGATCCGCAGTGATACGAATGGCATCGGCCCGCAAACCTGTCGTCATGGCCAGCGCCAGCCCCCGATCAGCGTAGGTTGGTTGACCACCTTTGGTATACGCTCCGGCATTAGCTAATGTTTCACCCTGATTATCATGAGCCCAGATATAAGTTGTCGTACCGTATAAACGGGCACCGACAACATCAACCGATGCCAGAAACTGATCATCAGCAGAGAGCGTCCGGTTTTCATCAGTCACAGAGTCCAGGCGGAAATGCAGGTTGAATTTATCCGTTGCATTATCCAGAGCCAGCTCCTGAGCCTCAAGGTAGGCCGCATAATCAGCCCCACGACTGTACAGGTTGCCAACATTGATGCTGTTTGCGCTGGTAAAAAATCCCTGTGGCAGGCCCTGATAGTAAGTTGTGGCTCCCTGAATCTGGCTGGGTTTAAACAGCCCGTTACTGTAAGAGAAAAAATTGCGATTCAGTTGTGTCTCATCCGCCGCCGGAAAACCGGTATACAGCGCTGTGTGGACTTTATTACCGGTAATAAAACTGCCATCACCTTCCGGATCAAAGGTAGCTATATGCTCTTCCTGAATCTCACGCAGGTCGGCAACCACAAACGGATCATCATAAGTACCAAAACGACCACCGCTGCTGGCAGTACCCGGTGTTGTACCGGTTTTATAGAAACGCAGTTCACTGAAAATCAGCGACTCGGGGTCTGCACCCTCAGTCAGGTTAATACGCAGTTTGAAATCATCCGGCGCGCCATAGTCGCCGGAATGAATCACCACATCATCGAATACCGCACCCAGGCCTTCGCCGGTGACATCCCCCAGCTCAGATTCACTGAGGGACTGCATAGCCAGAGCAGACACAGGGGCTGCCAGAAGTAAAATACTTGTTAGTTTAATCATTGGTCTGCCCCCCAGGTAAAGCGATCATCACTGCCAGAGCAGATAAGACCATCGTCAGCAAAATTCCTTACGTTAATGCGTTGGTTGGTACCAATACGACACCATTTTTCACCACCATTCGTCTCGCGAACATTCAGGCTACCGCCATCATCCACAAGCACCCAATCTGTTGGTGAACCATTACAGTCTGTTTTACCAAGATCACCTGTACCTGTAGCACAAGCACCGTCTCCCTTATTAATCATACGATCGCCGTACGGGTCATAGGTCCATAGTTCAGCGTCAGTCACACTACCTGAGCAGGTATTGGCTTCATAACGTCCATCTCCCTCATCCCAGGCAACACAACGACTACCGTCGAACACCAGACGTCGCCAGCGTGGCGTGGTAGTAACGTCAACAGTCTGTGTATAGATCTCGTCAGCGTTTGCCAGTGAAGAATCTGGTCCGCCCCAGACTGTCAGTTTCAAAGAGCTGACAATGTCATCCTGATAGGTATACGGAAGATTCATATTCACCGTAACGGTCCGGGCTGCTTCACTCATACCATCGCTGTAAGTAAAGCTACCAGAAGCACTTGCAGGGGTAACAAACGACATACCGTTTGCGTCAGTAAGCTCCCAGCTGTAGTAAATCGACGCATGCTTTTTATTTACTGCCGTTTTATCCGGCACAGTGAAGCTCAGAGCCATATCTGCTGGATTACCGAGGAAGCTATCAATCGGGTAGTAAGTTCCACCTTGTGACGTTGCATTATTGCTTACCGCGGCCTGACTGATAACAATCAGATCGTTAACACTGATGTCATCGGTAATAACAAAGTCACGATACGTCTGGTTTACACCGCTGTCCTTATTCGCATTATTCGCCGTCCCAAGGCCAACAACCCTTGAGGGATCGGCATCCGCCAGAGTTACCCGCACGGTATAGTCATTACTGCCGTTAAACAGAATATCTTTAGTGCGAATTTTCAATTGGCTTGGTGACACACCACCATTCATTGGGAAGTTCACCTGACTGCTGGAACCGGTTGGGGTGGAATAGTCGAGAGACAGATAATCAGCATCCGTTTTACCTGTCAGTTTATCCAGTACTTCGACGTTACTGATCACGGTAAATTCAGTAGCACTGTTACCCGCGCGGTTAATAGTTGCCGTCAGCAACTCTCCCTCATAGGTAATCACTGCAGGTTCATTAATAGTCACTACTGCCGGACTGGTCACATCCAGCAGAGTCAGGTTAGCCGTTGCTGTTGTAATTACCTCTCCGGCCAGCGGGTTTAAGGTAAAGGTAACAACTTCATCAGTTTCCTGAACATCATCATTAACCACGTTAACGGTAACGGTACGCGTTTCTGACACTGAGTTAGTGGTCACCGAAGGTGTAATAGCGTCCCAGTTAAGCGTCGCATTGTAGCTGAAGTCACTGCCAGCTGCGGGGGTTGCACTGACAGTCAGCGTCGCTGCCGGGGCGTAAATACCGGTATTACTGCGCACAACATTCAGCTCGCAGCTTAGTGGCATAGCAGCTGTAGCAAGGTCATCCGGCAGGGTTTCCGCCAGGTTAGGTTCTTTACAGCTGAAGCTGCTGGCAGAGAAGGCAAACTCACCCGGCGCATAGTCACGGATAATGATCTGAGCAGAGTTCTGAGCAGTCAGAATAGGATCGATACCAGCGCCGCTGTCATATACCAGACCGGTAATGGTTACCGATACATTGCGATCCGCCGTACCAATCTCAGGATTCACGAACACTTCGATATCGAAGCACTCCTGAGCGCTGCCACCATCCGCGAACAGCACTGAACCGGTTGTACCCGCCGGCACAATTCCGGTGGCCGCAAACTGGTAATCACCGGTACTGATATCTACACCCGCTGTGGCACTGCCACCAATGGTGTAGTTCACGGTAACGTCACCGGTGGTGCCAGATTCACGATTGATGCAAATCTGCTCTGTCGAACCGTTGCTCTCCAAAATGATGTTGTCAGCCGGAGCTTCTACCGAGAAGTTACCGTACGGGTTTGGCGTGAGGTCGGTCAGACGCAGGGCAAATGTAGCCGGCGTGCCAATTGTGGCCGCGCCACTATCGGCAACCTTGATGCGTGCCAGCTCGGTACCTTCACGCAGACCATCATCACCACTATCAATGGTGATATCGAAGGTCTGCACACCTTTAGTGTCTGCCGGCCAGGTAACCGGGAAGCCGGTACCTGCGGCATACGCCGCAGCGAAAGCCAGATCAGCACTATTAGCTGCACTAAGCATATCTGCCTGAGTACCCAGTTGTGCCGTGCTGTTAGCGGCATCCAGATCAACGTATACCGTCAGCGGATCTTTACTGCCACGAGTACGCTCGAGCGATACACTTACGGTATTGGCGGCGGCGTATTCATCAACCAACACTCCCGCACTGGCAAACTGTACCTGACCAGCCGGTGGTGGTGGCAGAATCTGGCCACGTTCTGTGGCGGTTAATACGCGATTAAAGAGCTGAATATCGTCAATCAGACCAGTAAAGGATTCCGCCGCACCCGGTACATTACCAACGTAAAGACTACCGTTATTGGCTAATGCGGTTTCACCAACATAGTCGTACTGTGCTACCAGTTCTTCGTCGATATAAACGCGGAATCCGGCAGCATCTTTTTCATAAATCACATTCAGCCACTGCTGGAACGGGATATTCTCTTTATTCACCACACGGTTATCGCTGAGCGTCGTGCTGTTGGTTAAGTGCAGAGACTCTTCCGCCGGGAAGAGGAAAATCCCCGGCTGACGCTCCAGACCGCCATCACCTTTCTGCAATACGCCGCGCCAGTTTCCAGCGGCGGCCTGCTCAATACTGATACGGAAGGCCACGGTGTACTCTGTGGCAGGAACGTCCAGGCCATTTTCAGCATCAGCTGCTGTACCAGGCACCACCATGACGTCATTTGGCGTCAGCGACAGCGCACCGTTAACAACCGCTGGCAGCGGGTTCGAGCTGTTATTCAGCGCGTCATGGCCGTTAGCGGAGCTGTCCTTTTGCGGTGCAGAGGCATCGTCAAAGTCATAACGAGCCAGAATCGGCGCTTTAACCGTAACCACGACATAGGAATCGGAGGTCACCGCCGTCGCCGTGCCTGCCGGGGTATCGGTTACCGACAGACGGAAGACCAGCACCGCATCCTGCTGCAGCAGCGTTGGTGCGTTATAGTCAGCGGTAACAGTACCGGTGCCGTTAGCGCCGGTGACCAGCTGATTATTGCTGACCACCACGTCGGAATCAGCCACGTTACTGAAGCGGCTGTCAGACACCAGCGTCCACTGCGCCGATGCAATCACCTGCTCTTCGTCATCAGCCAGAGCAGCCGTTAAGGTATTGCTGCTCTGCTCCGCGACCACAGTAGCCGTGGCGGACAAATCAGCAACCACCGGGAAGTTGGTTTCTGCACCGTTGGCGGTCCATTCACCTTCTTCAACACGGTCGTGCACGTTAATCCAGGCCTGATCCTGACCGGCAATCTCCATCGCCAGCTTCAGCTTGGCATTGCTGACAGCATCGGTTGGGGCAGCGAAGGTCCAGTCGTCACCGGCACTGTCGAGGGTATTACAGGCAGTAAAGCCTGCTGACCAGCGCATATCCACTGTGGCGTCTGTTTCGACAATTTTCCATTCGTAGCCATTGGTACAGGCGTAGCCACGGGAAATCGCACTGCCACTGGTGTACTTACAGCTATCAGCATACCAGGTGCCGCTACCCGCTGTTGCCCGGTCGAAGTAGCCGCAGTCTTCTTCTTCATTGAATAATGAATCTTCAGCCCAGTTGCTGTAGGCCAGATATGGGCGCCAGCTGCTTTCCACTTCCTGATCGCTCAGGTTCAGCCAGGTATCACGACCATCTGCTGCTACCAGCGCTGCGAGCGTATCCTGGTTCATTTGTGCAGTTTTAGCGCCGTAGCTCATAGGTACGAAGAATTCACCACCGGCAAATTCAGCGGCACAGACAGAGAAGCCCTGCGACCAGATGCCCACTGCGCTGGACACAAACCACTCAACATTGCTGCCGGTAATAACGCGACAGGCAAAAGGCGCCACTTCAACCGAGCACTTAGCTGCGTACCAGTCGCCATTGACAGCCATACGCGCACAATCACGGTTGCTGACGTTAGACGGCTCGCTTGCAGCCCACCAGGCGTAACGCAGGCGGTTAGAAATCCACTGCGATTCCAGTGAGGTATCGGTCAGGTTGATCCACACCGACTGGCCACCCAGCAAGGCTGTCAGTTCATCCATTTCATCCGGGGTACGCGGTACCGCAAACAGGCTGGCGTTTTGCTCCTGACACGCTTCGAAGCCGCTTTCCCACTTACCGCTCAGTCCGGTAATGCTCCAGCTGCCGTTAAAACAGGCGTAGGCGTAGTTACTGTTGCAGGAAACGTCAGTCCAGTTACCTGCAGCATCCAGCAGCGCACAGTCAGAGTTGTTGTAGTTATCGAACACCGGCTTCTGCCATACGCCCAGTTTCAGGCGATCTGCGAACCAGCGGTTGTTCTGTGAAGTGATATCCGCAACGTAGTAATAATTCAGCCAGGTATTCTTAACCTGCGCTGAGGCGTCGCGAATTGCGGCATCCAGAGCCAGCTCTTCTGCCGCCGTTACCGGCGCCGAGAAATAGAACTGCTGACCAAACTGCTCCTTACACAGGCTGTTACCACGATCATAGGACCAGTAATCTTCACCGACCTGAGGTGCGACCTGCAGAGAGCCGTCAACCAGCGCGCCCTTCGACACAGCGATATTCCAGCTGGAGCCATCGAAACAGGCATAATGTGCCGCACCGGATGTACAGCTGGCTGTACGCCATGGGTTATTCTGGCCTGCTGCAACCGTCGACTTAAAGACGCAGGTATTGGCTGGCTCTTCACCCGGATAGGCTGGCGCCAGCCAGTTGGTGAATGGCAGGTTTTTACGGAAAGCAGAACCATCACCGCTACCAGCAACGTTATCTTCCTCACCGCCATCGGTCATGTTCAGCCAGACGCGGGCAATAGCAGAGCCGCGCTCTTTCTCTGCCAGCAGGCGAGCAAAATCGAGCTGAATAGCATCATTACGCGACAGTGGTGCAGCAAAAACGAAACTGGTGCCGTATTCGCTGAAACACTGCTTGTGACCATCAGCCATTGACTGAATGCGGCCCTGAGACTTTGTTACTTTCCATGTGTAGCCATCAGTACAGGCCCATGGATACTCTGCCGCAGAGGTACAGCTGACGTCATCGAGGTAACCATCGTCACGCTGAACCACGCAGTCCTCACCCTTGAGTACTGCGGTCTCTGCGGCTGCATTCAGACCACCGTTATCCGGCTGTGAAACCAGCCAGAACGGATAAGCACCGATCGCTGCCGCGTTGGAAACCCATGCGCCTTCGCGCATCACGTCCGTTGCATTCAGCCATGCTGACGTCTCACCTGCCGCAGCAATCGCTTCTTTCGCTGCCAGGTTTTCGTTAAACGTTTCTGGAGCAGCAAATGCCCAACCTGCACCCAGAGCTCCACAAGCTTCTACCGCGTTGGCAAAGTTACTCAGATCACCGGAAGTGACCGATAATGCCCAGTTATTACCATTACGGCACAGGTAGCGGTAAGCGGATGCCGTATCACAATCGGCGTCTGCCCAGCTGCCAGCACTATCATTATTCAGTAAGGCACAGTTTTCCGTAGCACCACCATTCGGTTCTGCGCTCCCCCATACAGGAACGATTACCGAGTATTGATTCCATTCCCAGGCCACCCCATCGGATAAACGGTTGCCATTAATCCAGAAGTCTCCACCAACACCCTGCAGTTGAGCGAAATACTGCATTTGTTTCGCACCATCCAGAGAACGAGGGGCAGCAAAGAGATAACCGTCTCCCAACTGATCGCAGGCGCGCTGACCATCAGAGAAATCCAGCAACGTGGTAGCGTTATCGGTGAAATACCAACGACCGCCCGTAGTACAGGCCACTGGCAACGAATCTGAACAATCACGGGCAGACCAGAGTGCATCAGCAGCAGAGGCTGAGACACAGGACTCAGATGCCAGTGCTGATGGCTGGCCGTAATCCCAGTTGTTGATATCACGATTCAGCAACCAGGCACCTTCACTGGCACTGTCAGTAGCGTTAATAAAGACATCAGAGATAACCGCAGTGGCCATCACAGACACCAGGTCTGCTTTCTGACTGAGAGTTTCCGGTGCAAAGAACTTGTAGGTACCACCAATCTGCTCACATGCCAGTGTCAGATCAGCAGACGAGGTATAGGTAGTCGCCGGAGCCAGAGCCCAGCTGCCGTTGATACCCGCATTAGGGTCATAGCAGGCAACAGGCAGACTCGCAGTACATGGCACATCATTCCACAAACCCGTGGACTGCTGCTGCACACCGCAATCTTCGTTACCACCAGCGTCATTCGGCTCACCGTCATTCCAGAACGGCGCCAGAACATCCATATCGAGGTTGTAAACGAATGTCTTTTCGTATTTTTTGTCGGTGGCATTAATCCAGACATCTCCAGCCCCTGATGCCTGGGCAACGATCAATAATTCCTGACTCTGAGCGAAGGACACAGGCACTGCAAAAACGAAATTACCGGTTACGCCATCTTTTTCAATGGCGGCACAGGCTGCATGACCGGCACTGATATTTTCTGCCGCATCATTATCACTACCAAGCCCGGTAGCACCGGGTGAAATCGCCCATTCATAACCGTTAAAACAGGCAACACGTTTGGAATTGCCACAGCTCGTATCATCCCACAGGCCGGCAGAACCACCACTGGCATACAACTGCACACAGTCACCACTGTCACTCGGTTCACCGGCTGCAAAATAAGCCTTTACACCACGATTGGCAGCCAGAGCGGCGTCCCGGTCGATACTGGCACCATCAGAGTAACGCTGCCAGGAACTATAGAACTCGTCATCGTTATCCAGCAGGTCGTACCAGACAGCCTTAGCCAGGTCACCACCGCCAATATCGGGTGCCTGGTAATCTTCGTTCCAGATCCAGCTCTGTGTATCAGTAACCTGACGCAGATTAATCCAGATCCGAGTGCCTGCTCCCTGCCCATCGATCAGCCGGGAAACAATGGAGCGATCCTGCTCTGTACGCGGAGCCAGCAACTCATATTGGCTGTATGGGTTACTGCTGGCCGTCGAACTGTCCGGGCGTGAGCAGGCTTCTACCGCTGTATCGAACTGATGCGATGCGTTACGGATCGTCCAGTTGATACCATCGGAACACAGAATTTTTGCCCGGCTTTCACAGTCAGCACTGAGCCATTGACCATCACTCTGGCGCGCCGTTACACAGATACCAGCAGCGACATCAGGCTGGCTTGAGGCCCAGTTAAACAGGCCGTGGTTCATCATCCAGTAACCTTCAACGGCACTGTCACTGGCATTAATCCAGGCACTGCCCAGAGCCGCATTGGTCAGCGCAGTATTCAGAGCAGCCTGATCAACCGATGTGCGTGGTGCAGCAAACTGATAGCCAGCACCGAATTCCTGCTGGCACACAGCGGTCAGCTGATCAACCGATGTGAAAGCAGAACTGCTGGCTGTCACCTGCCAGTTGCTGAAAGACAGATCAGCACAGGCAAGCTGCTGGCTGATAGCACAACTGTTGTCATTCCATACCCCGGATGACGTGCTTTCAGCACAGTTTTCTGCGCCACCCGCATTATCGGGTTCACCAGCATTCCAGAAAGGTGCCTGAGGGGTTGAACCTTTATTCAGAATCCAGGTGCCTTCAGACGCCATATCCTGAGCATTAATGAATACGTTGGTTTCACCCGCCGCACTGATTGCAGAGGTTAACGCGTTGCGCTGTGCCAGCGTTGTCGGTGCCGCAAACTGGCTACCGATATTGGTACATGCGGTTTGTGCAGCAGCCACACTGGAGGAAGCATCATTATCAGCGCCCATAACCACGGCAGCAGACAAACTCCAGCTGCTGCCATTGAAGCACGCGGCACGACGGCTTTGCTCACAACCGATGTCATTCCATACGCCGCCATTTGTCTGCGTCGCACAGTCTTCACTGCTGGAATCGTTCGGCTCACCGCCATTCCAGAAGGATACCGTATCGGCGTTAACCAATTGTGCCTGCGCGGCAGATAAACCACCGGTGACACCTGACGCAAACCAGACAGACTCACCGGCACTGTTCGTTGCAGCCTGAGCGAAAGAAGCGGCTGCAGTTAAGGTGAGAGATATGATTGTTTTTTTATAATTGTTTTTCATAACCTGCTTGCCCTTTACTGGAGCGGTTCTACCCGGAAATAACTGCCCGGTTGCAGTGATACGTTATTCATCACCAGTCGGCCGGTCTGTCCCTGCTGGATCAGACCATCCCCCATACGGATCTGGTTGATGTTTACATCCATACTCTGATTCAGAACACCAACGTGCAGACCTTTTTCGGTCTGGTCGATGGTCTGTGAAACAGACACATTATTCAGCACCACGCTGGCCGTAAGCTGCGGATCAGGATCGCCTGCATTTTCAGCAGGATCGTCTTTAATCGTCAGATCAAACGATGTAGTACCCGCCATGGTCAGATCCATTTGCAGACCCTGAGCACCCACGCCAGGCAAGGTGTACATCTGCATGTCGATGCTGTCACCGTTCAGGTTAAGGTTTTCGATGGCGTACGAACCCATACTCAGACTCTCGTTACTGCCGTCGCCTGAGCTGAGGGTAATTGCGCCGATGGTCAGATCAAGATCAGACACATTGGAAATGCGCGTATCGATGCCGGTAGTAAAACCGGTATCGATAAAGTCCAGCGTGTAATCGATTTCACCATTGGTATTCAGATTGACGTTGTTCAGATTAAGACGCTGATCGCCGGTACGGTAAAACACATTACCCACGGTCAGGTCGGAATTAATACGACCAGCAATACCATCAACATCCGGATCCTGATTGGCAGCAATGGTGAAATAACCGGTATTAACCGTAATATCGCCATAGCCGAGATCACCAAAGTTATTGGCGCCAAAAATATTTTCGCCCTTGTCGTTGAGCAGCGAAATATTGCGGATTTCCAGACTACCCGACGTCTCACCAATTTCCAGTTTCAGTTCGTCGGTATCACCAGTCAGGAAAACTTCACTGCGGAAAGTGGTTTCGCCAATTTTCGGCAGGAAAACAATATCGGTAGAAAATGTCAGACCATCTTCATCGAACTGGTAAGTCAGGCCACTGCCTTCTTCCATGGCTGTTACAAAACCGATTTTTGAACCCGCAGGATCATTCAGCAATACCGTTTCCAGGTAGCTGTCACCGATAAACTTCCACACCGAAAGACGTACGCCACCAAACAATGAGCGGCCACTCAGAGCAATTTCGCCAAACTCAAGTTCGAGTGTATCAATATCACTCTGACGAATATGAACGTTACCCTGATCATCAACATCAATTGTTGTACGGATGGTATCTACGCCGGTCATCACACCATCGGCATCGGTAGTAATAGTGCGCAGCGACATGCCATCAATGGTCAGATTGTCCGCACCCTGACCATCCTTATCTTCCTCGGTGTAACGAATTTCACCCGTGGTCAGCATCTCACCGTTAGCATCATTGGTCGTGACCTCAATGGTAATACCGGACTGACCAGACACGGATGCCATATCGGAATCATCCAGCACCTGCATAGCCTGCGCAGATGAAGCCACAGCGGCCTGAATTACAGCAACAGAAAGCAATGTTTTGTTCATATCAATGCCCCTGCACTTGCAAATAACTGTTGTTAGACAGGTTAATCTGCATATCCAGTGTGCCCAGGCTAACCGGAGTCTCTACCGTACCCACCTTATCGCTGCGCTGCATAGTGACATCCTGAACCACCAGGTTGGCTGAAGCGCCGCTGTTGGCATCGGTGTTGTCAAAGTCGAACACCAGACCACGCTCACCATCAACGTTCATACGCAGACCTTTCACTTCAAAGTCTGAGGCCATCAGCACGCCAGCGGAAAGTTCAAATACGTTGGCATTGGGATAGCTGCCGTCAACTTCACCCGCGATGTAAACGAAATCAAAGCCGGAGTCCTGCTTGATAACGCTATCCATCTCGATACCGTATTCATCAGCACCACGAGCGTTCTTAACCAGCAGGTAGCCGCCCGGCTGAATAATGATGTTGCGCAGTGCCAGGCTATTCAGAACATCTTCACCGATGCGGACGTTGTAAAAGTTGATATTGCCGCCATCAATGGTCGGCAGACCGATACGCAGGCCTTCGCCCACCAGGTCAAAAGAAATGTCTTCCAGCAACAAACCGCCGCCTGCTGCATCATAAGGATCGCCGAAGTCCACCGTCGTCGTCATGCGGGTGCCTTCGTCTTCAAAATAGGTCTCAAACGACATTGATGCCGGGATATCGACATCCAGCGTCAGGCCGTTACCAGGCGTACCATTGACAGGAAAACCACCGGCGTACAGATAAGTGACAACGGCATCACCCGAGCCAATCTGAAAATTGCCCTGGCCATAACCACCCAGAGAGTCGCCATTGATGGCAATAGAGCCGACTTCGATTTCAAATGGCAGGTCACGATTGGTAAACACCAGCGCCTTCTCACCATTAACATCACGCACTTCAAGATCCACCTGCACCGGACGGTTGGTCGGCGTGTAAACGCGCACTGGCGCCATAGACAGTGTTCCAACGGAACTGTCGGCTTCGCCCATGCCATCGTCGTCGATGTAAGTGATGGAATCGATTCGAGCATCAAACTCTGACGTATAACGCAATCCCTGAGCCTGACCTGTCACTTCGGACATAGTCTGCTCATCCAGCGCTTCCAGAGCGATGACGTTGCTGGCAGCGAACACAGCGCCCAGCAATAGACAGCACTTTGATGCCATCAGGATCTCCCTATTTTTATTCTTGTTATACGTATGCGGTTTAAGGTGATACGACAGTGCAATTTATCAGAATCAAAACTGACGTGCTACTTACGTCACAAAACCAATACCCCTTCCCTAGACCCAAAAACTTTAAAAATATGATAAAAATCAGCAAGTTAGAGCCGAGAGAGGGCTTTTGAGAGAAATGTAAAGATGCTGTCCGCCCGGGTGGATTATCCCCCCGGGCCAGAAAGTGCTGTCAGGTTAGTCCTGACAGTCAGGAATAGTGGCCAATAAGGCCAGGAGAGTGCTCAGCCTTGCGACAGCAGCTCACGTAAATCGAGGATCGCCGCATTCGCGCGCGAGATGTAGGACGCCATCACCAGTGAGTGATTGGCAAACATGCCAAAGCCACTGCCGTTCATAACCATCGGCGCCCACAGTGGCTCCTGCGTCGCCTCCAGTTCACGAATGATCTGACGCAGACTGACCAGCGCGTTCTTTTTCACCAGCACATCGTGAAAATCCACTTCAATCGCACGCAGAATATGCGCCAGCGCCCAGGCGGTTCCACGAGCTTCGTAGAAGACATCGTCCACCTGCGACCAGGGCGTTTTGACTTCCTGATCATCAACAGTTGGCGTGGACTGCACCGCTGCCGGATCACCCGCCAAGTCTGTATTCAGACGAGCCTTACCAACCGACGCACTCAGACGCTGAGATAAGCTGCCGAGTCGTGTTTCAACATCAAACAACCACTGACGCAGGTTATCTGCGCGCGCATAGAACTGTGCGGTAGGTTCTTTGGGGTCAGCCAGCCGACGTAAGTAGTTATTCAGTGCCTTGAGGCCGCGCTCGTACTCCGCTTCCGAGGAAGGTACTGCCCAGCTTTCGTTATCGAAATGCATCTGCGGCTCAGCCACCGCGAGATCCTTGTCTTCCGTAGACTGACTCTGAGAACGGCTGAAATCCTTGCGCAGCGCACGGGAGAAGTCACGCACCTGAACCAGCACGCCGTACTCCCAGTTCGGGATATTGTCGAGCCACACCCCCGGCGGGAAAACATCGTTACTCAGATAGCCACCTCGTTTGTGCAGCAGCGTATCGGTTACCTCCATCAGCGTTGCCGTGGTGGTAAAGCCAATCACATTATCCAGCCCCATTTCGGCAGCGCGTTGATCCGCGCGTTCTTTCACCGCAAACAGATCAGGTTCAGAACTCCAGAACATACCAATAATGACGGAGGCCAGCAGGTATAAAACTATAACGGTTACTACCAGACCACGGCCGGCTCCACCATCCGCCCACCAGTCCTGCAGACGTTCGCGGTAATCCTGCACTCGTTCAGATAACTGCCCCATTCCTGAAATCCTTAGTAAAACTCAACAGATACAGCTCAAAGCGTACCTTTCAGCGCCGGTAGCGACAAGTGCGATCCCGCCAAAAAGCAGTTTGCACAAACGAAAAAGCCCGCACAATGGCGGGCTTAGTCGAATGCAACGGCGCTTACATGCGGTAGTTAGCCTGGAAAGACAGACCCAACGCATTCACGTCGTATTCGCCTTGCAGGTTATCCAGACCTTTCTGCTCGTCGTCCAGTGTGTAGTTGTATTCATTGATGGTTGAAGTATCAATGAACAGGTACGCCACAGCAGCGTCGAAGCTCCAGTTGCTGTTCAGGTTATAGGTAGCACCAGCGGTCAGCCACTGGCGATCATTGTCCGGTACACGAGCAGTACGGTGCTCGTCTTTAACTGGCGTTTCGTCGTAAGCGTAACCAGCACGCAGGGTCCACTTCTCATCCAGGGTGTATTCAGCACCGAACGAGAACGCCAGAGTGTCTTCCCACTTCTCAACGATGTGACCAATGTAGTTCTCGCCCAGACCCGCGATATCATCGATCACGCCTTCGTCAGTCGCGATAACGTCGAAGTACTTGAAAGAAGACCAGTCAGTCCAGGTAGTTCCTGCCAGCAGCAGCACGCGATCGTTCAGCTGGTGTGCCAGGCTCAGGGTGGCAGAACGTGGCGCCGTCAGCGGTACACGGGAATCCTGTTTGGAGATGGTGCCAGTCGCTGGAGTACCGTCGGCTTTCAGCGGCGTGCTGTCCGGTGCTCCCTGCTGGGTTGTTTCCAGGATATTAATGTAGGTCACGCCAGCGCTGGTATCGGCAGGAACGATGGCATTCGCCGCGGATGAATAAGCGACAACGCCGTTGCTGCTGGTGAATTTGGATTCACCTTCCAGTTCAAAGTCGATCTCTGAGCGGTAAGCGAAACCGACAGTAGTGCGTGGCGCTACATCCCACATGAAACCAAAGTTCCAGCCGTAACCCATGTCATCACCGGATACTTCGAACTTGTTTTCAAAGCCACGGTAGTCTTCCGGATTGATTGCCTGGCCGCCCTGCGCTGCACTGTATGCCGCTGCCAGAGGTACCAGATCCAGCTCCTTGCTCAGCAAGCCCTTGGCATAAACGATGTCGATACCCATACCGAAGGAAAAGGTATCGCTCAGCTTGTAGGACATACTTGGCTGGAAATCGATGGTTGTCAGCTGAGTTTCATCAGCGAAACCACTGGCCAGAGAGCCATCTTTGTAATCAGTAGAGGTACCATTTGGTGCAAAGATACCGAAGCCGATGGCGGCCTTGTCATCCAGTTTACGGACGTAGTAACCGAACGGAATTATTTTATCCGGCATAAAGTCGCCGCCGTCGTTGTAAACGCCGGCTTCACCGAATGGCGAGGTCTGCGTGGTTGGTACTTCGCTGGAAACGCCCGCACCGTCGGTACGTACGCCAGAGAACTCACCTTCAAGCTTCAGGTAGGTAAAACCAAAGCTCGCCTGAGACTTATCCAGACGGCTCATACCGGCCGGGTTAAAAAACACAACAGATGCGTCGTTCGCTACCGCAGCACTACCTGCAAAAGCACGACCAGCACCACTGGCGCTTTGCTCATTAATTTTGAAACCAGATGCCTGAACACCGGCACTGAACAGAGAGGCGGCTGCTACTGCAACGGCCAGACGGGAAGCGTTTTTAACCATTTGAAACTACCTTGCTGAAGAGCTTTGCAAGCCACGTAAGTGGCGGATTCGGACTTCTTGTTCTTCGGAAGCGGCGGCAGTATGCCGGCGCAAAATGAGCCACTATGTTTCAGTTTGTAAACAAATGGTTAAGTATCGTTATTAATTGAACCGCAAATAAAAACAATGAACACAGGTGTTCAATTATGAATTTCAGGCCCAGCAGGACGGGTATGAGGCAGGCAGACAAAGCGTGGGTATAATGAGCGTAAACCCGTCCAAGAGTTCCCGAATGAGCCTGAGTTCCAGCGAAATTCACCCTGTTGCTATTGCCAGAACCCCCTTTGCCGAGAAGTTCGCCATTCCTCGCCAGCCCAGCCTGGCTCCTGCAGCTTTATCCCGAATCGAACTGGTTGCACCATACAACCAGCCCGAGGCGCTGCAGGGGCTGGAGCAGGTAAGCCATATCTGGCTGTTGTTCAGGTTTCATGGTGTCGCTCCCGATAACCCACAATCACCGCGACTGCGGGTACGTCCGCCACGCCTGGGGGGCAATCAGCAAATCGGGGTGTTTGCCACACGCAGCACTCATCGTCCGAATGGCATCGGCCAGTCAGTGGTGAAACTCGTGGCGATTGAGGGCACCAGCCTGATCGTCTCCGGAGCCGACCTGCTGGACGGCACGCCCATTATCGATATCAAGCCCTATGTGCCTTACGCTGATTGCGTAACCAGTGCAGAAAATGGTATTGCCTCAGATGCTCCGCTACCGATTGAAGTGGACTGGACGGAAGAGGCTACCCGCAGAGCGGCTGATGAAGCTCAGCGTCTGGGCGAAGATGTGAAAGCGGTTCTGAACCAGTGTCTGGCACAGGATCCGAAACCCGCCTACCAGAAACCCGACCCGCAGCGCGAATACGGCGCCCGCTTCTGGGATCTGAATGTGGTCTGGCACTATCCCTGTGCCGATCGGCTGACCATTCTGCGTATTGAACTGGCAGCCAGTCGTTAACCCAGCTGTTTACTCAATCAGGTACACGCGCTGAATAAACGAATCCAGTCCCTGCTCCCGGAAGCGGGGCTCCTGATCGATCAGCTCGCGTTCCTCCAGGCGCTGGACCTGTTTTGCCGTGGCATAGTGCTGCTCAACCTCAGCATCACTAACCGCAAACGGCGGACCGCTGCGCTTCTTCTGATCATAATCCAGAGTAATCAGTAACTGCCGGGCCGACGGGCTCAGACTCAGCAGATGCTTTGTATAATCGGCACGCATGCTATCCGGCAAGGCCACAATCGCTGCACGGTCGTAAATCACCGCCGGAGCCACAAAACCCTCATCGGCCAGCAATTCCGCTGTAACGGCAAAAAAATCACCCGCAATTAACAGTACACCGTCGCCACGATACATCACCCGATCACCTTCCCGACTTTTAATCAGGCTGATGTCCAGCGCCTCTTGCAGCAAGCTGGCCAGCTCATCCAGTGCAATCTCACTCAGCTCTATGCCAACCACAGCATGACCCTGCTGACGCAGCCACACCAGATCCAGTGTTTTGCCGCACAGCGGAATCAGCACGGTGTCGCCTGCGGCGGCATCAACGGATGGCCAGTATTTCAACAGTGCCTTGTTTACTTCCTGCAGATGAAACCCGATTTCCATCCGCTCCCATTTGTCATGCCAGAAATCCGCCTGCATGGTACCTCCTCTTTATGAGTACCCAGTTATACAACAACTGTTCGAGCACTCAAAACCGACCAATGGTTAGCTTGCACCAGCGTTAACTCAGAGTTCTGCCGGAGTCTCCCCGGCATTAGCAGCCCGAAAAGCCATCACCGATGGCGTCAGCAGTTCGATACAGTCAGCCAGCGCCGCGACTTTTTCCGCCACGGTTTCACCACTCTCTGTCAGGCTGTACTCCACATACGGCGGAACCACCGGATAGGAAACCCGTTCGATAAATCCGTCTTCCGCCAGCGCCTGCAACGTCTGTGACAGCATCTTTTCACTGACGCCTTCGAGCTTACGCCGCAACTCACTGAATCGGTGTGTTCCACTGCGCAGCGCAATCAGGATTAACACACCCCAGCGACTGCACACGTGCTTAAGGATATCCCTTGAGGGACAAGGGCCGGCGAACAAATAGCCACGCTCCAGCGCATAAGACAGCGTGACCGGTTGATCATGGTCGCTCATATACTTACCTTTTTGTATGTACTTACTAAAAGTTAGCATGTGATATAGCCTGATGTCACTTACTCATTTAAGGAGCACAACATCATGATTGCTATCACCGGAGCCACCGGCCAACTGGGCCGCCTCGTTATTCAACAACTGCTGCAAACCCTGCCTGCCGAACAGCTGATCGCCGCTGTGCGCAGTCCGGAAAGAGCCGCTGACCTGCAGGCTCTGGGTGTGCAGGTGCGTGAAGCAGACTACAGCAACCCACAAACACTGCAGACCGCATTTGCCGGCGTGAACAAACTGCTGCTGATTTCCTCAAGCGAAGTCGGCCAGCGTGCCGCTCAGCATGCTAACGTGATCGCCGCCGCCAGGGATGCGGGCGTTGCTCTGCTGGTGTACACCAGCATTCTGCATGCTGACAGCAGCCCCCTGCCGCTGGCTGAAGAACACAAAGCGACCGAACAAGCACTGGCCGCCAGCGGCCTGCCATACACACTGCTGCGCAATGGCTGGTATACCGAGAACTACGCAGCGTCTGTTCCGGCAGCACTGCAATTTGGTGTCGTACTGGGCGCAGCGGGCGAAGGCCGCATCGCTTCAGCTGCCCGTGCTGACTACGCAGCCGCAGCCGCTCAGGTGATGCTCAGCGATAATCAGGCAGGTAAGGTGTATGAACTGGCAGGCGACGACAGCTATACCCTGAGCGAATTTGCTGGGGCGATTGCACAGATTTCTGCAAAAAATGTCAGTTATAACGACATGAGTGAAGCGGATTTCACTGTTGCATTAACCCAGGCTGGTTTACCAGCGCCACTGGCGACTATGTTTGCTGAATCCGATACCGGCGCCAGCAAGGGTGGCCTGTTTGATGACAGTCACAGCCTGAGCGGATTAATAGGACGGCCAACAACGCCGTATCAGGAAGTCATTGCGGCTCAACTCAACACTCTGAGCTGATAACCGCAGACAAGGGGCGGAAACGCCCCTTCTTTAATTCAGGAGATTGTATGAAACAACATCAATACCGTATTACGGTGGAACATCTGGCCGATGCCAAAGGCAACCCTTCAACCTATGAAGAACCCCTGGTATTCGAAACCGGAAATCACGACGATATTCTGCGCATTGTCGGTTTAATGAAAAGCCGCGACGATCTTACCGCTGAGCAGGCCACATCCTTTGCTGTAGGCCTTAAATTATTCAGTGAAGTGATGCTGGAAAACAAAGGACACCCTCTGTTTGCCGAGTTTCAGCCGCACTTTCTCGACTTTATGAAGAAGCTGAAAAAGAAGTAAGCATCAGGCAGAAACAAAAAACGCCGGCAAAAGCCGACGTTTCCGATAGTGAGAGTGCAGAACTGCAACTCAGTGGTGATGACCACCTTCACCATGTACATGACCGTGAGCCATTTCTTCTTCGCTCGCGTCACGAACAGATTCAACTTTGATGCTGAAGTTCAGAGCTTTACCAGCCAGCGGGTGGTTAGCATCAACAGTTACAGTGGTTTCATCCACTTCGGTTACGATCAGGTTAACCGGACCATGCTCAGTCTGAGCAGTGAACGCCATACCTGGTTCAACTTTTTCAACGCCCTGGAATGCTTCCATAGGAACCTGCTGAACGCGCTCATCGCTGTAGTCACCGTATGCATCAGCCGGAGCGATGGTCACTTCAAACTCATCACCAACCTGCTTGCCTTCCAGTGCCTGTTCCAGACCCGGAATGATGTTCTGCGCACCGTGCAGGTAAGTCATTGGCTGGCCGCCTTCGGAAGAATCGATCACTTCACCGCTGTCGACATCAACAACCTTGTAGTGAATGGTAACGACTTTCTGCTGAGCAATAGTCATTGGGCATATCCTGTATATCTGTGTCGGTTAAGACATGAATGAACACTCGACGAGTGTAACCTGTATCGCAAAGCGACCCGGGAACAACCCAAAACGACCGATCTCTACGAAAGGCCCACAGTATAACAACTGCTCCGGCCAGTACCAGCGCCGTTACAGAACAGTGAGAAAGGCCAGCGCCGTATGCTTATCCAGTGTGCGTGCCTGAGCCTCACCGTCGAAACGAATCTTGATATAACGCTCATCTTCTGACACCACAGTACCGCTGCCCAGCGAGTCATGACGAATACGCTTAACCGGTGTTTGCGGATGCTGCTTGCGATCGACGATATAACTGCCCGGCGCCGGCGGGTAGCCAGCTTGCTGTCGGACAGAGCCCGCACTGATCGCTTTCATGGTCAGACGTAACGACGATTGCGTGCGCTGAAAATAATCGTCCAGCCAGGCCGCCAGCACTCCGCCGACCGGAGACACCTCAACCGTTTCATTACCGTCATACAACGCCCGGCCAATATCCAGCGCACGTTCGTACTGCATTTCCTGACGAAAGCGGCTCTGCCAGCTTTGTGCCGCACCATTGTGTTTAGCGCTTTTTTCCTGTGCCGGAGCCATCAGGTGCAACTGCTCCCGCGCCCGCGTCATGGCCACATACAGCAATCGACGCTCACTCTCCTCACTGGCCGGCGTGGTGAACTCACCTTCCGGTGAATACGGATAATAATGCGCGTTAAGACCCGGAATAATCACCACTGGCCATTCCAGTCCCTTACTCTTGTGGATGGAGGTTAAATGCACCCCCTGCTGACCTTTTTCCGTCTGCTGTAAACGCTGGGCTTTCAGTTCACGTAAATAGCCATAGGCTTCACGACTGTTTTTTTCCGTATCACGCATAAAGCGCACAAAAGCTCGAATCGTCTGAATGCGATCTTCAACCTGTTGCGCCGAGAAAGCACTGTCGCGAATACCATCTTCCAGATCGGTCTGATCAATATAGTTATGCAGCAAACGCCAGGCCGGCTGAGTAATGTGTTCTGCGTCGGCAAGAATTTCCGCCCGGGCCTGCAACTGTTGCTTCTGCCATTTGCTCAATTCGTCAGGAATCAGAGCAGCAAACGATTCACCATAATCTTTATCCAGCACACTCAACTGCTGCGCCAGATTTTCCAGCAGCGAACGTTTAACCTTCGGATAAGGCGTGGTCAGCACAGTAAGCCAGGCATCGAGCTTTTGCTTTTGCGTGCGTCCGGCAAATACCCCGCCGGATATTTCCAGCAGAATCCAGAAGATCTGCAACTCCCAGCGATCCAGAACCGACTGCGAATTATGCAGCTGATAAGGAATTGCAGCCTGTAGTAAACCCAGCTCAATGGGGGCACACAAAGCCCACAAGCGGTTAATTACCGCGATATGCTCCGCTGGTCGTTTTTCCAGCTCGCTTTTAATAATGGTTAAAATCAGCGCCGCTTCACTGTGCGCTTCGTGCAGTTTAATGCGTGTCTGCGGCGTGCTCTGGTGCGACAGACACAGCACCGGATCACGCTCTTTATTGCAGCTGATTAAATGGTTGGCCAGCAGTGACAACTGGTGACCATAGCGAAAGGTATGCGGCAACTGATAATGTGTTACCTGTCCCATTGACTGTTCAAAACCACTGACAATAAATTCCGGGCGCGAACCACGGAACTCATAAATGGTCTGATCAGGGTCGCCAATAACCATTACATTGCCACGGCCACCGTACAGCACATCAAGAAACTTCTGCTGAATCGCGTTAATGTCCTGGTATTCATCGACCAGAATCCATTGCATATGGCCGCCAAAACGCGCGGCCACTTCCGGTTGATAGACGAAAGCCATCACCGGGTCATAAATCATATCGGCGTAACTGATACGTCGCTGCTGGCGCCGCCAGTCTTCAAACAGATCAAACAGATCAACAAAGATGCGGCATTGCGGTGGCAGCTCCAGCGATTCAAACACCTCGGTTGGTGACGCCAGTCCGGACTTCACCAGATCAATAAAGCCCAGCGCCGGTTCCACCCACTTCTTACGCTGCGACAAAATGTCCTGACGGGTTTCATCATCCGCCAGTTGTTGCAGGAAGCGCCACACCACAGGTTCTGCTTCGCTATCAGACAGCGGTTTGCCCTGAAACGGCGGCAACACCCCATCGGCAATCAGCCGCTGATAAATACGCAATCCTAACGAGTGAAACGTACGGACTTCCGGTAACGGCTGTCGCGGTAACAGCAGGCCCAGCTTGCGCTCAAAATCGACCCGTGCTGCACGGTTGTACATCAGCACCAGCATCCGCCGCGGGCTTACGCCCTGTGTCAGACGTTCTGCGATAAAGTGCGTCAGCGTTGTCGTCTTACCCGCCCCCGCCACAGCGACAACACGGGCATGCCCATCCGGATGACGGATAACCTGTTGCTGTTCAGGGGTAAGGTGACTGTGAGAAGACAAACGAAGGACCGGCTTTGCTGAAGAAAGGCCGGATTCTATCAGAATGGCGGGAAAAGCGGAGCAAGAGCACCTGCAGGCCCATCCATCCTTCGATGCCTGGTGATAGTGACGAAGCCGATACAAGACGCTGCACCGGCCACGCAGACCCGGAAAAAGCTACGCCGAGTAGGACGCGCGCTGCTGCATCGCCTTGTACCAGCGATTAATCGCCGGGTAATCATCTCCAGCACGCAGACGAATTACTTTGGCAAACTCCAGCGTACACAGCGTCGTGAAGCCTGCAACGCCTGAATTGAACAGACATAAAAAAGGAACCCGAAGGTTCCTTTTTTATTTACCTCTGATTACTCAGCGGTCGTTTTTACGTGGTGCGCGTGGCTTGCCATCGCTTTTACCACGGTGTGGCTTCTTCGGGCCACGATCGGAGCGGTCGCCACGGTCTGAGCGCTCACGACGTTCACCACGGTCTTCAAAGTTACGACCACCCTGCTTACGTGGTGGGCGGCTGTTACCACCATTACCGGAACCTTCCGGAGCTTCAGATGGCTTGTATACCTGCATGTCCAGAGGACGGCCACATACACGCGCCTTTTTCAGCTTGGACATTACCGCTGTTGGCATACCATTTGGCAGATCGATGACTGCGAACTGTTCACAGATTTCGATGTTACCGATGTATTCGCTGTCCAGATCACCTTCGTTAGCAATCGCACCCACCAGATTACCTGGCTTCAGACCATCGTCATAACCAACGGCTACCATGTAGCGCGTCATTTCAACTTCCGGGTGACCCTTCAGTGGTTTGGCACGTCCTTCCGGCAGTGCTTTTGGTGCACGTGGTGCACGATCACCGCGTTCGCGACGCTCACCGCGCTCAGGACGATCGCCACGTTCACGACGCTCGCGTGGTTCACGTGGCTCACGTTCACGGCTCATCATGCGCTCGTCGGCTTTCTCATCAATAAACAGTGGTTTTTCACCCTGCATCAGAGAAGCAACAGCAGCTGCAACGTCCAGTGAATCAACCGGATTCTTGCTCAGAATCTCTTCGATCATTTCACGGTAAACTTTGTTTTTCTCGGAGTGAATCGCATCGAGAATACGGCCTTCAAAGCGCTCACGACGCTTCTCGTTCACCTGCTTGGCAGATGGCAGCGGCATTTCTTCAATAGGCTGACGAGTCGCTTTTTCGATATCACGCAGCATGCGCTTTTCACGACCACGAACAAACACAATCGCTTCACCGTTACGACCTGCCCGACCGGTACGGCCAATACGGTGAACGTAAGATTCAGTGTCAGACGGAATATCGTAGTTAATTACGTGACTGATACGCTCTACGTCCAGACCACGGGCAGCAACGTCAGTTGCAACAATAATGTCGAGCTGACCTGCTTTTAATTTTTCAACGGCTTTTTCACGCAGTGCCTGCGGAATATCACCGTTCAGCGGCGCACACTTAAAGCCGTTAGCAGCCATAAAGTCGGATACTTCTTCAGTCGCCTGCTTGGTACGAACGAACACCATCATCGCATCGAAATCTTCGGTTTCGCAGATGCGCAGCATAGCGTCATTTTTATGCGCACCACCGACAAACCAGTAACGCTGACGGATACGGTCGTTAGTGGTGGTCTTGGATTCGATTTTCACCTGTACCGGATCGTTCAGGTGCGTTTCGGCAACACGCTGAATTTCTTTCGGCATAGTTGCGGAGAACAGCGCTACCTGACGTGAACGTGGGGTGTGTTCCAGAATCCAGTTAACGTCGTCAATGAAGCCCATGCGCAGCATTTCGTCGGCTTCGTCCAGAACCACGGCACGGATATCAGCCAGATTCAGGGTGCCACGACGCAGGTGATCCATAACACGGCCAGGAGTACCAACAACCCACTGTGGACCACGCTTCAGTTCGCGCAGCTGGCTGCCGTAATCGGAGCCGCCGTAAATAGCGCTGACGTTTACGCCCGGAATGTATTTGCTGTAAGTCTTAACAGCTTCTGCTACCTGCTGCGCCAGCTCACGGGTTGGTGCCAGACACAGAACCTGTGGGGCAGCCAGATCAACCTGAGTACGCGCCAGTAATGGCAGGGAGAAAGCAGCGGTTTTACCGGTACCGGTCTGGGCCATACCCAGAACATCACGGCCTTCCAGCAGGGAAGGAATACTGTTCGCCTGAATCGGCGATGGAGCTTCGTAACCCAGTTCCTCCAGTGTGCGGAGAATAGGAAACGGCAGGCCCAGGCTGGCAAAGCCTGGAACGGTAGAATCGGTCATATTGTACCTGTATGTGAACGAGGGCTTGGCCGCAATGGATCGCACTCTCTGCTCACACGGCGTTGGCCCGATTACTGTGAAGCCTGGCAATCCGCCGGCTTTCGATTTCCGTCGAAGGCAGTCTTATGGTGCGCCCTGCACACTACTCTGCCTCTCAGAAGGGGGGCGCACTATACAGGATCGACTTGTCACTGTCGCGTAATTTTTTACTACTGGTCGTAAACAGAACGACTTTGCTGGCAGATACGGCCACCAGCACAGTGATTGCCCAATAGCAGCGGACGCGTATAATCGCCGCTCCAATTAACAGGAGTACATCGCTGTGCTTAAAGTGAATGAATATTTCGATGGCAAGGTTAAGTCCATTGCCCTGCAAACCGAAACTCTGCCAGCCACCGTTGGCGTGATGGAGCCAGGCGAATACGAATTCGGCACCAGCCAGAAAGAAGTCATGACCGTGATCTCCGGTGCAATGGACGTTCTGCTGCCAGGTGAATCTGAGTGGAAAACCATCGCTCAGGGCGAGTCTTTCGAAATTGCTGCGAACGTTAAGTTCGGCGTTCGTATGGCTGGCCAGACTGCTTACTTCTGCACTTACGAATAAGTCCGGATAAGCACTGCTGACAGGATGCGCCAGCGCATCCTGTCAGCAGCTCCTCGCATATCAGTACTTCAGCCAGTCGCTGAACGCATCCAGCGGTAACGGTCGACTGAACAGAAACCCCTGACAGATAGTACAACCCTGCTCACGCAGATATGCCCGCTGCCCTTCGGTTTCCACCCCTTCAGCCAGCACCGCCAGCCCCAGGCCACGAGCCATATTAATAATGGTCGAAGTAATCACCCGGCCTTCCTCTTCCTCTTCCACCGAGCTGACAAAGCGACGATCAATCTTCAGTTTGTCGACGCGGAAACGCTGCAGATACGCCAGCGATGAATAGCCGGTACCAAAGTCGTCTACCGCCAGAGAAATCCCCAGTGCTTTCAGACCTTCAATGGTATTGAGCACCTGTGGTGTTGGCTCCAGTAAAGCACCTTCGGTAATTTCCAGTTCCAGCCAGGTCGGATCAATGCGATAACGCGCCAGTAATTCCTGCAGGCGATCAACCAGCCCACCAGCAATAAAGGTTGGCTGGGTAATGTTTACTGCCACCACAAACGGCGGCTGCCCTTCCTGCTGCCATTGCGCCAGTTGCTGGCACACATGAGTCAGTACCCAATGGTCCATATCCGGCATCAGGCCATTGTCTTCCGCCACCGGAATAAAACGCCCGGGATGAATCAGACCTTCCTGCGGATGCTGCCAGCGCAACAACGCCTCGGCACCAACCATATTCCCACTGTCCTGATCGACCTGCGGCTGATACCAGATCTGCAGTTCATCATCGCTCTGTAGCGCCGCACGCAACTGCGAGCCCAACTCCAGCCGGTCTGATGCCGCCTGAGTCAGTTCGTTGGTATAGAAGCGGTAGTGATTGCGGCCCTGTTGCTTGGCAGCATACATAGCGACGTCGGCGTAACTCAGCAGCTGAGTCACATCGCTGCCGTGCTCCGGATACAGCGTGATGCCGAGGCTGGCACCAATAAAGAGTTCACGCCCGGTACCGACATCGAAGCCTTTGGCAAACAGGTCCTGCAGAATACCGGCCACTTGTTCGACCTGTTTCTGGCTGACCACGTTTTCCAGCACCACCACAAATTCATCACCGCCCTGACGGGCGACAGTGTCACTGTCACGCAAACGTTCACGCAGGCGACGGGCACAGGCTTGTAACAGACGATCACCGGCCGGATGGCCAAGACTGTCATTGATGTGTTTGAAGTGATCAAGGTCGATAGTAATAACTGCCACCCGACGACGCTTAATCGCGGCTTTGTCGATGGCTTTCTGCAGGCAGGTCATCAGACCTGCGCGGTTTGGCAGCCCCGTCAGAGCATCGTGTGCCGCCAGATAATCGACCTGTTTCTCGGATTTGCGAATGCGTGACATGTCAGAGAACACCGCCACAAACTGACTGATGCGGCCATGATCATCACGCAGTACGGTGACACTCAGCAGTTGTGGAAACAATTCACCATTGCGGCGACGATTCATAATCTCACCACGCCAGCTGCCCTGGCGAATACACTGGCGCAGCATGGAACGGAAGAATGCGCGGTTATGCGAGCCTTTATCCAGTACCTGCACCGGTACTCCCACCACCTCACTGGCCGGATAGCCGGTAATAGCAGTAAAGGCCGGATTCACCGACTCAACCCGCCCCAGGGCGTCGACGATCAGTACCCCTTCCATTGCCGATTCCAGTACCTGCGCGGCCTGCTGCAGCTGTCGGGTGCGCTCATGGGCTTCCGTTATGTCCTGCACCGAACCAAAACGAGCCACCACCTTACCACTGCCATCTGTCACCACATCCGCCAGCACACGCACCAGACGAAGTTCCTCCGCGCGCGGACAGACCCGGCAGATAATATCGAACCCTTCGCCGGTATCACTGGAGCGCTGCATACTGCCCGCAACCCGATGACGGTCGTCCGGATGAATTCGTTCCAGTAGCTGGCGGGTATTAATCCAGCGGGTGTCTGCCGAGAAACCAAAAATTTCACCGCTCTGAGCGGTAAATGTCAGGCAGTCCTGCACCAGGTCGTTGTGCCAGCTGCCAATACCAGCCAGACGCTCGGTCCGCTGCAGCAGGCTGTCGCGCTGACGCAGTACATCCTGCACGGCCAGCCGGTCTGTCACCAGATAGGCCAGCTGCAAAAATGCAGACAGCAAAGCGCACTCACTGGCATCCGGAATCCAGGTATCAGGCGAGGTACCCAGCATCAGACAGGCGCCCGGCTGCTGATCAATAAAGGTAGAAAGCAGGATCACCCGCTGACAACTCAGCGAGGCACAGATGAACGCTGCTTCATCGCCATCTTCGCGTTCAATAATCTGCACCGTCTGGCCATTCAGCGCCGCCTTCCAGCGGCCTGCCGATGCCATCATCTGTTCTGCCAGCGGTGAACGTTCATGACTGTCGAGCTGCACACAGACATGACCTGAATCGCGGTCGCGCGGACAGATAAACATCAGTGCCTGCGAGCTATGCAAACGCGCAGAAATCTGACTCAGCGACGAGCGCAGATGCTCTGCAAGATTCTGGCGATCAGTACTCAGAAAACGCTCGGTGGCGGATTCCAGCACTTCTTCCAGTTTGGGTTTTCTGCTTCCCGGTAATGCATTCAGGTCTCCCCGAATGGCCTCTCCTTCAACCAGTCTTCTCCAGACTCCGCTCCAGTGCTCCTGCGCCGACGTCGACGGCATCCCAGTCATACAACAACTCCTGATTGGGTAACGCTGTTAATTGTGGATATTGGATAAGACAAATGCGTGCAGTGTGATGCGGTCGGAATCCGACATCTCGGTAAACTGCAGGCCAGCCTGAATTTCAGTTCCCCCACCCGGAGTGAGAGAGCGTACGATGGCAGATACAGTCACTATGCGTTCGATGCCGCTGACTGAGATCTGCGCGGTGAGTTTGATATCGTCGCCAATAGTAGCGGCCATATTACGGGTGTTAATTCGTGCTCCGCCCAGACTCAGGTCGAGAATGCGGGCAGAGGTTTTATCGCGGAAGCCCTCGCCGAAATGCACAGAGCAGATCACATCCACTCGTGCGCGAACGGTTTTGCGCACTTCCCCTAACTGCAACTGCTTAGGCATAGCCAGATGCAGATGCGGATAAGGCACGCGGGATATATGGGTTACTTCCGTGCGGAATGCACAGGCAGAATTTACCTGAGTCGCGAACAAACGTACCGCCAGCGGTGTACCCAGCTTCAGCACCCAGCGGACTGCCATTAACAATCGGCGTGGTCACAATAATGCCCTGGCCGGCTCGATAGCCAACCAGCAGTGAACGATCGCGATCGCTGGAATAGCCTTCGAAATCGAGTTGTAACGGCTGACCCGGCAACAGCTTCAGGTCCTCAAATCGGGTTTGTCTCGGTTCCGCGCTCATGATGAATTCACTGATAACTACAACAATACTCAAATGAGTGTAGACCATAGGGAAAAATGCGACGGGGGCTTGATGCCGGATTACGCAAGCGCCATCATTTACCAGGTGGCTGCTATCGGGGCCGCTGACAATGTTATTCAGAGGTACCTGAGTGTTTGATAAAACTGATTTAATCCGACTGGTAACCACCACCATGCCCTTTGGTAAGTATCAGGGGCGCATACTGGCTGAGTTGCCGGAGGAGTACCTGCTGTGGATGCACAAAAAAGGCATGCCCGCCGGACAACTGGGCATGTTGCTGGGGCTGATGCTGGAAATCCGCATCAATGGTCTGGAAGGTTTACTGAAGCCGCTGAAAGAACGTTATCCACTGGCAGCGCCCGACGCTCCTGATACCCTACAGTGACAAAGGCGACAGAACATCACGATGAAAACGCTGGGACTGCTTGAAACCGATGAACTGTACGACGACCTGCGAAGCGATTATGGCTCCTACGGGCAGATGTTCCGCAGTTTTTTCTCGCAATTGGGCGCACCCTTTAATTACCGTTTCTATGATGTGCATGCCGGTGAGCTGCCGGCCAGTTTCGACGAATGTGATGCCTGGCTGATTACCGGTTCCAAGGCTGGGGTTTATGACGAACTTCCCTGGATTGCACCGCTTCAGCAGTGGATTCGTGAGGCATACGCGCATGACAGCCGACTGATTGGCGTTTGCTTTGGTCACCAGTTACTGGCACACACCCTCGGAGGCTACGCTGCTCGCAGTCCGAAAGGCTGGGGAATCGGTGTACATACCACCCGAGTGGAACACTACCCGGTGTGGCTGAACGAAGACCAGAGCCATATCCGCCTGATATACAGCCACCGCGATCAGGTGGAAACGCTGCCACCTCAGGCACGCCGCCTGGCATCCAGTGAATTCTGTGAAAATGCCGCCTTTTTTATTGGCCAGCAGGTGATGGCGTTTCAGGGGCACCCGGAATTTACCGCAGAATATGCCCGTCGCTTATTACCACGGCGCGAACAGTGTATAGGCAGTGATACATTTCAACGCGGCATGAGCACGCTGGAACAACCTAACGATTCCGAGCGCGTCGGCCGCTGGCTCATGGAATTTATACAACTGTAGACGGAAAACCCGGTTGTAGGAGCGGGCCATGCCCGCGAAGGAAAAACCGGCTGTAGGAGCGGGCCATGCCCGCGAAGATGAACCGCCAGTCTTACAGAAATTTTCTAACATACCAGCAGCTGGCATCAATATTCAGCTGCTGCTCACGCGCCCATTTCAGTCCTTCCTCGACCAGCAGCTCTGCCAGCCCCTGACCACGCAAACGGAAAGGCACATAGGTGTGGGTAAAATCGACATGATTACCCTGCACCACATAGTCCAGTACGCACTCGTGATCGTCTTTACAAAGAATAAAACGCTGCTTGTCCGGCTGATGTTCAATCATGCTGACTCCGGGAATTTATTGAATACGATGAGTCTGCAGGCGCAGACCAATAACCGAACGCCCCGCCAGAATAACCTGCCCCTGATAGCGTTCATCACCGGTGGATGAAAATTCAAAACGATAGGTACGGTGCAAACGACGGCCACCGGGACCGTTGCGCACAGCCATAGATACCAGTTGCAGGGTATCGTCCAGCAGCTGTACGTCTTCTTCGGCACAATGTCTGCGCACGGCAGTCAGCGCCTTAATGCGGGCCTGTTGCTGGCGATTCCAGAACAGATAAAGGAGAGCTAATAAACTGAGGAAAAATATCCAGCCGAGCATAGGTTACTTCCGACACAAACTAAGGCCAGAGTAACCTATCCCCTCAAAGCTGTCAGTCAGCTTTAGCAGCCTGACCCGGACGCTTACGCGGACGGCGACGTGGCGCAGATGGCTTGTCGCCATTCTGTGCGGACGTTTTTACAGCGCCCTGTGGACGCTTACCAGGCGCGGCACCAGAAGATTTGCCTGCTGGCTTCTGCCCGCCGTTTTTAGCACTGCTTTTAGCACCCGGGTTTGCCGCACGCTTCTGGCCAGAGCCATTGCCCTCGCGACGCGGCGGACGCTGTTCAGCATTGCCACTCTGCTCTTTCGGCTTCTTCGCTTTCTTGGGTTTCTTCGGCTTGCGCGGTACCGACACCGGCAGTTCGACCGTCGGCTCAAAGCCTTTCAGCACACGGCGTTCGATGCTTTTACCGATCAGGCCTTCGATACTTTCCAGCTCTTCCAGCTCTTCCACACACACCAGCGATACAGCCTCACCACTGGCACCGGCGCGCCCGGTACGGCCAATACGGTGGACGTAATCCGCTGGCACATTCGGTAATTCGAAGTTCACCACATGCGGCAGTTGTTCGATATCCAGACCACGGGCGGCGATATCCGTTGCCACCAGCACAGCAATGTCACCACTGCGGAACTCGGCCAGCGCACGGGTACGAGCCCCCTGACTCTTATTGCCATGGATGGCGGCAGCGGTAATGCCTCGTTCTTCCAGAAAACGCGCCAGACGGTTTGCACCGTGTTTGGTACGCATAAATACCAGCACCTGTTTCCACTGATTGTCCTTCAGCAGGCTGGCCAGAATACGCGGTTTGGCGCTCTTGTCTGATGGGATCAGCCACTGCTCAACGCTGTGCGCCGTGCTGTTACGCGGGCTGACATCAATCTCCAGCGGATCATGTACCAGACCTTTAGCCAGAGCACGGATTTCGCTGGAGAAGGTTGCGGAGAACATCAGATTCTGACGACGTTCCGGCAGCAATTTCAGAATGCGACGGATGTCATGGATAAAGCCCATATCCAGCATACGGTCGGCTTCGTCCAGCACCAGACATTCCAGCTCGTCGAAGCGCACCGCATTCTGCTGGTACAGATCAAGCAAACGTCCCGGACAAGCCACCAGCACGTCGATACCTTTACGCAGTGCCAGCATCTGCGGGTTGATACCCACGCCACCAAACACCACAGTTGAAGTCAGTTTCAGATAGCGACTGTATTCCTGCACATTGTCACCGACCTGAGCAGCCAGCTCACGCGTCGGCGTCAGAATCAGCGCACGCACGCGGTTGGCGGACGGTTTCTTGCCCTGCGCCAGACGGTGCAGCAATGGCAGGGTAAAACCGGCGGTCTTACCGGTGCCGGTCTGAGCAGCGGCCATCACGTCACGGCCCTCAATAATGGCCGGAATTGCCTGCTGCTGTACCGGAGAAGGCTGGTCGTAGCCCTGATCGGCGACCGCGCGGAGGATGGGTTCTGCTAACCCGAGATCTGAAAACTGGATCATTAAATCTGTGTCTGCCAGCGGTAGAGCACCGCAGTTGGAAGTGAATAGGCGGCGAACTCTAATGCAAGGCAGCAGCCCAGTCCACTGCAACCGGGCCAGTTTGTGAATCAGACAGGTCTGGCAGCACTAACGACTACTGCTGCCCGAATGTTTCTGCATCAGCTTTTTCACTGGCCGCATGACCAGAAAGATCAGCACCAGCGGCATCAGCAACAACCAGACAATGGTGATCACCATGGCCGACACCGACAGTTCGTGCAGTGCCCGCTCATAGACCTTTTTCGCCGGAATCATTAAGGCGAAATACTCGGGCGGTGTCTGATCACGGGTGAATACAGAAGCAAAGGAAAAATACGCCTCGCCGTTCAGAGTAACCTGCGACACCAGATTCTGTTGCAGGGGCTGCTGCGGTAATTCCTGCAAGTGCTTGTACGGCACCACTGACATACGACCAACGCCACTCTTTGTATTGGCGCTGAACCATTTGTTACGCAGTTCGTTGATGGCTTCGGCAGGAATTTTCACCAGCGCCTGATCAATAATCTGCGCCAGCGGCTCGGCTCCGGGGCGTACTTTAAAATGCAGCGTTGTAGGCAGATCGGCCAGAGGAGCCAGGCTGGTGTCCATTTTCAGACCTGTCAGGTAGTACTGACGAATACCCTGACCCAGAATCAGCGCAGTATCCAGTGTGGCATCGGCTTCGCCGCGGCTGACCTTAAGCAGGGCCGTGCGCGCGTCGGCAACTTCCAGCACCTCGATATGCGGAAACATTGCCCGCACCTGCGGGATGACAGACCAGCCACTGATCATCACTAACCGTTTACCATTGAGCTGCTCAAACGAATCAATGTCGTCTTCACTGCGAGTCACCAGTGCAAAGGGCAGATCCACGATGGGCAGCGTCAGGCTTCCGCCAGAGGCATTGCTTGGCCCCACCGGCTGCAGAATTTCTATTTCACCCCGATCAAACTGTTCAGCCAGTTGGCCCCAGGTGTAGCCATTAACAAACGCCAGCGGCATGCCGGTCATCGACGATACCAGGCGCAGTATATCCACGCTGTAACCATGAGGTTCGCCCGCCACAGCAAAATCAATCGGTGCCCAGTCGGTTTCGTTGGAAGCACGAATGCTGCCCATGCTGTTCAGGAAACTACGCTGTTCTGCCGTCAGCGCAATGCGTGGAGAAAACGGCAGCTTGCGCGCCTGCTCATCGCGAACGTTCGATGCCAGCAGCTCGCCATTTTCCTGAAACAGGAATAGCTCGCCTTCCGCACTCAGCGCCTGCGCGCGCAGGTGAGCAGTCATGGTTGAAAAGGTGATATCCAGACCGAGAACATGCTCGCTGCCGGGTAATTTCATGACAAAGCTCTGACCCGGAGCCTGCAGATGCTGAAACAGATAAGCCGGTGTTTTCACCGCTTCGCTGGTGCCAGCGCTGGTGTACCACAATCGTTCCCGCACATCGTAGTCGCTCACTTCTGAACGACTGAAGTTCAGCTCAAACGCATCGCTGTAAAAATCGAAATGGCGCTGGCGTTGTTCTCCCTCGCCTTCCACCCGGATCACCACCCAGCGATCCGATGGGGTGGCATTTAACTGACGCCGCACAGCATCGCTGCAGTTAAGATTAACCAGCTCAAACAAATCACCATTGTCGAAACCGATATACAGCGCATAAAACAGAGGGGTGGCGCGCATCACCTCGGCAAACAGCGCGAGCGTGTCTTTGTGTACCCAGACATCACGCTGCGGATCGCTGCTTGTAATCAGGGATGGGAATCGGGTCAGTACTCTGACCGTTTCACTGGCTTTTCCGTCAATATTGGCGAGGTAGTCACGGGTTGCGGTTGCCGTCAGACGGTATTTATCTTCCGCCGACTCCACCGCCAGCTGACGACTGAAATAGTAATGCAGACTGACCGACAAAAGCGCCGTTAACAGCGTCACCATAATGACAACCAGCGACAGTAGCTGACGCGCTCTCAGATTGCTGCGTCCCGCATCATCATTCCAGACCATCGACTCCCTCCTGTAAGGCTGCGGCTAACACGGTTTACCAGAGCCCGTTTCAATTCATTAAACAGGCACTAGTTAAGTTCATCATCCAGCGCAGCGGTTAAGGTATCTACAATACGCTGACGCAGTGACTCTGCAACATCCTTGCCGAGAATCCCCTCCGCCAGAGTGACCTTTTTACCGTCTGCCTCAGCGACAATACGGAAATACTCTTTCTGCACACCGTCTGTCCCACTTGTCGTCAGCGACTGAGCCACACTGAGCTGAGCGGCGCTATTCAGGGCGACCGTGCGGCGATACAAGCGCATACCGAACATGCTGCGAATCGCCGTTGCACTGCCCGGGCGAATTTCCGCCTCAAGGCCGCGGCCCAGCCAGAAGATTCCCATCGCCAGCACGCCAAAGCCCACCAGAGAAAAAATGGCTGCCATAAACCACAGCATACCGCCCTCTTTTGCCGCCTGATGGAACAGAAACATACCCGAGCCGCCAAAGATCAGACCAAACAACACTGGTACCAGCCCGGCCGTCAGATGACGGCCCTGCTCACTTTCCAGACGCAGGAAGTCTGCTCCCTGCTGATGGTTAATCTGCTCCAGCGCACTGCTGTCAGCTTCCTGCCGCCGCACACGCTGGCGCTGTTCACGCTCATGTTCAGACAGCGGCTGAGTTGCGGCACCGCTTCCTGCCACCACCGGCAGCGTCCACTGTCGCTCGAAACTGATCTGATCGCCTTCCGCCATCTGCAGTAAGCCTTCACAGTTAAGCAGCCACTGTATTGATCCACGATAGCCCGACTGGCGGCCACTGCCGGGATGTTCCGCCGGCACATCAAATAACGCGCGCAAGCTGCCATCGTCCTGTTGCAGAGCAGGCATTTCCTGCTGAAACAACACCTGGCGACGAGTGGTTCGGTCTTTTCCGGATCCCGTCTGATACACATGCACACACTGCAGCCGGAAACGCGGTGTACGCATAAAACGACCATTGTTCAGCTGGAAAGAACCACCTACCTGGCCACCGGCATAACCCGGTGCCGGGTCGGGAAAAAACGGTGTTTTGCCGATGCGTTTCCAACGGCGGATATTACGCAGCCCGCTGGTCAGCATCAGCCCACCGACCACCGGAAAAATCAGCACCGCAAGCACAGCACTATTGCCTTTGGCCATCTCTTCAGGGATCGCCAGCCCACCAATAACCACGCCGGAACCGGCGAACACAGCGCCCATGCCGGCAAGTATCTGATAGCCGGTAAGATTGCCGCTGCTGATGCCTTCAGCAGCGCTGCTACCGTCAAGGATATTATCCATTGCCTCACTGGTTTTCGCCGAACGCAGCGTTGCCCACAGAATCAGTCCGGCAATACCGCAGAACATCACCATAAACAACAGACCAAACATAAACTGTCCGAAGCGGTAGCTGCGATCGAGCACAGATTCACCCGGGTTATCCGGATTAACCCAGGCATGAGACTGGCCCCGGCGGCGCTCGTAGCGCAGGCGTCCCTCCAGATCCTGCCAGAAGCTGCCAACATTATCGCTGCCGCTGTAAAGCGAAACGCCCTCGCTGTGAAAGCTTTGTCCGTACCATTGATAGCTGTAGCGAGCACTGACACTGTAGGTGGTGGAATCATCACCTCGATGAGAATTGAGCTTGAGCGATTCAATCGTAACCGGCACCGACTGCCAGCCCTGCGCTTCGAGCCAGCGAATCGCCGGCACGACCGAGGAGAAAATAAACACGCCTGTGCCGGCAATGAAAAAAATACTAAGAAAGACGTAGATCCCGATCCGGCCACGACGTTTAGCAGCAACCCGATCGTTGGCGGCTGGCGTTTTCTGCTTGTTCATTCTGCTCTCCGGCAAAGGATGGTCATGGCCATAATGGCTGCAATATGGCAGCCTGAGGTTTCAACACTATAACAACGGACGTTCACCATGAACCACCTGCGCAACTGGCTGGGTAATCCTCGCATTGCTCTGCTGTTTTTCATCATTTATGTGATTTCTCAATCCCTGATTATCCGCGTGCTGCACGCTGGCAATGCCGATGCGCTGCTGATTCAGTTGCAGCTCACCTATGATGCCGACACATTCAATCAATTATTAGCACAAGCCAGCAGCGCCCAGATTGCGGCACTGCAGGGCCATTATTTTTACGATTTTATCCATCCTGTGTGGTACGGAATGTTAGCTCTGTCACTGACCAGCTGGTTGCTTAATATTAATCGCCTGTCACAGGGCTGGAGTCTGGCACTGATTCCAGCCATTATTTTTCCGGCACTGGATGTACTGGAAAACATTCTGCACAGCCCGTGGATTTTTCAGACAGCCACGTGGATTTTTCAGACAGCCACCGCCACAGACCCGCTGGTGCTGATTGCCGGTATCGCGGCGACCGTAAAATGGTCGCTGGCAGCGGTTTATCTGCTGGCAGCGCTGCTGCTCAGCGGCCGCTACTGGCTGCTGCGCCCGCAACTTCAGGCAGCCTGAACACTGGCCGGGGATTCTTCTTTCCGGCCAATACTCTATACTGTGTGGTTTACCTCTCTGCGACGTGGTTACCGATGAAGAAACGCCCCACCAAACGCGATTTACGCGATCAGCTGGATCAGGAAGTAGCCGCTTTCCTGCAGCAGGGTGGCGAGGTGAAAACCGTCGAACGCGGCACCAGCGCGCTGATCAACGGTCGCTTTATTGATCATTCGTTGCCGTTTGAAAAACCACGCGAAGAACGTACACCCGTGTCCGATGTGTTAAAAACCATCGACCAGCGTAAATCGACCAAACGTCAGTCGGCTAAAAGCACCACCCCGAAAAAGTCCTCCCGGCCGCGCAAGAAAATTATCTACGATGACTTTGGCGAACCACTGCGCGTTATCTGGGAAGAAGACTGAATGCTGGACAGCCCCTTAGCGCTGATCATCGCCGCGGCGATTTTTCTTTACGGTTTGCTGTCGCGAAAAACAGAAAAAGCAGCGATTACCGCCCCGATGATGTTCGTCGCCTTGGGCATGCTGTGTGGTCCGCTACTACTGAACTGGTCAGCACCGGAACTTGAAGGTGGCGGTCTGATGTTGCTGGCGGAACTGAGTCTGGCGCTGATTCTGTTCACCGACGCCAGCCAGATTGAGCGCTCTCACCTGGTACGTTTTGAAAACCTGCCCATCCGCTTACTGGCCATTGGTCTGCCCCTCACCATACTGCTTGGTGCCCTGCTGGCGCACAGTCTGTTTGCCAGTGGCTGGCTGCTGGCGGCTTTGCTGGCCATTATGCTGGCGCCGACCGATGCTGCACTGGCGCAATCGATTTTTCACAAGCGCGACATTGATGAGTCCCTGCGTCATTCCATTACCGTGGAAAGCGGCCTGAACGATGGCATTGCTCTGCCGGTACTGTTATTTGTGCTGGCCTTACTGGCTGGCAGTCAGCAAGGTGACAGCCACCATGTTGATCATCTGCACTGGTTGCTGTTTATCGGCCAGCAGTTTCTGATTGGTACCCTATGGGGCTTTATGACCGGCCGCATCGGCGGCGCGCTGTCGGAACGCGCTGCACATCAGCAATGGATGACGCCTCTGTATCAGCGTTTGTCTGCCCCCGCACTGGCATTAATTGCCTATTCCGGTGCCGAAGTACTGGGTGGCAACGGTTTTATTGCAGCGTTTCTCGCCGGGCTGTTTTTATCGTCACACCATGCGCGTGTGATTGAACGCCTGAAAGAATTCGGTGAAGCCGAAGGCCAGCTGCTCAGCTTGCTGATTTTCTTTTTCTTCGGCCTGATCTTCGTGCCCGATGCCATTCCCTACATGTCACTGAAGGCATTGATATATGCCGTACTGAGCCTGACGGTAGTGCGCATTATACCGGTGTTTATTGCCCTTCTCGGCACCCGTCTGCAGTTTCGTGCCAGCCTGTTTCTCGCCTGGTTCGGACCACGCGGAATTGCCAGTATTCTGTATCTGCTGCTGGTTATGGAACAGCTGGGCTTTACCAGTGCCGCAGATCGCGAGTTCTTCGCCACCACGGTACTGACGGTATTGCTCAGTATTTTTCTGCACGGTTTATCCGCCCGTTTATTCCATCGTCTGCAGCTACCTCCGACCCAGCGGTAACTCAGTGTTTCAGATCTGATAGTAATCTGGGTCAATTCCGCAACTTTGCGGTTATTCGAATTACATACGCCTCAGTTATACTGCTGCTTTCGTTGTCAGCCCGGATTGCTGACTCAGACACCGTCTGACGCTGCTTCTCCGGACCGCTCACTGATTACTGACCGGAGTTCCCATGAAAAGCAGACTGTTCAGCATCCTTGCCCTGATGATTATCGCCCTGGCGGGTGCAACTATCTGGTACCAGACCCAGGGCAATAACCTGCCGCAGGGTATTTATCAGACCAACGGCCGACTCGAAGCCGAACAGGTAGAAGTCGCCACCAAAACCGCCGGACGTATTGCCGAAGTGCTGGTACGCGAAGGTCAGATGGTGCAGGCCGGAGATCTTTTGGTCACCATCGACAACAAACAGCTGCTGGCAAAAAAACGCGAAGCGCAGGCGCAGATTAACGCCGCCAACCTGGCACTGGAAGAAGCCAACGCCGGTGTTGCTCAGCGCGAAAGTGCACTGACTCTGGCCAGCCAGGAACTGAAGCGCACTCAGACCATGTACAAAAAGCAGGTAGCGCCGAAAGAGAAACTGGATCAGGCTCAGGCCCAGTACGACTCAGCCAGCGCCGCTCTGCGTCTGGCGAAAGCCACCGCTGCTCGCACGCTGGCCAGTATTGATGCCGCCAATGCAGCACTGGCCGAGCTGGAAACCCTGCTTGATGACACCCGCATAGTGGCGCCACGTGCCGGTCGTGTGCAGTACGTATTAGCCAATGCCGGTGAAGTACTGGCCGCCGGTGGCCGGGTTGTGACCCTGCTGGATATTTCCGATGTTTATATGACGGTATTCCTGCCAGCCAGCATTGCCGGCAATCTGGCGCTGAACGATGAAGCCAAACTGGTGCTCGATCCGATTCCGGAATACGTGGTACCGGCACGGGTATCTTTCGTCGCCACCGATGCGCAGTTCACGCCGAAGTCGGTGGAAACCAGCGAAGAGCGCAACAATCTGATGTTCCGCGTCAAACTGAGTATTGAACCCGCATTACTGCAGCAGCATGCCGAAAAAGTAAAAACCGGCGTGCGCGGCCTGGCCTATGTACGCACCTCAGAGATGGCCAGCTGGGGCGCAACACTGAGTAAACCACTGCCTGAAAATCCGCTGCACGCTGAGTAAGGAGGCCTTATGTCCGGGGTAGCCGTACTCGACAGCGTCAGCCATCGCTATGGTGAGGTGGTCGCGCTGGATAATGTCAGCCTGACCATACCGGCCGGCGTGATGGTGGGATTCATTGGCCCGGACGGTGTGGGTAAATCGTCGTTGCTGGCATTAATTACCGGTACCCGCAAACTGCAGAGCGGCAGTCTGCAGGTACTGGACGGTGATATGAATGACAAGCACCATCGCCGTCGCAGCTTGCCGCGCATCGCCTATATGCCACAGGGACTTGGGCGTAACCTCTACCCGACTCTGAGCGTGCGCGAAAACCTGGATTTTTTCGGCAATTTATTCGGCCAGAGTGCTGACGAGCGTCGCCAGCGAATTGAACACCTGACCCAGGCCACCGGACTGTTGCCTTTCCTCGACCGTCCGGCGGGTAAATTATCCGGCGGCATGAAACAGAAACTCGGTCTGTGCTGCTCGTTAATTCACGATCCCGACCTGCTGATTCTGGATGAGCCGACCACCGGCGTAGATCCTCTGTCGCGCCAGCAGTTCTGGCAACTGATCAGCGATATCCGTCGCGAACGTCCGCATATGAGCGTATTGGTCGCCACCGCCTACATGGAAGAAGCGCAGCAGTTTGACTGGCTGGCAGCCATGGATGACGGTCAGGTAATTGCCACTGGTACGCCACAACAGCTGCTGGAAAGCACCGGTGAAAACACACTGGAGCAGGCATTTATCGCCCTGCTGCCGGAAGAAAAACGCCGTGAACACCAGACCGTTGTTGTACCGCCAGCGGTGGATTATGACGGTCCGGCGGCCATTGAAGCGCAGCACCTGACCCGCCGCTTCGGCGATTTTATTGCCGTTAACGATGTCTCATTCAGCATTCGCCGTGGCGAGATTTTCGGTTTTCTCGGCTCCAATGGCTGCGGCAAAACCACCACCATGAAAATGATGACTGGCCTGCTGCCATTTTCATCCGGAGAAGCGCGTTTATTCGGCCAGCTACCCGACCCCAACGATATGTCCACGCGCATGCGCGTGGGCTATATGTCGCAGGCTTTTTCGCTGTATTCAGAAATTTCAGTGCTGCAGAACCTGCAGCTGCACGCTCGCCTCTATTCTCTGACGGACGACAAGGCACAACAGCGCATTGACTGGGTGCTGGATCAGTTTGGTCTGCGCGAGGTCGCTGCCAGTCAGCCGGAAAGTCTGCCGCTGGGTATCCGCCAGCGTTTACAGCTGGCAGTGGCGGTATTGCACGAGCCGGATATTCTGATTCTGGATGAACCTACCTCCGGCGTTGACCCGGTCGCACGCGACCAGTTCTGGATTCAGTTAATTCGTTTATCGCGGGAAGAAGGTGTCACCATCTTTATTTCCACGCATTTTATGAACGAAGCGGAACGCTGTGATCGTATTTCACTGATGCACGCCGGGCGAGTTCTTGCGGTGGGTCAGCCACAGGCACTGGCCGAACAACGCGGCTCGGCATCACTGGAAGACGCCTTTGTCGATTATCTGAAAGAAGCGGCGGGCATTAAGTCAGAACAAAGTCAGGCCAGCGCCGACAGCAGTATCGCCCTGACATCGGCAGCAGCGGCAAAACCATCAGCACAGCGGGTTTTCAGTCTGCGCCGTTGGTGGGCCTATGCCTGGCGTGAAGGTCTGGAAATACAGCGCGATCCGATCCGCCTGGCCTTTGCTCTGCTCGGCCCGCTGATTCTGTTGCTGACCTTTGGCTATGGTATTTCCTTCGATGTCGAAGATATTCAGTACGCCATTATCGACCACGACCAGTCACGCGAAAGTCGCCTGCTGATGGAAGGATTATCCGGCTCGCGCTATTTCCAGCAGGTTGATACGCCTGCCAGCCATGAGCAGGCCATTGGTTTAATGCGTAAAGGGGATCTGACCCTGTTAATTGAAATACCACCGGATTTTGGCCGTCACTTTATGCAGGGCTGGAAGCCGGAACTGGGCGTCACCATTGATGGCGGTATGCCATTTAAAGCGGAAACCTCCGCCGGCTATGTCAGTGGTCTTATTCAGCAGGAATTACAGCAAATTGCTCAGCAGTCACCGCACAGCAGTGGATTAACCTTGCCGGTTAATCTGCAAACCCGCTACGAATACAATCAGGCGTTTAAGAGCGTATACGCCATTGTGCCAGGTGTGATTATGCTGATGCTGGCGTTAATTCCGGCAATGATGACCGCTGTGGGTATTGTGCGCGAAAAAGAAACCGGCTCCATTGCCAACTTCTATTCCACACCGGTAACCCGGCTGGAATTTCTGCTCGGTAAGCAGGCACCCTATGTGCTGATTTCCTTTATCAGCTACGGCATTCTGCTGCTGACTTCGGTTACCGTGTTCGGCCTGCCGCTAAAAGGCTCGCTACTGACACTGAGTAGCGGCGCGCTGCTGTATGTCATTACCACCACGGGTTTTGGCAGCGTAATTTCCAGTTTTACCCGCACACAGGTAGCCGCCATTTTCGCCTCGGCCATTCTCAGTATTCTGCCGGCGGTAAACTTTTCCGGCTTACTGGTACCGGTGTCATCACTTGCTGGCCCGGCCTATGGCATTGGCCTGGGCTTCCCGTCTTCGTGGTTTCAGCAGATTTCCATTGGTTCCTTTACCAAGGGCCTGACCTTCGCCGATCTGTGGCACAACCACCTGATGCTGGTTGTCTTTGTTGTTGTATTCACCACGCTGGCCTGGCTTGGCCTGAAAAAGCAGGAGGCCTGATGAAAGCGAAACACGTCGCCCAACTGGGCATGAAAGAACTGTTCAGCCTGCGCTCCGACCCGGTCCTGATCGCGCTGATTATTTATATTTTCAGCGTTGCGGTTTATACCGTGGCCAACGGTGTTTCCTTTGAGGTAAATAACGCCGCGGTCGCCATTGTCGATGAAGACCGTTCGCCGCTGTCACGGCAGATCAGTGCCGCACTGCTGCCACCGCAGTTCAATCGTCCTCAGGCGATTGCTGCGCAGGATGTGAACAAAGCCCTCGATCGTGGTGAATATCTGTTTGTATTGTTTTTTCCACCTGAGTTTGAAAAAGACACCCAGGCCGGGCGCGTACCAGAAGTGCAGTTACTGGTCGACGCCACCGCTATCGCCCAGGCCGGTAACGGCGCAAACTATATTCAGCAGATTATTATTGCCGAAGCGCTGAATGCCGTGCAGCCGGGCATGCAACTGAGCGACGCCATGCCGGTGAATGTCAGCGTGCGCAAGCTGTTTAACCCGAACTCATCATCGGTATGGTTTAACGCATTAATGCAGGTGATTAACAGCGTCACCATGCTTGGCGTTATTCTCACCGGCGCGGCACTTATCCGCGAACGCGAGCATGGTACCGTAGAACATTTGCTGGTGATGCCGGTGACACCCGCAGAAATTATGCTGGCCAAGATCTGGGCCAATGGTCTGGTGATTCTGGTAGCGTCGATGCTGTCACTGAAACTGGTGGTGGAATGGTTGCTGGATGTGCCGGTACAGGGCTCAATTCTGCTTTATATCCTTGCCAGTGCACTGTATCTGTTTTCGGTCACATCGCTGGGGATTATGCTCGGTACCATCACCAACTCCATGGCACAGTTCGCCTTGCTGCTGATACCCATCGTGATTGTGATGTACCTGCTGTCTGGGGGTACGACACCACTGGAGAGCATGCCCGTGTTTCTGCAGCGAGTGATGATGTTTTCGCCTTCGACCCACTTTGTCAGCCTGTCGCAGAATATTCTTTATCGCGGTGCTGGCATCGAAAGTGTGTGGCCGCAGATGCTGATTCTGACCAGCATCGGCGCGGTGTTTTACAGTGTGGCGCTGGCGCGCTTCCGTAAAGCCATTGTCACTATGGGCTGAGTCAGGGCATACCAGCTTATTGCTGATCTTTCTGGCGCGCTGCGGCCCACGGGTCGCCAGCGGGTTTATTACGCTTCTGCTGTTGCTGCGCCGGTTTCTGACCGGCGCTATTGTTGTTGCCCGGACGGCGGTTTTTCTGACGTAATTCCGCCTTAATATCACTCAGGCTTTTACCCTGTTTAAAGGCAATAAAAATACCTTCAACCTCACTGCGCGCCCACGGTGTGCGACGCAGAAACGTCAGGCTGGAGCGAATACTCGGATTCGAGCGAAAGCAATTAATACGCACCATATCGCTCAGCGTCTGCCAGCCGAATTCATCCACCAGCTGATTTAACAACTGCTCCAGGGTAACGCCGTGTAATGGATCGGTGCCCGGTTTATGCGTCATCTGACGGTTCTCCTGCGGGTAGAATAGAGGGTGAGGTAAGTCGGTTTTTTGCTTCAATCCACTGCGCCATATACTGGGTACTTTTCAGGCTGTGGTGGCGCAGCATCATGCCGTAAAAATGCTGCTGACGATGCGCGTGAATATCGTTTTTAATCTGTGACACAGCGGCCTGTAAGCGCACGCTGTGTTCATTATAGGCAAAGCGCCTGGTTAGCAGTGCTGGCCCCTGCTCACTCAGCTGTTGCCAGAGCTGGGCATCCGAATACAGCTGCACCGCCTGCTGTGCCAGTTGTTCAGCACTGTTGGCAATTAATGCGCACGGCTCCGTACCCGTATACATGCCTTCAGCACCAACCGGGGTGGTAACGGCCGGCGTGCCATTGCGCGCGGCATCAATTAATTTCCCTTTTAAGCCGGCACCAAAACGCAAAGGTGCCAGTAATACCCGTGCTGAGCGAACCACTTGCTGTGCATCTTCTGCCCAGCCCTTAACCAGAAAGCCCTGCTTGTCGTTGTGCAGTTGCGTCGCCTTTTTCGGCGGATAAGCGCCGTACACATGCAACTGCGCCTCGGGTAATTGCTGGCGAATCAGCGGCCATACCGCTTCTTTCAGATAACGTACCGCATCCCAGTTGGGTTCGTGGCGGAAATTACCGATCGAGAGAAAGTGCTGGCGCTGGTCGAAAGCCGGTAGGTTATCCGTCTGTGTGGTTTCTTCCATAAACGGCAGGTACAACAACTGCGATGCCGGCACCCGGAACTGCTGCTGCAGCCACTGCATTTCGAATTCAGAAATCATCAATGTCAGATCGCAGCGCAGAATGGCGGCAATTTCACGAATCGCCAGTTCGCTGTGGGCAAACTCATTGCCGGGAATTAACGGCAGGCTGTCCGGCTGGGCTTTCAGCATGGCGTGGCGCGCATGACGCAGCGAGTGCAGGTCTTCAGTATCCAGCAGGCGTACGGCCTGTGGACAAAACTTCTCGACCCGCCAGCCGAACTGTTCTTCCATCATAAAGCGGTCGAACATCACCAGCGCCGGCTGCAAATCGCCGATAAAGGTATCAAAGCTGGTGCTGTTGAGTTCTATACGCTGCGCTTCGATGTTCAGCGCCGCCAGATCCGGCGCATGATCACTGTGCTCAGCCGGGGAGGCATACACCACCTTATAGCCGTCCTGCTGAAATGCACGGATCAGCTGCAGCATACGACTGCCGGCGGCCGACGAGTTCGGCTCCGGCCAGACGTAGCCAATAACAAGCAGAACAGAAGATTGAGTCATCGGCGGATTATAGCCGCTGCACTGGCGACTGACGACAGACGTCTGACGCCCACAGCATTTCTACGCATACAGTCAGCAACGCAGAGTTGTTACACTGGCGCCACTCAATTTCACCGGACCCTGCCGTGTTACTGCTAGCCAAAATTGTGGTGACCTTTCTCACCGTCGTCCTGCTCGCCAAAGTGGCTGAGCGCATGAGCCCACGCCATGCCGGCCTGCTGGCGGGCTTTCCTCTGGGCACCGCCATAGCGCTGTATTTTTTTGGCTGGCAACAGGGGGCCGGGTTTGCGGCCCACAGTGCGGTTTACACCCTCGGTGGACTGACATCTGCAATATGCCTGGCCTGGGGTTACTGGCTGGTAATCCGCTTAAAACCGCAACTACGCTGGCTGCCGCTGGCAGTTGTCTGTGGCTTTACCTGCTTTTTCTCGGCGGCAGCCTTACTGCAGTTTTTACCGGCCCAGCGCTGGCTTAACCTGCTGGTGATTGTCGCCGCCATTCTGCTGTTCCGCACCCTGCTGAAAGGCATTGCCGAAGTGCAGATTGATCGCAGCAAAACACCCACACACGCGCTGGGACAATGGCTGTCGGGCAAAACCGCTACCCTGCTGTTTCGCGCCAGTATTGCCACGGCCTCTATTCTGCTGATTACCGGCCTGGCCGATATTCTTGGCCCGGCCCGTGCCGGTTTGCTGGCTGCCTTTCCTGTCAGTTTTTTCCCACTGATGCTGATTCTGCACATTACCTGGGGCGCTGGCGTACTCAGCACCACCATCAAGCATTATCCCGATGGCATTGGCGCGCTGGCGGTGTATGCACTGGCGGTCAGCTACCTCTACCCGGTACTGGGCCTGCACTGGGGAACCGCGGTTTCGCTGCTGTGCTCCGTCGCCTATCTGCTGCTTTATGGCCAGATTCGTGAACGTGTGATGAAAGGCTGAAAATCTGTTCACAACTGGTACAATGCCCGCCTTTGCTGCCGTGGACACTGTCCGGCAGCCCCACAGCGAAACTGCGGAACCTGACAATGAAAGAATTTACCACTCCGGATTTCCTCAAAGACTTTGCAGACCTGGTGTCTGAAGATGGTCTGAAAACCTCCAATGTCTGGTATCACGGTACTGCCTCTGGCCTGGTATCCAGCATTCAGGCACAGGGCCTGAAAGGCTCCGGCGATGCCGACCTGCACCAGCGCCAGATGAAAACCCTGGGCACCATTGGCCACGAAGCCGTCGACCAGAAAGACCCGGTATTCCTCACCCAGAGTAAAGAACTGGCAGATTTCTGGGCCAACGCCAAAGCGCACACCCGCAGCGTGTACATGGGCCAGGAAGAAAAGCCAGTAGTCTTTGAAGTAACGCTGCCGGAAGAGCTGAACAAACAGGTGATTACCGATGCCGGCGGTGCGGCACTGGTACTGGAGCCGGGTAATATCTACCTGCTGTGGCTGGGCGAACTGTATGAAGCCAACGGCCACAAACTGCCAGAACTGGACTACAAAATGGACCGCATGGACTACATGAACCGTTTAGGTCTGGCCTACTGCGCAGTGGATATTCCAGCCGAAAACCTGATGCTGCTGCAGCCGAACTGAGTGCTGTTAACGCCATAAAGAACGCCCGCGATTGCGGGCGTTTTTGTATCCGACGTCTGCCATTCCCGACTGTGCTGCAACAGTCTGTCCAGAGCCGACTATTTTTTACCCTTGGTAAAAACCTTAGCATGGCAGCTCGAAACAGAGAGATGCTTATGAAACAACGTATCGCCTTTACCCTGATGATGTCATTTGTACTGTCCAGTCTGATGAGCTGCTGGGTAACCTTTATTAACCTGGGTTACAGCGATCAGTTTCTGCATAACTGGGGACGGGCCTTCATTCTGGCCTGGCCGGCCGCCGCCGTTATCGCTTTTGTGTTCGGCCCCCGTATCCAACGCTGGTCAATGCGGTTTAAATAGAGCCTTTCCCGATGGAGAGGCAGTATGAAATACATCTATCTGGCCGGGCCTGAGGTTTTTCTGCCTGAGGCCGATGCCCTCGGCCATGCCAAGAAGCAACTTTGTCAGCAGTATGGCTTCAGCGGTTTGTTTCCGCTGGATACTGAAATCCGCATGGCCGACGATAAAGAGAACCTCGGCTTCGTGATTAGCCGCGCCAACGAAGGCCTGATTCAGCAGGCCGATATCATCATTGCTAACCTCACCCCCTTCCGCGGCCCCAGCGCCGATGTCGGCACTGTGTATGAGCTTGGTCTGGCGCGAGGGTTAGGTAAGGTGCTGGCAGGCTACAGCAACGATCAGACGCCCTTTCTGCAGCGTACCTTTGCCGAATTCGGCAGCGGCGAACTGCACAGCCAGAACAGCGGCGAGATTCACGACCGCAACGGCCATAAAATCGAAGAGTTCGGCCTGGCCGATAACTTGATGATTGAAGGTGGCATCCATGCCGCTGGCGGCCTGTTTCTGACCCATGATGCCCGCCCTGAGCAACGCTATACCGACCTCACCGCCTTCGAACGCATACTGCAGGCACTGGCTGGCTAACGCTTTGTGCAACAATGCGTTCCGGCCAAATGGCGGCAGCGCACTTTGACTAACTGAGCCAAACTGCCTATATTTCGCGCCGCGGTGTTACACCGCATCGTTCTCGGGGCGGGGTGAAATTCCCCACCGGCGGTAACAGCAAAGGCTGAAGCCCGCGAGCGCCTGCTACGGTTCTGCCGCTGCAGGGTCCAGCAGATCCGGTGAGAATCCGGAGCCGACGGTCATAGTCCGGATGAAAGAGAGCGTGTCAGAAACCGGGGCCAGCAAACGGCCACTACCGGCGCCTGTCCGTTCGCCCTGATTCACTGCATTACAGGAAATGAATCAGAGCCATGAACACTTTTGAAGCAAATACCCAACGCATCGCCTTTATCCACGCCAGCTGGCACACCGATATCGTACTGAACTGCCTTGAAGGCTTCCGTAACGAACTGGTCAGCCGTGGTTACAACGCCGACAACATCGACGTGATTCCGGTGGCCGGTGCCTATGAAATTCCACTGCAAGCCAAACTGCTGGCCAAAAGCGGCCGTTACGCGGCAATCGCTGCCAGCGGTCTGGTGGTTGATGGTGGTATCTACCGTCACGACTTCGTTGCCCAGGCCGTATGCTCCGGCCTGATGCAGGTACAGCTGGAAACCGAAGTACCGGTACTCACCGCAGTGCTGACCCCACACAACTTCCACGAACACGACGAGCACAAAAACTACTATGCCCGTCACTTCGTAACCAAAGGTCAGGAACTGGCCAACGCCGCCGACAACGCCATGCGCGTAACCGCAGCGGCAAAAGCGCTGTAAGCAAAGCGTTTTTCTTGCGGGATTAAAAAAGCCTGAGCTCGTTGAGGTCAGGCTTTTTTGTTTTTAGTTTCCGGAGTCGGACACCTCAGAACCTACCAGTAAGTACTTCTCGAAAGTCCTTCGAGCCATTCAATTACAGCCTGTGAATCCCCTGGTTTAGAAGGCAATTCAAACATTCTTCCTTCTGGACTGCCTATTTCTCCACTTAAAAGTGCCATTTTATCATTATTTATGCTGTATAGAATCGCATCACCATGTATTCCTTGAAGTTCCAAAGAGAAACATATTTCCCGTGGTGGCTGACCGAATCGATGTTCCTGTGTAACTGACAACATCGTATCTCCCAATTGAAAATCCCCAAATATTTTTCTCATTGATGAAATCTTTATTGGAGAAATAGAATTAGATTCGGGATCATCTGGGTTGACTAATTTTTTTAGCGTCCACTTTTCAATGCCTGGCACTTCTTTAACAGACTCACGTTTTAAACAAAACATTCTGTGCTTTTTCATCATAGTTCCTTACAAAATTTTCAATCATGAAAGCTATCATACAGAAAAATTTGGATATAATAATAACCGCATAACGCCCCACTAGACGGCGAGCGGAGCTAGTCCTAGTTACGGCCATGCTTTTTTTTGGCCGTAATGGGTTTAAGAGGCTTGTTAAATTTATGCTTCATCAGAAATATCCTCCCATATTTGGCTATATCCGCTATCTGACATCAAGACATCTAATTCATAAGAAACATCAGGCAACATTGACGTATTATCACTACCACCTAGAACCTCGATACCATTCTCTCGATCTTCAGCCATCATATCGATCATCTTCCAAATGAAATAGCTAAAGTACTTTGCATCATCTTCAGACTGCAAACCGGATTCAAGAATTCCTAGAACTTTTTTGTCAGAAAGTTTATTTGCATAATAAGAAACAAGATCACGAACATGAGAATATCTAAATGTTAAAATCACAACGTTACTCCCGCATCTTCAATAACGGACATCCGATCGGCTATCCACTTGAGTTTTTCAACGAGGGAACTAATTTTCATCCGCTCATTTACCGTTAACAAATAATGACCTTTTGCGACTTCGAAGCCCGTCTATCAGGTTGAAATGACAAGCCTGCTGGAATGTCGGCTCTAGATAACACCCAAAACACATCTACATTCTTACTGTGCCACGAGAGACCATTTTATGCGCACTTTTAAGATGCTGCCAGCTTGAAGAAAATGACAACCCCATCTGATCGTCTGGAAGAACCCATTGACCATCTTCAGATAAGGTGTAATCACAGACCCGAATGCCGCAAACTGTACGATATATTCCGTTAGAAACTTCGGGATATAGCGTCGGATTCTGCCCACGGACTGTGGGTCTTGCATAATATCCATCTAGCTCGCTGATTATTTCCCTCAAGTCAGTGAGGCATTTGAATTGCTTGGTCTCATCCATGTCTAAAACATCCGATCTTAAAAATTTAACGCCGCCATAACGGGCCGAGCGTAGCGAGGTCCAGGGCATGTAATGCCCGATCGTTCATGGCCTTGTTAAGCATTTTTCTTGTACTGTGCATAAATATCATCAAGCCCACCTTGTATAGTATTTGCCATATCAATAGGGCTCCTACCGTGTTTATTCTCTAGGTTGGGATTGGCGCCAGCCTTTAACAATGCGACCACGCAACCATATTCTCCTCTGGAATTCATTGTAGCGGTCCATAGTGGGCCGTTACCGTGGGAATCTGTAAGATTGGGATCAGCACCTAACTCCAAAGCCTTTTGTATAGCCTCTGCGTTATTTACTTGTGCATAGAAATGCAGAGGACACCAACCATTATCATCTTGAAGATTAATATCAGCGCCCTCGTTAACTAGTTTTTCAATTTCAGAGGAAGTTTCTGCATAGTGAACCTTAGTTCTGCCGTATTCATCAATTCCTTTTCTTGGATTTCTCTTAGGTACCTTTCCTACCAATGCTCTCTCCTTGATGCTTAACGACTAGGGTAAGGGACCGCCGCTTTTTGGCGGTCCCTGCGACCAACGGGAGCGAACTTGACCCGCTTGTTAAGCGTTTTCATGGAACAGCCACTCCGGATAAACAGATTTTGCTTTTTCTAACACTTGACTAACCGTAATACTAATTTCCTCATCAGTTATGGGCACACCAAGCAACCATTGTATTATTTGGCCATTTGATACTTTTAGTGAAAAGGCTGATGGTATAAAAGCCATATGGCGATATGTGCTTTTGGCATTATGTTTAACCACATCTTCACATACGAGAGGCCATTCACTACACGACCTTTCTTTTAACCAATAAATTGATGATGCTAGTACATTAGGCAGCCATTCCAGGTTGCCATATGAGGCGAACTCGTAATTACCGGGAGGTAATTTTAGGGACATATCGAACGCACCAATAGTTGAAAATAACTTATGTTTAGAAGAGCCAAACTCACCGATAGGAATTGGGTTTGAACCTTTATTATCACGATATGCAGTCATCTTAGCTTCGCCATCGAATTCATTTTTTAGAAAAATGGCTACTTCTTTATGATGCTCTGACGGTGCCAATGTCCTTTTCCTTTTTACGCTTAACAGCTTATTAGTGTGCGTGCGCACTTATCCTGGGAGTCTCTTTCGAGATTTCCCACGTAACTTATTGACCAGCCTGAAAAATCTTCCATAACTCAAAAGTCCCTTCCAAAAAAACGCGCACGCCTGTTAATTCGGTTTTCCTGCGCACATAAACTTGTAAACCAAATTTCTGACCAACTGATATTCAACGGGTTAATCATCCCCTGCTCTGGCAAAACGCGTACACTCGAATGCAAAGCGTGCCAGATTCCGTGTAATCTGGAAAATATACTGTTTACTCAAACAGTACGTCTTTACATTCGCTCAGCCACAAGCAACAGCAGCGAAGCTACCTGAAATCAATGCCCCTGAAACCTACGCCCTGAGTTCAATACTCTGATCACTGACTGTCATTAATAACAGAAAACTCAGCTTGACAGACTAGGTAACAAGTACTGGTTTTGGCAGTGTATGTCCTTCCCTCAAGCCGCTATAATCACGCCGTTATCCACAGCCAGATCCTGACTCATGAGTAAGAAGAAACGCGACATTACCCACTATGGTCTGCCGATCATTGAGACCCACTTTCATCTCGACTACCTGAAAGAAGGCAGCACCGATGAGATTCTGGCTGCGGCCCGGGCTGTGGGCGTGGAGAAGTTCATGACCATCAGTGTCACTCCGGACAATATGCCGGTGGCGCTGGATCGGGCATAGAAATATTGAGAATAGAGCTAAGGAATCTCGTTATCCCAAACATCTGAATAGCCTGCGTTACCACAATGAATATGTAATGTGGTGTATATCTTTTCCAGAACATAATCCATATCTTTCCTATCAACCGTCTCATCTACTATTTTCCAGTAGAACTTTGCCAAAGCTGAAGCTTCCTCTTCGGAGGAAACGCCAGATTCAATAACTTCAGAAATTTTTGAATCACCAAATTCATTGGCAAAATCGATTAAAATTTCTTTCTCTTTTATATCTTTAAAATCAATCATAACGCATCCTGTGCATCCCGAATTACAGACATTCTATCAGCAACCCACTCAAGTTTTGAACGAAGCTCTGAAACGGTCATTCTCTTAGTTGCAGCAAGAAGATAGTGCTGCTTCTTTTTGTCTCTGGGATCGGCAATAAACTCCAATCCATCAGGAATATCTGCCTTTTCCAGTACCCAATACACGTGAACTCTTTGTTCAGGGTTTCGTTTAGACTTCATTCGATGAATACCCTTCAGGTGCTGCCAGTGAGCAGAAAATGACAGACCATGCTCAGAGGAAGGAATAATCCAGTTCCCGCAGCCCGAGAAAATATAATCGTCCCTTTGGATACCATTCACAACTTCCCGGTTAGAACTTTTTGGATTGAGATGCAATGTTGGGTGCTCGCCTTCTACAATTGGCCTGGCAAACCATTGGCTCAGTCGCTGTATTGCATCTCTTAAGTCTTCCGTTGTTTTAAACTGTTCCACTCCATCTCCTTATGGTTCAGCGATTCCAAACATTAACCGTTCACTGGCTTCATATTTGATTTCATTTCTAAGCCTGGCATTGAGTCTACCGACCTAATCCGCGACGATCACCACTACCATTTACCTATTTATCAGAATGAAATCCGCACAGAGTTCCCGCAGCGAGTATACACGCTACAAATGCATACAGATCTTACGAACCAGGTACTAACTTCAGGCTTTGCTCAACAGCCTCCGCCATAACTCGCATAGTGTATGTCCTTCCCCCAAGCCGCTATAATCACGCCGTTATCCACAGCCAGATCCTGACTCATGAGTAAGAAGAAACGCGACATTACCCACTATGGTCTGCCGATCATTGAGACCCACTTTCATCTCGACTACCTGAAAGAAGGCAGTGCCGATGAGATTCTGGCTGCGGCCCGGGCTGTGGGTGTAGAGAAGTTCATGACCATCAGTGTCACTCCGGACAATATGCCGGTGGCGCTGGATCTGGCGCAGCAGCACAGCGACCTGTTCTGCACCTTAGGGGTTCACCCGCACGATGCGGCGCTGTTTAACGACGAAGCAGCGGCCTATATCAGTACTCATGCCATTCACGACAAGGTGGTCGCCGTGGGCGAGATCGGCCTGGATTACTACTACGACCACTGTGACCGTGAGGTGCAGCGCCAGGTGTTTGCCCGTCAGCTGCAGCTGGCGGTGGAAAGCGAGCTGCCGGTGGTGATTCACACCCGTGAAGCCGATGAAGACACCATGGCCATCCTGCGTGAATACGCCCCACAGATGAAACGCAAAGGTGTGGTACACAGCTTTACCTCGGGAATGGAACTGGCACAGCTGGCGGTGGAACTGGGTTTCTGTCTGGGCATTAACGGCATTGTGACCTTTAACAAAGCCGACAACGTGCGTGAGGTGGTGGCCGCTACGCCACTGGAAAATCTGTTGCTGGAAACCGATGCCCCCTACCTGACACCGGTGCCGTATCGTGGTGCTGAGAACGCTCCGAAATTTCTGCCGTTTGTAGCGGAAAAAATCGCCGAAGTGAAAGACCTGCCGATAGCCGACGTGATTAAAGCCACCTACCAGAATTCGCTTCGCGAATTTTTCCCGGCTGGTTAAGGCGCAACCGTGTTTGGCTGTCTGCCCGATTGTGAATTGTCTGAACTTGGGGTAATCGACAGCCTGTGGCTGCTGGCCTTTGGCGTGACCGTGTACGCACTGTCGCGCCTGTGGGCGAAGTGGGCGTTTACCCGCAACCAGCACCCCGTCAGCGATTTACGCTGGCATATTCCGCGCTTTACCTACATCGCTTTTATTACCCTGATGCTGACGTCAGTGCCACTGTATACCTTTGTCAGCGCAGATACTGGTTACTGGTACAGCCGCTTCTTCCTCGCTCCCACCATGATGATTGCCTACTTCGCCTGGCTGCTGGTTGACAGTACCGACCCGCGTAAGAAATAGTGGCTGTCACATAACATGGCTGCCACATAACATACTGGAAGGTAATATCACCGCGCAGAAGGTCTACCGCGCTGCCGGATTTGCCGGTTATGAACTGGACCCGGCGATGGGCAAAGCACTGTTCTGGCAAAAAGAGTTGTAAATACCGAAGACTGACATAAATACTCAATACTCCGGGTATTACCCTTACCAGGGGCTGAAGATTAAGATGGTAGATTCTACTGTCTCAACGGATGTCTTGCAGAAAACTGCATGATGCTCCGATGGTGATTACGCCACTCAGACCGTAAACTAAAACGCCGCTAGCCGACGACGATCATGGAGAAACGCGATGAAGAACTTTCCCGAACACTTCAAAGAACTCAATGCCTGGATGCAAAAACTGGGCGTCGAGATTCCCGGGGTTATGCAGAGCTTTGGCTCTCTGCACGAAGCCAGTCTGCAAAGCGCGGCGCTGGATAAAAAAACCAAAGAACTGATCTCTCTTGGCATTGCGATTACCGTCCGCTGTGATGGCTGTATTTCGTTTCATGTGCACGATTCGCTTCAGGCCGGTGCCAGCAAGGAGGAAATAGCCGAGACTGTCGGTGTTGCTATTCTGATGGGTGGTGGCCCTTCCGTTGTGTATGGCATTGAAGCGATGCAGGCCCTGAGTCAGTATCAGCAACAGGGCTTGTAAATCAAAAGACAGTAACGGGCTGGTTATTCTGGCCCGTCTGCGTTCTGGCCACGACTTATACTGCCGCGACTACCTTAATCTCGACCTTCCAATCGGGGCTGGCCAGCTTAGCTTCCACCGTAGCTCGGGCCGGTGCACAGCCAGGTGCCAGCCAGGCATCCCAGACTTCGTTCATCGCTGCGTAGTCATCGAGGCTGGCCAGATAAATAGTGGCATCCACCAGCTTGCTTTTGTCACTGCCCACGCGGGTTAACAAACGCTCGATCTGCGCCAGCACATCGCGGGTCTGCTCGCGTGCATCTGCGCTTTCCACTTCTGGCACCATACCGGAACAGAACATCAGTCCGTTGACAATTACGGCTTCTGAATAGCGGGTTTCAGGATCAATACGTTCAATGGTCATAGAGGGCTTCTCCGACAGATGCGATCAGATGGCAGTGTAGCAAACTGCTGTGGACAAAAGAGTATGGCGCAGGGCACTGCTGTCCCACAGTTTTAAAGATATCTGTTTTCTACAAACGACTTTTAAATCCGCAGTGCCTACTGCCTACCCGGGGAACTTACCGAGCGTCGGACC
>NZ_JAEDAH010000088.1:0-87160 GCF_020320395.1 Thalassolituus marinus | reverse complement strand
TGCGACATCCCTGTCGCCGTCCGCTCGTCGGGCATCCATGCCCGGCGGACCAGAAAAATCATCGTTCATATCGGCGCTCCAGGAGGCGAAGGAATGGCTCCCTCTATGCTGCTTTTTACTACGACGCCATTGCTGAATTTCAGTCAGAGACATGACATTCAGATTCTGCGTGACGTTTGAAATAAGGCGGTGAGGTTAACTAACACAGCGCCTCTGGGCTCGCCGCAGAAAGCGTAGATATTTCCGACATGCCCGAAGGGACTCGGGCAAGCGGCCCCGGCCATGGATGGCCGATGGGGCGCGAGGTCAGGAAATATCGAGGTTTCAAGGGCAAACGAGCCAGGACAGCGCGAAGCGGGCCGGTTTTTGCTCCTGCAAAACCTGCATTTCCGCCATCCTTGGCGGTCAGGAGTTAAGCCCGTCCGGCGATAGGGGCGGTCCGACGTATCGGAAGGCCCCTCTATGAGGACAAGGGGCCTGGAATATCTCGCAAAAGTTCAAATAAAAATTTGTGGGACAGCAGTGATGGCGCAGGGGGTATTTTGATGCCTGAAAAACCGCCAGAAACAGGAAATTACTCGCTGTGTGGCTTGCCGCAGTACGAACAATTTGTACGAAACGCCCATCCCCCCCCTTTCATCATTCGGGAAGGTTCGTAAGCAAACAGAAAGGGCTTGGTACACCACGGACAGATATCAATTGCACGCAGACAGAAGACAATGCCAAACGACAAAAATCCATTGGCCATAAACAAAGCCATCGCGGTTTTTTCCGAGCCTATCGCAAGGCCTGTGGCAATGGCCACCGGACTTCCCAAAGCAAAAACGATGTAAAGCAGCGTTCGTATTTTCAGGATTTTTTTGTATTGGCGAGCCTTGGATCATTATTCATTGGAGACTATCGGGTCGTGATGAACACCCACGCTAACACATTCTTCCAATCAAATAATCCTGGTAGTTTGCTGAGCCGGATGTTCTGGGAGTTTCATTCCGCTAATGGCATCCTTCGACGGACACTCGTGCCTCGTTGCTCAGGACGAACGGGAAAGGGAGGGATGGACAATCAGAGTAAATTTAACCGCAGGCAAACCTGCAGGCTTCGCCTGCATCGTTGCTAACAGCAACTCCTACGGTATGCTGCGTTGCCAGCGTTGACTCCTGCAGCGTCATTTCGTTGCTAACTGCAACTCCTGCAATTTTTAATGCGAAGACGTCATTGCAAAGATGGCACAAGTGCTGGCCCTGTTGCGAGCATGGTCCGCTCCTGCAGCTTATGCAGGAGCGGCCAGACTTCCAGCCATCAACCGTAGAACGACTGCCCTTCGGCTTCCATCGTGCGCAGCATTTGCGGTACGCGATAGCGTTCGCCCATGCTGTCGGCCAGTGCATCGGCTTTGACGATGAAGTTTTCCATGCCTTCCATAGTTTCGATAAAGGAAATCACACCACCGGTATGTGGCGCAAAGCCCCAGCCGAAGATGGAACCGATATCAATTTCATGGGCACGGCGGATAACGCCTTCTGATACACAGTGCAGGGTTTCCACCGCCTGCGCATACAACAAACGGTCGATCACGTAGTCGACATCCGGCTGCTGTTCTGCCTGCGGGAAGGCATTATCCAGCCCACTCCACAGCGATTTCTTCGCCTGTGGGTCAGCCGGGTAATCGTAGAAACCCGCTGCAGCTTTTTTGCCAATGCGTTTCCATTCATGCACCATCAGTTGCACAACCTCATCGCCCGGGTGAGGCACGTATGCATCACCCAGATCTTTCTGGGTCTGGCGGCCAATACGATCCATCAGTTCCAGCGAGACTTCGTCACTCAATGCCAGTGGGCCAACCGGCATACCCGCCAGTTTGCCGGCATTTTCAATCAGCGCCGGGGCAACGCCTTCCTTCAGCAAGGCCATACCTTCCAGCACGTAAGTTTTAAATACCCGTGAGGTATAGAAGCCGCGACTGTCGTTAACGGTAATCGGGGTTTTCTTCAGCTGCTGCACATAATCCAGTGCCCAGGCCAGTGTATGATCGGAGGTTTTTTCACCGAGAATAATTTCCACCAGTGGCATTTTGTCTACCGGTGAGAAGAAGTGCAGGCCAATAAACTGCGCCGGACGCTGGCTGGCTTCGGCCAGGCCGGTAATCGGCAGGGTTGAGGTATTGGAGGCAAAAATCGCATCGTCACCGATGACAGCTTCGGCTTTGGCGGTCACGTCGGCTTTAATCGTACGATCTTCAAATACGGCTTCGATCACCAGCTCACAGCCTTTCAGGTCGTTGAAGTCGGTGGTGGCAAGAATACGTCCCAGAGTTGCGTCGGCTTTTTCCTGTGCCATTTTGCCGCGCGCTACACGCTTTTTCAGCAAGCCTTCGGAGTAGGCTTTGCCTTTATCTGCAGATTCCTGTGTTGTATCCAGCAACACCACATCCATGCCGCTCATAGCGGATGAATAGGCGATACCTGCACCCATCATACCGGCGCCCAGTACACCAATCTTTGTGAAGCGTTTTTTATCCACACCCTGCGGACGGTTCTTCAGTTTGTTGGCATCCTGCAGCGCCACAAAGAAGGTACGAATCATGGCTTTAGCCTGATCCGACAGCAGCAGTTCAGTGAAGTAACGCGCTTCGGTGTCGAGCGCCTGGTCGATCGGCAGCTGACAGCCTTCAAATAACGCCTGCAGAATCAGCTGTGGTGCGCGGTAGTTGCCCATGGTTTTCTTGCGCAGCATGGCCTGTGCGCCCATAAACACCTGCGCCACTTTGGCCGACTGTACTTCACCAGCCGGCATACGGAATTTCTTCTCATCCCACGGCTGAACGCACGCTTTCGGGTTTTCGCTGATCCACTGTTTAGCGCGGGTAATTAACTGATCGGCCTCTACCACTTCGTTAATCAGCCCTGCTTTCTGTGCCGCCAGCGGGTCCACCTGAGTGGCTTGCAGCAGCCATGGCATGGCGGCCTGAATTCCCAGCATACGTGCCAGACGCTGAGTACCACCACCACCCGGCAGCAGACCCAGATTCACTTCCGGAAAACCAAAACGGGCTTTCGGATTGTTGGCCGCAATACGGTAGTGGCAGCCCAGTGCGACTTCCATACCACCGCCCAGCGCGGTGCCGTTCATGGCCGCGACCACAGGTTTTCCACCCTGCTCGGTTTTACGCAGAATGGTATGCAGAGCGCGGATAAACGCCAGAATGGTCGCAGGTTCCTGCGGCATGGTCTGAATTTCTTTAAGGTTGGCACCAACCACAAAATCCGCTTTGCCAGAGGTTAATACAATGCCTTTAACCGCATCATCGGCCAGCAGTGCATCCATAGCTTCGCCCAGTGCGACTACAGCGCTCTGAGCCAGAGAATTGACCGGACCATTTGGATCGTTCCAGGTGAGAACAGCAATGCCCTGAGCGTCGATATCGTGTGTGAAGATATTCATAATGTTTCCTTTTATCCCCAAAAAGCCGCTGTTTTAAACGCGTTCAATGATGGTGGCCGTGCCCATACCACCACCGACACAGAGATTAATTAATGCGGTATTCAGGTCGCGGCGCTCCAGCTCGTCGAGCACAGTACCCAGAATCATGGCACCGGTTGCACCTAACGGATGCCCCATGGCGATGGCACCACCATTCACGTTAATTTTGCTGTGGTCGATGTTCAGCTCTTTCATAAACAGCATAACCACCGATGCAAAGGCTTCGTTCAGTTCCCACAGATCGATATCAGATGCTTTCATACCGGCATTTTTCAGTGCTTTACGCGCTGACGGGGCCGGTCCGGTAAGCATGATGGTTGGTTCAGAACCGACCGATGCAGCGCCGCGGATACGCGCACGCGGAGTTAATCCCAGCGCTTCGCCCATTTCTTTGGTACCGATTAATACGGCAGCCGCACCATCGACAATACCGGATGAGTTACCCGCGTGATGGACGTGATTAATGCGCTCTACCTGCGGGTACACCTGCTGAGCAACTGCATCAAACCCCATGCCGCCATGCATTTCGAACGAAGGCTTGAGACTGCCCAGACTTTCAATGGTGGCTTCAGGACGCATCAGTTCGTCATGATCAAGCAGGGTTAATCCAAACTGATCTTTTACCGGCATGATGGATCTTGCAAAGTAGCCGTTATCCCAGGCGTGCTTGGCGCGACGCTGAGATTCAACCGCGTAGGCATCGACATCCTGGCGAGAAAAACCATGCAGTGTAGCGATTAAATCGGCTGAAATGCCTTGCGGTACAAACGATAATTTATCGGTAACACGCGGGTCGGTGTAATAGGCACCACCACCGGACCCCATTGGTACGCGCGACATACATTCAACGCCGCCACCAATGGTGAGCTGTGCTTCCCCCGCTTTAACTTTTGCGGCTGCCATGTTCACCGCTTCCAGACCTGAGGCGCAGAAACGGCTGACCACGGTGCCGGCACAGGTTTGTGCATAGTCGGCCATTAACACGGCGGTACGGGCAATATCAGCGCCCTGCTCCATTACTGGTTCAACACAGCCAAGCACCACATCGTCGATGGCCGCGGTGTCGAGGTCGTGACGGCTCTGTAAATCGCGCAGCAGTCCGGACATCAGCGAAACCGGAGTTACACTGTGCAGGCTGCCATCCTTCTTGCCTTTGCCGCGCGGTGTACGCACGGCATCAAAAATATACGCATCGGTCATTTTAACAATCCTCTGATGTACCTGCGGTTCATTAACCAGTGCAGGTACGTTAAATCTGTAGCGACGCGTTAATGATTAACGCGACACTGAAAACCACTGATAAGCGGGAAATTAAATCGTGCGCGAAATAATTTCTTTCATAATTTCTGATGTACCGGCGTAAATACGCTGCACACGTGAATCTGCCCAGGCGCGAGCAACAGGGTATTCCCACATGTAACCGTAACCGCCGTGCAGCTGTACACATTCGTCAATGATGCGACCCTGAGCTTCGGTTGCCCACAGTTTTACTGAAGCTGCTGCATCGATGCTGAGTTTTCCTTCGCAGTGCAGTTCCAGGCAGCGGTCTACGTAGCACTGGGTTACTTCCAGTTCGGTGCGAATTTCGGCCAGTTTGAAGCGGGTGTTCTGGAATGCAGCAATAGGCTTATCAAATGCCTTACGCTCTTTTACGTATTCCACAGTGGCGTCATAACAGGCACGCGCAGCTGCGGCACCAATAATGGCAACGCTCAGACGTTCCTGAGCCAGTTCCTGCATCAGGTAAATAAAGCCTGCATTTTTCTGACCCAGCAGGTTTTCTTTTGGTACGCGCACGTTGTCGAAGAACAGTTCGGATGTGTCCTGCGCTTTCATACCGACTTTTTTAAGATTTTTACCACGGCTGAAGCCTGCGCGATTGCCTTCCACCAGCATCAGGCTGACACCTTTGGCACCGGCAGTGGTGTCTGTTTTACACACCACAATGTACAGGTCAGCCAGCTGACCATTGGTAATAAAGGTTTTTGACCCGTTAATAACGTATTCGTCGCCATCCAGTACTGCGGTAGTACGCACACCTGCAAGGTCGGAACCTGTACCCGGTTCGGTCATGGCAATGGCGGTGATCACTTCACCGGTACACATTTTTGGCAGCCATTTCTGTTTCTGCTCTTCGTTGCCGTAATGCAGAATATAAGGCGCAACAATATCGGAGTGCAGTGAGAAGCCCGGACCGGAAGCAAACACATAACCCTGCTCTTCAATGGCAATGGCCGAGTAACGGAAATCCACACCAGAGCCGCCATACTCCACCGGAATGTGCGTACACAGAATGCCGGCCTCGCCGGCTTTCAGCCAGGCTTCGCGGGAAATATGTCCCTGCTCTTCCCACTCTTCCCAGTGAGGCTGAACTTCGCGCTGCATAAATTTGCGCACGCTGTCGCGGAACATATCGTGTTCTTCGGTAAATACGCTACGTGGAATCATGTTAAAGCCATCCTTTTATTGTTATCGCTGATTAATTCATTACTGATTGTGAGTACGGACAATGCCGTCGGTCTGCCATTGATCTATCTGATCGCGGGCAACACCAAGGGATTCAAGAATGCTGACAGTGTGCTGCCCCTGCAGCGGGCCGCCTTCTGCGCACGTTGCGCGTTCACCATTAAACGTAAACGGCGACTGCGGCCGCTTAAGGTTCATGCCTTGTGCGGTTTTCAGTTCGGCTACCATTTCACGCGCCAGTAACTGCGGGTGCGCGAAGGCTTCCTGCGGTGTCAGAATCGGCGTGACACAGCAGTCCTGATCGGCAAATACTTCTCGCCAGTGCGCCTGTGGCTGGCTGGCAAATACCTCGGCTACTTCGGCTTTCAGTGCCTTAGCAGCTGGGCCCATGTCGTTATAACGGGCTTTCCAATCCGGTTGTTGCAGCACATCGCAGACGCTTTCCCAGAACTTTTTCTCCAGCGCGCCGACCGCCATATAGCGATCATCCTGTGTGCGATACACCGAGTAACACGGACGACCGCCGGTGAGCATGTCTTCTCCGCGCGGCATCGCCTTACCAAACAGGTTCATGGTGGTTAACGGTATAAAGTTATTGGCGAAGGTGCAGTCAGTCATGGAGATATCCAGATAGCTGCCACTGCCGTGACGCAGGCTGCCCACTACCGCCGCAAGAATGGCCATGGCCGCACTGAGGCTGCCACCAGCCAGATCAGCAATCTGGAAGTTACTCAGAGCGGGCGCTTCACCGGCATTGCCATTCTGATCGAGCACGCCGGTAACGGCGCAGTAATTCATGTCGTGTCCGGCCCGGGAAGCCCATGGACCAGTCTGGCCGAAGCCCGATATAGAGCACATCACCAGCTTAGGATTCACCGCTTTCAGGCTGTCGTAATCCAGCCCCAGTTTGCTCATCACGCCGGGGCGAAAGCTTTCCAGCAGGATGTCTGCCCTGGCCACCAGGCGCAGTAACAGCTCGCGGCCATCACTGTTAGTCAGATCGACACTGATGGATTCTTTACCGCGATTGAGCAAATGAAAGGCCGGGCTGATCATGCCCGGTGGCATGCCCAGCGTGCGGGTATAGTCACCGCCGCTGGTGTCTTCCACTTTGATCACGCGTGCCCCCATATCCTGCAGGTGCAGGCTGCACATAGGGCCCGGTAACAAGCGCGACAGATCCAGTACTGTCATGCCATCCAGCGGTAAGGTCATAGTGAAGCTCGTTATTGTTATTGGCTTTAAATCAAGCTACCGACCGCCCGGAAACGAATCAAGGCGAGAATTGCGCATTAAAACTTGCAGAAATGCTCACTCGATAGCTAAACACTTGATCACATTGAGCATTCTTCAGCAATCGGGCCGATTTCTCTCCAATCTGGCAGCCGTGTTTCCGGTCGAAACTTTTTCCATTGAGGCTGCCGCCTGTTACCGCTGTGTTGCAGCCTTGCGATGAAACCCGGGTATTCATGCCCTGGTGCTAATACTTAGGATGGATTTATTAGCTGATCAGGCCCTGTCCGGCCATTTTCAGGACAATTCAGGTCAGTGCGGGTTTATACTTCTGGTGGTTTTCTTAACGGCTGAACAGCCTGTTCAGTCATTCCCCGATTTGATTTCTCAGGAGTTCACGATGGATCTTCAGGATAAAGTAATCGCTGTGACCGGTGGTGGTCAGGGCCTGGGCCGTGCAATGGCGGTCTATCTGGCAGGCAAAGGGGCAAGGATTGCTGTGATCGACCTCGATCAGGGCCACATGGATGAGACCAAACGTCAGGTAGAAGCAGCGGGCAGCAGTGCCTCCACTTACCTGTGCAACGTCGCCAAAGAAGACGACGTGGAAACAACCTTCGCTGCTATCGCGGCGGATATGGGCGGTCTGCACGGTCTGGTGAATAACGCCGGTATCCTGCGCGACGGTCTGATGGTAAAAGTTAAGGACGGTGAAATCAGCAAGATGTCGCTGGCCCAATGGCAGGCGGTAATCGACGTTAACCTGACCGGCGTATTCCTGTGTGGACGTGAAGCGGCCATTCAGATGATCAAAGGCGGTGAAGGCGGCTGTATTATCAACATCTCCAGTATTTCCCGTGCCGGTAACATGGGCCAGAGCAACTACTCAGCGGCGAAAGCCGGTGTTGCCAGTATGGCCGTGGTATGGGCCAAAGAGCTGGCGCGCTACGGTATTCGTGCCAACGCCATCGCTCCGGGCTTTATCGCCACAGAAATGACCGCTAGCATGAAGCCGGAAGCTCTGGACAAAATGACCGCAGGTATCCCGGCTAAGCGCATGGGTGCACCAGATGAAATCGCACAGACCGTCGCCTTCCTGATGGAAAACGACTACATGTCTGGTCGTGTGGTGGAAGTCGATGGCGGTCTGCGTCTGTAACCGCAAGCTGCTCGGATAAAGCGGCCACTGGCCGCTTTTTTATTGTATGAATAACGACCCGTTACAACAGTTGTATACCGTTCTTGCCGCAGTACCAGCAGGACGAGTCATTACCTATGGCCAGCTGGCTGCACAGGCTGGTTACCCGCGTCGTGCGCGCTGGGTCGGACAGATGCTGAATCGGCTGCCGGCAGATACCACACTGCCCTGGCACCGGGTAGTGAATGCCCAGGGTAAAATCAGCCAGCCGGCCCCTCATAACGCCCGCCAGAAGGAACGCCTGCTGGCCGAAAACGTGGAAGTTTCTGCCACCTGGCGTATCGATCTGAAACGCTTTGGCTGGATGTAACCCCCCAGTCATTGTCACTTATTCAACCTATAATGGCATATACGCCACAAGCCTTTATTACTTTCTGTCCACCGTATCCGGTCTTAAACCCCTGATTTACGGCGGTTTTATACGTTTTCACTAGCAGCCTTAAAGCCCGCTTATGGCTGCGGTTTACCCAGCGTAAAAAACCACAGAATCCTCTGCATCAAATCGGACAGCAGGCAAAAAACTGTCAGACCAGCACCTGTTTTAAGCTGCGCGCTTAGGCCAAAGTAGCTATCAGTGAAAACCACGACGAATACCTATAACAACGAATTCGCGGGAATTATTATGGCTACTGAATATTTTGACGTTCTCATCATCGGCGCAGGCTTATCAGGCATTGGTGCAGCGTGCCACCTCAAACAGGATTGTCCGAACAAATCGTTCGCGATTCTCGAAGGCCGTGAAGCGATTGGCGGTACCTGGGATCTGTTCCGCTACCCTGGCATCCGTTCCGACTCCGACATGTTTACCCTGGGCTACGAGTTCAAACCGTGGACCAACAAAAAAGGGATTGCCGACGGCGGCGATATCCGAGACTACATTGAAGAAGCGGCGAAAGATCACAACGTGATTCCGCACATCCGCTTTGGCCACAAGATCAAAGGCGCACGCTGGAACAGCGATCGTGCTCTGTGGACACTGGAAGCTGAACTGGCCGACGGTACGCGTAAGGAATACGCCTGTAACTACCTGATTGGTTGTACCGGCTACTACAGCTACGACGAAGCCTTTACACCGGAATTTGCCGGCCGTGAAGACTTTAAAGGCGATGTCATTCATCCACAGTTCTGGCCAGAAAACTACGACTACAGCGGCAAAAAAGTTGTGGTTATCGGCAGTGGCGCGACAGCGGTTACCCTGGTTCCGGCCATGACTGATAAAGCCGCTCACATCACTATGCTGCAGCGCTCACCAAGCTATGTTGTCAGTGTTCCGCAGCAGGATGCCATGGTGGCCGTACTGCGTAAGGTGCTGCCGGAGAAGCTGGCTTACCGTATTATTCGCGGCCGTAATATTTCCATTACGCTGGCAATCTACAACTTCTGTAAGCATTTCCCGAATGCTGCCCGTCGTCTGCTGCAGTGGGGCGTAAAAACTCAGCTGCCAGCCAACTACGACATGGCAAACTTCACACCGAAATACAGCCCCTGGGATGAGCGCCTGTGTGCTGTGCCACAGGGTGATATGTTCAAGGCGATTAAAGAAAACAAAGCCTCGGTGGTTACCGACCATATCGACCGTTTCACCGAAAATGGCATTCTGCTGAAATCCGGTAAAACTCTTGAAGCCGATATCATCATCACCGCTACCGGTCTGAAGGTGCAGATGATGGGTAACATTGATGTATCCATCGACGGTAAGCCATTCGTGCCGAACGAGAGCATGAGTTACCGTGGCGTAATGTTCGAAAACCTGCCGAACATGGCCATGGTGTTCGGTTACACCAACTCGTCCTGGACACTGAAAGCCGATCTTATTTCCACCTGGATCTGCCGTCTGCTGAAGCATATGGACCAGAAAGGCGTGCGTCAGGTAACGCCTCGTTGCAACGATTCTTCTATTAAACGTATTCCGTTTATTGATATGCAGTCAGGCTACATTGCCCGGGTAAAAGACACTCTGCCGAAGCAAGGTGATCTGCGCCCATGGAAACTGTACCAGAACTATTTTATGGATATGACGCTGCTGAAAATGGCGAACCTTGAGGATTCTGCACTGGAATACTCCAAGCCGCAGGTGCAGCAGGCTCAAGCTCGCGAAGCGGTCTGAGCGAAAAGCTTTACACCCTCTGCTCAACTTTGCGCCGCTTATGCGGCGCTTTTTTTTGCCTGTTACCAACGTTCAGTAAATTGGCAGCTTGCCATCACCAAGACGTAATTTTTCGGCAGCGTTGAGCAGTGTCTGATCGCTCAGCAACGGATTATTTAAACGAATAATGCGCCGTTGATCGAGCTTCAGTTCGTCAATGGCTGGCTGATAATGATGACGAAAATAGGCTTCATAACTGCCATCAAGAATCGCACGGCGCAGCCCAAGCTCCAGCCGGGCTGCCAGCTCACTGTCGCCCTGACTGACAAAAAAGAAAGACGCCGATGGATAGGCAAACAATAAGTCCGGCTCAATCATCAGCTCGTCATTGCCATAACTTTTCAGATCTTCTATTGCTTCATTGGCGCCACGCAGAAAACAGTTAAAACGTTTTTCACGCAACATATCGAACAGGCCTTCGTAACGCGCCGATGTCACCACCGGAAAATCATTTTCCTGCAGAATCTGCGCATCCGGCCAATGCAGCCCCTGACCAAAGGTTATGCCTTTTTCGCGAATATCAAGATGGCTGCGGATATCCTGAAAGCGCTCACGTTCGTCCTTACGGATAATGCATACCCGTAAACCGATCAGGCCGCCATCGGTGGGAATCTTTACCGGAATCATCGATTTTTCGCGCTCTTCATCGACCACCACGTTAATCAGTGATACCAGCGATTTATGCCCATCACCCAGCTCGGCAACCGCCCGCCCCTGAGTAATCTGCGGGCTTTTACTGACAGTTATGGGGCCATAGAAATCTTCGGTTTTTTCCAGCACCAGCGTCAGCAGATCACGACTGGCCTCGTTATTGTAATTCCGATACCAATAAGAAAGATGGTTATCGGCAACACTGCTGCTGGCCAGCGCCACCAGCATAAGAACAGAGACAGGTAACAGAAAACGATTCATGGCTGATACCAGAGTGGTGACAGGGATTGCAGACTGCGGCTGGCCGGCGACAGGCCCGGATTATTCAGTGGAATCACCGTGCGCCCGCTGAGTTGCAGTTCATCCAGCCAGCTTTGTGTCAGGCTGGTAAACAGCTTCTGATATGAGCCATCATCCATAGCACGCAGCAGACCCAGCTCTACCCGCCCCGCCAGTTGTGGATTATTTTTATTCACATAGAAGTAACCCGGTTGGGTATAGGTAAACAGTAATTGTGGCTCAATCATCACCTGCTGCTGATGTGCTTCATACTCAGGCAGAATTTCCTGCGCACCACGCAGAAAGCAGTCGCACTCTTTGTTCTGCAACATAGAGAACAGCTGACGATATTCCTCGGAAGTGGCCACCGGAAGACCATTGCGTATCAACACTGAAGTATCCGGCCAGTGTTCGCCCTGACAGATACGCAGATTTTTCTCACGGAAATCGAACGCCGTCTGTACGTCGCGAAAGCGTGCTTCATCGCCACGGCGTATCAGGCATACCCGTTTGCCCAGCAAACCTCCTAATACCGGAAAGCGTACAGTCAGGAAATCGCGTTCCAGAGTGGCAGATGCCGCAGCACTGATAATATCCATGCGACCGTCGTTATCGCGCAGTGCCTGAATGGCCTGGTCAAATTCCATCGGCTCTGTACGGGCAACCCCGGTAGCGGGATACAGGTCACGGGTTTTACGCAATGCCAGCGCCAGAATGGCATCCACCGGAGCGGTATCAAAATTGCGATTCCACATCACTACGTCAGCAGCACTGGCGCTGAAAGCACTGCATAACAGCGCTGTCGGTAACAACAGCGCAGATAACAGGCGCAGCCGTAGACGTATCCGCCGCCGCGCCGAAAAGATAGGTGTCAGACAGAACATACTGTGCACTCCCTGCTCAGTCTGGCCGGTGCTCAGCCAGCAACCCTTTTACTATACGGCAGTCGTAAAGGGTTAAACACTGCAGGAAGCGACAGTTATCTACAACTTTGGATAGGGGTGACGAATCACCTGATACGGATCGCCATCGCCGCTGATGGCGGCCCATTCCTCTGCGCTTAACCATTCCTGCGGTTCGCGCTCACTCAGTCGCGCCAGTGCCGCCAGCGCATCAGCCCAGGTACAGCGGTTGGCAAACAACAGCGCTTCAGTATCCAGCGTGCCGCCCTGATTCACGTATCCCAGCGCCACCGTGCGTTTCGGCCCCAGATCGAGCATACGCGCATGGCCCAGCAGCACTTCCGGACGGGTATGGGTGAGGAATACCCGTTGCTGCACCCGTGCCGGGAACAGCGCGTCGAGCACCGATGGGTCGGCCTGTACGGCGGCCTCGTATTCATCACGCGGTGTGCGAAAGCGTCCTGGCTCCAGCAGATAGATCAGCGAGTGCGCCACGCCCTTCTCTTTCAGGCGATCGGAGGCTTTCAGAGCCTGCTGTAACTGGAAGGCACCACAGGCCACCAGCTGCAGTTCGGCAGCACAGTTGCCGCGTACGCAGATCGCGCCGTCCTGTACCAGCATGGCTGCCTGTTTACCGTCGAATACGGCAGGCATCACGGATTTAGGCACCACCATATTCCAGATGGTACCCAGATCGCCGTAGCAGGCTTTGACACAGGCCATGGCTGAGTTGCCGTCGGCCGGGAACACCACCCTTGCCATATCAGCCATTTCGCCTAGCAGGGATTCCGCCAGGCTTGGGTCCTGATGGCTTTGTTCGTTCTTACCGTTTTCCCACACATGGGAGGTAGAAATAACCGGAATACCCAGCCATGGCGCCGGATCATCACTTTCTTTCTGGTGACGGGCAAAAATAATGCTCTGGCGCAATGCTCCCAGCATCTTGGTAGCAAAGGCTTCGTACGACACCACCATATTCAGACCCGACTGGTTAGCCAGACAGGCACTGACCACGGCTTCTTCGTTGAGTGCGGTAATGACTGCGCCATCCACGGCTTCGGCAACGCCTTCTTCCGGCTCGGTGACCCTATGCTTAAGCAGGTCCAGCGTCTGGTTCATGCGGTTGGAACGCAATTCATCCGGGTTGCCGACGCGCACGCGCAGGTGCGGGTTCACTTCCACCAGATCGGTGAAGTAACCATCAATCGCCGCCATCGGTGCAATACTGTCTTTCAGCCAGTGCGGGTCGTGGCGGTTAATGGTTACGGCCACAGGTGCCAGCGGTGCTTTCGGCTGATTCAGTAGAGCTACCGCTGCGCGCCATTGCTCTTCGCTTTGCCATAGGGCTTTGGCACCGCGGTGAAAATACCCCAGCGCTTCGTTGTGCAAACGAGGATTAGCGCCCAGTGGCAGACCGTGGGCAGCGTTGGTGCCGGCACCCGGAAAACCATAGCCTTTTACCGTTTCAGCAATGCAGTACGGCAGTGGTACCGGATAACTGGCGGCACCGCTGGAGACGGTTTCTGCCGCATGGCTGAGGTGCTGTTCCATAAAGTACATGGCGCAGACAAAGGCTGCCGGGTCGCGGCCATCAATGACAAACGGGGCAAAGCCCTGATTACTCAGATGCTCCATAAACCATTCACTGCCACCCTGCTGGGCAACGGTGGTTCGCTGGTCGATACGACGACCATTGGCAATCATGATCGGACTGACCAGACCGCTGTCTTCTGCCCGCCACCAGCGCGCAGCCCAGTCGCTGCCACGTTGTTCTTCAAAGGCACCGTCACTGAGGAAAGCCACCAGACGTTCGCCCGGCAGCGGCTGGTGCACGTACTGCAGACCGGCAAAGCCCAGATAGCCGCCTTCAATGCGGGCACCGGCGGTGTTCACATTGACGTGACTGCCCAGCGGCGACAGCGGTTTGCCATCCGGACGCACACGGTAGTTGTAAAAATCCTGTACGAACTTGCTCAGCCCGGCATCGGTCAGCGGATACTGCTTTTTGCGTTCCGGCAGTGCCGTTCCGGTCAGTAGCTGGATGGCATCAATGGCAGCGACACAGTGGCCCTGGCCCATCATCCAGTCACGGTGCTGGCCGGTCAGACTGTTCACGGCCAGCAATGCAGCATAAGCCGGAACCATGTTGAGCGAGCCACCGGTATGGCCCTGCGGATCACGTTTGAAATCGTCCGCCTGCAGGTCGCGGCCATCGAGGAATACGTGTTTGGCATAGGTCATATGGACCACCAGCCACATCGCCTGATTGGTCAGCTGATCAAGCGCCATCAGTTTGCGATAGCAATCAGCGCGGTCGGTGATCAGACCACCTTCGAGCAGTGCGGTCGCCAGTTCAAACACCTGCAACTGAGTCGCAGCGGTGTGTTTTACTTCACCACAGCCCTGTGCCCATTCGGCAAACAGCGGGTCATATTCGCGGTGCTGGCGAGCTTCAGCTTCAACTTCCTGTTGTTCATATTGCTGACTCAGCTTCTGGTACAGATTGAGGCTCATAGGTTTCTCCGCTGTCAGGCCTTAGCTACCGGTAAGTTGGCCAGCATACTAAGGACTGCCGGGGTGAGTAACTGACTGACATCAATACCATTGGTGACATGCGGAATGCAGTTGCTGGTGACGATGCCAGCAATCGGCCCGGCGCGCATTTCTTCGTCGGCGGATGGAACCCCTTCACCACCTTCAGCAAACACGGCGTGTACACCAATGCACAGCGGCTGGTTCAGCCCCTGCGCCACCAGCTCTTCAGCGGTTCGCAGCATAGTGCGGCCAGTGGAAATAATATCGTCCACCAGCACCGGCTGATGATCGGCGTAACGCTGTACGTCCGGAATATGAATGGCCACGTCACGGTCGCCACTGCGGGTTTTGCGCAGCACCAGAAAATCACAACCAGCAACAGCGGCCACTTCACTGGCCCACTGTTCGCTTTCTTCATCCGGCCCGACCACCAGCGGATTTTTCACCTGAGTTTTCAGGTAATCGCCAATAATATCCGTGGCATGCAGTGCCTCTGCCGGAATGCTGTAGATCTCATTCAGGTTGTGATAACGATGCAGGTGCGGATCAACGGTAATCAGGTAATCAAAACGCTGATTAATCAGCTCGGCGAAATATTTCGAGGTTAAACATTCACCCGGATTAAAACGGATATCCTGACGCATATACGCCAGATACGGTGCCACCAGACCGACTGAGCGCACACCAAAATCGCGCAGATGCCCGGCCATGAACCACAACGCCAGAGCTTTATCGCTGGGTTGGTGTAAGTGGCATAAAACAATGATGTCTTTACCGGCAATATTTTCCGGTAAATTAAAATACAGTTCACCGTCGGGAAAATGTCGTGTTTCCAGCGACAATACTTCAGTTTCACGACCCGACGCCGTCAGTTGTTGTGCCAGCGTTTGCGCCAGGCTCTGGTGGCCATCTAATACCAGTATTGCTGTATCAGCCATTGTATGTACCTTCCAATAAAAATAAGGCCCGCTAATGCCGGGCCTGTGAATGGCTCAGACCATTTCTTCTTCAATTCGTACCACGTCGGTATGGCCATCGAGAAAATCGAGGGCATACGCCAGTTCACCCGGTGCTTCTGCGTGCAGGGTAAATAACGGTGCACCGGCTTCAACGCTGTCACCCAATGCTACATGCAGCTCGACCCCGGCAGTTTTCACATCCGGCGCTCCGGCCAGCGACGCCAGGCGGGCAATAAATCGGTTATTAAAGTACGCCACCACACCATTATGCGGAGCGCGAATACAGTGCGTATGCGCAGCGACGCCAGGTTCGTCAAAACGCCCCTGAGCACGACAAATGTTTTCAAACTTTTCCAGCGCCGCACCACTGAGCAGTGTTTTTTCCGCCAGCAGGTAGCCCTCACCCTGCGCTGCCTTGCCACCCATTTCGAGCAGAATGCCGGCCATTTCCAGCGATTTATCGCGCAAATCCTGCGGTGCCTGTACTTCGTTGCGTAACACCTGCAACACATCGCGGGCTTCCAGCGCCGGGCCGATACCACGACCTATCGGCTGCGAACCGTCGGTAATGATGGTGCGGATATCCAGCCCCAGTGCCGCGCCGGTTTGCTCCAGTGCCTGCTTCAGCCCCTGCGCCACATGCTGCGAACGCACTTTGGCCGTCGGACCGACCGGTATATCAATTAATACCTGGCGTGAACCCGCGGCCACTTTCTTCGAAATAACCGAAGCCACCAGCTGACCTTCACTATCCAGATCAAGCGCACGCTCAACACGGATCACCAGATCATCGGTCGGGCTCAGGCTGACCGAGCCGCCCCACGCCAGACAGGAGCCTTCACTGGCCACCACCTGATGCATCTGGTCAAAGCTCAGCGCTACGTTGGTCATCACTTCCATAGTGTCGGCCGTACCGGCCGGCGAGGTAATCGCGCGGCTTGAGGTTTTCGGCATGGTCAGACCGTTGGCAGCAACAATCGCCACCACGATCGGAGTGGTACGGTTGCCGGGCAGACCACCAACGCAGTGCTTATCCAGTACCACCTCTGACTGCCAGTCAAAACGCTGACCACTGTCGACCATGGCGCGGGTTATGGCGATGGTTTCATCCAGGCTGAGACGGTCACCGGCGCAGGCAGTGACAAACGCCGCCAGCTGAATATCGCTGTAACGGCCTTCGCGTATATCGGTAATGATGGCAACGGCAGCATCCTGACTGATAGGCTGGCCATAGAGCTTACCGCGCACAAAGGACATGGAGTCCACCGGGCGGGCATGACTGAAATGCAGCTGGGTGCCGTCCTCCGGACAACCAAGCCGGTGCCAGGCAGCTTCCGAGACACCGGCTTGTTCATGCGACAGCAAATCGCTGCAAACCAGAACCAGAGTCGCGATGACGGAACGCTGGCCGGCTTTAACCTCGACCCGGCTATGGGCAAAAAAGCCCTCGGAAATGGCCACGTGACAATCCTGGCGCATATAAACCACAGGTTCCTGATGGGTATTAATGCCAAGACGACGCAGGTGTAAGTAATCGAATTCTGTTTCCATCTTTAAGCCCGCTGTAAGAGCGTACAGTGTAGTTTTCGCAACAGTCTGTCACATTGCGGTAAGTCAAATAATGATCTTGCCACAATTTGCAGGCAGACACTCTTCTGCCATGATGAGACACAGTGTTATGCAATTTATCGGGTGAATTATGCAGGCTCCGTTTCAGGTTCAGTTTATTGGTGCAACCGGCACCGTAACCGGCTCCAAATATCTGGTGAAGTACGACCGCTATAAACTGCTGATCGATTGCGGTCTGTTTCAGGGCATTAAGAATGTTCGCCGCCGCAACTGGACGGAACTGCCGTTCCACGCCGATAACGTTGATGCTGTGCTGCTGACCCATGCGCATATCGACCACTCTGGTTTTTTACCTGCGCTGATGAAACGTGGTTTTCACGGTCCGATTTATTGCTCGGAAGGCACCCACGCCCTGTGCAAAGTGTTATTGCCCGATGCGGGTTATCTGCAGGAAGAAGACGCTAAATACGCCAATAAAAAGCGTTTCAGCAAACATGAGCCAGCCGAAGCGCTGTATACCGAAGATGATGCACGTAAGGTACTGAAGCAGTTTCGCCACATAGCAACCAGCGACACGCTGGAGTTACCCGGAGGTATGACTGCGACCTTCACCCCGACGGGCCATATTCTCGGTGCCTGCGCCATTCGCCTGGAATATCAGGGCAAAAGTATTACCTTCACCGGTGATGTTGGCCGTTCCAACGACATGATTATGTATCCGCCCAAACCTCTGGCAGCGACGGATTATCTGGTCGTGGAATCAACCTACGGTAATCGTCTGCATGAAGAGATCGATGCAGAGCAAGCCATTGCAGACGTGGTAAACCGTACCGCTGCCCGCGGTGGCATTGTGTTAATGCCAGCCTTTGCCGTCGGCCGCGCACAGCTGGTGATTCATATTCTGCAGAAATTGCTCGAGCAGAATCGTATTCCTACCATGCCGGTTTACCTCAACAGTCCGATGGCTATTCGCGCCACAGAAATCTTTTTCAGCCTTCACGATGAACATAAGCTGAGTAAAGAAGACTGTGAAAAGATGGACCACATAACCCACTATGTGAAAACGGTAGAAGAGTCCATCGAACTGAATAACCGCAAATATCCGGGCATTATCATTTCTGCCAGCGGCATGGCGAGTGGCGGCCGGGTTCTGCATCATTTAAAAACCCTGGTGGGTGATGCGCGCAACTCAGTACTATTCCTGGGGTATCAGGCTGCCGGTACCCGCGGCGACTCCCTCACTAATGGTGCTGATCATATTAAAATCCATGGTCAGTATTTCCCGGTTAAAGCAGAAGTCGCTAATCTGCAGGCACTTTCCAGCCACGGTGACTATCGTGAAATCAGCGACTGGCTGAAAAAGATGCCAGGCAAGCCAACGAAAGTATTTATTACTCATGGTGAAAGCTGTGCGGCAGACTGCATGCGCCTGCATCTGCAGGATGAATTCGGCTGGAATGTCGAGGTTCCGGAATATCTGGATATCGCACTGCTCTGAGCTTTTTCTATCAGAAAAAACGTCGCAATAAGAGCTGCCATTGTGCAGCTCTTTTTTTTCCCGCACACTGCCTGCTTTATTCCTCAGTGGTGGCAGCATGCAGCTCGATATCTATCAGGTAGACGCATTTGTGCGACAGACCTCCGGCAATTTCTCCGGTAATCCTGCTGCTGTGGTACCTCTCAGTGAGTGGTTGAGCGATGCCCGGATGCAGGCCATCGCCGCTGAAAATAATTTAGCGGAAACAGCATTCTACGTTGATAACAACGGCTGCTATGACATCCGCTGGTTTACCCCATCCACCGAAGTCGATTTGTGTGGCCACGCAACACTGGCCGCGGCCCATGTAATTCGCCTGCGTGGCGACGACCGTCTGGAAATCCCGTTTCACTGTCAGGTTGGCAGCTTAGCCGTTAAGGCCTCTGTCGACGACGACGTATTGTGGCTGGATTTCCCGGCGCGCCCGCCGGCAGCAGTCAACGACGAAGTATTGCGTCAGCGTATCAGCGACATCATTGCCGCCCCCGTGATCAGCCTGCACCAGGCGCGCGATCTGATTGCGGTTGTCGCCTCAGAGCAGGAGGTTCAGCAATGCCAGCCAGACCTTTCAGCCATTGCGACACTGGACACCTTTGCTCTGGTTGTTACAGCTGCCAGTCATTCGCCCGGCTACGACTTTATCAGCCGCTTTTTTGCTCCGGCTCAGGGTATTGATGAAGACCCGGTAACCGGTTCGTCCTTCTGCAGCCTGATGCCATTATGGGCGGAGCACTTTAACCAGGAGCAGTTACAGGCATGGCAGTGTTCTGCCCGTGGTGGCGATGTGGCACTGCGCCGTGAAGGCGAGCGAATACTGATTGGCGGACGGGTTTTTCTGTACCTGCAAGGCAGTATTTTTCTGCCCTGAACGGCAGAAATCCGACGAAAAACTGTGCCGGAATAATGGCAGAAGACGGCACGGATCTGCGCGGCTATAGTTAGCTCAACGCCCTGTGGATCATGCCATGGATACTCGCTTCCAGAACCCTGTATACACGCTGCTGACTCCGGTTTCTGCACCCCAGCCTGAAGCACGTACACGCCTGCAGGAAAGTGAGCCCCTGCGGGCATCGCGCGAAGCGGAGTTTATTCCGGCTTACCCGGATGACAACGATTTATCCCGTCAGCAGCAACGGCAACAGGCACTGAACAGTGATGAATCTACACGACCATTTGCCGAGGTCAGCCAGATGACCGGTGAAGAACAAAGCCGCGGCCGCTTCCTCGACCTGTACGCCTGAGCTGAGCTCACCAGACCTGACCGACCCAACCCTGTCAGACGACCTTCAGAAACCTACCAATGGCGCCTGAACAGCAGCCGATAACCATGGCGAAAGTCTTCCGATTCTGGTTCCGCCAGATAGATAGTACGGAAACCGTTACTGGCCGCGACATCATCTGACCATGGAAAGGTCCGCCAGCTAAGCTGGTATTCAAACCCCATATCCCATTGGCGCGATAGCGGCTTGGTAAGCTGTATCACAGCCTTAAACGCCCGACCGTCAGGCATGGGAATATCCACATAGCCATAGCCCTGCGCCCGCAGATCCATGCGCATATTGGCGCCGGTCCAGTATTGATAGTGAGCGGATACTTCGACGTGAACATTGGCCAAACCACGTTGATAGCGAAGTCCGAGCAATGGGCCATAGCTGTCATAACGTTCGGATAGCGCCTGAGTAATAGCCGTAGCTTGAATATCGCGGAACCAGCGCCATTGGCTCAGGCCAGCATCAAGCGACCAGTGATCCAGTAGCTGCCACTGCCACACAGCAGAAAGTTCAAATTCTGTTTCCTGCGTGCCTGTCGCCAGCGTCTGTCCATTTTGTGTCGAGCCGCGATACTGTAAAGGGCCTGCTGAGCGCTGAAAGGTCAGCTCCAGGCTGTGCTCTGGAAGAAGCTCGTGCGTAGTCGCCAGCGCCAGCACGGGCAGCCAGCCCTGCTCTCGATCGAGTTCACTGCCTATCAGGGAGAATTCTTTATACAACCAGCGGTCCTGCCCTGCTGCTAATTCCAGCTGCAGACCATTGGCCAGATGACTGAATACGAAAAAACCGGCTACTGCAACGCAGCAACCGGCTTTCAGAAACACTGCTCTCATAGAGAGTTAGTTTAGCGTTACCGTCGGAGAAGAACCACAGCCGTTAAAGGTTACAGTCATGGTGGTGCCGGAGTTATCTTCCAGAATGATCGTGCCATCACCAACAGAACCATCTGAGCACAGCGTAATATTGCTTGCTTCGAGATCAACGTAACCGTATTCAGGGTGGTAGAAAGTCGCTTCAACTGTGTAGTAGGAGTCACCGTCATATACATACAGGTCAGATAGCTGATACACCTCACCATGGGAGCCCTGAATCTGCTCATCGTATTCGCAGCTACTGGCAGCCACACTACTGCACTCTATTGTGCCTGAGTACTGCTGAGTAACACCATTTTGCGTTACCGAATAATTCCAACTGGAATATACGCTGTAATATTCTTTATCAGACTCACTCCATTTGTAATGGTCAGTCATGCCACCATTTAATGTGGAACTCTCCTCGTCGTAACTTATGGTGAAATCGGAGAACCGATACGTAACGATCTCGATATCCCCACTGGAGGAATAAACATAAGACAAGCTCCCGTCGGCATAAACAACGTCGCCGTATAAGTCATAAAAGCAGTAATCGCTGTAAACAATGGTTGCCTTTGACTCGCTGCCGGACATTGATGCAGCGCCTCCACAATCACCTGTGTCATTCTGAGTTGCTGCGATTGGCAAGCCTTCAAGCGTGTACTCCAGAACGGACCCTACAGCTTGCTTAAGCAATGCTTTCTGATCAGAACTGACACGACTTACAGCAGCTATTGGCAAATTATCCATAGGGTCATCAGATACATTTGCTGCTATGGATTTTGCAACAACCTCAGCAGAACTTGTCGCATATACCCCCTGATTATCAGCGCTCAGGCTAGCAGCTGAGTTATTACCTGAATATTCAATTGCCTCGATAGTGTTTCCAGTGCCGCTATCGTCACCTCCGCAAGCACCTAACAAAATTGCAAAGGCCAGCGGCGCTCCATATTTAGTTACAGCTTTCATCAGCCTCATTCCTTATGTGTGCATCTCGAATATCTGAATTTTAGCTGTTAACAATGATTTTGCTTCTGACTGGGCAAGTTGCAGACATAAAAAAACCGCCCGAAGGCGGTTTCTTTAATCAGGGCTGAATCAGGCTGGCTGTTCAACACCCTTCATGGTCAGCTTAACGCGACCTTTCGGATCAACGTCTGCGACCAGTACGTTAACGGTCTGACCTTCCTGCAGATAGTCAGTCACGTTTTCAACACGCTCTTCACTGATCTGAGAAATGTGCAGCAGGCCGTCTTTGCCTGGCAGTACGGTGATGAAAGCACCGAAATCAACGATCTTGCTTACTTTACCGGTGTAGGTAGTACCCACTTCGATTTCAGCAGTGATGGCTTCGATCATCGCTTTTGCAGCGTCAGCAGAAGCTTTGTCGGTTGCGAAGATCTTGATGTCGCCGTTGTCATCGATATCCACAGAAGCGCCAGTCTTCTCGGTGATGTCACGGATAGTCGCGCCGCCTTTACCGATTACTTCACGGATCTTGTCGGACGGGATCTTCATCGCAGTCATAGTAGGAGCGTTTTCAGACAGCTCTTTACGTGGTTCTGCAATGACTTTGTTCATGTCGTTCAGGATGCTCAGACGCGCGGCCTTGGCTTTTTCCAGAGCGATTTCCATGATCTCTTCAGTGATACCTTCGATCTTGATATCCATCTGCAGAGCAGTGATACCTTCGTCAGTACCGGCTACTTTAAAGTCCATGTCACCCAGGTGATCTTCGTCACCCAGAATGTCGGTCAGAACAGCAAACTTGTCGCCTTCTTTAACCAGACCCATGGCGATACCAGCAACTGGTGCTTTGATCGGCACACCAGCGTCCATCAGTGCCAGGGAAGCACCACATACAGACGCCATAGAAGAAGAACCGTTGGATTCAGTGATTTCAGAAACCACACGAACGGTGTACGGGAATTCTTCCTGAGTTGGCATCATTGCCTGAACACCACGACGGGCCAGGCGACCGTGACCAATTTCACGACGACCCGGAGAACCCATACGACCAGCTTCACCTACAGAGAATGGAGGGAAGTTGTAGTGGAACAGGAACGGATCAGTCTGAGTACCGTGCAGGAAGTCGATCATCTGTGCGTCACGGGCAGAACCCAGTGTGGTCGCAACGATGGCCTGAGTTTCACCACGGGTGAAGATCGCAGAACCGTGAGTGGTCTTCAGTACACCGGTTTCGATGGTCAGAGGACGTACGGTGTCGTTGTCACGACCGTCGATACGTGGAGCACCGTCGATTACGCGCTGACGTACTACTTCATACTTCAGTTCACCGATCATGTCGACAACTTCGTCTTTGCTGAAGCCTTCTTCGCCTTCAGCAGCGACCAGTTTTTCAACAGCAGCAGCTTTGATTTCGTCCAGCTTGCCGTAACGAGCCATCTTGTCAGAGATGGTGTACGCGTCGCCGATTGCAGCAGCAGTTTCAGCTTTTACTGCTTCGTACAGAGGCTTGTTCTGCTCTGGCGCAGTCCAGTCCCAACGCTGTACACCCAGCTCAGCAGTCCACTCATTGATGGCAGTGATCGCGCTCTGGAAACCTTTGTGTGCGAACAGAACCGCACCCAGCATTTCGTCTTCGGTCAGTTCGTCGGCTTCAGATTCAACCATCAGAACCGCGTCTTTAGTACCGGCAACTACCATGTCCAGCAGAGAATCAGCCAGCTGAGCATCGGTTGGGTTCAGCATGTAACCGTCGTCGTCAGTGAAACCAACACGGGCTGCACCGATAGGACCGTTGAAAGGAACACCAGATACTGCCAGCGCTGCAGATACAGCGATCATGGCACAGATATCAGGATCAACGCCTTTCTCAGATGCCATAACAGTAGGAATCACCTGAACTTCGTTCAGGAAGCCTTCCGGGAACAGAGGACGGATAGGACGGTCGATCAGACGGGAAGTCAGGGTTTCTTTTTCAGAAGGACGACCTTCACGCTTCAGGTAACCACCCGGGATACGGCCTGCAGCGTACATTTTTTCCTGGTAGTGAACGGACAGCGGGAAGAAGTCCTGACCAGGCTTGGTGGTTTTAGCGGCTACAACAGTCGCCAGAACCTGAGTTTTACCGATAGTAGCCAGCACAGCACCGTCGGCCTGACGGGCGATACGGCCAGTTTCCAGAGTGACGGTCTGACCGCCGAATTCAAACGTTTTGGTCTTAGCAACAGGGATATTGCTCATTCAATATTTCCTTATGTAAACAAAGTTTCCTGCTGACTGCCGGTGCTTCTAAGCATGGACTCTCGCCTGAACGGGAAAGCCAATGATTAGAAGCACCACCACATCCGAATCAGTGTGGGGTTGGCACCACAGCGCGGCAGGTAGATTTAATAAGAGCAGAAATGGCAGAAGGCCAGATACAACAAAAGCCCCGTAGGGCTTTTGCTGCAGATGAGATCTTAGCGACGCAGACCCAGACGACCGATCAGAGCGGTGTAACGGTTTGCATCTTTACGCTTCAGGTAGTCCAGCAGCTTACGACGCTGGTTAACCATGCGGATCAGACCACGACGAGAGTGGTGATCTTTACCGTGCGCTTTGAAGTGGTCCTGCAGGCCAACGATGTTGTGGGTCAGCAGTGCAACCTGAACTTCAGGAGAACCAGTGTCGCCTTCAGCAACTTGGTACTCTTTTACAATCTCAGCTTTCTGAGCAGCAGATAATGCCATCTTTAATACTCCGGTTAATGTGCATCAGGCGAACCTGACTGTTAAAAAATCATCGCCACCGTGCACATTAACAGTGGGATGTGCGTGTCATAGACACGGTTGAAACGGTTTCAGACTGCATCAGGTAAGGTTACCTGCATCAGTCGCTGGGCAATCACCCGGCCATCTTCGATACGGCCAATGCCGATCAACTGACGGATACCCGATTCAACGGCCCATAATTGTACAGAAGGACTTGGCTCCAGGCCAGTATTTACCGTCTGTCCATGCAGCATTTTTCGCGCTTCGGCTAAACTGAGCTGCACTTCCGGCCAGCCCGGCAAGGCGCTTTCTGGCGCTAACAAGACAGCATCCAGCACATCAGCACCCTGCTCTGCCAGCGCTTCCAACTGTTCGAGGGTCAGCATCTGTCCACTGTGGTACGGCCCACTATGGGTACGATGCAAACGGCTGACGTAGGCGCCACAACCGAGCGCGTCGCCAATATCCTCTACTAACGTACGGATATAGGTGCCTTTCGAGCAGCGCACTGACAGGTCGAGTTCGTCATCACGCTGGGCATCAAGGGTAAGGCTGTGGATGGTGATCACGCGGCGTTTCTTTTCCGCCACGGCCTTCATATCCGCCTCAGACATGCCCTGACGGGCCAGCTCATACAGCGGCTTACCGTCCATTTTCAGTGCCGAAAACATTGGCGGCACCTGTTCGACGTCACCGCGAAACGGCTCAAGTACAGACTCGAGATCGATGTTCTGCAAGTCGGGGACGGCTGCAGTGCGTAACACTTCGCCTTCAACGTCACCGGTGGAGCGCACCTCACCCAGCTTCGCTGTGGTCTCATAGCCTTTATCAGCGTCCAGCAGTATCTGCGAGAACTTGGTGGCCTCACCTAAACAGACGGGTAAAACACCACTGGCCATTGGGTCCAGAGCACCGGTATGACCGGCCTTCTGCGCATTAAACAGGCGCTTAACGCGCTGCAGCACCTGATTGGAAGAAAGACCCAGGGGCTTGTTAATGACCACAATCCCCGAAACTGCGCGGCCTTTTTTCGTTTTCGCCATACGCGTTATTCAGCCTTATCGTCTTCGTCAGCCTGATGACGAGCATTGTCTTCGTCGGTGGCTTTCTTAATCAGGCTGGTCAGTTTCATACCGCGATCCAGGGTTTCGTCGTAGTGGAAACGCAGATGTGGGGTAATGCGAGTACGCATAATGCGCGCCAGCTCGCTACGCAGGTGGCCTGCGGCATCGTTCAGAATCTTTTCTGTCTGACGACGAATTTCTTCGTCGGTTTCACCTTTAGCACCCATTACTGTGAAATAGATGTCAGCGTAACCGATGTCTTTAGCTACTTTAACGTGATTCAGGGTCACCATACCCAGACGCGGGTCTTTCAGGTCGAACTGAATCATCTGTGCCAGATCACGCTGGATCTGTTCACTCAGGCGCGAGGTGCGGCTGTAATCTTTAGGCATTCTCTTTTCTCCAGAGACACCAAAGCCCGGACGGTTCCGGGCTTTGGCTTATCAGTATGCTCGCGCGGTATTACAGCGTACGAGCAACTTCTTTAACGTCGAACACTTCGATCTGATCGCCTGGGCGAACATCCTGATAGTTCTTAACGCCGATACCACATTCCATACCCTGGCGAACTTCCTGAACGTCGTCTTTGAAGCGACGCAGGGATTCCAGTTCACCTTCGTAGATCACTACGTTTTCACGCAGTACGCGGATCTTCTTGTTACGGAATACGTTACCGTCAATCACCATACAACCAGCAATCTGGCCGAACTTCGGTGAATTGAACACGTCACGCACTTCGGCGATACCCACAATCTCTTCACGCAGTTCAGGCGCCAGCAGACCAGCCATAGCCTGTTTCACGTCATCCAGCAGATCGTAGATTACGCTGTAGTAGCGCATATCAACGTCGTTGTTTTCGACAACACGCTTGGCAGCGTTATCAGCACGGACGTTGAAACCGAATACCACGGCGCTGGCGGCAACGGCCAGAGTCGCGTCAGTTTCGGTAATACCACCCACACCGGATGCTACAACGTTAACCTTAACTTCGTCGGTCGCCAGTTTCTGCAGGGAAGCAACAATCGCTTCCAGCGAGCCACGTACGTCGGTCTTAACAACCACGTTCAGGCTGGCCTGCTGGCCTTCGCCCATACCGGCAAACAGTGCATCCAGTTTGGCTGCCTGCTGACGCTGTTGCAGTTGTTCCTTCATTTTGGTTTCACGGAACTCAGCCACTTCACGGGCTTTCTTCTCGCTTTCCACAACCATGAAGTTGTCACCCGCATCCGGGGTACCGTTCAGACCCAGGATCTCTACCGGGATAGACGGACCAGCACCATCGGTTTGCTTACCGTTTTCATCCAGCAGTGCACGGGCACGACCGTAGCAAGTACCTGCCAGTACGATATCGCCTTTTTTCAGCGTACCGTTCTGAACCAGCAGAGTAGCAACCGGACCACGACCTTTATCCAGACGAGATTCAACCACTACACCCTGGCCCGGGCCAGTAAAGTGTGCTTTCAGTTCCAGCAGTTCTGCTTGCAGCAGTACCGCTTCGAGCAGCTCATCAATGCCCTGACCGGTTTTTGCGGATACCGGGATAAACGGTACATCACCGCCCCAGTCTTCCGGAATAACATCACGTGCTGACAGTTCGTTTTTAACACGATCCGGATCAGCCGCTTCTTTATCCATTTTGTTAACAGCAACCACCAGAGGAACGCCAGCAGACTTAGCGTGCTGAACAGCTTCTTCGGTTTGTGGCATTACGCCATCGTCTGCTGCAACCACCAGAATAACCACGTCAGTTGCCTGAGCACCACGAGCACGCATGGAGGTAAACGCTGCGTGTCCAGGGGTATCCAGGAAGGACACCATGCCGTGATCCGTTTCTACGTGGTAAGCACCGATATGCTGGGTAATACCACCGGCTTCACCGGATGCCACTCGTGAGCTACGGATGTAGTCCAGCAGCGAGGTTTTACCATGGTCAACGTGACCCATTACGGTAACAACCGGAGCACGGGTCTGCTCGTCACCTTCGTAAGAAACAGATTCAGTTACATCCTGTTCCAGCTGGTCATCGGCGATCAGCTTGGTCACTTTGTGACCCATTTCTTCAACGACCAGAGAGGCGGTGTCCTGATCCAGAGTCTGGTTAATGGTCGCCATAACGCCCATTTTCATCAGCTCTTTGATCACTTCGCCGGCTTTAACCGCCATTTTCGAAGCCAGATCACCGACGGAAATCGCTTCCGGCAGTTCAACTTCACGAATAACTGGTGCAGTTGGCTTGGTAAATGCGTGCTCATTTGAGCTGTGTTTACCACGACCACCTTTCAGTTTAGGACCCTTGCCCGGACGACGACCACGGTTGCGGTCGCTGTCATCGGAATCACGGAAGCGGCTGTTTTCGCGCTGATCAGCGCGTTTCTTATCAACTGCTTTGGTTGCCTTCTTGTTACGGCCACCATCGTCCTGACGCTGCGCTGCAACTTCTGCTTCAGCACGCTTCTGGGCAACGTCCAACTCTTCAGTCGGAGCAGCTTTCGCTTTTGCCGCAGGCTTGTCAGCTTTCGCTTCAGCAGCTGGTGCTTCTGCAACAGCTTCTGCCTTCGGCTCTTCAGCAACCGGAGCAGCCACTGCCGCTTCTACGGTTTCCGGTGCCGCTACGGCTTCTGCTGCTACCTCAGCAACGGCTTCCGCCTGCTGCTCAGCTTCTTTTTCCAGCTCTTCGCGCTTAACGTAAGTACGCTTTTTACGAACTTCAATCGCAACAGCTTTCTTACCGCCCTGACCTGTTTTCAGAGTGGTAGTCACCTTACGCTTCAGCGTAATTTTTTTCGGTGCTGCTGTTGATTCACCATGACTTTTCTTCAGGAACGTCAGCAGTGATTGCTTCTGTTCATCAGACACAGCCTGGTCTGCGCCGGTCTGTGGCAGACCAGCTTCTTTCATCTGGGACAACAAGCGATCAACGCTGGTCCCTACCACGTCGGCGAGTTCTTTAACGGTTACATCTGCCATACGTTTCTCCTATGCCGAGCGAGTGATTAGTCGTTGCCCTCAAACCAGGGCGCGCGTGCAGTCATAATGAGCTCTGCCGCTTTTTCTTCGGTCATATCTTCGATATCCAGCAAGTCGTCGATGGATTGCTCGGCAAGATCTTCCATCGTACAGATGCCTTTGCTGGCCAGAACCAGAGCCAGGTGCTTGTCCATGCCATCCATGTTCAGCAGGTCTTCCGCTGGTTCTGCATTTTCAAGTTTTTCCTCAGATGCCAGAGCCTGGGTCAGCAGGACATCCTTGGCGCGGTTACGCAGTTCGGTAACCACATCTTCATCCAGACCATCAATCGCCAGCATCTCTTCCATAGGAACGTAGGCAATCTCTTCCAGAGTCGTGAAGCCTTCTTCAACCAGCAGGGTGGCAAAGTCTTCATCCAGGTCCAGAGTATTCATAAAGTTTTCAATGTAACCGGACGCTTCCTGAGACTGTTTCTCCTGAGCATCTTCTTCGGTCATTACATTGATTTCCCAACCGGTCAGTTCGGACGCCAGGCGTACGTTCTGACCGCCACGACCAATTGCCTGCGCCAGGTTATCTGATGCAACAGCAACGTCCATGGTGTTGGTTTCTTCGTCCATGATGATGGACGCAACATCGGCTGGCGCCATGGCGTTAATCACCAGCTGCGCCGGGTTGTCATCCCACAGCACGATGTCGATACGCTCGTTACCACCCAGTTCGTTGGTAACAGCCTGAACACGCGCACCACGCATACCAACACAGGCACCAACAGGGTCGATACGCTTGTCATTGGTCTTAACGGCGATTTTCGCACGTGAACCCGGATCACGGGCAGCACCCTTGATCTCAATAACGTCTTCAGCAATTTCCGGCACTTCAATGCGGAAAAGCTCAATCAGCATTTCCGGACAAGTACGGCTCAGCATCAGCTGCGGACCACGATTTTCCGGACGTACCGCATGCAGAATGGCGCGAACACGATCACCCATACGCATGATCTCACGACCAATCAGCTGATCTTTTGGCAGCAGACCTTCAGCGTTATTGCCGAGGTCTACAATAATGTTGTCACGTGTCACTTTTTTAACAGTGCCGTTAACCAGTTCGCCAACGCGATCTTCGTACTGATCTACGATCTGTGCGCGCTCTGCTTCACGTACTTTCTGCACGATAATCTGCTTCGCAGCCTGGGCAGCAATACGGCCGAAATCAGGGTTATCAATCTGCGTCTCATAGGTGTCACCAGGTTGCAGATTGGTATCGATTTCGTGTGCTTCCTGCAGGGTAAGCTCGTCACCCAGGCCCGGAACCACATCGTTGCTGACAACCAGCCAGCTACGGAATGTCTGGTAGTCACCGGTGCGACGATCGATATCAACGCGAATGGTAGCTTCTTCGTCTTCGTAACGCTTCTTGGCGGCCGCGGCCAGGGCTGACTCAATCGCTTCAAAAATAATTTCTTTTGAAACACCCTTTTCGTTGGAAACCGCTTCTGCGACCAGGAGAATTTCTTTGCTCATCTTCTAGCCTCGCTCTGCACCTTAGTCCTTGAATTGTGGAACAACATTAGCCTTTTCAATCAGCTCAATGGGCAACAGATATTCGTGATCGTCGACGACGAGTACGACATCTTCCTGCTCAACACCGATTAATTGGCCTTTAAATTTACGACGCCCGTCGAAGGGCATACGCAGACGCAGCTCTACAATGTGATTTGCATACTGCTGAAACTGTTCGAGTGTGAATAAAGGGCGATCCATCCCAGGAGAGGAAACCTCAAGGGTATATTCCTGAGCGATAGGATCTTCAACGTCCATTACGGCGCTAACCTGACGGCTCACCTGAGCGCAGTGGTCAACATTAATACCGTCGGCGTGATCAATAAAAATACGCAACATAGAGCGTTTGCCCTGCGGCATAAACTCGAGCCCCCAGAAGGTGAACCCCATGGACTCAACCACTGGTGCAATAAGTTCGGTCAACTGCGAATTTTTAGACAAATAATTACCCTCTCCACAAACAAAAACTGGGCAACAATGTGCCCAGTCCGCTACTGCCTGACGCAGACCGGAATCAACGCCTGCGCTGATTCCTTGTCAGCCGCTCCACCCGGGAAGCGACTACTAAAAAGCCCCTGACATGAGGGGCTTTTTACAGTGCTCTATAAAAGCACGCGCATTATAGGCGCTTTAAACAGAAAAAGCGAACCATGTTCGCTTTTCCGTAATAATTGGTGCGGATGGCGAGACTCGAACTCGCACGAGCTTAGCTCACCACCCCCTCAAGATGGCGTGTCTACCAATTCCACCACATCCGCACGACTACTGACTGAGCTTAGTTGGCAGGCTTTTCGACTGCTGGCTCGTCAGAAACAGATGCATCCAGTTCAGGTGCATCTGAAGACGGCGCGTATTCTTCCACAACTGGGGTGTCCTGCTCAAGCTTTTCTATCACTTCTTCGCTTGGAATACCCAGATCAGTAACGCTTTTTGCTTTCTGACTGGCATAAACCGCCAGCGCCAGGCTGGTGATAAAGAAAACGGTTGCCAGAATTGCCGTGCTACGGCTCAGGAAGTTGCCGGAGCCACTGCTGCCGAACACGGTCTGGGACGCGCCACCACCGAAGGAAGCACCTGCATCAGCACCTTTACCCTGCTGCAGCATCACAAAACCAATGATGCCTAAAGCCAGCAGAATGTGAACAATCAGAATAATAGATTCCATAACGTACCTTACGCCTGACAAATTCCTGTAAATTCATTTGCGTCCAGGGAGGCACCGCCCACCAGTCCGCCATCGATATCCGGCTGAGCAAACAGCTCGGCCGCATTGGCAGCTTTTACACTACCACCGTATAAGATACGGGTTTTCTCAGCCACCGCGGCGCTAACCTGCTGCAGTTGACCACGAATAAAGGCATGAATTGCCTGAGCTTGTTCCGGTGTTGCTGTTTCACCAGTACCAATAGCCCACACAGGCTCATACGCCAGAATAATGCGATCCCATTCATTTTCGCTCAGCTGTTCAATCAGCAGTGCGAGCTGCTGAGAAACAACAGCTTCTTCACGACCGGCTTTACGCTCTTCCAGCGTTTCACCAATACAGACAACAGCCGTCAGGTCATTAGCCAGCAGCTGACGCGTCTTCTGCAGCACAACAAGATCGGTTTCACCGTACAGGGTACGACGCTCGGAATGTCCGACAAGTGCCATAGAACAACCGACATCAGTCAGCATGGGCGCAGACACTTCACCGGTAAAGGCACCCTGATCATCAGTGGCAACATTTTGTGCACCAACCTGAACAGGAGTCCCCTTCAGCTGCTCAGCAACCTGAGCGATATATGGGAATGGAGGAAACACCGCCATATCACAATGATCGTTTAGTTGCGCGGTGACGTCCTGCAACAACTGTGCGGCAAATTCCGCAGAGCCATTCATTTTCCAGTTACCGGCTACTAACAAACGACGCATGAGGGTCCCCAAAATTCAAAGAGCGCAGATACTATCTAAGAAGCCATGCCGAAACAAGCGCACAGACCATCATCCGATGGCCTTGCCAACCACCTCAGACAGTTCTTCTGCAACATTCTGAATCAGTGCGGCATCCTCACCTTCAACCATGACCCGTACAACCGGTTCGGTTCCCGATGGGCGCAGCAGAATACGACCGCGCCCTTTCAGCAGGTCTTCTGCCTTGCCAACAGCCGCCTGAATACCGGCATCGGTGGAGACATCCACCTGGCGGTTACGGCGAACATTGATCATAACCTGTGGCATTTTCATCATGCGCGACTGCCACTCGTTCAGCGACACACCGCTGTCCTGCACTGCCTGCAGAACCTGCAGGGCGGCAACAATGCCGTCGCCTGTCGTGTTGGCGTCCAGACACAGTAAATGGCCGGAAGACTCACCACCGTAACGCCAGCCATTTTCATGCAGCATCTGATGTACGTAGCGGTCACCAACCTTGGCACGCAGGAAGTCGATGCCTTTATCTTTCAGACCCAGCTCAAGGCCAAGGTTGCTCATCAGCGTACCAACAACCCCGCCATTCAGACGGCCCTGTTGTTGCGCATGAACCGTAATAATGAACAGCAGCTGATCGCCATCGAGTAAGTTACCCAGATGATCAACCATCATTACCCGATCGCCATCACCATCAAAGGCAATCCCCAGATCAGCGCCCACTTCAAGCACTTTATTGCGCAGCGCTTCCGGTTCCGTTGAGCCAACACCATCGTTGATATTGAGACCATCCGGCTGGGTGCCCATCGCGATCACGGTCGCACCAAGCTCGCTGAATACTGCCGGCGCAATCTGATAGGTCGCACCATGAGCGCAGTCCAGCACAATCCGCATGCCACGCAGGTTCATGGTATTAGCAGTAGCCTTACAGAACTCAATGTAACGACCCGCTGCATCATTAATACGACGCGCCTTACCCAGCTCAGACGAGCCGACACAGGTCATTGGCTTATCCAGCCACTCTTCAATGGCCAGCTCAGTCGCATCCGGCAGCTTTTCGCCGACACCGGAAAAGAATTTAATGCCGTTATCGTAATACGGGTTATGAGAAGCACTGATCACAATACCAGCGCTGGCTCGGAAGGTTCGGGTCAGATAGGCAATACCCGGTGTCGGGATAGGCCCCAGCAGACCAATATCAACGCCCGCTGCCGACAGGCCTGCTTCCAGTGCCGATTCGAACATGTAGCCGGAGATTCGGGTATCTTTACCGATCAGAATCTGGCTTTTGCCCTGCTCGGCAAAAACCTTACCGGCCGCCCAGCCAAGCTTCATTACAAAATCCGGAGTAATCGGATACTCACCCACGCGGCCGCGAACACCGTCCGTGCCAAAGTACTTTCTAGTCATGACCTTCCCTTAAGGTGGCATGTGCAACTTTAATGGCTTCCGCCGTTTCTTTTACGTCGTGCACACGCAAAATTCTGGCACCCTTCATCACGCAGATAACGGCGCCGGCCACACTGCCGGTCACACGCAACGCTGCGTCACTGATGCCGGTTGCTTCACCGATCATTCGCTTGCGCGACAGGCCCGCCAGAATTGGCAGCTCCATACTCAGCAAAGCATCCAGTTGATTTAACAGTCGGTAATTATGCTCGTGATTCTTGCCAAAACCAAAGCCCGGATCGATAAGAATGCGACTCCGGTCAATACCCGCCTGTATACATTCGTCAATTCGTTGCTCAAGGTAGAGGATGACAGCCTGCTCTATGGGTTCATCATAATGCGGCGCGTTCTGCATGACCTGCGGCTCACCATTCATGTGCATAAGGCAAACAGGCAGCGAGGTTGCGGCTGCAGCGGCCAGCGCTCCGTCGCGAGTCAGAGCACGCACATCATTCAGCAGATGGGCACCCGCCGCTGCGCTGTCGCGCATTACCGCAGGTGTACTGGTATCTATCGAAATAGTGACATCAAATTCTCGCGCCAGCGCCTCAACAGCAGGCACCACCCGCTGTAACTCTTCCTGCTCAGAGACAGGTTCAGCCCCCGGACGGGTCGATTCTCCGCCGACATCAATGATGGTCGCGCCATCCGCAATCATCTGCTGCGCATGGCGCAATGCCGTATCCAGCGAATTAAAACGACCACCATCAGAGAAAGAATCCGGGGTGACGTTAAGAATACCCATTACATGGGGGGTTGATAGGTCCAGCTGGCGGTTACCACAAGTCAGCTTCACACAAGTCTCCGGGTAGTGCGGAATCAGTTAACGAAAAAAGCGGCCGAAGCCGCTTTAGTAGTCTGAGCAGGGGGAGTTATGAGTTCTGCTCTCCGGCGGCATCACCAACCGAATCATCCTGCCCATTGTCAGCCATGTCGTGGCTGGCCTCTGCCGGCGCCGCCGGGCCAGAGCCGTTACTGTCAGACCAGGACTTCGGCGGACGAGGCTTGCGCCCTTCCATAATGTCATCAATCTGACTGATGTCGATGGTCTCATATTCCATCAGAGCATCTTTCATCAGCTCCAGCTTATCGCGGTTGTCTTCCAGCAACTGCGTAGCGCGCTGATAGCAACGATCCAGCAGATCCTTAACCTCAGAGTCGATCAGACGTGCAGTCTCATCCGACAGGTGAGAAAGCTGACCACCACCTGAGCTGCCCAGATAACCGTTCTGTTCCTCTTCGGTGTACAGCTGAGCACCGAGTCGCTCAGACAGACCCCATTTGGTCACATAGTTACGGGCATACTTGGTTGCACGCTCAATGTCGTTGGAGGCACCCGTGGTGACACCGTCTTTACCCAGTGTCATTTCTTCAGCAATACGACCGCCGTACAGCGAGCAGATGTTACTCTCGATACCGCGCTTGCTGATGGAGTGACGATCTTCTTCCGGCAGGAACATAGTCACACCCAGGGCACGACCGCGCGGAATAATAGAAACCTTGTAAACAGGATCGTGCTCCGGCACCAGACGACCAACAATAGCGTGACCCGCTTCGTGATAGGCCGTGTTCTCTTTTTCTTTCTCGGACATCACCATGGTCTTACGTTCGGCGCCCATCAGGATCTTATCCTTGGCCTTCTCGAACTCTTCCATGGTAACCAGATTACGATTGGCACGAGCCGCAAACAGTGCAGCTTCGTTCACCAGATTCGCCAGATCGGCACCGGAGAAACCCGGTGTACCACGTGCGATAACCGAAGCATTCACATCGTCCGCTACCGGCACTTTACGCATGTGAACACCCAGAATCTGCTCACGACCGCGAATGTCTGGCAAACCAACCACGACCTGACGGTCGAAACGACCCGGACGCAGCAGCGCAGGGTCCAGTACGTCCGGACGGTTAGTTGCAGCAATCACGATGATGCCGTCGTTAACCTCAAAGCCGTCCATTTCAACCAGCAGCTGGTTCAGGGTCTGTTCACGCTCATCGTTGCCACCGCCGATACCTACACCACGGGAACGACCTACAGCATCGATTTCGTCGATGAAGATAATGCAAGGAGCCTGCTTCTTAGCCTGATCGAACATGTCACGTACACGGGATGCACCAACACCAACGAACATCTCAACGAAATCAGAACCGGAGATAGAGAAGAAAGGTACGCGCGCCTCACCAGCGATCGCTTTTGCCAGCAGCGTTTTACCAGTACCCGGCTGACCTACCATCAGTACGCCGCGCGGAATCTTGCCGCCTAAGCGCTGGTATTTACCCGGATCACGCAGAAACTCGACCAGCTCTTTAACGTCTTCTTTGGCTTCATCACAGCCCGCAACGTCTTCGAAAGTGGTTTTGATCTGATCTTCGCTGAGCAGTTTGGCTTTACTCTTACCAAACGCCATAGGGCCGCCCTTACCACCGGCTCCGCCCTGCATCTGACGCATAAACAGCATAAACACGGCGATAATGATCAGGATCGGCAGAGAGGCCAGTAACAGCTGGGTAAAGAAGCCCTGCTTCTCTGGTTTTTCACCCACTACCTGAACCTGATTGTTCAGCAGCGTATCCATCAGCTTGTCGTCATAGACCGGCAGCACCGTTTCAAAGCTTTCACCACTGCTGCTCTGACCGGTAATGGACTGCCCGGAAATGGTAACCCGCTCAACCTGACCGCTTTCTACAGCGGTAATAAATTCAGAGTACGACAGCTCTTTACCACGGCCGACGTTCTGAAAGTTGTTGAACACCATCATCAGGACAGCGGCAATCACTGCCCACAGTATGAAATTCTTTGCCATATCCGGCACTACCTCACTGGCTTGGTCGTCTGCTGCCCATGTGCGGCAGACCCTTTAATTCATTAGCTTAGCAAGCATTGGCTAAGCGCGGAAACCTTTCCCGACCACATACACTTCCCGCGATCTTGCCCGGGAAGCCTTGGGCTTACGGATCAATACCTTAGAGAAGGATTCACGCACATCACGAATGTACTCATCGAAGCCTTCTCCCTGAAAAACCTTAGCCACAAACTGACCGTTAGGTTTTAACACCTGACGAGCCATATCCAGCGCCAGTTCCACCAGATACATGGATCCGGGCTGATCAATTGAGGCTACTCCACTCATATTGGGGGCCATATCGGAAATTACAAGGTCTACTGGTCGACCATCGACCACCGCCATGAGTTCATCGAATACTGATTCTTCCGTAAAGTCGCCCTGAATGAAATTCACATCAGCTATCGGATCCATAGGCAAAATATCTGAGGCAATAATCACACCGCCGCCATCGAGCTTGCGAGCAACCACCTGAGACCAGCCACCCGGTGCGGAACCAAGATCAATAATGGTCATTCCCGGCTTGATCAGCTGATCTTTCTCGTCCAGCTCAATCAGCTTATAGCTGGCGCGGGTACGGTAGCCATCCTGTTGGGCTTTGTGGACATAGATGTCGTCAACATGCTCGCGCAACCAATCTGCGCTGCTTTTTGAACGCGCCATGCAGGCTCCTGCTTCAGGGTGAGGTATAATGCCGGAAAGGTCACTGCAAAACCGGCAGAAAGACCCATTCTATCACTGAATATACGAGCTACCGAACCAATATGGCGCTGACAAACGAACAGAAAAAGGCCTACCGGGCCATTGGTCATACCCTGAACCCGATCGTGACCGTTGCAGGTAACGGCCTGAGTGAAGGCGTTATTGATGAACTGAACCGCGCACTCGATGACCACGAGCTGATCAAAATTAAGATCTCAGTGGGCGACCGTGAGGTTAAGAAGGCTGTGATTGCTGAAATTCTGCGTATCACTGGTGCTGAGATGCCACAGCAAATTGGCAATACCGCCCTGCTGCTGCGTAAGAACCCGAAAGCCAAGGCTAACCTGTCTAACCTGCAGCGCTAAGCCCCTCAGGTATCGGCTATGCCCGGTACCTGTCCTTTCGCACAACCAGCGCCGGCGCCTTCCACAGCCAGATGACGCCCAGTACAGACATCGCGTGCACCACGATCATCTGTAACTTCCACCAGGGCAGCAGCCCGAAATAGCAAAACGACAGCAGCACCATAACCAGTAGTAGCTGCAGCGGCGACTCAGACCAGAGCAACGGCCCCGACATACGTGCCAGCAGGAAAATCAGAATTCCGCATACGGCACCAATCCCCACCACAGCATGCATGACCTCCAGCCCGTGTTGAGGAAAGAATCCCCGGTGCTCAAGCAGGGGCCGCACCAGGTAGGCTGCACTCCACAAGCCACCCAGCCAGAATGTGCGCAGCAGTATCAGATACTGACGAATCATGCTTTCACTCTCCGCAGAACGGTTTCAGCTTACACCAAGGTTGGCTGACAGGAAGACCCGTTTCCGGTAATAATGAGGAAAACAGAATCGAGTGCTGAAGCGGCGACTTCTGCACCATGCCAGTCACGACAAAGGTTTTATCATTCATGTCCAACATTGTTATCTCAGGTACCGGCCTTTTTATTCCTCCTCATGTTATTACCAACGAGGAACTGGTCGCAGCGTTTAACCAGTATGTTGATAACTTCAATGAAAAGAATGCAGCAGCTATCGAAGCGGGCGAAGTCGAAGCACTGACGCATTCCAGCCCTGAGTTCATCGAGAAAGCGTCTGGCATCAAAGCACGTTACGTCATGTACAAAGACGGTCTGGTAAACCCTGACATCATGCACCCTGTATTTCCGATGACCCAGGAAGGCTCGACTCCGGAAATGGTAACCATGGGTGTTGCAGCCGCACGTAAAGCAATGGAACAGGCAGGAAAAACAGCGGATGACATCGACATGGTCATTGTCTCCAGCACCTTCCGTCAGCGTGACTACCCTGGCATGTCGGTTGAGATTCAGCGTGAACTGGGCATCAACGGTTTTGCTTACGACATGGGCATCGCCTGCTCATCCGCGACCTTTGGCCTGATCAACGCCTATACAGCACTGAAAGCTGGCACAGCAAAATGTGTGTTATTCGTTAACCCTGAGTTCACCACACCGGGTCTGAACTTCAAGGATCGCGACAGCCACTTCATTTTTGGTGATGTGGCCACAGCGGCGATTCTGGAGCCGGAAGAAACAGCAAAGCCAGAGCATGCATTCCGCATTCTGAACACCAAACAGTTCACTCAGTACTCCGACAACATTCGTACCGATCAGTCTTACGCTGATTACTGCTTTGACAACGTGCCGGAAGACCGTTACGCGTTTAAACAGCGCGGCCGTAAAGTATTCAAGGAACTGCTGCCACTGGTGACCAATTTCCTCGAGCAGCAACTGAGCGAAACACATCAGGATGCTGCGGCCCTGAAACGTATGTGGCTGCACCAGGCAAACGTTAACATGAACATGTTTGCCGTGAAAAAACTGCTCGGCCGCTTACCGGAAGCTCTGGAAGCTCCGGTTGTTCTGGACGAATTTGCCAACACAGCCTCCTCTGGCTCTGTGATTGCATTCCACCGCTATCAGGATGACTTCCAGTCCGGCGACCGGGGCATTATCTGCTCCTTTGGTGCGGGTTACTCCATCGGCAGCCTGCTGGTCGAGAAAGTCTGATTGCCTGTGGGTGCCGGCTTCTGCGGCACCCATTTGTTCCCCCAGTTCAAAAAACCTTCATTAGCCAACCCAGTGCAAATATGTCACTGTGCAGGCATACTCACTACTGACAGATAAAAAGACAGAGGATCGCATGACCCGCCAAAGCAGTTACACCCGCGAAGAATTACTGGCCTGTGGCCGTGGCGAATTATTTGGCGAAGGCAACGCCCGTCTGCCACTGCCTAACATGCTGATGATGGATCGTATTACCCTCATCGCAGATGAAGGTGGTAAGTACGGCAAAGGCGAAATCGTTGCAGAGCTCGATATCAACCCGGACCTGTGGTTCTTCGCCTGTCACTTTGAAAGCGACCCGGTAATGCCTGGCTGTCTGGGTCTGGATGCCATGTGGCAGCTGGTTGGTTTCTACCTCGGCTGGCGTGGCAACCCAGGACGCGGCCGTGCACTGGGCAGCGGCGAAGTGAAATTCCGTGGCCAGGTACTGCCAACAGCGAAAACGGTTACTTACCGCATCAGCATTAAACGCGTAATGGAACAGAAGCTGGTAATGGGCATCGCCGATGCCGTTATGGAAGTGGACGGCAAAGAAATTTATTGGGCAAATGACCTGCGCGTTGGTCTGTTCACCTCAACCGAAGACTTCTGATCAAATATCGGACAGTATCGTCATATTTGTCCTGTTTCATGCAAAGAAGCACCACGATGGTGCTTCTTTTTTTCATTTTAAGTCATCAATAATCCGTTAGAATACGCCCCTGTTAGCCCTCATACCCCAGGCCATCACCCGGCCCGGAAATGACATTCCCAACCAGCCGATACACGGGCAAAACCCGATTCTGGTTCAGAGGTAAAAGCGCAATGCAAAGTATTCAAACCGAGATGACTGAACTGGTCACTCCGGATATGGCCAATTTTTCAGGGAAGATGCACGGCGGCGAGTTACTGAAACTGCTCGATAAGGTCGCCTACACCTGCGCAATGCGCTACAGCGGTTTTTACGCCGTAACCCTGTCTGTGGACAACGTACTTTTCAAAGAGCCTATTTATATCGGAGAGCTGATCAGCTTTCTGGCGACGGTTAACTTTACCGGCAACACCTCGATGGAAATTGGCATCAAGGTCGTTGCTGAAAACATCAAGAATAAAACCGTACGCCATACTCACTCCTGTTACTTCACTATGGTGGCGATGGGTGATGAAGGCCGACCAGTAAAAGTACCGAAGCTGGAACTGCGTGACGAAGATCAGATTCGTCGCTGGAATAAAGCCCTTAAGCGTCGCGAAGCTCAACGCAAACTGCAGGCCATGCTCAAGGCGATTGAACAGGATGACGACAGCGATGATTTCGATTTTGACGACCTGCCGCTGATTCCGTGTCCTTAAACACTAAACAACGGCCATAAAAAAACCGCGCAAAGCGCGGTTTTTTTATGGCTGATACTTAAGATCAGAGGTGCTGAACCTCATCAATTTCGTATTCAACAACGCCACTCGGAACCTTAACAGCAACCACATCACCCTCTTCTTTACCAATCAGCGCACGCGCAATTGGTGAAGACACAGAGATACGATTGTTTTTAATATCCGCTTCATCATCACCCACAACTTTGTACGTAACGCTTTCGTCCGTATCAAGATTGATGATGGTTACAGTGGTACCGAAAATCACTTTCCCCGTATGAGGAATAGCTTTGATATCGATAACCTGAGCGTTAGACAGCTTGCCTTCAATTTCCTGAATACGGCCTTCAATAAAACCCTGCTGTTCACGCGCAGCGTGATATTCAGCATTTTCTTTCAGGTCACCGTGTTCACGGGCCTCTGCAATTGAAGCAATCACAGTGGGACGCTCAACAGTTTTCAGGTGCAGCAGCTCGTCTCGCAGAGCTTTTTCACCTTCAACTGTCATTGGAAACTTCTGCATTTCACTCTCCTGTTAATTAACACGCGACTTATACAGTCGCGTGTAATTCCTGCAGACGACGAACTTCTTTCAGACCTTCTGAACGCAGTGCTTCAACAACAGCTTCTGCACCCGCCAGCGTGGTGGTGTAGTAAACCTTGTGCTGCAGCGCGCTGCGACGAATATCCGCTGAATCAGAAATCGCCTGTGGACCTTCTGTCGTGTTAACGATCAGAGAGATCTCATCGTTTTTAATCATGTCGACGATGTGAGGACGACCTTCAGTCACTTTATTCACACGCTCAACAGCAACGCCTGCTTCCTGCAGCACCTTACAGGTACCTGCGGTAGACACCAGGCTGAAACCACATTCGATCAGACCCTTAGCCATAGCCACTACGCCCTGCTTGTCAGCGTCACGCACAGAGACGAAGGCAGTACCGCTGGTTGGCAGACCCGCACCGGCACCCAGCTGAGCTTTGAAGAAAGCCTCACCAAAGGTTGCACCTGCGCCCATCACCTCACCGGTGGATTTCATTTCAGGGCCCAGAATCGGATCCACAGTCGGGAATTTATTGAACGGGAATACCGCTTCTTTCACCGAGTAGTAAGATGGAATGACTTCACTGGTAAAGCCCAGTTCAGCCAGAGTCTTACCGGTCATCACCTTGGCTGCAATCGCCGCCAGAGAGGTACCGATACACTTGGACACGAACGGTACAGTACGGGATGCACGAGGGTTAACCTCAATCACGTAGATTTCACCATCCTGCCAGGCCAGCTGGGTATTCATCAGACCGACAACACCCAGTTCTTTTGCCATGGCTGCAACCTGCTCACGCATCTGATCCTGCACGTCTTTCGGCAGGCTGTATGGTGGCAGAGAGCATGCGGAGTCACCGGAGTGGATACCCGCCTGTTCGATGTGCTGCATGATGCCGCCGATCACAACCTGCTCGCCATCACAGATAGCGTCGATATCGACTTCTACTGCGCGATCGAGGAAGTAATCCAGCAGAACCGGAGAATCGTTGGATACCTTAACGGCTTCGGTCATGTAACGACGCAGTGCAGTCTCATCGTTAACAATTTCCATCGCACGGCCACCCAGTACGTAGGAAGGACGCACAACCAGCGGGTAACCGATTTCAGCTGCTTTCACCACCGCTTCCTCAGCGGAAGTTACGGTCGCATTCTGAGGCTGCTTCAGGCCCAGACGCTGAATCATCTGCTGGAAGCGCTCACGGTCTTCCGCACGGTCAATCGCTTCCGGAGAGGTACCAATGATAGGCACACCGGCAGATTCCAGTTCGTCGGCCAGTTTCAGTGGCGTCTGGCCACCGTACTGTACGATCACACCTTTTGGCTGCTCTTTGTCGACGATTTCCAGCACGTCTTCCAGGGTTACTGGCTCGAAGTACAGACGATCGGAGGTGTCATAGTCGGTGGATACGGTTTCCGGGTTACAGTTAACCATGATGGCTTCGTAACCTTCTTCCTTCGCCGCCAGTGCTGCGTGTACACAGCAGTAGTCGAACTCGATACCCTGACCAATACGGTTAGGACCACCACCCAGAACGATGATTTTTTCACGATCGCTTGGATTCGCTTCACACTCTTCCTCATAGGTTGAGTACATGTAAGCGGTATCGGTGGCAAATTCAGCCGCACAGGTATCCACACGTTTGTAAACCGGACGCACGCCCAGCTTCTGACGGTGCTTACGGAATGACTTCTCAGTGATACCCAGCAGTTCAGACAGGCGCGCGTCAGAGAAACCCTTACGCTTCAGACGGAAGACGGTATCGTAGTCCATCGCTGCCAGGCTCAGCTCAGCAACGCGCTGCTCGTCTTTCACCAGATCTTCGATCTGCACCAGGAACCAGCGGTCAATCTTGGTGTAGTTGAATACATCTTCAACGGTCATACCCAGACGGAAAGCATCGGCAACGTACCAGATACGTTCAGCTTGTGGCGTTACCAGCTGTGCAATCACAGTGTCACGAGCCGTTGCGTCAGCCGGATCCACTTTAGGGTCGAAGCCAGTCGCACCAACTTCCAGACCACGCAGAGCTTTCTGCAGGGATTCCTGCTGAGTACGGCCAATCGCCATCACCTCACCAACAGATTTCATCTGAGTGGTCAGACGACCATCAGCCTGTGGGAATTTTTCGAAGGTGAAACGAGGAATCTTGGTCACAACGTAATCGATGGACGGTTCGAACGACGCCGGGGTTGCACCGCCAGTAATGTCATTCTGCAGTTCATCCAGGGTGTAACCCACTGCCAGCTTGGCCGCTACTTTCGCAATCGGGAAACCGGTTGCTTTGGATGCCAGTGCAGAAGAACGGGATACACGTGGGTTCATCTCGATCACGACCATACGGCCAGTGTTCGGGCAGATACCGAACTGCACGTTAGAACCACCGGTTTCTACGCCGATTTCACGCAGTACCGCCAGAGAGGCGTCACGCATGATCTGATATTCTTTGTCAGTCAGAGTCTGAGCAGGCGCCACAGTGATGGAGTCACCAGTGTGGACACCCATCGGATCGAAGTTTTCGATAGAACAGATGATGATGCAGTTGTCGTTCTTATCACGCACAACTTCCATCTCGTACTCTTTCCAACCGATCAGGGATTCGTCGATCAGCAGTTCATTGGTTGGAGACAGGTCCAGACCACGAGTACAGATTTCTTCAAACTCTTCTTTGTTGTAAGCAATACCGCCACCGGAACCACCCATGGTGAAGGATGGACGGATGATGCAAGGGAAACCCAGAGTTTTCTGAACTTCACGAGCTTCTTCCATGCTGTGCGCGATACCAGCACGAGGACATTCCAGACCAATCGCTTTCATGGCTTTGTCAAAGCGATCACGGTCTTCTGCCTTGTCGATAGTGTCGGCATTAGCACCGATCATCTCAACGCCGAACTCTTTCAGTACGCCAGCGGATTCCAGACCCAGCGCACAGTTCAGTGCAGTCTGGCCACCCATGGTAGGCAGCAGCGCATCAGGGCGTTCTTTTTCGATGATTTTGGCAACCGCTTCCACTGTGATTGGCTCGATGTAAGTGGCATCGGCCATGGATGGGTCAGTCATAATGGTGGCTGGGTTAGAGTTCACCAGAATTACACGGAAGCCTTCTTCACGCAGGGCTTTACAAGCCTGGGCACCGGAGTAGTCAAACTCACAGGCCTGACCGATAACAATCGGGCCAGCGCCGATAATCAAAATACTTTGTATGTCAGTACGTTTTGGCATAACTCAGTCAGTCCTGTTATTGGCCAGCTTTGGCGGCTGTCATCAGATCAATAAAACGGTCGAACAGTGGGGCTACGTCTTTCGGGCCCGGGCTGGCTTCAGGGTGACCCTGGAAGCTGAACGCTGGCTTATCAGTACGTGCGATACCCTGCAGAGTGCCGTCGAACAGTGACTTGTGGGTAGCTTTCAGAGTGGCTGGCAGCGTTGCTTCATCAACCGCGAAACCGTGGTTCTGAGAAGTAATCATTACCTTACCGCTTTCCAGATCCTGTACCGGGTGGTTACCACCGTGGTGACCATGTGGCATCTTCACAGTTTTTGCACCGGAAGCCAGCGCCAGCAGCTGGTGACCCAGGCAGATACCAAACACAGGGATATTGGTTTCCAGAACTTCCTGGATAGCCTTAATGGCGTAACCACATGGCTCCGGGTCGCCAGGGCCGTTAGACAGGAACACACCATCGGGATTCATTGCCAGAACGTCGGCTGCCGGTGTCTGTGCAGGCACAACCGTCAGATCACAACCACGCTCAGCCAGCAGGCGCAGAATATTACGTTTTACACCGAAGTCATAAGCAACGACTTTGAATTTCGCGTCAGTCAGCTGACCGTAACCCTGACCCAGAACCCAGTCAGACTCAGTCCATTTGTAGGATTCTTTGACAGTCACTTCTTTCGCCAGATCCATGCCCTTCAGACCAGGGAAACTCTTGGCTTCAGCGATGGCCTTAGCCACGCTCTCTTCAGAGTGCGCATCAGCGGCGGCGATCAGACAACCATTCAGAGAGCCTTTCTCACGCAGAATGCGGGTCAGGCGACGGGTATCAATATCGGCAATACCCAGAATATTGCGCTGTTGCAGGTAGGCATCGAGAGCCTGTTCGCTGCGGAAGTTGGAAGCAACCAGTGGCAGGTCGCGAATGATCAGGCCTTTGGCATGAATGCCATCAGACTCTTCATCTTCGCTGTTGGTACCGTAGTTACCAATATGTGGATAGGTTAAGGTAACAATCTGGTTGGCATAGGATGGATCGGTCAGGATCTCCTGGTAACCGGTCATAGAGGTGTTAAACACGACCTCTCCTACGGACAGACCTTCAGCACCAATACTGGTACCTTTGAAGATGCTGCCGTCCTCAAGCGCTAGAATGGCTGGCGTAGACAAAGCTATATCCCCGAACAAAGAACAAACTGCGAGTTCGGCACCGGTAAGAAGGGACTCTGCAGTCGTAAAAAAGCGGAATGGCGACTAAGAGACTCCATCCCGCTTCATTTCGTGCTGATTCCGGCGGCAAAAAAAGGCCGCTCCGGTGCGTACTTAAACTAACCCTAAATGATACTGAAAACAGGGTCTTATGTCCATTGAACTTACCGCCAGATTGTTCCTTTATGCCCAGCTCGCCTCCACCACCAGAAAAAGTCAGGAATAACTCACACTTTGAGGCCAAACCCGACTCTTTACAGTCTGTTACGCTTGGTTACATACAAAATAACACTTAATATCACTTCACTCAGCCGCCATTGCAGCTTTTCATGTCTTACTGAGAAGGTAATCTACTAACAAGCCCGTTTGTAGTGCACATTATTCTCAGAGAGAGCTGTCATTTTCACCCTGCGGTGGGTGCTGAAAAGCAACAGATCGGAATAAGAAAGAAAAGAGCCAGAGAGGTTTGCTCATGCCTGTAGCCGTAGATGGTCGTCGTCGCCTGCAACCGGAAGAACGGAAACGCCTGTTACTCACCAAGGCGGTAGAAGTTTTTGCCAACCGGGGCATTGGTCGTGGCGGTCACACTGAGATTGCTGAAATTGGCGGTGTCTCCGTCGCCACTGTATTTAACTACTTCAAAACCCGTGAAGCCCTGGTAGAAGCCGTGCTGAGCGAAGTGGAAAGCTATCTGCTGAGCCTGGCAGAGTCGGTGTACGCCGAAGTAGATAATCCGATGGAAGCTATCTTCACTCACATGAAAGCCTTTATGCAGGCCTGTGAAGACAACCCGAACTACATTAAAGTCTGGCTGGAATGGAGCGCCTCAGTGCGTGACGAGACCTGGCCGAGCTACATTGATTTCCAGAACAAGCTGCTGGATATCATCACCAAGCAGATCGATAAAGGCATCAAGACCGGCGTTCTGGAGCAGGGACTGGCACCGCGTGAACGCGCTCGCTGGGCTCTGGGTAACGCCCAGATGCTGGTATCCATGATCTTTGACCCCGCCGGCAAACCGCGCGGCATGGAGAAAATGGTCGAACGCGGCCTGCACCATATGCTGGGCGTCAAAGCCTGACAGCAGCCACAAAAAAGCCGCTCATTGAGCGGCTTTTTTGTAGTCAGCAACGAACTCAGAAGCCGAGTACGTCCTGCATGTCGTACAGACCGTTTGGCTGCTCGTACACCCACAGCGCCGCGCGCACAGCACCTTTGGCAAATGTCATACGGCTCTGTGCCTTATGAGTGACCTCAACACGCTCGCCTTCGGTGGCAAACATGACCGTGTGATCGCCAACAACATCACCACCACGAATGGTTTCGAAACCAATCTGCTTCTGCGGACGCGCACCTGTGTAGCCTTCACGGCCGTACACTGCCACTTCCTTCAGGTCCCAGCCCAGTGTTTCAGCAACGACTTCACCCATACGCAGCGCAGTGCCGGATGGCGCATCGACTTTGTGACGATGGTGCATTTCAACCACTTCAATATCACTGTCTTCACCCATCACCGAGGCCGCCATACGCAGCAGGTTCAGACACAGATTCACACCGACAGAATAGTTAGGCGCGAACACGATACCCATATCGCCAGCAGCGACTTTCATCTCGTCTTTCTGCTCATCGGTCAGACCCGTAGTGCCAATAACAATGCTCTTGCCATTAGCGCGGCACAGTTCGATGTTGGCCATGGTCGCGGCCGGAGCAGTGAAATCAATCAGTACATCGAACTGATCCACTACATCAGCCAGACTGGTGGTTGCAGCGACATTCAGCGCCTTCCCCATACCTGCGATAGCGCCGGCATCGACACCCGCCATCGGGTCATCAGCCAGCACCACAGCAGCACCGAGTTCAGCTTTTTCTGCTGCACATACAGCTTCAATCAGGACGCGGCCCATACGGCCTGCAGCACCAGTAATTGCAATACGAGTCATGAATCTGTCCAGATAAAATCAAAAACGGCGCCTAGGATACCCAATTACACCGCCGATAGGAAAACAAAGCCGGCCGGGATTTTCATCCGGGCCGGCTCGTTTAGTAATTACCCCAAAGAGGAATTACATATCTTCGAAGAACTTCTTAACACCTTCGAACCAGCTCTTCTTCTGTGGCGAATGTTTTTCACCAGTCAGTGAAGCCTGGAACTGCATCAGCAGCTCTTTCTGTTCGCTGGTCAGGTTAACAGGTGTTTCTACCTGCACGCGGCAAAGCAGATCACCAGCCGGACCACCACGTACCGGGGTTACCCCTTTACCACGCAGACGGAACAGCTTACCGCTCTGGGTTTCTGCCGGAATCTTCAGTTTCACCCGACCATCCAGTGTCGGTACTTCCAGCTCTCCGCCCAACGCCGCATCAACAATACTGATTGGCACGTCGCAGTAGAGGTTACGACCGTCACGATGGAACAGGTTGTGCTCACGCACACTGACCTGAACGTACAGATCACCGGCTGGGCCACCCATGGATCCCGCTTCACCCTCACCCGCCAGGCGGATGCGGTCACCGGTATCAACACCCGCCGGAATTTTCACCGACAGAGTTTTCGTTTCTTCTTTTACGCCACGGCCATGACAGCTGTTACACGGATCTTCAATGATCGTGCCCTGACCACGACAGCTCGGACAGGTCTGCTGCACAGAGAAGAAACCCTGTTGCATACGGATCTGGCCCTGGCCATGACAGGTCGTACAGGTTTTAGGCGTCGTTCCGGGCTTGGCACCAGAGCCATCACAGGTCTCACACGACACCAGTGTTGGAATACGGATTTTCTTCTCAACACCGCGCACCGCTTCTTCCAGCGACAATTCCAGCGTGTAACGCAGATCGGAACCGCGTTGCGGGCCACCACGGGAACCGCCACGACCACCACCGCCGCCAAAAATATCGCCGAATACATCGCCGAAAATATCGCTGAAGTTAGCGCCACCGCCACCGCCAAAACCACCGGCCTGACCGTCTACGCCGGCATGACCGTACTGATCGTAGGCTGCACGCTTCTGCTCATCACCCAGTACTTCGTAGGCTTCGGTCGCTTCCTTAAACTTGGCATCAGCATCTTTATCATCCGGGTTGCGATCCGGGTGATATTTCATCGCCAGCTTGCGATAGGCCTTTTTCAGGTCTTTCTGCTCAACGTCACGGCTGACACCGAGGACTTCGTAATAATCTCGTTTAGACATAGGCTTTTGCGTTCATTCACGTAGTCATTTTCTAAACAGATAAGCGCGACCCAGGCCGCGCTTATCTGTACATCAGACAATGGGTCTGACGTCCGACGTCTGACGTCCGACGCAATTACTTGTCTTTTACTTCTTCGAACTCAGCATCTACAACGTCATCATCCTGACCGCCAGCTGCCTGTTCAGCACCTTCGGCACCAGCCTGCTGAGCCTGCGCCTGTTCAGCATACAGACGCTGAGCCAGAGAGCTGGACGCTTCAGTCAGAGCGTTGGTTTTCGCTTCGATCTCTTCTTTGTCAGTACCTTTCAGAGCCACTTCGAGGTCAGCAATCGCTGCTTCGATAGCGGTTTTCTCTTCGTCAGTTACCTTGTCTTTGGCATCTTCCAGAGTCTTCTTGGTTGCGTGAACCAGGCCATCAGCGGTGTTACGCGCCTGTACCAGCTCTTCGAACTGACGGTCAGCTTCTGCGTTAGCTTCCGCATCGTTAACCATTTTCTCGATCTCTTCATCGCTCAGACCAGAAGAAGCCTTAATAACGATGGACTGCTCTTTACCGGTTGCCTTGTCTTTCGCGCTTACGTTCAGAATACCGTTAGCATCGATATCGAAGGTTACTTCGATCTGTGGCATACCACGTGGAGCTGGCGGAATATCGGCCAGGTCAAAACGACCCAGAGATTTATTCTGCGCAGCCTGCTTACGTTCACCCTGAACCACGTGAATGGTTACTGCAGTCTGGTTGTCATCAGCTGTAGAGAACACCTGAGATTTCTTGGTAGGAATCGTGGTGTTTTTCTCAATAACCGCAGTAGCAACGCCACCCATGGTTTCGATACCCAGAGTCAGCGGGGTAACGTCCAGCAGCAGTACGTCTTTCACGTCGCCAGACAGAACCGCGCCCTGTACCGCAGCACCAACCGCTACAGCTTCATCCGGGTTAACGTCTTTACGTGGCTCTTTACCGAAGAAGTCAGCAACTTCTTTCTGCACCATTGGCATACGGGTCTGACCGCCTACCAGAATTACTTCGTCAATTTCACCAGCGCTCAGGCCAGCATCTTTCAGTGCGATGCGGCATGGCTCCAGAGAACGCTGTACCAGTTCTTCCACCAGAGACTCCAGCTTAGCGCGGGTCACTTTAACGTTCAGGTGCTTAGGACCAGTTGCATCTGCAGTAATGTACGGCAGGTTAACGTCAGTCTGCTGTGAAGAAGACAGCTCAACCTTGGCTTTTTCTGCCGCTTCTTTCAGACGCTGCAGAGCCAGCGGATCGTTATGCAGGTCGATACCGCTTTCTTTCTTGAATTCTGCTGCCAGATACTCGATCAGACGCAGGTCAAAGTCTTCACCACCCAGGAAGGTGTCACCGTTGGTAGCCAGTACTTCGAATTGCTTCTCACCGTCAACGTCAGCTACTTCGATGATGGAGATATCGAACGTACCACCACCCAGGTCGTATACCGCGATGGTACGGTCGCCGGATTCTTTATCCATACCGTAGGCCAGAGCCGCTGCGGTTGGTTCGTTAATGATACGTTTTACTTCCAGACCCGCGATCTTACCGGCATCTTTGGTCGCCTGACGCTGCGCATCGTTGAAGTAAGCAGGTACAGTAATTACCGCTTCAGTGACCGCTTCACCCAGGTAATCTTCTGCAGTTTTCTTCATTTTCTTCAGAACTTCTGCAGACACCTGTGGTGGTGCCATTTTGTTGCCTTTCGCTTCAACCCATGCGTCACCGTTGTCGGCCGCTACGATTTTGTAAGGCACCATAGAGATGTCTTTCTGAACCACGTCGTCTTTAAAGCGACGACCAATCAGACGCTTAACGGCGAACAGAGTGTTGTTCGGGTTAGTCACTGCCTGACGTTTTGCAGACTGACCTACCAGCACTTCGTCGTCGGTGTATGCGATGATGGACGGGGTAGTACGATCACCTTCAGAGTTTTCGATAACCCGGGTCTTCTCGCCATCCATGATGGCTACACAGGAGTTAGTTGTGCCCAGGTCGATACCAATAATCTTACCCATGTCTTGAATCCTCATGTTTGCAGTACAACTGCGTGAACATTAAAACCGTTGTATTTGTGTTGCTTTCTATATAAGTCCGGGGAAACAGCTTTCAAGGCCCGGATGCAATTTAATTCAGGCGTTTTCGTTGATCGTAGGTGCGCCTTTACTCACCATCACCATTGCCGGGCGCAACAAACGACCCTGCAGGGTGTAACCTTTCTGCATGACAGCAATGACAGTGTTCGGCGCTACATCGCCGTTTTCCACCATCGACATTGCCTGATGCAGTTCCGGATCGAACGGCTGACTAACCGGATCGACCACTTCTACCTTAAATTTCGCCAGACCTGACAACAGGCCTGACAGTGTCATTTCGACACCTTCGCGAATCGCCTGAGTTGCTTCGTCTCCGGCAGTAAAAGCCGCCAGAGCACGCTCCAGGTTATCCACTGTACCCACCATTTCGTTGGCGAATTTCTCAACACCAAACTTATGGGCCTTCTCGACGTCTGCTTCCGCGCGGCGGCGAACGTTCTGCATTTCTGCCTGCAGGCGCAGCATCTGTTCTTTCAGGTCTGCAATTTCCTGAGTCGCGGCAGCCAGTGCATCACCCTGCGCGTCGCCGGAATCAGCAGCTTCGGCCTCAGCACTTGCTTCAGTTTCCGCTTCTACCTGCTCGTGCAGCTCTTCCTGTACTTTTTGCTCGTCCGACATCTGTCTTTCCTCGGTCAATATCATTGCAACTGGCCTCTATCTGGGGGCGTTATCATGGGTTTCAAGGGCTTTTTTCAAGATTCTCTTGACAGAGTCGGATACTGTATATAAAAACACTGTATATACATTCAGATATGGAGTATCCAATGCTGGCACATCTGTCCATTCATCAGTTTGCGCTCGTCGACCACCTGGAGCTGGAGCTGCACCAGGGAATGTCCGTCATCACCGGTGAGACCGGTGCTGGTAAGTCCATTATGCTGGACGCTCTGGGTCTGACACTGGGTGATCGCGCTGATGCCGAATGTATACGTCGTGGCGCCGACAAAGCCGAAATTGCCGCCACCTTCACCAGTAACGAACGAGCCAGCCTGTGGTTACAACAGCGTGATATTCCCGCCGACCACGACGGCATTATCCTGCGCCGCGTGGTGTCTGCCGAAGGCCGCTCGCGCGGCTACATTAACGGCCGTCCGGCTTCTGCCAGCGACCTGCGTGACATCGGCCAGTTACTGATTGAAATTCACTCCCAGCACGCCCATCAGCGTCTGCTGCAGAAAGATACCCCGCGCCAGCTGATTGACGCCTTTGGTGGCCTGCAACTGCAGGCCGATGAAGTCAGCCTGGTATGGGAAGAATGGCAGCAGGCGGCCCGTCGCCTGGCGCGCCTGCAGGAAGAAAGTGCCGAAATTACCGCCCAACGCCAGCTGCTGACCTATCAGGTGGAAGAGCTGCGTCAGCTGGCACCCGGCGATACCGAACTGGATGAACTGGAAGCTGAACATAAACGTCTGGCTAACGCCGAAAACATGCTGCTTAACGGTCAGTATGCACTCGCCGCCAGCAGCGGTGACGACTCCGGCGAACTGGCTGCTATGCAGCTGACACACCAGGCCATGACGCGCCTGGACAATATCGACGACCAGCACCCACTACTGAACGAAGCGCGCGAGTTGCTGCAGCAGGCACATATTCAGCTGGAAGAAGCAGGCCATTCCTTACAGCGCTACCTTGACATGGTAGACATCAATCCACACCGACTGCAGCAGGTTGAAAGCCGTCTGAGTGATCTTTACAGCATGGCTCGCAAACACCATATATCACCATCCGCCCTGCCCGATTACTGGAAAGAGCAGGAAGCTGCACTGGCTGAGCTGAACCTCAGCGACGATGATCTGGAAGCGCTGCAACAACAAGCAGTACAACTGGAACAGGAATATCAGGCAGTGGCCAGCAACCTCAGCCAGCAACGTCAGGCGGCTGCAGCGCGTATGGATACTCAGGTAGAAGAACATTTTGAAGCACTGGCTCTGGGCCGGGCGCGCTTCGTTACCCAGATTGAAACCGACAGCACAAAAGCCAGCCGTCATGGTATCGACCGCATTGGATTCTACGTACAGACCAACCCAGGTATGCCAGCAGGCCCGCTGGCGAAGGTCGCTTCAGGTGGGGAGCTGGCACGCATCAGTCTGGCCATTCAGGTGGTTACTGCCGCAGTGTGTGATACGCCAAGCCTGATCTTCGATGAAGTTGACGTTGGTATCGGCGGCGGTACTGCCGAACGGGTTGGTCGTTTGCTACGCACCCTGGGTAAAGACAGCCAGGTGCTGTGTGTTACGCACCAGCCGCAGGTCGCAGCTCAGGCCCATAACCATTACCAGGTGAGTAAAATCAGCGGTGACAGCGCCACCCATACGCAACTGCGCCAGCTGAACGACAAACAGCGCTCAGAAGAGATAGCTCGTATGCTGGGCGGTGTGGATATTACTCAGCAAACCCTGGCCCATGCACAGGAAATGCTGTCACTGGTGCGCTGAATATATCCGCCAGCCTGAATGACAGACACAAAAAAGGGCAGCTTGGCTGCCCTTTTCATTGCACTAACGCTTACTTGCGCTTGCGTACGTACAGCACCAGGCTGTGCTCAACCAGATCAAAACCGTGCTGCTCTGCGATGTCGTGCTGCAGTTTTTCGATCTGTTCGTTAGTGAACTCAATCACTGTACCGTCATCCACGTCCACCATGTGATCGTGGTGCTCACCACGCGCCAGTTCAAACACAGAATGGCCGCCATCAAAGTTGTGACGAGTCACCAGACCGGCGGTCTCAAACTGAGTCAGAACTCGGTAAACCGTCGCCAGACCAACGTCTTCACCGGCCTCAATCAGAGACTTGTAAACATCTTCCGCACTCATGTGCGCTTCAGAGTTGGTTTCCAGGATGCTCAGAATTTTGACACGTGGCAGTGTTACTTTAAGACCAGCTTTACGCAATTCCTGGTTCTGATCGGACATGGGCTTCCTCGAAGATTTCACAGTAACTTGAATTATCGGTATTATCGCCGCTCTAAGCTGTAGCGCAACGTATAGGACCAAAAAGTTGATTAAAAGAGCGTCGATTCTGACTGTTTTGCTCGGATTTGCAACCCTGACGGGCTGCTCATTCCCTGGCGTCTACAAGCTTAATGTACAACAGGGCAACATTGTGACGGCCGATATGCTGTCTCAGCTAAAGCCCGGCATGACCCAGCGCCAGGTGCGCTACGTCATGGGAAACCCGGTGATTCAGACTCCGTTTGACAGCAACCGCTGGGATTACATCTACACCCTGGAGAAACGCGACGAGATCGTCGAGCAGTACCATATCAGCGTGTTCTTTGATGCTGCAGGGAACTACAGCCACTACACTGGCAGCCTGCCAGCAGACAAGGCGACTGAAGACGACACATCATCAGTGCCACAGGAAGAACGCTCTAACGACAGTGTCGTGAACCCGGAATCCTGAGCAGTCGCCAGAACGCAAAAAAGCCAGCATCATGCTGGCTTTTTTATTGGCTTAAGAAACGCTTACCTGGCCGCCTTTGCCGCGCGATTAGCCCGCGCCTGCTTAGGGTCGATGATTAACGGGCGATAGATTTCCACCCGATCACCAGCGCGCAGCACATCGGTTTCCGGGGTGCGGGTCGCTTTACCAAAAATACCAAATTTGGCTTCCGCCAGATCCAGCTCGGGGAACTCCTGCTCAATACCGGAAGCTTTGACCGCATCCAGCATGGTGGTGCCTTCCTCCACTTCCACGGTAAGAATCTTCTGCTTTTCCGGCAATGCGTACGCTACTTCTACTTCAATCATGTCAGCCATAAATCTCTTTCGCCCGCTTTACAAAGGAATCCACCATCATGCCTGCCACCTGCTTGAACACTGCCCCCATGGCAGCGCCAGCCAGCTTGTTGCCCATTTCGAATTCCATATCGAGTGAGACCTTACAGGCTTCATCAGACAACGCCTGAAAGCGCCAGATACCCTCAAAGCGGGTAAATGGTCCGTCCAGCAGACGCATTTCCATACGTTCCGGGCGCACCAGATTGTTGTGTGTACTGAAACTCTGGTTAACACCAGCCTTGGAGATGGTGAGGGTCGCTTCGATAAAATCGTCGCCCTCATTCAGCACCTCGGTGGCCTTACAGCCCTGCAAAAATTCAGGGTAGCGGCGTACATCATTAACCAGATCAAACATCTGCTCAGCAGAATGCATCACCAGCGCACTACGGGTAATGGTTGTCATCAGCTACTACTCAGCCCGGTTTACCCCAAGCCTTTGATAAAAATATACAGAATCGCCAGCGGCGAGATGTAACGCAAGGTGAAGCGCCAGGCGCGGAACAAGCGCTTGTCTTTCATCTTCACTTCGCCAGCCACATCCTTACGACGCATAAACCAGCCGACGAAAACTGCAATCGCTACGCCGCCGAGCGGCATCATAATGTTCGAGGTCAGAAAGTCCAGATTATCGAACACTGTACCCTTCAGGAACTTCACATCGCCCATCACGTTGAACGACAGCACAGTTAGGATACCCACCAACCAGGCCAGTAAGCACACCAGGAAGGTCGCACGACCACGTGGAATGCCCTTCTCCACCGCCCAGGCAACCGCTGGTTCGGCAATGGATATCGCTGAACTCCATGCCGCAATGGCAACCAGCACAAAGAACACAGTACCAATCAGACTACCGGCCGGTAACGCTCCAAAAGCAATAGGCAGAGTCTGGAACATCAGGCCCGGACCCGCGGCCGGTTCCATATTATTGGTAAATACAATCGGGAAGATAATCAGGCCGGCAATCAACGCCACCAGAGTATCGAGAACAGCAACTGTTACCACCGTACTGGTGAGCGAGGCTTTGCCCGGCATATAAGCACCGTAAGCCATCATCGCGCCCATCCCCAGACTCAGGGTAAAGAACGAATGCCCCAGGGCAACCACAATGCTATCGCTGTTGAGCTTGCTGGCATCGAAGGAGAACAGGAAGTTAAAGCCCTGCATAAAGCCCGGCGTGGTCAGTGCATAGCCAAACAGCACCAGCAGCATAATAAACAGCGCTGGCATCAGCAGACGCACACCATCTTCCAGGCCATGCTTCACACCGCGGGCAATAACAGCACCCGTCATCACCATAAATAAGGTATGCAGCCCAAGTAACATCCACGGGTCAGCCAGCAATGCAGAAAACGATGCTTCCGCCACATCCGCCGTGGCCTGGGTGAATTCACCAGACGCCATTTTGCCGATGTAGGCCAGCGTCCAGCCGGCAATCACACTGTAGAACGACAGAATAAAGAAGCCTGCGACCGCACCCATCCAGCCCAGCCCGGCAAAGATCCCGGGCGCTTTCTGCTCTTTGGTCTCATGCTCCATGGTGTGAATCGGACTCATGCGACCACGGCGACCCAGCAGAACTTCGGCCATCATAACCGGAATACCCGCCACCAGAATGCAGGCCAGATACATCAGAACAAAAGCACCACCACCGTTCTCACCGGTGATGTACGGAAACTTCCAGATATTACCCAGCCCTACAGCGGAACCGGTAGCCGCCAGAATAAAGGTCCAGCGGTTCTTCCATACCCCATGAATTCCCTGATTTTTCGCAGTCATGACAATGCCCTGTTCTTGTTTGCGGGTATTGTCTGCAATTTGACCCCGCCACTCAAGCCGCAGCCCGCCGTGATAGTGCCTTTTCCGCCATTGCTCAGTTATACTGGCCGCCATGAGTAAATCGAAAAAATCCAAAGCCCCAAGCGGCAGCATCGCGCAAAACAAAAAAGCGCGGCACGACTACTTCCTTGAAGACAAAATCGAGGCTGGTCTGGCACTGACCGGCTGGGAAGTGAAATCGCTGCGCGCCGGTAAGGTGCAGCTGGTCGATTCCTTCGTTGAATTCCACCGTGGCGAAGCCTGGCTGCATGGTGCATTAATCACACCACTGGCCGAAGCCTCCACGCACACCATCTGCGAGCCGCGCCGTGAGCGCAAGCTACTGATGCATCGCCGCGAACTGGAACGCCTGCAGCAAAAAGTTCAGGCCAAAGGTTACACCTGCGTATGTACCGCCCTGTACTGGAAAGGCCCATACGTAAAAGCCGAAGTCGCCCTGGCCAAAGGTAAACAGTCACACGACAAGCGTGACACCGCCCGCGACCGCGACTGGGCCAAACAGAAAGAACGTGTCATGAAACATGCCGTGCGTTAACGCCCGGCGCTGTGATACACTTTCTGCAGTCTGTCGCCCTTGAAATCCACAATCAGGGCACCATATACAGACTAACACCACAGACTTGTGGTTGACCGGATTCGGGGATGATCAGGATTCGACGTCGATTACAAAGCTATGGGTGCATGCCGAGAGGGTATAGCGATCTCGTAAATCCCCGTTATACATTTAAATAGTCGCAAACGACGAAACTTACGCACTAGCGGCTTAAGCCCGCTTACCTCTGAACCTAGGTGCCTGTAGCTAGGGGACGAGGGCGCTGTCTTACAGGCTCGCCCGGATGCTTCGCTCGTAGCTGAACGGTTAAACTTAATCGAGCTCGTTCCGAACGGCCTGCCCCTCGGCCCGTGACGAACTAAACCAATAGAGACGGCTAAGCATGTAGATCCTCTAGTGGAGGATTGGCGGACGGGGGTTCAAATCCCCCCATCTCCACCAAATAAAAGAAAAAGGCCCGACGCGAAAGCGCCGGGCCTTTTTCTTTTACCTGCTGAAGCGGGGATTCTGAACCTGCCAAAGTTGGGTTCACAAACGGCAGGACAGCCGTTTTACACTGCGAAGCAGCCCGAAGGGCGAGGTACATGGATGTACCGAGTGCAATCCCCCCATCGAACTCGCATCAGGGGCTTTTTATTTGGCCGACGTTCGGGATTCTGAACCTGCCACAGTTGGGTTCACAAAACGGCAGGACTGCCGTTTTACACTGCGAAGCAGCCCGAAGGGCGAGGTACATGGATGTACCGAGTGCAATCCCCCCATCGAACTCGCATCAGCGCTTTTATTTGGCCGACGTTCGGGATTCTGAACCTGCCACAGTTGGGTTCACAAAACGGCAGGACAGCCGTTTTACACTGCGAAGCAGCCCGAAGGGCGAGGTACATGGATGTACCGAGTGCAATCCCCCCATCTCCACCATCTTGTAAATAGCCCTAATGAGCCCTCAACAGCCATTAAGGCTTTTTATTAACCCGCAGCTTTACTATCAGGAAGTTAGGGCTGATGCGGGAAGTTGCGTACTAACTCACCATCAAACAGCTTCAAAAGTACTCTTTCTTAAGCAACTGGCCTAATACTCCAGCACATCCTCTCGTCTGTACCTGACTTGGCCACCCAATTTTACATAAATCGGGCCTATACCCTCTGAACGCCAGCGCTCCAGTGTCGCTTCGCTTACCTGCCAACGATTACATAGCTCTCTTTGCGTCATAAGCGCTTGATATTCATTCATATTGATTCTCCTGTATATTTCAGTTGAATAAGTCCCATTCTGGGACTACCATTAACTCTATGAGAATCATTGCCCTATCGACACTGAAAACTTTCTGGGAAGAAAACCCAGAGTACATGGATGCGAAAGAGCCTACGCTTGCTTGGTATCGACATACCTTAGCGGCTGACTGGAGCGCTCCTGCCGAGGTTAAGCAGGATTTCAGAAATGCCAGTATCCTCAAAGATGGGCGAGTGGTTTTCAATATTGCGGGTAACAAGTACCGTTTGGTCGTATGGATCAACTATGCCTATCGCGTGGTCTATATCCGGTTCATCGGTACCCATGCGCAATACGACAAAATTGATGTACAAACTATTTAATTGCCGGAGGAAACATTATGGACATCAAACCGATTAAAACTGATGCCGACTACCGAGCGGCATTAAAAGAAATTGAAAGCCTGATGATGGCTGGCCCTGACACACCAGAAGGCGAAAAGCTGGATGTCATGGTTACGCTTATCGAAGCTTATGAGGCCAAGCATTTCCCTATGGAACTTCCTGACCCTGTTGAAGCCATCAAGTTCGAGATGGAACGTAAAGGTTTAACAGTGAAAGACCTCGAGCCCATGATTGGTAAAAGCAACCGAGTCTATGAAATTCTCAATCACAAACGCTCGCTCACGCTAAAAATGATCTGGAAGCTGCATGAAGGTTTGGGTATTCCTGCTGAATCCTTAATCAAACCACCTCAAGCGCATGCTTAAGAATGATGGATTTCAAAGCACAGCCGAGATTGATGCTCGGCTCGCAGAGCTTGAGCAAGAGAAAAAGCAACTTTTAGCTCTCAGAGAACAACTTCAACAACCCCCATCAAATGTTCTGGTCAACAAAACCGGACACATTAATTTGCTAATTTCTCGTACTCCACAGGCGATAAATCACCGTTCGTAGAGTGCAAGCGATCCAGGTTGTAATACTTCATGTAAGCCGCTACGTCCTCCTTCATATGAGTACGTGTTGGTTGATGCACTTTGAACAACCAATCGTGTTTCAGACTGCCAAAGAAGCGTTCAACAACGGCATTATCCCAGCATGCGCCAACGTCCCCCATTGAGGCTCGTATGTCATAACCCTTCAGCAGTGTTGCGAAGGCTTTACTGGTGTACTGAGACCCTCTATCGCTGTGGAATACCAGGCCTTTCGGCGGTTGGCGGAGGTTGTAAGCCTTGATCATGGCCCGGCTGATCAAGCTCGTTGTCATGCGTTTGTCGATGGCCCAGCCAACGATTCTGCGCGAGTACAAATCCATGACGATGGCCAGGTACATCCAGCCTTCGCCTGTTTTCAGGTAGGTGACGTCTCCTGCCCAAACCTGGTTCATGCCCACCGGGTTGAACTGCTGATTTAGCAGGTTATCCGCTACCCGGTCGCTGTGTTTACGCTTGGTCGTGACTCTATAAGCCATGCGCTGCGTGACTTTCAGCCCCAGCTGCTGCATAACCATTCGTACTCGATGACGAGTCACCCTGACGCCTTCCTCGTTCAGTTTTTTGACTAATTCACGGCTTCCAAGGCTGTTTCTGGAGGCTTTGAACAGGGCTTTGGCACGTCGGTACAGGTGCAGCTCTTCCGCAGTGATCACTTTGGCTGGACGGGCTTTCCACGCGTAGAACGCCGACTTACCGACGCTCATCACTTGACAGAGCAGGCGTACCGGGTAGCTCTGTCGGTGCAGGTCAATGAAGTGAAATTTCACTTCATTTCTTTCGCGAAGAAAGCGGAAGCCTTTTTTAAAATTTCTTTCTCCATTCTCAAAGTCTTCACTTCCTGGCGAAGGCGTTTCAGCTCTTCTAGCTCAGTTTCTGCTGGCCTCGATTCGCTGGCTGACTGCTCCTGTTTTTCTTTCCACCGATAGAGCAAGTTGGTGGCAATCCCCAAGGACTTAGCGGCTTCTGGAACCGAGTACCCTTGCTCAGTTACGAGAGCAACGGCTTCTTCTTTAAATTCTGGCGGGTATTGCTTGTAACTGCGTTTCTGACTCATAACTGGCACCTCTGTTGGTGAAGAGTTTATCTCTTCTTGAGGTGTCCGGGTTATTCAACCAGAACATCCAGATGAGATATCAGCAACGCTTAAAGGGGTTATTCATTCTTTATCTCATTTGGAACACTTGAGCATATATATCGGTAAAATGTTAATATGAGGCCAGACTGCCTCGATGAAAGACAACTATGAAGTTACTAAATACATATGAAGACCGTGAATCAGCAGAAAAAGCCGCACAATTAATCACTGGAAGCAAACGCCTTGCAAGCGAACGTGATAGCACGGAAGTTATCTACAACTTATTTGGCGAGCCATCATGGGGGAACTTCTATCGATTAGGAATGTTCAACCTTCCCGTGTTGCAACAACTACTGGATGCAAGAAAAGCCGGCCTCCCCTACGATCAAAATAAGCATGCGGAGATAATCTCTATGCTCAAATATGCTGCAAAGCAATTTGAGATAGAGATTCCTCAACACTGGCTTTGATTACTTAATCCGATCAAACATCTTCTTCAGATAGGTACCCCCACCATCTTCCATAAACAGCACATGCTTGTCTTCCAGCTCTTGCTTTTTCACCTTATCACCAACATTAAGCAAATCAGCATATTTTGTTGGTGACAGCACAAACGCATTCAGTGTCAGCGCTGGCTCGCCAGCTACAGCCTGCCTGCTTAAGTCTGCCTCAATCTTTTTGATTTCGGTATAAAGCCCCAATTTAGGATGATTCAGTTCCATGTGCTTTAAACCTTTTGGATCAACAAAGGAAAGCCATTGCTCACCGCTTGCATCATCCACCAACCAAAGTAGAAAATCGGGATAAAAATTACCCGCAGTGGCGAAACCAATGCCTTTATTTTTTGAGTCGGCATTACGCAGTAAATACAGGCTACGCGCACCTATCGCCTCTCGGCCAGCAGGCGAATCATAAAATGCCTGCAAATCTTCTACAAATTGCACTTCACTCGGCGCGTCGAACGCCAGTGGGCGCATTTTTAATGGCACCGCGTCTTTATCTTCCAAAGACAACAACGGATAGAACAAATGCCGATCAAAGCTGATGGCGACCATGTGCGGTGCATTCCATTTGCTGGCTTCCCCCAAGTCTCCCTTAGCAACCAGAGCTTTCAGCACTTCCAGTTTCTTCAAATATTCATGACCATCATCGCTGTCATCAATTTCGAAGTGGTAGAGCTTGAGCATGGAGCCGTGCTCATCATGCATGGGAATCACTTCGTAAAACTGGCCTTCATAGCCTGTCTTTAGAGCTTTGTAGAAACGATCGGTGTAGTCGCACAGCAAGCGAATCAGAATATCTTCCAGGCGTTTGATATCTGCAAAGCTTCTTGCTTCAAACTCCGGCTTTGGCATATACAGGTTGTACCAGCTTTGGTCCCCCTGGCAGAAATCCATCAACCGTTGTTTGTCTAAACGCAAGTTGCTCCAGCTACGCTGTTGTTTGAATGCCTGCAGCGCCAGATAAATTCGGTCAAAATCAAATAATGCAAAATATGCCTGATTGAGTTTGCCTTCATGGCGCACATTCAATTGCAGTGCTGCACTGCCTTCTGTTGTACTGATCGCCTCTAGTCTTGGGTACAAATCCAACGCGATGTGAGGCGTTTTGATCTTGCCGTCAAACTCTGCCGGGATTTCATACAGCCAAGGATAGTGGGTGCGTTTAAAGCCCAACTTTTGGTTGTCTTTGTAGCCATCCTTTAGCGCCAATGTCTTTAGCTTTTTGGTTGGCAAATTTGGTTGTGTCGGGAAGTCCAGTTCGATGATTTCATCACTTGGTGTAATACCTTCTTCCTTCAGATAATCTTTGAACGCTGCCATATAACTGGCGCGCACTCCAAATATATTCAGGGTTTCCAGCTTATCCAAGTGCAGGCCTTTTGGGCGCTGATTTGGCTCTGTACGCTTTAACGAGAAGTCTTTGCCTTTAAGGCGCACGCCACGACCAAACAGCTGAATGATCTGTGAACCTTCCCCTTGCCCCATGTTAAGCAAGCCCATGGTGGAAACACGCCAGCTGCTCCAACCTTCGGTAAACTTGCGAGAGCCAATCAGTACATTTAATTTGCTGTCTTTGTTGTTCAGTGTGCCGAACAGGGCACCGCCAAAATCGTCGGCTTCACTGTCGAAGCTATCCAGTTCCTCTGCGGTTTTATAAAAGCCACTGTCATCACCAATCGAAATCAGGCCAAACGGTTCGGCGTCGCCCACACGCAGTGCCAACTCGCCTTTGCTGTTTTTAATATTCACCAGCTTTAAACGCTGCCGAGCATTGGCATTGAACAGTTTGTGCAATATGTCAGCGTACAGGCCATCGATGTTATCGCTGAAGCTCATCAAGGGATTGAAACGCCCCTGAAAGATATTGTTGCCCTTTGCGTCCAACAACTGGGCTTTGTCATCGACCAGCTCTTTAAGCCAAGTTTTTATGGTTTGCTCATCATTCAGGAAGAAACTTAAAAACTGCACGACTTCGAGAATGTCGGAATCCTCGCCGGACACCGTATTACCCACAAACACCCATAGAGGCTTTTCAATATTGAAGTCATGCAACTTGCCTTGATGGGTCTGCCAAAGCCAGGTTTGCTGGTAAAAACTCAATAAACAGGCTGTGAAATACTTTTGTGCATTATCGGCTTGTTCGTAGGCCTCACCATTCATATTCAAAATGAGTGATTCCTTGCCATAGCCATCGTCGTAAAAATATTTGTACGAATAGTCAAACAGAATGCACTTCGCGTAGATCTCGCGGGTAGCAGTCACGCGCGCTTGGCGCTGCTCGGCTTGTGTCAATACCAGCTGCGCTCGTTGGGCGTCATCCAGCTTCTTTAACGCGCTTGTCTCAAACAGGGTTTTCGCTTTCTTTTTCAGAATTTCTTCTTCGGCCTTAGCAACGGTATTACCCTTGGCAACCGCCTGACCAAAAGTCGCCGAGTATTCAAAGGCAAAACCGCCACGCACCAAGGCATCACGACGCTGCATCCAGGCGCCTGCGGCTGTACCGGTACCCCGATGCCCTTCATCCACCAGTACCAGGTTATTGCCTTCAAAGGCTTCAACGGCAACCGTTTTATCGCCCATGCTGTCACCGAGCTTGTTGATGTCGATAATCTCGATGGTGCCTTTAAAGGTGTTGGTGCGGTTCTTATCGAAGAAGCGACTGAAACTGAAACCTGAAAGCTCTAACTCCTCCAGATGCTGCTTAGATAAGCCTTCGTTCGGTGTTAGCAGAACGATCTTGTCCGGGTACAAGCTGCCATTTCCAGCTTGGAAATAATGTAAATACTGTTTGATATTTACATGCAACAGAAGGGTTTTACCGCTGCCTGTCGCATTCCAAAATGCGATCTTATTCAAGTCGCTGGCGAGATAGGGCTGGAAAGTTTCTGCGCCTTGTTCTTTGCTGTAGTTAGCCAGTTCTTCATTTAAACCGTCTAATAAAGCTTGAGGCTTGGTGAAGTACCAATCCAGATAGATTTCTGTAAACAATAAGGATAAATACTGGAAGTACTTCATGTTCAGCACATGGCCTTCCAGTTGGTTGCGGTGTTTGGTAATGACCTGCCAGTGCTCAACGATATGCAGGTCGTAACGGCGTAAATCGGCCTCGGAAATCCAATCCACTTCAAACAGATTGCGTGTTAGCTCGTGGAAGAACAGGGTTTGCCCATCTTCATCAATGCCCTCATGTTGGTCATCACCTAAACGCAACTTGAGTGCGGCAAGCGCATTCCCTTTAAAGAAGCGCATCACCCAACGGTTAAGTACCAACTCTTGGTGAAAGCTGCGCTTTTTAGCTTTAATGCGAGGTGGCATTACGCATCCTCCTCGGCAAACATACGTTCCAAAAACTCAGGTTCAATCTGGCGCAGTTTCAATACACGCGTTTCGCCGCCTTCTTCGGCTGTTTGCGTCAATACCGTGGGAATATTGTGGTCGCCATTGATGTAGACGACATCAAACTCATTATCCGCCGGGTTTAGCGCCAGCTTATCGCACAGCTCGTTCAGGCCTTCATAATCGATTTTTTCGCAGTCGCGCCATAAGACCAAACAGGTTTCACCACTGGGCAGGGTGCCAGTTACCGTCACAAATCCGCGCGCAGGCTGGGCATCAATATGCTTTACCGTTAAGCCGATCAAATAGTTAAAGGTTTCTACCAAATCGACTTTTTGCTCTTCAAAGGCGCCAGCTGAATCCACAGCTATCTTCATGGTGTAGTCAAAGGGCTTTTTGAAATCGTCAGTTGAGAGTAGTGAGCCACGACTTTCGACGTCGAGCATGTAGTTGAGCAGGTAGTCGTCGTTGAGTTCGGGATTATTGTCGAATAGGTCGGCTTTTGGCTTTTTAAGCTCAAGATTGTTAAGGGCATCTTCGTAACTTTCAAGCTTAACTATTTTAACTATATTAGATTGCCCAGAATTTTTTGTAGCTGGACGACCCTTTTTCCAATCCGATGAAAAAGCAATTTTTTGAACCCTAGGCTTTATGACGGTATCACAATGTTCCCCCATCTCAACAATCATATACTTTCTATTTGATGAATATTTTCTGTTCAGATTAATAACAGCATGCGCCGTAGTGCCAGACCCCCCAAAGAAATCTAATATAAAACTTTCTGTTCCGGAGGTCATATAAACAACATCTTCTACTGCAAAAATGCTTTTAGGGTAGTCAAAAACATTATTGGGAATTATATCCTTTAATAAATTAGTACCTTTAGTAGAAGCATCATATCTGTTATCAAACCATAACGATTTAGCTAAGTATGAACTATCTGCAAAGTCCTTAACGTAGATTGTAGGTTTGTCCCTTCCTCGAACAAAGAAAACTTCTTTAGAAATATGTTCTGCACATCGTTGATAGCCCCAGCGCCATCGACCTAGTGAATCATCGTCTCTAACAGGCAATATAAATATCAAGCCTAATGCTTCATATTTTATTTTTAGCTGATCGACATATTCATCATCGAATTTTCTATTTCTATAAATAAGCTCATATTCTTCAAATGGTATTACAGATATATCACCATTGCTTTCGTTGTATAGGAATGGAAAATACATAAATGGACGATCTTCTCGTGCAGGTGACGACCCTCTGCGACGCAATGGTAGTTCCCTATAACTAGAACCACCAGCGTCCACCTTTGGATATTTGTCAGTTACCTTTGAATCAGAAAGCTTAAGCCTATTCGTTTTCGCATTGGATTTATTCTTAGCGAACATCATTGTGTATTCATGCGAGGAAGCAATATATTTCTGATCTCTTCCTTTTGGATTATGCATTATTGCCAAATTACCAAGATGATTGACCTCACCAAATACTTGATTATTTAATCCTTCCAATCGGTGAAATTCTACATCATCAATTGCGGTGCTAATTATTCCTTGCTCTGACAGAAGATTGAGAGAAACTTGATATCTAGACGCCATCAACGACAACCAAGATGAGTGCTTATACTCATTTTTGTAAAGAATTTCTGAGGCGGCACTATTGTATGGCGGATCAATATATATGCTATCGATATTTGAACAGTATCTATTTTCTAGAAATCGCAATCCTTGATAATTATCGGAGTTTACGATTATTCCATTTGTACTATTATCAATTTCGTCTAAGCATTTAAGAAGAATGTTATTAAAGCGCTCGCTATATAAGGAGGTGTCGACAGATAAATATTTATTATCTCTAATATATTCGACGGTCCTTTCTGGTTGATCATCATAAATCCCTAAATTGCGCCAAGCCTTCCACTGTTCATTATTGTTCAATATTTCAGAAATCAAATAATCTTGAATTTCTCTGACTTTTTCTTGTTGGATTGCATTGTTAACTTGATCAGTCATTGAAAATATATGGTCTAGAGTTATGCAGTAGTGACTGCTAACAACAAACTTCTTCTTCGTCCATAGCTTCTTCTGAAAGTCCTCCAGCTGCGCCAGGAACTTAATTAAATCCAGCGCAATACTGCGCAAGCACTGAATCATGCGCAGATTTTTTTCAATATCACGAAAGGCTTCGGCGTTCTGCACATCATCCAGGTGCATCACTTCGTTTTTAATATAAAAATCCAGCTCGCCACGCAGGAACTTGCCGAGGTTTTTATGGATAAAATAGTCGGCGGTATTTTTAGTTGTGTAGTTGGTTAAGTGCTTTTCAAGCAGTGTGCGCTTGGGGTTCTTTTCCGTCGGTTCACGCTTGCTTAAGTCCAGCCAACGGCTGGCGACAGCACCATCGGCTAGCACAGCATTTACAGCCGCTTCGACTAACTTATCCTGCTTGCTGCCCTTGGGCATAGTTTTGTATTCGAAGCGGATAATCAGCTCTTTTGTTTCGTTGCCTTCGGCATCGGTTTTAGAAATTTCCTCTACCGGCAGAATTTCGTCCTCATACTCATCGCCTTCGTCGTCGATGCGGTTAATGATTTTGTGTTCTGCCAATACAAAGCGGCGCTCTTTGTCGTTGTCTTTGCGGTTGTCTTTGGCGGTATCGGCGGCCACCAGGCGGAAGTGCACTACACGACCGTCTTCAAGCTTGAAGGAATAGTTGGAAAAGTTTTCGCCACTTTTGATGTAGTACTGGTCTTTATTGGCCCAATGCAGCATGACTTCTTCGCCGGCATAAGGAATGGCATAGGTATCACCTTTATAGCGACGCTGGCTGATAAAATCACCGTTGTCGTAATAACGGGAGAAGAAGGTCAGCAAATGGCTGAATACGGCGTTTTCATGTTCGGCGTTGCCGCTGCTGGCCTGGGTAATTTTGGCCTTGAGCTCTTTAACCTTGGGTGACTCTGCTGGGTCAAATCCTGCATCAGCTGCGGCCTGTTCAGCCTTTTTCAAATCGTCTTTGATCTGGTCAATGTTGGCAGCATTACCGGATGCAAGCGCCTGCTCAACTTTTTCTTTAAGGCGTTTTTCCAGATATTCATTGATCTCATCGGCACGCGCATTCAGGATGCGATAAACACCAAAATCCAGTTCGGGACGATCAATCTGAAAAACTTCTCTTAGTTTGGTGACTAGCTCGTTAAACTTGCTCATTGGGGATTACCTATTGTCTCTTTTTAGAATCAGATGCAAAGATCTTCATCTAACTCTTGTTCTTCGTTCGCCATTGGGGATTTTGGCGTGTAATAATTGTTAGGGTTCCAGGCCTTTATTGCATAGCTTTTCATATGCTCATGCCGAGCCTGAACGGCTTCGATATGCCACTGCAACTGCTCGCCTTCCGGCTCCGCCCAGCGGATTAACTCACCCTGACTTAAAAATGTGGAGTAATTACTGAGGCTTTCCAGTTTGTCAGTAAAGTCGTATTTGCCTTTGGATGAATTTGCCGATTTTGAATCCAGCACCAGGTTACCCAGGCGATGCAAGGCAACCTCACTGAACAGCTTTATGTCCCCCTCGTTCCACTCTACCTCTGTGCTAGCGATGGGGTTATTCTGTGCGGCAATATGCTCGATAGAGAGCCGTGATGCATCGTTGGCCGGAAACATAAACTGCTTCCACGGTAGAGCGCCCACCTGTTTACCCGGCTGGCTGCGCAGATGGTTTTCGTAGCGCCATAACAGATAGCGCGTGTCACGCTTATTGATTTTGTAAAGATTGGGGCGGTCTAAACCTGCTAGGAATCGCTCCTCGATATCATACCAATAGCTCATAGAGTGGAGATGTGAAAATAACGCGTCAAAGTCCTCATTGAACTCTTTTGCCTTTAAATAAAGCGTGCTTAAGCCAGCATCAGCTCGAAGATTAGAAATACCGAATCCTCGCATGGCATACACTTCCATCAAGCGGCAGGCCAGATGGAATTTATGCTTATAAGCAGATTTATCTTTTTTATAGGTTTTCAGTACCAAAGGCCAAAAAACTGCCATTCTATCCAGCACAAACAGTTCGGCAAGTGCTGCGTAGTTATCCAGCTCGCTCAACATGCTTAATGTTGATTTATAGGTTTCATGCAGTTCTGCAACAAATGTCAGAATCCAGTCGGTGACGGCTTTTTCCGATTTTCCTGCCAGATTTTTCTTGATCAGTGCTTTCGGGTTACGCCATTCGTCACCCACCCAGCTTAGCCAGGCCACAGCATGATACGCCAAGATAGCATCTTCACTCGGGGCTTTGGCCACTGCATCCAGCTTTTCGACACATCGGTAGATTTTGGAAAACTGGGTTTGGATCTCGCGTAGCGAATCATCCGGATTTTTGGCGTTTAGATAGACCAAATGCATCAGATAGCTTTTCAGGGATTCCAGGTCCGTCAGCCGTTTACCCCGATCATTTTGCAACTCGAAGATAAGAGTCGCATCTGCAGCTGTGCTCACCGCATAAATCATAACTTGGGCATTGATCAGGGTTTCTAGCAAAGCGCCCCACTCTTCATCACCAACGTTTTTAAGGAAAAAATCAAATGCTGATTTTAGCCTGCGGGACGACGGCGATTCATCCGAGATATCAGCTGAATGGATACCCAATACCTGCGATCTGAAAAACGGATCATCTTCTTTAATGGTTTGAAATTTTTGCCTGTCTTCGACTTCGCTATAAATAAAGTATTCACGTAATTTTTTTTCCTTTATAACTTCACTATTGAATACTTGGCGCTCTTTATACACAGCAAGCGCTGCTGCAATAAAAATTACAGAAGTGGTCAACCTTTGCTGACCATCGACAATATGGATCTCGTCTGCTCCTGAATCATGCAGCAATAAGGTACCAAGAAAGTAGGTTTTATCCGGGTTGGTTTTACTGGCAAATACTTGCTGCCTTAAGTCATCCAGAAACGTGGCGACTTGTTTATCGGCATCCCATGCGTAGGCACGCTGATATTGCGGAATCGCAAAAAAGCTGAGCTTAAACAAGTTTTGCAGGGAATGAATACTATTTTCCATATTAGATTACAGCCCATCGCACTGTGAATAGGTGCTCAGTTTCAGTAGTTTGTGTGAGCCGCTCATGCAATGCTTCAATTAGCTCGTCGCGCTTGGCCATGATCTCGTCTTCCACATCAAAGATCTGCTGCCGCTGGCGCCGCTGTTGGCGCTCCAGATCGCGCAACTGATTTTGCAGTTCGGACTGCTCTTCAAGGGTAGGTGCCTTGCGTGCGTCGCGTTTAATTTGAGCAATTTTGGCTTTGGTGTCTTTTAACGCCTCTTCACTGGCCAGCAGTTTGTCATCGGCCCAGCGTTCCAGCTTTTCCCGTTCAGCATCAAATAAGCGCTGGTTGTCTTCCATAAATTGAGCTAACGCAGCCTCTATACGACGCTTCTGGTTATCAGCCAGTGTTGAAGGTGGTTCAGCTGATCCTGTTTGCGTAACCTGCCTGGCTTGTACAACAAACAACCGTTCAGTGGCTTCCTGATCCAGTGCTTTGCCGTCGTCGGTCATTGCCGAAAACAATAAATTTTCAACAGTATCGAGCGCGCTGACCGTTAGTTTATCCAAACGTAACCAGCCACTTTTTCCAACCAGGTCAGCTATCACACTCAATTTGGTTTCATGGTTGCTGTAGTCAAACACCACTTCTGCGTTGGGTGTCGGGCAGTTTTTAGCAGTTTCTAAGGCCCACTCCCCTAGCGGATGGTTTAATCGGTAGGCATGCGCCATAAAGTCTTGCTGACGTTTCTGGTTTTGCTGAGCGCGTACCAGCTGATAACGGCCAACCGGTGCATAAGTGATTGGTGATTGAATGAGGGAGAAACTGTAGTTAGCTTCATCGAATTGAGCTTTTGCGCCAGATGCTTTGGCACTGGCTTTGTCACCCAGTGCAAACTGAGTTACTCCCCAAAACCAGCGGCTGACTTTATCTAACCGGGCTTGTGTAGCATCCAGTTGTAGCTTGAGCTTATCGTGCACATCTTCATCGAAGTGCTCAATCAGCTTACTTTGGGTTTGTTTGAGCTTGTCATTGATATCGGCTTCCAGCTCTTTTTGCAGAGCTGCAAAGGCGTTTTCGATGTCCTCCGGTTTGCGGCAGGTATCGTAAATGCGGGCAATCCGCTTCTCAAAATCGATACCGGATTCGATACGTCCTAACACTTCATCCGATGCACCGAATACGCCGGAGAACAGCTGAAATTTCTCTGTCAGCAGTTCCAACACGCGCTGATCTGCCTGATTGCGGGTATTCAGAAAGTTGATAACGACAACATCGTGCTTTTGCCCATAACGGTGACAACGACCAATACGTTGCTCTACACGCTGAGGGTTCCAGGGTAAATCGTAGTTAATCAATAAGGCACAAAACTGCAGGTTTACACCTTCGGCAGCGGCTTCAGTAGCAATCATGATCTCAGCATGATCACGAAACTCATCAATTAATGCGGTACGCTTGTCGACCTGTACTGAACCTGTAATACGATCACTGCCTTCGTATTGCTGCAACCAGCGCTGGTAAATGGCATTGGTTTCTGCCCCTGCATTGGTACCACTGAACGTAACGATTTTATCCTGATAGCCATGGCTGGCCAGGTAATCCGCCAGAAACTGCTGGGTTCGCTTGGATTCTGTGAAAATAATGGCTTTGCGCGGGCCATTATGCTCGGCCATTTTTGCGAAGCCTAAATCCAATGCCGTTATCAGCGCCTCGGCTTTGGTATCTTTGGTTAATGCTTGTGCCTGATGAATGAAAGACTCAATTTCAGCAATTTCAGCTTCTAGCTCTTTAGTTTCATTACGTTCATTACGTTCATTAGCTACATCAGCCAATACAGCCTGAGACTGTCCCTCACTCTCACCTTCTGAAAGTTCATCAGAATCTTGAGCCTCCAGATACTCCTCTTCAAGATCATCTTGCTCGATCAACCGGGCTGCCAGGTCTTCATCCGAAGGATCATCGCCATTCAGCTTTTTTTGTAAACGTTCGAGAATAGTTTTTAGTGTACCAGTGATCGCATAGGGGCTGGATGCCAGTAGTTTCCGCAGAATCAAACCAGTTAAATGGCGCTGGCGCTTAGGCAATGCAAAGGAAATTTCACGCTGTAAAAAACCGGAAATGCGCTCGTAGAGTGCTTGTTCTTCATCCGTGGGATTGAATGGCTGCGTGATGGCCTGCCGTTTAGTGTAACGAACATACTCAAGAACCTGACTGCGCAAAGTACGTTTGGCAAAGCCCGCTAAGCGCTTTTTCAGTTCATCAGTATCACTTTCTCCGTGCAGAAACTGTTTCCGGAATGCTTTTTCATCACCGAATAAATGCTCGTCCAGCAAAGTGGAAAGTCCATACAGTTCCATAAGGGAGTTTTGCATCGGGGTAGCTGTCAGCAACACCTTTCGACGGCCGTTAAACGCCAACTTAAGGGCTTGGCCCATGCGATTACTGGCTCGATGGGCATTCCTTAGCTTGTGCGCCTCATCGATGACCACCAGATCCCAAGGAACAGTAACCAGCTCGTCTGCCATTTTGGCCGCGAAGTGATACGACATGATCACAACCTGCTTCCCTGCCATATTGGACATACAGGTTTGTGCTGAAAGGCCGGATTGCTTTATCGCTGCTGCATCCAGAACCATACAGGGAAGAGCGAACTTTTCGGACAGTTCTTGCGCCCATTGCTTGCGTAATGCCGCTGGACAAACAATAACCAAGCGCCTGCGCCGTTCGGCCCAGTGCTGGCAAAGTACGAGTGCCGCTTCAATGGTTTTGCCCAAGCCCACTTCGTCAGCAAGCAATACCCCCTGTTGCAGAGGATTACGCAGTGCAAACAGGGCAGCTTCTATCTGGTGAGGGTTCAGGTCTACCGTTGCATCGAACAGAGACTGCGAAAGACGATCAACACTGTCAGCAGCATGCAGACAAGTGAGCTCGTTTGCGTAGTACTTGGCGTGATAGGGCGAAATCATTTTCCGCCCCCGGTTTCCTTGGTTTGTTGGACAATCCACGTTTCAATATCGTGTTTCTTGAAACGCCAGGCATTACCCACTTTGAAAGCAGGTATCTTTTTGGCCGAAGCCAGACGATAGACGGTGCGCTCGTTTACTTTCAGAAAGCCAGCGACTTCTTTGATTGTCAGTATTTCTTCCGCCATCAGCCTTCCACCATGCCTTATTGATTGAACTTCAAAAGTGTCAAAAAAGTACAATTTAGTGCATATTAGTACATCCATCAATATTGATATTTGAGTTAAGTGCTCTGTTCGAATTTGATTGTCATTTGGGAGGCGCAACTGCACTCGAAGGTAAATCAGGAGCTTCTAATAGCCATAATAACCATTCGAATAAAAACCAATAGTACATAACTATAAGAAGCATGATCGACTGAGCAAGCCAAGAACTACTTGAAAACACCATCCCTCACACCCATCTTTCATTGAACAACAGCCCATCCAACAAGGAAGACCAAATGAAGAAGGTATTCATCAGCTACAAGCACGACGACGACCGCTACGTTAACGACGTTCGTTCCATTCGATCAAATTCCAACCACCCTCTAAGTTTCAACGACAGGTCCTTAGAAGAAGCAATATTGAACGAATACGGTGATATAAACAGAAGAAGTCCAGCCGACGCTGCGTCTCTGCCGGTCCAAGATAAGATCCAGCTACTCTTACAGGATTCTGACAAACTGGTTGTATTGATCGGTGACAATACCCACAGCAGTTTATGGGTGCAGTGGGAAATGGACACGTTTAGAAAGTTTAGAGGAGAACGAAATATCCTGATGATGCGCTTACCGTACAGTAACGGTGGCGTACCATCAGGATACAACAGTCATGATATCAGGAGCTGGAGTCTCCAATACCTTAGCGACTGGATTAATACTTAATCCTTTTTCTGATTAGGGTTTAGTTGCTTGCCGCGATTACCGTGAACCTGAGAATACTGCTTATTGACACCTGGGGTGCCTTTATTAGCATTTTGCATATTCGAAGTATTGTCGGCAGGTTTTATTTTCTTAGCCATTGCTTTTCCTCATAAGTCGTTTTGAAAGTACAGACACTTTAAGACGACTAGAGTTACTGAGATAGGGAAAGCAGTGGCGAAAGTGGCATGTATTTGGGGAAAGTTGTGAGCAAAAAAAAGACGACCTTTGACGTTCTCGAAAAGCTTGTACTTGAGCAATTTCCAAGTATGAGAAGTTTCCTTGATGAATATTACCGACAGAAGGTCTATTCGGGTGCAGACAAGGACGAACTAGACAAACATGAAGGCCGGTACAGTAAGGGAAAAACCAGAGCTCACGAACGAATTGCCTCATTATTCGAGTTTTTCAATGAAGAATATCGGAAAGATGGCATTCATACGCCTGCCGACAGAGATGCCGCCTGGTCTATGTATGTCGAACTCGACTCACGCATAGCCACGCAAGACTTCCTTTATGGCGACGTAAATTCAGCATTATCAAGCCTGGCCGCCCTTTTTAGCCTGAACCGAGAAATCAGCAAGCAATATGGGCACAGATGCAGAAGGTACTACGCACTGACTAACGATCAGTTCAATGAGCATTTACGCCCCTTCACGAGCAAGTACCATGAGAAAATCAGTAAAGGCGAAGGCATTGCCCCCGATGAATTCAAAGCAGAATTAACAATCGTTCAAGGAAAACTAAAGGAACTGAAAGACGAGCTCTTTGAGATCGCCCGGTGATTCTTTGATTACTTTCCCCAAAAGGTCGCTACTTTCCCCAACTCCTTCCCTTCTGAAACCAGAAGCAGTTTTATAGATTGATCATGTCTTCCAACTACCAATAAAGGAAACAAGACATGATAAAACTCACTACATCTACTTTTAGTTCTGCCGCCAGAAACTTCACCGCTGAATCATTATCACCTACAGTCCAATGCCTGGACTTCTCGCGCTTGCGACATAAGTACACCACTGGCCATGAAGCGGAAATGACCGAAGTTGAATGGGATAAAGCAGAGCTGGAGTACCGACGATTCCTGCACCTGAAACAGCTGTACCCTGGTATTTCATTAGTACCCAGCAAACAAGTCGACCAAATCTGGCACGCCCATATCCTCGACACCAAAGCCTATCGTGAAGACTGCCAGAGTCTCTTTGGCCGGTTTATTGATCATTACCCCTACTTTGGCATTTATGGCAAAGAAGACTACGCCAACCTGGTTTCTGCCTTCGATCAAACCATAGAGCTTTATGAAAAGCACTTTGGCTTATACCCAAGCAAGTCGCCACTAAGCGCTGCACGCTGCGCGGAGCACGCTTGCCATGTTCCCTCAGAGTGCGCCTGTCGTGTTCCTGGGGCTTGTAGGTGATGGAGGCATTTCAATGAAGAGTTCCAGCTGCTATGGAAAAGAAACCAAGCAACCTTTGAGTGTCTTTCAATCGGAATTCATGGCTACTGAGGCTTGTCAGCATATAGAAAGGACGCACCATAAACAGTTGACGCCATACCAATGCGACACCTGTGGGCTCTGGCATTTATCTCCCATAACCAGACAAACGCCCAGTCATAAATGTGAGGACTGCTGCGATAGTTGCGGAAATGCGAAGGCCAGCTATCAGAGTCGCTCTGAAGCTGAGCTCCGAGCAGATATCATTTACAACGAGGACGGTGTTCTATTAAGGGTTTATCCATGCCCATTTGGAGATGGCTGGCATCTAACCAAGAACCTGAACTACTAAGAAAACGGTGGGAGAGATCTCTCTCCGAAGCACCTGGGGACTGGTTCTCAACCAGCCCCCCGGCCACTGATGCTAAACCTCTTTGAAATCCCCCCGACCTCCAGAGTCAAACCCACCGTCCTTTACGGTCAAGCCAAAGCCCGGCACACTGCCCTATCCTGTGCGATAACAATAATAAGCACCCTGAGGATTCGGTATGTCTACGCATATTCAAGCGGATGCCCTGATCATTGGCGGCGGTATCGCCGGCATTGTCACGGCGGTCGAGCTGCTGCGGGCAGGTAAGAGTGTGACTCTGGTCGACCGCGATACGCCCGAGCGTCTGGGCGGGCTGGCATTGTGGGCGTTTGGTGGTATGGCGCTGGTTGGTACGCCGCTGCAACGTAAGATGGGCATTCCCGATAACCCGGAGCGTGCGCTGAAAGACTGGATCAGCTTTGGCGAACTGGATACCCGCGATGAGCATTCGCTGGCCTGGGCCAGATACTATGTTGAAAACTCTCGCACTGAAGTACACGACTGGCTGCAAAACGAAGGCATTAAGTTTATGCCAGCGGTTAACTGGGTCGAGCGTGGCATGTACGGCGAAGGCAACAGTGTGCCACGTTACCACGTGGTATATGGCACCTCGCGCGAGCTGACCCGCACCCTGATTGCCGCCATGCACGCGGCCAACCGCGATAACCGTTTAACCCTGCTACACCGTCACAGTATTACCGCCCTGGAACAGAGCGGCGACAAAGTCACCGGCGCCATCGGTGTGAACGATGCCACGGGAGAGACTGTCCGTTTCAGTGCATCCACCGTAGTGGTCGCCACCGGCGGTATTAACGGCAACCATCAGCAAACCCGCGCTAACTGGCCGAAGCACCGGGCCCTGCCGGATACCATGCTCAATGGCGCGCATCCGTTTGCCGACGGCAAACTGCATCACGAAGTCGCCGATAAACTCGGTGGCCATATCGTTAATGCCGGTGAAATGTGGAATTACGCTGCTGGTTTCCCTCATCCGTATCCGCATTTTGACGGCCACGGATTATCCACCATTCCATGTAAGTCGGCGCTGTGGCTGGACCACAAGGGCAAACGTATCGGGCCAGAGCCATTAGTCACCGGTTTCGATACGCACTGGTTGTGTCAGCGCGTTGCCAGGCAGGAAAAACCCTGGACCTGGCATCTGCTCAACTGGCGTATAGCCGCTAAAGAATTTGCCATTTCCGGTGCTGAACATAACCAACGTATTCGCGATAAACAATTCGTGCGTTTTGTTGTGGAAACGCTGCTCGGCAACCACCGCCTGGTGAAACAGATGGCACGTGAAAGCGACGATTTTATTGTCGCCGATACACTGCAAGAGCTGGCTGAGAAAATGAACGCGTTAACCTGCTCTCACGATATTGATGCAGCACAGTTACAAGCCACTGCCGATGCGTTTGACGCCAACTTTGTCGCCGGCAGCAAGCTTGAGAACGACGATCAGATTCGCCGTATTCTGCACGCCCGCCAGTGGGGGCCAGACCGTTTACGCACCTGTAAACCTGCACCATTACAGAAAAAAGGTGCCGGACCATTTATTGCTATTCGTATGCAGTTAATTACCCGTAAGAGCCTGGGTGGTTTGCGCACCGATTTAAGCAGCCGCGTACTGGGCCACAATAACCAGCCGGTTGCAGGGCTGTATTGTGTGGGCGAGGCAGCAGGCTTTGGCGGCGGTGGCTGTAATGGCAAACGCTCGCTGGAAGGTACATTTTTGCCGGGCTGTATTATGACTGCCCGTGCAGCAGCAAAATCCATTATTGCCGGCGAATAAGCCACGGCATCAACGAATGTTTGAGCGAGGAGAATAACAATGCCAAACGGCGCACAAGCTCTGATGAAAACTCTGGTGGATGCTGGCATCGAAGTCTGCTTCACCAACCCCGGTACCAGTGAAATGCATTTTGTTGCGGCGCTCGACAGCGAACCGAAAATGCGCGCAGTTCTGGCGTTATTTGAAGGTGTCGCCACTGGTGCCGCCGATGGTTACGCGCGCATGGCGGACAAACCTGCTGCCACCCTGCTGCACTTAGGCTGTGGCCTGGGTAACGGTCTGGCCAACCTGCACAATGCCCGTAAAGGTAAAGTGCCGGTGGTGAATATCGTCGGCGACCATGCCACTTACCATGTGAAATACGACGCCCAGTTGCAATCGGATATCGAAACCGTAGCCCGTAACGTATCACCGGGTTTTGTGCGCACCTCGCAAAGCACGGAAGCCCTGTGCCAGGATGCCGTCGAAGCCATCGTTACTGCCAAAGGCCTGCCGGGCCAGGTGGCTACGCTGATTCTGCCTGCGGATGTTTCCTGGGGTGAAGGCGGTGTACCGTGCGCCATGCCACAGCAGGCCCCCGCACAGGTAGCCGATGACAGTGCTGTTGCTGCGGTGGTCAGTGCCATTCAGTCGGGTAAGAAAACCGCCATCCTGCTCGGCGGGCATGGCTTGCGTGAACCGTCGCTGCAGGCTGCTGGCCGTATCGCTGCTCATAGCAAGGTGAAGCTGTTCGGCGAATGCTTCCCGACCCGGATTGAACGCGGCGCAGGCCTGCCACCGGTAGAGCGTATTGCCTATCTGGCCGAACTGGCCGGCGTACAGCTGGCGGATATCGAGCACCTGATTCTGGTCGACTGTAAAGCACCGGTGTCTTTCTTCGCCTATCCGGGTAAGCAAAGCTATCTGGTTCCGGATGGTTGTACGGTTCATACCCTGTCTACGCCTGAACAGGATGCCGCCGCCAGCCTGGAAAAACTGGCTGCCGCGCTGGGAGCCAGTAATGCCCAGCCAGAATTACAGCCGGCTCAGCGTCCGGGTGCACCCCGTGGCCGCTTAACCGCACCGAAAGTCTGCAAGGCCGTGGGCCATTATTTGCCGGAAGACGCCATTATCGTTGACGAAGCCATTACCTCTGGTCTGATGCTTAACGCGCTCACCGCAGGTAGCCCGCGCCACGACATGATCACCCTCACCGGTGGTGCCATTGGCCAGGGTCTGCCCAACGCCATTGGTGCAGCGATTGCCTGCCCTGAGCGCCCGGTGGTGGCTCTGATCGGTGACGGCACCGCCATGTACACCAACCAGGCACTGTGGACCATGGCGCGTGAACAGCTGAACGTCACCTCCATTATCTTCAACAACCAGTCCTACTCGGTGCTGAACATCGAACTGGAACGCGTCGGCGCAGAAGAAGTTGGCCCGAAAGCCAAGTCTCAGCTCGACCTCAACGGCCCGGTGCTGAACTTTGCCCAGCTGGCGCAGGGGATGGGCGTGCATGGTGTGCGCGTATCCACCGCCGAAGAGTTCAATAAGGCGCTGGAATACGCACTGTCTCACCCGGGGCCACATCTGATTGAAGCCATGGTGCCGGAGTCGATGAACGGCGTTAAGCGCAAGGTACTGCCGTGGGTTCTGCGCTCGCTGCCAAGCCTGCCGCTGTCACTGACCCGCGCTCTTAAGAAGAAGATCGCCCCCTGAACCTGTCGCACCTCAGCCCCCTGCTCCTGTGAGCAGGGGTGCTCACCTTAACCACGCCATCCCTTTCCCGACCCTATCTCTTAGCGGCGCGTCCACCCGACCAAAGCAGCAGACGGTTTAAGCAGTTGTGCGGATAGACTGCAGGGTAGTTTCTGCAGCGCGGACGGCGGCATGAAAAGCACTCGCCTGGTTACCCGGTTCTTCGGGGTCATTATGATGATCGTCGCGGTAATTTTTATTACCGTGTACTTCTATTCCGTGCCGCTGGTGCAGAATGAGGTGTACGCCATCGAAAAAAACTCGGCGCGGCTGGCACTGAATAATGTCTTTCAGCTGGCGAATAAAATGTACGCCAATATGGAAGGCTACCGTCAGCAGGCAGTCGATTCGCACAAAGAACGCTTACGTAACGTCATTGATATGGCCGAAGCCCATATCCACAATCGTCTGCAGCTGGCTGTACGCCAGGGCCTTAGCCAGCAAAGCGCACTGAACGACATTCTGCGCGATCTGCAGTCGTTCCGTTATGGCCGCGATGGTTACCTGTGGGTGGCCGACAAAAACACCATGCTGTTATCCCACCCCGATCCGACCTTCAGTGGCAGGCCGCTAAAAGACGTACCCGATCAGGCCCGCGCTGTCGTGCTGGAAAATATGGTGCTGGAAGCCATCGAAGCCGGTGACGGCTTTTATGAGTATCGCTGGCAACGACTGGATGAAGGTGAACCCATTGATAAATTGTCGTACCTGAAATACTTCCCGCAGTGGGGTTTCCTGATTGGTACCGGCTTGTATCTGGATGATCTGGAAAGCGAAATCCAGCAACGGCGTCAGCGTGCCATCGACACCATGCGCGAAGCCATGAACGACATTCGCGTGGCGAAATCCGGCTACCTGTTTATCTTTGATAAAAGCGGCCACATGATCGCCCACCCCAACGCCAACATCGATGACACCAACGCTCTGGATCTGATCGACCCCGCCTCCGGGCGGCCAATTCTGGAAGAACTGATCGAAGTTTCCGACAGCAATAAAGAACTGCATTATCTTTGGGACCGGCCGAGTGATCCGGGTAATTATATTTACGAGAAAATATCCGTTGTACGTTCGCTGCAAGGCTTCGACTGGTATATCTGCTCGTCGGTGTATGTTGATGAACTGCAGCGCAGTTCTCTGCAACTGGGCCAGCGTATTCTGGCCATTGGTTTGTTCTCAATCATGCTCGCGGCGGTGCTCGGCATTCTGTTTGTTAACCGTATCGTACAGCCGATCAAACAGCTGGCGTTAACCGCCGAGCGCGTGAACAATGGCGACCTGCGTGCCGAAAGCGGCATCCGGCGTGACGATGAAGTCGGCACGCTGGCCCATGTATTCGATACCATGGTGCGCCAGCTGCGGCGCAACATCACCAACCTCGACCGCCGCGTACGTGAGCGCACCGAAGAACTGGCACAGATGGAAGAACGCCAGCGTCTGATTCTGGATGCCCTGCCCGCGCAGATTGCCTACCTCGATAACCAGCTGACGTATATTTTCGTTAACCAGGGCTACGCCGATTTATTTGGTGGCGACAAAAGCCAGGTAACCGGCAAGCGTCTGGCGGATTTATCACCGCATATGCTGCGCGATATTCAACAGGAAGTGGATCGTTGTCTGGCCGGTGAAGAAGTGCATTATGAATATCGCTTCCAGCTGCACGGCCGCGAGATCATCACCCGCCGTTTATTGCTGCCGGACCTGAACAGCGATGGTGAAGTGATCGGCCTGCTGAATCTGTCGATGGATATTACTAACGAAAAAGAAGCCGAACGCCGCTTAATGGAAGCCCAGCGCATGAGTGCCGCCGGACAACTGGCCGGTGGTCTGGCGCACGATTTTAATAACCTGCTGTCAATTATTCAGGGCAATCTGATGGTACTGCGCGAACGCCAGCAGCACGATGATACACAGCAGGCTTTTATTGCACCGGCCATTCGCGCTACTCAGCGCGGTGCCGAATTAACCTCACGCCTGCTGACCTTTTCCCGTAACCAGCAGCTGACGCCCGGCAACACCGACCTCGAACAATTAATGAAAGACTGTATCGATCTGATCAGCAGTTCGCTGCCAAAAAATATTCAGCTGCACTACCAGGTCGACACTCATCAGCCACTGTTCGTTGACGTTGCGCAACTGGAAAATGCGCTGGTAAACCTGGCACTGAACGCCCGTGATGCGATGCCCGATGGCGGTGATATCAGCTTTAGCGTCAGTCAGCGCAGCATCAGTTATCTGCGCCTGGACGAACAGGTAGCGCCCGGTGACTACATTGAAATCAGCGTGGAAGACAGCGGCAGTGGCTTTTCCGCCGAGGCACTGAATCAGGCTTACGAGCCATTCTTCACCACCAAAAGCCGCGGCAAAGGCTCCGGTCTGGGTCTGAGTATGGTGTACGGTTTTATTAAACAGTCGCGCGGCTATATTCAGCTGAGCAATCGTGCACAAGGTGGGGCCTGTGTGCAGATTTTGCTACCGGCCGATTCAATACCAGCAAAAAATGAATTATCCACAAGCAGCCAGCAGCAACCGGAACCGACCATGGATTTCGGCGGCGGGCAACTGATTCTGCTGGCAGAAGACGAAGACGACCTGCGCGAACTAATCCGCCATCAGTTAACCGATCTGGGTTTTCGCGTGCTGGACGCCAGCGATGCCGACGAGGCGCAACAATTAATTGCCAGCGTCGATGCCATTGATGGTCTGGTCAGCGACATTGATATGCCGGGCAAACTCAGCGGCTTTGAACTGGCGCACCTGTTTAAGCAGGGCAAACCACAGGGCTTTACCCTGCTGATCAGCGGCAATCCGGATTACAGCAGTGACGACGCCACAATACCGCTGCTGCGTAAACCCTTTACCTGCGAGGCACTGGCCAGCGCATTACAACACCTGAGCCATGAGCCACAATCAGGAGAACAGAATGAGCAATAAAGGACTGATTTATATTGTTGATGATGAGCAGGATATCTGCGCGCTGATTGCCGCAGAACTCAACAGCTTTGGCTTCAGTACCCGCACCTTTCACAGCGCGCAGCAGATACTCACGGCCATTAAAGACAGCACGCCGGATATCTGCGTGGTCGACCTCGGCCTCCCGGATATGGATGGCACTGCACTGGTACGCCAACTGAGCGACACCACCGATGCCGGTATTCTTATCTTATCCGGACGCGGAGGACTGCCAGACCGCATTCTCGGACTGGAACTGGGGGCCGATGATTACCTGACCAAACCATTTGAACCACGCGAACTGACCGCACGTATTCACAGCCTGTTAAGACGCCTGAATAAACACAGCGAACCTGTCAGTCAGGAAGCCCCCACGGTTGCCCGTTTTGCCAACTGGCAGTTCAACAGCGCGACTCTGGGTCTGACCAGCCCGGACGGCAGCCGTGAAGATCTCAGCACCGCCGAAGGGCGCTTGCTGATGACACTACTACAGGCACCGCAACAAATCGTATCGCGCGAACGCCTGCTCGGTGATCAGGACATTGCATACGATCGCAGCATCGATTCGCGCATGTCACGTCTGCGCAAAAAACTGGGCGACGACCCGAAAAAGCCGAAGCTGATCAAAACCGTGTACGGCTCCGGCTATATGCTGGCTGCCGACGTACACTGGCAGCACGAACAGCACAAGGCCTGAAGCGCCTTCGACCAATGGCTACCCCGAAATCTGCGTGCTGCAAGATTTCGGTGCAATTGGCTGAAAATCCTGCAAGGTTTTATCGCTAGTCTGGCTGTAATAACAACAACACAGCGCGCTATTGGGGCGCTGGTTAAAGTATTACAGAGAGCGGACTATGACGCAGGATCACATTCTCGAAACGAGAAATCTGACCAAAGGCTTTAAAGGTTTCATTGCCGTCGATGACGTCAACCTGAATATTCGCCGCGGTGATATTCACGCCTTAATCGGCCCCAACGGCGCGGGAAAAACCACCGTATTTAATCTGCTGACCAAATTCCTGCAGCCAACTTCCGGCCAGATTTTATTTAACGGCCAGGATATTACGCCACTGAAACCGGCAGCGATTGCCAATAAAGGCATTATCCGTTCATTCCAGATTTCAGCCGTATTTCCTCATCTGAGTGTGCTGGAAAATGTACGCATTGCCCTGCAGCGCCAAGAAGGCAACAGCTTCCATTTCTGGCGTTCTGACAAAGTGCTTGAGCACCTGAATGATCGCGCCCTGGAGTTACTGAAATCGGTAGGGCTGGAGTCCTTTGCCCACAGCGTCACCGTCGACCTGCCCTACGGCCGCAAACGCGCACTGGAAATTGCCACCACCCTGGCACTGGAACCGGAGCTGATGCTGCTCGATGAACCGACCCAGGGCATGGGCCACGAAGACGTCGGCATGATCGCCGAACTGATAAAGCAGGTATCGGCTAACCGCACCATTCTGATGGTGGAGCACAACCTGCACGTTGTATCGAAACTGGCCGACCAGATCACGGTATTACAGCGCGGTGCCATTCTTACCGAAGGCGATTACGCCACGGTATCGGCCGATCCCCAGGTACGTGAAGCCTATATGGGCTCGGAAGCCGACGCTGTGGAGGTTGCATCATGAATGCCAGCCATCGCGAAAAAATCCGCATTAATAACCTGCATGCCTTTTATGGTGAGTCGCACATTCTGCACGGTATCGACCTGACGTTAATGCAGGGCGAACTGGTCACCCTGCTCGGACGTAACGGCTCCGGTCGTTCCACCACACTGAAAGCCATTATGAACATGGTCGGCAAACGCAGTGGTCAGATTGTCGTCAACGGCAGCGACACCATGCCGATGCAGGCGCACCGCATTGCCCATCTGGGGGTTGGTTTCTGCCCGGAAGAACGCGGCATTTTTTCCAGCCTCAGCGTGGAAGAAAACCTGATGCTGCCGCCCACTGTGCGCTCCGATGGCATGTCGGTGGAAGAAATCTATCAGATGTTCCCCAACCTGCTGGAACGCCGTAACAGCCAGGGCACCCGCCTCTCTGGCGGCGAACAGCAAATGCTGGCACTGGCGCGCATTCTGCGCAGTGGCGCCAACATTCTGCTGCTGGATGAAATTACCGAAGGCCTGGCACCGGTGATTGTGCAGAAACTGGCCGAAGTGCTGGTGCAACTGAAACAACGCGGCTTAACCATTCTGCTGGTTGAACAGAATTTTCGCTTTGCCGCACCGATTGCCGACCGTCATTACGTGATGGAACACGGCCATATCGTTGAAGAAATTGCCGCCAGCGAACTGCAGCAAAAAACCGAACTTCTTAATTCCTATCTGGGTGTCTGATTTCACTGGGAAATCAGCCGGATAACGACGCACACTCACGCGGAGCAAACACGATGACATTAAAAAAACAAATCCTTACCGCTGCGATCGCAGGCACTCTGGCCAGTGCGGCCATGGCAACCACTGATGGCAAAGTTAAAATCGGTGTACTGGCCGATATGAGTGGTACCTATGCTGATATCTGTGGCCCTGGCTGTGTCGTTGCCACCCAGATGGCGATTGATGACTTCGGCGGCAAAGTACTGAATAAGCCGATTGAGCTGATCAGTGCCGACTCCCAGTTGAAACCGGATATTGCCTCAGCCATTGCCCGTCGCTGGGTAGAAAGTGAAGACGTCGATACCATCGGCGGCCTGGTATCTTCCGCCGTGACCGGTGCTGTGACTCAGGTAACCAACAACAGCAAAAACATTGCGCTTATTACTGGTTCGGCGTCCAACGGCTTTACCACCAAAGCCTGTTCGCCTTACATCGCTCACTGGACTTATAACGTGGTGGCACTGGCTAACGGCACGGTGAAAACCATGGTCGGTGAAGGTAAGAAAAAATGGTTCTTTATCACCGCCGATTATGCCTTTGGTCATGCGCTGGAAACTGTGTCCAGCAATGTCATTAAAGCCAATGGCGGTGAAGTGGTCGGCAGCGTACGCGCGCCTCTGGGTACCACAGATTTCTCCTCCTATGTTCTGCAGGCTCAGGCATCCGGTGCCGATGTGGTGGCACTGGCCAACGCCGGTAACGACACCGTTAATGCGCTGAACGCCGCTACCGAATTTGGTCTGACCGAAAGCATGGATATCGCCGGCCTGCTGGTGTTTTCGCAAAACACCAAAGCAATGGACGGCAACGTTGCTGGCGGCATGAAACTGACCACCGGTTTTTACTGGGATCTGAATGACGAAACCCGTGCCTGGAGCAAACGCTTTAAGGAAAAACACGGCGAAATTCCATCCATGGCCCACGCTGGCGCTTACTCGGCAACCATGCATTACCTGAATGCGGTACAGAAAGCCGGTACCGATGATGCTGATGTGGTAATGAAGCAGATGAAGACAACTAAGCCGAATGACTTCTTCGCCGTTAATGCCGAGTTCCGTGGCGATGGCCGTATGGTGCACGACATGCTGCTGGTGCAGATCAAAAAACCTGCTGAGCGCAAAGATGAGGATGACATCTACAAGGTTCTGAAGGTCATTCCGGGCAGCGAAGCCTATAACCCTATGCTGGACGAATGCAATTTTTCCCGATGAAAGACCTCTTTGGGGCACGTATGTGCCCCCTTTTTTCTTTCCGGTTTCTGAATGGTTGATGTGTTATGTCCGGACTTCTCGATATTAATTTCTTTGCTCTTTCCGGCCAGCTACTGGTTGGTCTGATTAACGGTTCTTTTTATGCGCTACTGAGCCTTGGGCTGGCCATTATTTTTGGTCTGCTGCGCATTATTAACTTCGCCCAGGGCGCGTTGTACATGGTTGGTGCATTTGCAGCCCTGCTCGGACTGAAATACCTGTCACTCAGTTACTGGCAGGCACTGATTTTTGTACCCATTATGGTGGGTATTTTCGGCATGCTGATTCAGGTATTTCTGATTCGGCCGATCGCCAATCAGGATCACCTGTACAGCCTGCTGCTGACCTTTGGTCTGGCACTGATGCTGCAGGGCATATTTACCCACTTATTCGGTTCTTCCGGTTTATCCTACCCGACACCAGAGGCACTGAAAGGCGGCACCCGCCTGCCGTTTATGTATCTGCCCAATTACCGTGCCTGGATTATCGCCGTGTCGGTCGTTGTCTGCGGCCTGACCTGGTGGGCAATTGAGAAAACCAAACTCGGTGCGTATCTGCGTGCCGGCACCGAAAATCCGCAGTTACTGCAGGCCTTTGGCGTCAACGTACCACTGATTATCACCCTCACCTTCGGCTTTGGTGTGGCGCTGGCAGGTCTGGCTGGGGTACTGGCAGCGCCGGTGTACTCGGTCTCGCCGGATATGGGCTCCAATATTCTGATCGTGGTATTCGCCATTGTGGTGATCGGTGGTATGGGCTCGATTGGCGGTGCGATTATTACCGGCCTGGCCATGGGTGTGATCGAAGGCCTGACCAAATACTTTTATCCACAGGCATCCAGCACCGTGATTTTTGTGGTGATGGTCATCGTACTGATGATTAAACCGTCCGGCTTATTCGGGAAGGAGGCGTAACATGATAAATCGCAAACTGTTGATTGCTCTGCTGGCTATCGGCCTGCTTGCGCCGCTGGCGGTGTACCCGGTATTCCTCGCTAAACTGCTGTGCTTTGCCTTGTTTGCTGCGGCCTTTAACCTGCTGCTGGGTTTCGTTGGCATTCTGTCCTTTGGTCATGCTGCTTTTCTTGGCACCGGCGGCTATGTTACCGGCTGGCTGATGCTGAACTCCGGTCTGACACCAGAACTTGCGATTATTGCCGGTACGCTGGCCGGGGCGTTACTCGGTGCTGTGTATGGCAAGCTGGCAGTTAAACGCGAAGGTATTTATTTCGCTATGGTAACGCTGGCGCTGGCACAGTTGACCTTCTTTATCTACCTGCAGGCACCTTTTACCGGTGGCGAAGATGGTATGCAGGGGATTCCGCGCCGGGCACTGTTCGGCCTGATTGATCTCAGCAATAACACCGTGATGTATTACCTGGTGCTGGCCATTTTCTGCTTTGGCTTCTGGCTGATTAACCGCACCATTCATTCGCCGTTTGGTCAGGTTCTGAAAGCCATCCGCGAGAATGAACCGCGTGCCATATCGCTCGGCTACGATGTGGAAAAATACAAATGGCTGGCATTTGTTATTTCTGCTGCGCTGGCTGCACTGGCCGGTGGTACCAAGAGTCTGGTGTTTGAGCTGGCGTCGCTGACCGACGTGCACTGGCATATGTCTGGCGAGGTCATCCTGATGACACTGGTCGGTGGTGTCGGCACCCTGTTCGGGCCGTTAGCTGGTGCGGCACTGGTGGTGACCATGCAAAACTACCTGTCAGGTGGTGAGCTGGGTAACTACCTGCACATCATTATGGGCGCGGTATTTGTTATCTGCGTACTCAGCTTCCGCAGTGGTATTGTTGGACAGCTGCAGAAATTCAAACGCAATAATTTCTGAGGCTGGAAAGAGCCTCAGCCGGGCACTGCTGTCCCACAGTTTTAAAGGTATCTGTTTTCTATAAACGACTTTTAAATCCGCAGTGCCTACTGCCTCCCAGGGGAACTTATCCCCTTGCCGGCGGGCCGACCCCAGCTTCGCGCTTTCTGGGCCGTATTCCTTGAAACCTTGATATTTACTG